>NZ_JBFUFB010000017.1:0-88534 GCF_056403655.1 Mesorhizobium sp. P2_F8
GCGTGAGGACCAGCTTACTATCCGAGACGTCGAATTTGCGCTTCATGCTTTGCCCGTCAAGATTGCGGACCAGGGAAGACTCGACAGTGATGACGAAGGTCTTGTCCCGGTCGTTGATGGCGACGGGTCCGTAATAGGCTTCGTAGCCATTCCTTGTGTAAGGCGTGTCGGGCGCCTTGGCCTCGGGATTCTGCGCCTGTACCGAGAGAGTGCCGGCCTCGGTGAAAATAACCTGACCGGAATACGGTACGAGCTTGAGGTTTCCACCCGCGCCGACTTCTAGCGACGTCATGCGCCACGCGCCGACGATCGGGGACTCCCCGCAATGGGCCGGCGTGGCGGCCGAAAGCGCGAGCGCAAAGGCGGCGATCCTCCATCTCATCGTCATATGTCTTTGTTCCTTATCTGATGTGAGCGCGAACGGGCTGTCCTCCCAGTCTTCGTTCACACGGAGAGCATGACCTTGATCGCGCGGCGCTCGTCCATCGCGCGGTAGCCTTCGGCGACCTCGGCCAACGGCAGCTTGAGGTCGAAGACTTTGCCGGGCTTGATGCTGCCCTTGAGTACGCGGTCCATCAGGTCTGGCAGGAAGCGGCGAACCGGCGCCGGGCCGCCCAGCATCCGCTTCTGGCCGAAGAACAGTCTTTGGCCGTCGAAGCTCACGCCATGCGGTACGCCGACATAGCCGATCGTGCCGCCGGGCCGCGCGCAGGCCAGCGCCTGGTCGAAAGATTCTCCCGTGCCGACGCATTCCAGCACGGAGTCCGCGCCGACGCCCTTGGTCAGCTCCTTGATGCGCGCAATGCCTTCCTCGCCGCGCTCGGCCACGATGTGGGTCGCGCCGAATTCGCGGGCAAGGTCCTGACGGCTCTTGTGGCGGCTCATGGCGATGATGCGCTCCGCGCCCAGCTCCCTGGCCGCCAGCACACCCATCAGGCCGACCGCGCCGTCGCCGACGACCACCACCGTCGACCCTTCGCGGACCTCGGCCGCGTCGGCCGCATACCAGCCGGTGCCGAGCACGTCGGACACAGCCAGCAGGTCAGGAATCAGTTCGGCCGACGGCACCTCGGCAGTGGCGACCAGTGTGCCATCGGCCAGCGGCACGCGGGCATAAGGCGCCTGCGCGCCCGACATCAACTCGCGCTGCACACAGGACGACTGGAAACCGAAGCGGCAATGCGGGCAGATGTTGTCGGAGAGGCAGAACGAGCCGACGACGAACTGGCCGGGACGCACCGTGCGCACCTCTGCACCGACCTCGACGACGATTCCGCAATATTCATGGCCCATATGCATGGGACCGTCTACGTTTTGGAGCCCTCTATAGGGCCACAGGTCCGATCCACAGATGCAGCTTGCCGAGAGCTTGATGATGGCGTCCGTCGGGCGCAGGATTTTCGGATCGGCGTCTTCCTCGCAGCGGATGTCGCCAGGCTTGTAAAGAAGGGTTGCGAGCATTTTGCTTTCCTTTCGATCAATCGACGTCAGGCGCCGTAGTCGGCGTCGCTGACATGTTCCAGCCAGTCCACCACCTTACCGTCCTTGACCTCCTGGAGAGCAATATGGGTCATGGCGGTCTGCGGCGACGCGCCGTGCCAGTGCTTTTCGCCGGGCGCGACCCAGACGACGTCGCTGGGCCGGACCTCCTCGATCGGGCCGCCCTCGCGCTGGACGCGGGCGAGGCCGGACGTGACGATCAGCGTCTGCCCAAGCGGATGCGTGTGCCAGGCGGTGCGGGCGCCCGGCTCGAAAGTTACCTGCGCGCCCTGCACCCGCTCGGGGTCGAAGGGGTTGAAGAGCGGGTCGATCCGCACCGTGCCGGTGAACCAATCAGCCGGCCCCTTGCCGGAAGGCCTCGTTCCAGCGCGAACAATGTCCATGGTGATCTCCTTTGTGTCATCAAACGCGTTCGATGCGGAGCGAGCTCGCCGCGAATGTGCAGGGCCTGTTCGCCCTCGTCGAATCGGCCGAGCCTGATCAGCCCGGGATGGCGATAGTCGGCGTAGAACATTGCCAAGTTGCCCCAGGGCATGAAATAGCAGAGGTCATAGGGCTGCTCGTTGGCGAACGGACCGCTTCCCTCCTCCGTTAGCTTGCGCGGCAGATAGGCGATCTTCTCGTTACGCGCGTAGTCCTCGATCTTGAGGTCCAGCGGCAGCATGGCGAAGAAGTCGCGCGCCGACGGATTGTCGTAGAGCGTCGCGGTCATTGCGCGGCCGTTAAAAGTCATCCTTATCTTCATGTCGGTGGGCTCCCGGCTGGCTGGGGCCTTGCCCTCTTGGCTGGCGGCTGCGCGCGGCGAGGCCGCCACCGCGAGCGCGGCGCCGAGCAATGTCCGGCGGCTGAGCGTCGCATGCTCGATGATCATTGCGAGGATCTCCGGGCTATATGCGCTGCGGCGAAGGCGGCGAGCGCCGATCCGCAGAGCAACATCGAGGCAAAAGTGAACGCTCCCCACCAGCCGACCGTATCGAAGAGCGTGCCGCCGAGGGCCGCGCCCCCGGTGATGGCGAGCTGGATGACGGCGACCTGCAGCCCGCCGCCAGCCTCCGCGTCGTCCGGCAAAGTGCGGCTGAGCCACGTGCCCCAGCCAACGGGCGCGGCCGTGCCGAAGAAACCCCAGGCAACGAGCAGCAGCGCTGTGGGAACTGGCGAGGCACCGAAGGCAACGAGCGCAACTGCTAGCGCGGCCATGACCAGAGGGATGATTATGAGAATGCCGAACAGGCGCGTCCGCAAAAGCCGGCCGACGCACCAGGTACCGAGGACCCCCGCCAGCCCCATTGCCAGCAGGATCGCCGAAAGCGCGGCGATATCAAGCTGGGTGACGCTCTCGAGGAAGGGGCGCAGATAGGTGAAAAGCGCGAACTGGCCCATGAACAGCATCATGATGGACGCCATGGCGATGGCGACTGGAAGACGGCCCAGCAGCGCCAGCGGATTGCCTGGACGTTTCCTCTGGCGCGGGGGCAGCGCAGGAAGGCTGATCCACTGCCAGACCAGCGCCAGCAGACCGAGCGGCACGACGAGAAAGAAAGCGCCGCGCCAGCCCACATAGGCGCCAAGAAAGCTGCCCAGCGGTGCGGCAATCGTGGCGGCAAGGGCATTGCCAGCGTTCAGCATGGCGAGGCCCTTCGGAACCATGTCTTGCGGCATCAGGCGCATGACGATCGCGGTCGACATCGACCAGAAGCCGCCGATGGCGATTCCGAGCAGCGCGCGGCCAACCATGAGGGACGCGTAATTCGGCGCAAAGGTGACAGCGAGCCCGGAGACGATGAGGAGAAGGGTAAAGCCGGTCACGACCAGCCGGCGGTCAATCCGGCGCGTGAGGCCGGCAACCAGCAGGCTGGTCACGACAGCGAAAGCACCCGAAATCGAAATCGCCTGTCCGGTGCGGCCTGCGGTGATGTCGAGATCGGCCGCGATCGGGGAGAGCAGGCTCACCGGCATGAATTCCGACGCGATAAGCACAAAGACGCAAAGCGCCATCGAAAGCACCGCACCCCACGCGGCGCGGTCTTCGATGAATCGGGTGTCGTAGGTCGTTTCCATTAGTTGGCATCCCTGCAACGCAGCTGGGCGGATCAGTCGCCTTCTTCGTCGCCATGCCCGGAATATATCGCGAGGAACCCATTCTATTAGTCTGAGTAATTCGCATGGACTTATCTGCTTATGATATAAATGTCCGATTGGAGGTGACCCATGCAGCGCGATGGCATGAAAGATCTGCTCTGGTTTGTGGCTGTCGCCCGCGAGCGCAGCTTCACCAAGGCGGCGGCCAAGCTCGGTACCTCGCAGTCGACCCTAAGCTCGACAATCAAGGATCTGGAAGCTCGTCTTGGAGTCCGTCTGCTGACGCGCACGACGCGGAGTGTCGCCCCGACCGAGGCCGGCGAGCGGCTTTTCCAATCTCTTGTTCCCCGCTTCGAGGAAATCAAGGCCGACCTTGCAAGCCTGGTGGCCTTTCGCGACAAACCCTCCGGAACGGTCCGCGTCACTCTGTCCGACCATGCGCTCCAGACGACTGTCTGGCCGAAGCTGCAGCCCGTGCTAAGCGACTATCCCGACGTGCGCGTCGAGCTCTACAGCGACAACGGCATGAAGAACATTGTGGAGGAGCGCTTTGACGCAGGCGTGCGGCTCGGCGAGAGCATCGACAGGGATATGATCGCAGTGCGGATCGGTCCGGATTGGAGGCTCGTGGCCGTGGCTTCGCCAGAGTACTTTGCCCACCATCCGGTGCCAACCGCACCCCAGGATCTGGTCGATCATGACTGCATAAACATGCGACAGGCGACCTTCGGCGGATTGTATGCCTGGGAATTCGCCAGGGATGGGCGCGACCTTCGCGTGCGGGTGGAAGGCCAACTCACCTTCAATTCGTCCATACCCATGATCGAGGCTGCGATACGCGGTTGCGGGATCGCCTATGTCCCGGAAAATCTCGTAAGCCACCACATCACCAGCGGACGCCTCAGGCTGGTGCTTGACGACTGGAGTCAGCCATTTGCGGGCTATCACCTCTACTACCCGAGTAGGCGGCAGCTCTCGCCTGCGATGGCCGTAGTCGTCGAGGCGCTCCGACATCGCATCTGACCCCAAGCCAATCCACTCTGACTTCTACGCTGCGGACAGCTTGCCTTGCGCTGATTCGGTGAGGGGACGACGCGGACGTATTCTAGATTAGGGCGGGCGGAAACCCGCTCCGTAATTGCGCTACAACTCGTGCTGCAGCTCCAGATTCGGCGACAACAGCGGAATCGGACCCGGCGAACGGCTGCTATCCCCATCAGGCTCTCCGAACCAGACAGTCTGCAGTCGGCCCGAAGCTGCCTGTCCGAAAAGCGCCCTCATTTCAACCGTCGCATGGCTCGTTCAGGTCCTCCTGAAAGCAGCCATGGTTGGGCCCCGACCTCCACCTGTCTTCGTCATGGGACGCGGACGACCATCTCCACTTCGAGTTGCAACATTGGGGTAAAGAGGGACTGCACCCCCAACACGGTGAGACTCGGCATTGTTCCGGCAAGCATCGCTTGGATCGGTGCATAGGCCTCGAGAAAGCGCTCTGTTGTGCCATCGACAACATAGATGCGGAGCATAACGATGTCGTCTGTCGAGGCGCCTAGTTCTTGGAGGGCAGCCTTCAAGCTATCGGCAATGAGCTCCGCTTGGCCACCTACTGTCTCTGGCACCGCCGAGCCGTCGAGCGGGGATGCAATCTGCCCCGACAGGTAGGCCAACTGCCTTGCCTGGGCGACGCTGATTTGTGAGTGACCGTTCGCGGTCGAATCCCACATCGTTGACGGATTGTGACGAACCACCGGGGCGGTATCGCGAGGGGACATGGCGGACATAGCTATTCTCCATCGTGTTTGCTTGACGCGCGACTGGGAACGGGAGGTGTTCTGGCGCTACAATTCGCGATATAAGCGACCTATTGGGGAATGTGTGTCCCCACACAACGGACGGGGGATACCTGTTGCGAGACGAACTCGATATCGGAGTCATCCGGGCGTTTATCGCTGTGGTGGACGCTGGCGATTTCACGTCGGCTGGGCGAGCGCTGCGCATAACGCGATCGGCTGTGGGGAAGGCCGTTATCAGGCTGGAGGAGCGTCTTGGCGCAAGGTTGCTTAACCGAAGTACGCGCCGAGTTTCGCCCACTTCGGACGGCCTGCTTTTCTACGAACGCTGCGTTTCGCTGCTGGCAGATCTGGAAGAAGCAGAGGCGGCAGTCCGGCACCGTGAGCAAAAGCCCCGTGGCACGATAAAACTGTCCGTTCCTGATGCCTATGGCCGGCTACGCATCTTGCCGGTTCTGCAGGAATACCTCCTCCAATGGCCAGAGATCAGGGCAGAGGTGACATTTTCCGATCGCATCAGTGACCTCGTTGGTGGCGGCTATGATCTCGCGGTTCGCATAGGGGGACTTGAATTCAGCACCGGCCTTGTGAGCCGCGTCATTGATCGGATCGATGGAGTCCTGTGCGCCGCGCCGTCCTACCTCTCCAAACGCGGCCAGCCAGACAACCCCGAAATGCTAAACGAACATGATCATCTGGCATTTGGCCGCGACGGCCACTTAATGGCCTGGTCGCTTCAGGCCGGTGATGAACTGGTGAAAGTTAGGCATGCGCAAGCGAGAATGGTCATGGATAGCGCCGATGGCCTGCGTGCCGCAGCGATTGGGGGACTCGGCATCGCCAGTCTGCCAAGCGCAATTGTGGCGGCCGATCTCGAAGCGGGAAGGTTGGTCCCCCTTCTGGCAGAGTATCAAGGTGAACCGCTACCGGTATACACGCTCTATCCAGATCGTCGCTATATGCCCTCGAAGGTCCGAATGCTCATTGATCTGCTCGTTCAACGTCTGGCGCAAAGCGGGAAAACGACGGATTTGTGAGAGCCCTCAGCGCATCTATGCCTTCTCAACAGGGCTGACCGCTTTTGGCCATTTGGCCGGGCTCGTTGAACGACCGAATTGGGGTCGTATGGAGAACGGCAGCTTATCTCAAATGCCTGCCGAGACCTGACAGTCCGGTTACGGCCCCAAACGCGACGTCTAAGTACTGGCTTGGTACTTTGCGCAACGTGGCTGTTCTGGCGTTGAGCCGAACGGCAGCTTCCCACCCATCCAAATCAGCCGGTTGCAGCCAGTTGGCAGCCAGCGGGCGAGATCGCTGACGTCGCGAGGCCAGATCAACGGCCGACCGGTTTGTCGTGGCGAGGCGCTCTACTACCGGGCGACTTTCAATTTTCACGGAGCTCAACCCCGTCAACGATAGGCGGGCAGCTGCCGGGGCGGGACCTTTTGTCAGCAGATAGTGTGATCGCGTTGCAGAGTACCTCTGCGGACCGTTGCGCCGGTGCTATGCTGTGCCGGAACTCATCAGACGGCAAGGATATGAGGCATGCCCGGAGTCACCCGCCGTACGCTTCTTGCGTTGACCGCAATTGCGTCTGTCGTTGAACCGACGTTTGCAGAGGAGGAAGGTACCTCAGCCGAATTGCAGGCTCTGATCTCAGCCCATGAGACTACTTATAATGCACTCCATGCGGTTGTTCATCGAGCGGGCTGCAGCCGGCACGACCGTATGAGGGCAGACCAACTTGAAGAGCAAGCATTGCTGGCTATCTGCTCCTATCCTGCGACCGGTCGGCGCGACCGCCTGGCCAAGGCCGCTTGACTGTTGAGGCACGGGGCGAGCTCGACTTGGATAGGCACATACAGGCCATCTTGCACTCCATGATGCGGGTCTTTCCAGGAAGCTCGATCAGACTGCTGTTCGCTTTCAGACCTGCTGTGAATGCGGACTTGGGTCAGATCTAGGCGTCAGCGAACGTCAGCTTCTGACCCCCGAAAATTGACGTACGTCTTCCACGACGCAACGGCGCTTTTCAGCTTCGCCGTTTCCTGAAAGCTGACTGTCGCACGAGAACGCGCTGGAGGTCGTGGTGGCTCCATGAGCCGTAATTTGGCTCTTCCGATTGCAGGCTACATTGGCTTGCATAGCGGCGATCAATAAAAGCGAAAACTGCTTCTCAAACAGAAGTTCAAAATTCTTGCCCGCCAACAGCCTGCCCCGACATTTTCTAGTGCCGGCCTCTAGAACGCTCAGACCCGCGATGGGCCCGCTAGTGTGTTGTACACTAATATACCAATTTCGATTGACACTCTTTCGCTAGGCGTCAAGATAGTTGCTAGGGGAGTTTTGGGAGAATGACGTGCCGTCAAACCGGGGCTTGAGGGTTGGGCTCGTTGGCACCGGCTTCATGGGCCGTACCCATTCTAATGCCTATCATCAGGTGCGGCGCTTTTTTCCCGAGGAAGCGGGYGCGGAATTGGTGGCGGTCTGCTCACGCGACGAAGCCAAGGCCCGGGATTTTGCCGCCCAATGGGGTTTCGGCTCGCATGTGACGGATTGGCGCAAACTGGTCGAGCGCGACGACATCGATCTTATCGACATCGCCAGTCCGAATGACACCCATGCCGAGATAGCGATGGCCGCCGCGAAAGCCGGTAAGATGGTGGCGTGCGAAAAACCGCTCGGAACCACGCTCGCCGAGGCGCGGCGCATGGTCGAGGTGGTGGAGCGTGCGGGCGTCGCCAATATGGTCTGGTATAATTACCGGCGGGTGCCCGCGCTGGCGCTGGCCAAGCAGATGGTCGAGGAAGGGCGGCTCGGCCAGATCTTCCACAGCCGCTTCAAGTTCCTGCAGGACTGGACCATGTCGGCGGATCTRCCACAAGGCGGGCCGGGTACGTGGCGGCTCGACGCCAGCCGCTCAGGGAGCGGCGTCACGGGCGATCTGCTTGCCCACTGTATCGATGCGGCACTTTGGCTCGTCGGGCCGTTTGCCGAGGTGTGCGGCATGACCGAGGTTTTCATCCGTGAACGCATGCATGCGCTGAGCGGCAAGCGCGAAGCCGTCACGGCGGAGGACGCCGGCCTTTTCCTTGCCCGGTTTGCCAACGGCTCGCTCGCAAGTTTCGAGGCGACCCGCTTCGCGCGCGGCCACAAGGCGCTTTTTACGCTGGAAGTGAACGGCGAACACGGCTCGATCGCATGGGATTTGCACGACCTGCACCGGCTTCAGTACTTCAGCCACCATGACGAAGCCGCCCTTCGCGGCTGGCGCACTATTCACGTGTCCGACAGCGACCATCCATACATGAAGGCCTGGTGGGTGCCGGGCCTCCAGATCGGTTACGAACACACATTCGTACATCAGGTCGCCGACTTCCTTAGCGGCCTTCGCACTGGAGAGAAGGTTGTGCCCAACTTTCGAGATGGCCTTGCGGCCGACGCCGTGGTGGACGCGGTGCTGCGGTCCGCCCGGTCGCGGCGGTGGGCGACCATCGAGGAGGTTGCAGCGCCGGTCAATCTGGAAGGTGTCGGCTAAGGGTCGTCGCGTAAACCGCAGCCGTCAGAGCGCGGATAAACAGGCCGTTCGGACCGATTTCGGCTCGCACGGGGAAGGGAGAGAAAAGTGTCACTTCTGGAAGTCCGTGGCGTTTCGAAGAGTTTCGGGGCAATCCGCGCCCTGACGGATGTCAGCTTTACTGTGGAGTCGGGCGAGGTTGTGGGCCTGATGGGCGACAACGGCGCCGGCAAGTCGACAATGGTCAAACTGATCGCCGGCAACTTCCCGCCAAACGACGGTAAGGTGCTCGTCGACGATCAGGTTTGCGATTTCCACAAGCCCATCGAGGCGCGGGCCCAGGGCATCGAAGTAGTCTACCAGGACCTTGCCTTGGCCGACAACTTGACGGCCGCGCAGAACGTGTTCCTTGGGCGGGAGATCAAGAAGGGTTTCTGGCCATTTCGCATCCTCGACAAGCAAGCGATGATCGACCGATCGGCGGCGCTGTTTGCTGAACTCAAGTCAGAAACCCGCCCGCGCGATCTGGTTCGGAAGATGTCGGGCGGTCAGCGCCAGGCGGTGGCGATCGCTAGTACGCGTCTTTCCAGAGCCAAGCTGGTGCTGATGGACGAACCGACCGCGGCCATTTCGGTGCGCCAGGTCGCCGAAGTGCTAGAACTGATCCGGCGCCTCAAATCCCAAGGCGTTTCGGTGATGCGCCATTCAAGGACAAGATCGCCAAGAAGGAACTCGCCGTCGTCTACGCGGACACGCTGCCGACCCAGATCGACCAGATGAAGGAGGGGCTTTCGCAAGGCCAGGTCGGCCAGCGGGCCCTTCGAAATGGCCTACAAGACGATGATGGCGCTGAAGGACATCAAGGATGGCAAGCCCGCTCCGCAGGACCCGACCTAATACCGGCCTTGATGTGTGCACGCCCGAGACTGCAGATACCTGCATCGCCAAGTAACGGGCTCACAATGACCCAAGTCGAGGCGGACACTTCCCGCCTCGACTTTCCACCAGGGGTCCGGACAAGGCGCATTGGACTCGTTCTCGCACCGGATGCCAAAAGTTGGATATCGAAGCCATACGCCTGAAACGCGGTGTCGCGTTGAGCGAACAGGTTTACCAAGTCGTGCGCGGGCTGATCGTCAGCGGCCGCATGCGGCCGGGAGAAGCTGTCATCGAGGCGACGCTCGCAGCGCGGCTCAGCGTGTCGCGCACGCCCGTGCGCGAGGCGCTGAAACGCATCAGCGACGAGGGTCTGATCGACGTCTTTGCCCAGAACGGCACATTCATCGCGCCGATCAGCCGCAGGGCGCTCGAGGAAGCCTACGTGATTCGCACGGCGCTGGAAGCGGAAAGCACCTCACGCGCGGCAGGTCGCTTGACCACGACGGCCGCCGAAGCATTCGCCGACAACATCGCCGCGCACGAACTCGCCATAGGGCGTCGTCATTTTGCCGAGGCGATCCGGTTGGACGACACCTTCCATCGCATGATCGCCGAGGTGAACGGACTGCATATGCTGTGGCGCGCCGTCGACATTTCCAAGGCGCAGATGGATCGCGGCCGGCATCTCGCCATACCCGAACCCGGTCTGGGTGCGGTGACGATCCGCCAGCACCGGCTAATCCTGGAGGCGATGCAGACCGGAGACGCCCCGCATGCGGCGCAATGCATGCGTGAACATTTGGCAACTTCACTCCGCAACACGCTCGAGATCGCGGCCGACTCAATCTCATGAAGGAATGAAACCTTGAACAATATCGACTTGAACGGCCAGACCGCCGTGGTGACCGGCGGGGCGCAGGGCATTGGCTTCGCCATCGCCCTGCGTCTGATCAAGTCCGGCGCGAAGGTAAGCTTGTGGGACAACAACAGCGGCGCGCTCGGCTTGGCGGTCGGCGCGCTCGGCGAAGGCGCCTCGGCCAAACAGATCGATATCACCGATCTCGCCGGCCTGTCGCGCGTCCATACCGAAGTCGAGAACGAGGTCGGTCCGGTGTCGATCCTCGTCAACTCTGCCGGCATCGCCGGCAAGAATGCGACCGTCGAGGATTATGATCCCGACGAATGGCGCAAGGTCGTCGAGATCAATCTCAACGGCACCTTCTACGTCAACAAGGTGGTGATCCCGTCGATGAAGGCGCGGAATTATGGCCGCATCGTCAACATCTCGTCGGTGGCCGGAAAAGAAGGCAATCCGAGCTTGTCGGCTTACTCTGCCGCCAAGGCCGGCGTGCTGGGGCTCACCAAGTCACTGGGCAAGGAACTGGCCAAATACGACATCGCCGTGAATGCCATCACCCCCGCAACGGCCAATACCCGGATCTTGGAAACACTCACGAAAGAGTTCATTGACTACATGCTGGTGCGCATTCCCCGCGGGCGCTTCCTGGAAGTTGAAGAAGCCGCCGCCATGGTGGCCTGGCTCGTCTCGAAGGATAACTCTTTCACGACGGCTTCGGTCTTCGACCTTTCGGGTGGCCGGACCACCTATTGAGGAAGCGACCATGCAGCGAATGGGTTTGTGCATTGGACTGAAGCCCGCCGTGATCCCGGCCTACCGGGAACTGCATGCGGCCGTGTGGCCGGATGTCCTTGCCGCCATCACGAGAGCCAACATTCGCAATTACTCGATTTTCCTCCGCGAGCCCGAGAACATCCTCTTCGCTTACTGGGAGTATCACGGCAACGATTTCGCCGCCGATGCCGCCGTGATGGCGCAAGACCCGGCGATACAGAAATGGTGGACGATCTGCGATCCCATGCAGGAGCCGCTCGAGACCCGCGGCGAAGGCGAGTGGTGGGCACGCATGGTGGAGGTCTTCCACCATGATTGACAGGGCCATTCGCAGCCGTTGCCTGTAAGTTTGCTTTCGGCGCGAGGTTCACATGAGATTTCGGTATCCGCATTGGGTCCCAAAGCGGGCTCTCTTCAGTAGAAGCGCACATGACCGCTTTGCGCCTTGTCGGCTGTTGAGATCAAATTCACCGGTCCTCAAAGCCGTCGTTCGGCTTGGGCGACATGATGTCCGGGTTTGGCCCAAGCGGACACGGGTCCACAGCGCCAGCCGTTGCCTGCGACGATCGAAAGGAGCGTGTTCGTGATGGTCGCACCGAAAGTCGTGGGACCTGGCGGCACAAAGACGCCTAGAGTGGACATTGCTGCCAATCTAAGATCACCGGGACAGAAGTTATTGAGCGTTGCCCAAGGCCTCGCGACAGCATCCCTAGTCGAGTTCGATGATGCTGCAGCCATAGGCCGGGAGCGACAGCTTACCGCCGCGTACTTTGCCATCGCCGAGCAGATCCTTGCCCGCGGGGACATTGCCTATGCTTGCCAGTTCGCCCAGCGTGTTGAGGATGAACAGCAGGCGGCGGTCCTTGCTTTCGCGGATCGTCGCCTCGACGCCGGCCGGCATGTCGGCGACGAGCGGGACGATACCGGCGGGCGCCAGCACCTGATCGGCCAGCACCTCGACCAGAGCATCGCTGAGGTACGTGCCGAGGTAGATCACATTGCCCTTGCCGACTTTGCGCGAAGTCATCGCGGCTTGGCCCTCGGCGAAGCGGCTGGCCCAGCTGCCGATAACCTCCGTGCCGGGCGCGACGTTAAGCAGCTCATAAAGATGCGCCGCCGTCACCTGCGCATTCCCGATCTTGAGCTCGTATTGGCGGCTCGCCGACGTCGCCGGCAGCTTCTTACGCACCGTGTTGGCGCCGAAGCGGCCGCCATGCTCGAACAGGCCCTCGCCGCCGATCGGCGTCAGCAACCCGAACTCCTCGACCGTGATCCCGGCCAGCGCCGAGAGCCTCTTACCCGGTGAGGTGTCGCGGATGACGTGGTTGTTGACGTCGCGTGATCCGGTGCGGCCGCCCAGGATTACCGTTCCACCCGCCTTGGCGAAGCCCTCGATCCGCGCCGTCCACGCATCGGTCCATTTCAGCCAATGCGGCACGTAGAGCGCCTTGAGCTTGCTGAGATCATCCTCGGGATGGATGAAGCCGCAGGCGATGTTGTGGCGGTAGCAATAGCGGTGCAGCAGCGTCGCATCGTCCTGGGGGCTCGGCATGCCGATAGGGCAGGAGCGGTGCATCTCCTGATTGTCGAAATCTGATCCGGCGATGCCCAAATCCATGCGCACATGCGTGCCGAGGATCTTGTCCTTGAGCGCCGTGACCTCACCCGCAAACTGCTTGGCCTCGTCATAGCGCCGCCGAGGGATGTCGTCGTGATCGATGATGCCCATCCAATAGATCTCGGCACCGAAATGCGCCGGCCGCCAGCGGAAGAACATCACGCCATCGGCGCCCCGCGCCACTGACGTATAGGCCATGCGGCGCATCTCGCCGGGTTCGGGCGTCAGCGTCGAGAAGTTCGGCTGCGCACCGAAGCCCGATTGCTGCTCGGGCACGATGAAATTGCCGGTGAAGCCGCGGCAGAGATCGAGACGCAGCGCCTGCGCCTCGCCGACGCTTCCGACCCGCTGCATCTCGTCATCGAGATGCGGGTAGATGTCGAAGCCGAGAAAATCGAGATCGGTCGAGAACTCGCCGCGGAAGTCAATGTCGTCGATCCGGCCCAAATTGTGGAAGACGAACCAGTCTGGATTGGTGGCGCGCAGGATCAGCACCTGATCGTGCTGGAACCGCGCCGTGACGAAGGCGAGGAAGCGGTGATAGTCGACCACATGGGTCGGCCCGACCGGGGCAGGAGCGTAGTCGAGGGGCAGCACCACTTGATCGAAATCGTCGTAGGCGGTGGCCCAGAAATGCCCGCCCCACGCATCGTTGAGCGCGGCGATGGTCTTGTACTTGTCCTTGAGGAAGGCCTGGAACTCGGCCAGAGTCACCGGACCGTAGGACAGCGATCCAGAGGTATTGAACTCATTGTCCGTCTGCCAGCCGATGATGTGCGAATTGCCGCGATAATGCTCGGCCATCGCTTGAGTGATGCGCTTTGAATGCTCGCGGAACACGCCGCTCGCAAGATTGGCATGCTGGCGCGAGCCATGGCACATGGCGCGGCCATTGGCATCGACGCGCAACACTTCGGGATAACGCGCCGTCAGCCAGCGCGGCGGCGTCGCCGTCGGCGTGCACATGATGGTCTTGATGCCAGCCTTGCCCAGCCCATGTATGGCGCGGTCGAACAAATCGAAGTCGAACGTCCCCTCATGCGGCTCGAAGATATGCCAGGCGAATTCCGCAAGTCGCACCGCGTTGAAGCCCGCGGCTGCCATGCGGTCGGCGTCGCGTTGCCAATAGCTCTCATCGACATGCTCCGGGTAATGCGGGGTACCGACGAGGAAAGTGTCGGTCGCGATCGGCCGCCAGACAGAGAGCGGGGCGGATTTCGAGGCAGTCGTCATAGTCGGAAAACTCCAGGCGATAGTTCTATTTGATGGCGCCGGCGGTGAGGCCGCCCTGCCAGAACCGCTGCAGCAGCAGGAACACCACGATGACCGGGATGATGCTGACCAGCGCGCCGGTGATGATGATCGAGAACAGCACCTGTCCGCCGCCACCGCCCTGTTGCGCGAGCTGATACCAGGTCGCAAGGCCCACCGTGATCGGCTGATACTCCGGTGTGCGCAGCACGATCAGCGGCAGGAAGTAATTGTTCCAGGTCCCGACGAACGAGAGCAGCGCCACGGTCACCATACCCGGCGCCACCAGCCGCAGCACGATGGCGCGGAAGATCACGAACTCGCCGGCGCCATCGAGACGCGCTGCGTCGAGCAGTTCGTCGTCGACGCCCTGCTCGATATAGACGCGCATCAGATAGACGCCGATCGGCGAGATCATCGAGGGCAGGATCACGCCCAGCGGATTGTCGCTGAGTCCCGAAAGCGCCAGCAGCAGGAAGGTCGGCACGACGAGGGCCGTCTGCGGGATCATCACAGCGCCCAAGACCAGCGCAAACAGCAGATTGCGGCCGACGAATTTGAATTTGGCTAACGCATAGCCTGCCGCGGTAGCCAAGATCGCGGCACCGAGCCCGGCGACGGTCGAATAGAGTAGGCTGTTGAACATCCAGCGCAGGAAGACGCCGTTGTCGCGCGCCAGAAGATCGCTCAGATTCTGCCAGAGGTTGAACTCGGTGCCGAAGCCGAAGCCGAACGTGGTGAACAGGTCGCCATTCGTCTTCGTTGCCGATAGGACCAGATAGACCAGCGGCATGAAGCTGTAGAGGAGGAACAGTGACAGCAGCAGCGTGAGCATGATCCGCGAGCGCCGCCTTTCGCCGGGCCGGCGCCTGGCAGCTTCGAAAGTGGCGATGTCGGTGGTCGCAGTCATCATTGCTCCGGCCGACGGCGGTTGGCGATCAGGGTGAAGATGTAGGAGGCACCGGCGATCACGATGCCAAGCACGAACGAAACGGCGGCCGCATAGCCATACTGCTGGTTCTTAGTCGCCAGAGAATAGGCATAGAGGTTCGGCGTGTAGCTCGAATTGATGGTGTTACTGGCGAGCGCGCGCATCAAGTACGGCTCATTGAACAGCTGCAGTGTGCCGTTGATCGAAAAGATAATGGTGACCAGGATCGCCGGCCACAGCAGCGGCAGCTGGATCAGCCGGGCAAATTGCCAGGGCGAGGCGCCGTCCATCCGCGCGGCCTCGGCGAGGTCCGACGGGATCGCCTTCAGCGCGGCGTAGTAGATCACCATATTGTAGCCGACATATTCCCACGTCACGATATTGGCCAATGAGAAGATCATCGCGCCCGGCGATAGGAAGTCCGGCGGCGGCAGGTTGAACGCCTTGGCCATCTGCGTGAACGGGCCGAAGGTGGGGCCGTACAGATAACCCCAGATGATCGTCGCGATCACGCTCGGCACAGCGTAGGGGAGGAAGAAGCCGAGCCGGCAGACTCCCTTGGCATAGACCTGACCACGATCGAGCACGATGGCGAACAACAACGCCAGGGCCAGCATGATCGGCACCTGCACGATGCCGAACAGAACGAGGTTCCACACGCCGCCCCAGAATTTGGCGTCGTCCGCGACCTTGATGTAGCTGGCTGCACCCGCGAACTGCCGTCCGCCCACCAGCGTGTCGCGGTAGAGGCTCATGTAGAACGCATAGACCAGCGGCGCGACGATGAAGGCGATAAACAGCAGCATGAAGGGCGCCAGGAACAGATAGGGCGCGAGCTTTCGTGACGTAAAACCGCCCAATCGCGCTGGGCGCGTCGGTGCGGTTGGCGAATTCGACATTGCCATGGGTCCCCCGTCCGGCAAGATGAAGAGATCGGGCGCGCCGATCAAGGCGCGCCCGGCCGGTGCCCGGGAGGAGTTAGGCCACGGTGAAGCCTTGGTCCTTCGCGTAGGTAACCACGGCGTCCTGGACGCGGTCGAACGCATCCGAGAGCGTGCCCTTGCCGCTGATCGAGGCGCCGAATTCATCGGACATCGACTGGTAGAGGAAGCCTTGGAACGGGCTCCACTCAAACGGCGCCACGGCACTCGCCGATTTGGCAAACACTTTGTTCACCTCCTGGCCGCCGAAGAATTCCGGCTTGGCGCTCGCCCATTCCGGGCTCGACAGCAGCGCGTTGGTGCAGGGGAAGAAGTTTTGCTTGGTGGTGTAGAGCTTTGTGGCTTCGGGATTCGTGTTCAACCAGATCGCGACTTCGGCGGCCTCGGGCAGATGCTGGGTCGCTTTCATCACGGCCAGCGATGAGCCACCCCAAGCGCCAGTCACGAACTTGCTCGCGTCCCACTGCGGCAGATCGGCGGCACGCCATTTGCCCACGCTGGTCTTGGCGACCGAGGTCAGGAACAGCGGACCCCAGCCCGCAGCGAGCCAGGTGGCATAGCGACCCGAGTCGAGGCCGGTGTACCACTCATTGTTGAAGCCCGGCTTGGTCTCGATAACACCCGCGGTGATAAGGTCCTGCCAATAGGCGGCGAAGTCCTTAGCAATCTTGTCGTTGATCCTGATCACGAGCTTGTCGCCATCGCGGCTAACCGGCTTCCAGCCCATCGGCCACAACAGACCCAAGACCCAGTCGGCGTTGGCTCCGAACGGCGCGTCGGTCATGAACACAGTCGGATCGGCCGCATGGATCTTCTTGCCCGCATCGGCAAACTCGGCCCAGGTGGTGGGCGGCGTGATCCCATGCTTGTCGAAGATGTCCTTGCGATAGAGCATCGCCATCGGACCGTAATCCTGCGGCGTGGCGTTGACCACATCGCCCATGGCGACCTGCGCCCATAGGCCTTCGGGGAACTCGCCCTTATGGGCATTGGCGTACTGGCCGATGTCTGCGAGGGCGTCGACCTGGCGGAAGCTCTCGAGGTGCTGGTATTCGATCTGGGCGACGTCCGGCAGGCCGCTGCCCGCCTGCACGCCCGCGCGGAGCGCGTTATACAACGGGTCCCCCTGGCCGGGATTCACGAGTTCGATCTGGATGCCCGGATGCGCGGCGTTGAACATGTCTACCTCAAGCTGGAGATTCGGCACCCACGACCACACAAGCACCTTGACGGGCTCGGCAGCGCGAACTGCCGCAGGCAGACCCGCTACCGCAACGCTCGCACCCGCAACTTTCAAGAAGTCACGACGCTGCATCATCCGCCCAAGCGGATTGAAAATCTTCGTCATTGAAGTCCTCCCACGAAAGATACGCTCCCACACGACGCAGGGCGCGGGTTTTCTTTCAGTTAGAAACTTAATGCCGACATACAGTCGCTGTCAATTGCGATCGATTGATCGTCAGTCGGCCATCACGAGGCTGTCGGCAGGGTTGAGGGTCGTCGCATCGAGCACCAGGCGCACCGCTCCAAGCACGATGTCACGGTGCCCCAGCGCGCCTATCACGAGGCGCGGCGGGTCGTACACATTGCCCTTGATGCGATGCCGCAGCACATCGAGCACCAGATCACCGCCGCCGACGATCCGGCCCGCCAGTACGATGATTTCGGGATTCATGAAGGCAGCAACGCTGCCCACCGCCATCGTCGCATAGTCGAGCAGTTCGGTCACGACTGGCGCGATTTGGTCCGCCCGCCGGTCGGTGACGGCAGCCAGGGTGAGCTTTCCCGCCGCATACTGGGTGTTGGCCTCTTCGAGCATCTTGGTCGCCTGTTCGGGGATGCCGAAAAAGCGGAGCGATTGCTTGTCGCCTAAATGTTCGAACGGCCGCCCGGTGAGGAGGGGGTCATCGAGATACCAGCCGAGCTCGCCCGCCGCATGCGAGTGCCCGCCATAGAGCTTGCCGTCGATCACTACGCCCGCGCCGGCACCGGGCCCGATCGAGAGGCTCACGACACTGTCGGCGCCACGCCCGGCCCCGAATCSCCATTCGCCCACGGCGGCGAGGTTGCGCCCGTTCTCGATGACGATGGGCATCTGAAAATGTTCGCTGAGCCGCGCCCGCAACGGCATGTCGCGCCAGCCGAGCCCGAGCGTCAGCACTACTTCGCCCTCCGGCTGCCTGACGATCGAGGGTAGGCCAATGCCGATGCCGCGAATGGTCTGGCCGCGCGGGCGGGGAACCGCCATCAGCCGGCGGATCAGGCCGACCAGCTTCTCGAAATTGCGCTCGCCATCATCGTCGGCGGTCTCGTGCATTTCGGTCTGCACGACGCCCTCGAGATTGGCCACGGCGCCATAGAACTCGCCCTTGCCGGCCTCGATGCCGATGATCGCATGCGCCGCGCCGCGGAACTTGATGCGTGCCCGGGGACGGCCCCGGACATTAGGCTCGTCAAACCCGTCATACGCCACCAAATCCTCGGCAATCAGATCCTCGATCACCCGCATCACCGTCGGGATGCTGATGTTCAGTCGCTCGGCGAGGCTCGAAGGTGATGCCACTCCGTCGGTGCGGATCAAATCCACCACGGCCGAACGATTGAGTCGGCGTAACAGGCTCGACGTCGTGGGCTGGCGCTTCATTCATGGACCAGTTGCAAAAGGCCGGCGGACCGGCAACGAGCGTCGGCATAGACCAGAACCGTGCCAGAGTCCGCCTTTTTCTAGTTGTCGCTCCGCAGTGAAAGCTGCCGTGGTAGTCCGTTCGATGATTGCGGCGATCACCGGCGTGCGCCCGAGCCCTCCGGTGTCATTGCGCTTACTCGTGCAAATGACTGCCACCGGTTGCTTCAATCGGTTACGAGCTCGTCCGCCTTTAGCGCGGAACCGTCATCAATGACCGCTATTGGCGGCGGGTTCAACCGATCGCTGCAACACACTCAGCGAACTTCTCCGCTGGGGTCTGATAGAGCAAGGTCTTTCTGGGGCGTCCGTTGAGCCGCCACGCGGCAACGCACTGTGAGATAAACTCTGCCGCTTCCTGTTAGCCGAAATTGCAATCGGACCCGCTAACAATCGTGGTTGCGTCCTTAGAGCATCGTGGTTCAGACCGCAGGCGGATTAGAACGATCGGCTCATCGCTGCTGAAAATCGGTGACCTATATAAAGGGGCATGTCCGCGCGCCGAAAAATCAATGCAACAGCGAAGCTGATTGGAGAGTGGCCTTTAACCCCGGCTGCGACGCTTGGATCGTCCGTCAGAGCGAGGGGTATTTTTCTCGAAATACGCGCCCGCCTTCCAACAGAGTTCAGGAAACTGCTCCATATCGAGTCCCGCGTGCTCACCCTGCGCCTGTCTGAGGGCGCCGAAAATGATGTGCAGGTGGCAATGGGGATCGTATCCAAAGCACTGCAGAACATCGAAGAGCTGCCCGTAATTCCCCGTGAAATCGAGGACATTCTGACGATCTCGACGGCCGAACGGCACCGCTGGCTGAAAGATGGTCGCTTGCAGAGCGCCGGGACGAAAAAGGTGAAACTCCGCGGGCGGGCAAGGAACATCACCTTTCACGTGTTCGACCCGCGGCACGTGGAGGATGTGCTTGACCGCGACCTGGTTACGGTCTGGCGCGAACAGGACGCAGCGACAGCTGCAGACAATAGGCGGCGAGCCGCTGGGAAGGCCGCTATGAAACGCGCTCAAAGAAGCGGTCGCGGAATTGCAGCTTCAGCTGCCTATGGCCCCGATGAGAACTCGCACTCCCGTTTGCGCGGCTGGGAAGATTTTGAGAAGGACGGGCTCCTGCGCTGACAGGCCGGGCGCACAAGCAGTTTAGGACGTTTGCCTGCGCCGTGCGAGATGCGCAAGGAGGGCCGGCAAACGCATCGCATTCAGGACCCGCTTCGCGGGGACACCGCCCTTGCGCGCCATTTCGACACCCCAATGCATGTGGTCGAGCTCCCGGATCGAATGAGCGTCCGGATTGATGCTGAAGATGCAGCCCTGATCGAGTGCCTTTTGATGCCAGCGCCAGTCGAGGTCGAGTCGCCAGGGATGAGCGTTGATTTCGACAGCGATGCCGTGTTTCGCACACGCTTTGAGGACTTTGTCGACGTCGAGATCATAACCGGGCCGGCGCAACAGCTGGCGTCCGGTCATGTGCCCGATGATTGTCGTCCGAGGATTTCCGATCGCCTCGATGATACGCTCCGTCTGTTCCTTCTTTGGCAACTTGAAGCGGCTGTGCACGCTGGCGACAACGAAATCGAACTGCTCCAGGATATCATTCGGGTAATCGAGCGAGCCGTCCRCCATGATGTCCGCCTCGATGCCCTTCAATATCCGAAATTTTCCATCGTATGCCTTGTTCAGCCGGTCAGCTTCGCGGTGTTGTTCAGCAATTTCCTGCAACGAAAGGCCGCCTGCGTAGTGAGCGGACTGCGAATGATCGGCGACACCATAGTATTCGAACCCGCGCCTGCGCGTGGCTTCAGCCATTGCCTCAAGCGTTTCGGTGCCGTCGGATGCGGTCGTGTGAGAATGCAGGATGCCATGCAGATCTTCATCCCGAATGAGGGCGGGTAGCTTCTGCTTTGCCGCTCGCTCAATCTCGTCCCTGCCTTCGCGCAATTCAGGCTCGATAAACTGCAGGTTTAGAGCTTGGTAGATTTCTTCCTCTGTCTCTGACGCGATCAGCTTTCTGCCGCGGTGAAGCCCGTCAGCCTTAAGGGTGAATCCCTTGTCGGCCGCGAACGTCTTCAGTTGCTCAAGGTGGTCTGCCGAACCGGTTGCTTCGAGCAGGCTCGCGCCAAAGTGCTTCCTGTCCGTGACAACAAGCCTGAGGGTTGTATCCTCGATACTAGTCGACTTTCTGCCCTGCGCTACCAGGGCGAAGTCGGAAACGAGCTCGCAACCGCGCCGGAAGTCACCTGCAATTTCGACGCGCGAAAACTCTGGATGCGCTTGCTTCACCGATATGACCGCATGTTCGAGAAGGGCGGCGGCCTTGTGCAGGTGAAGTTGCGTTTCGCCGCTTCGCACGATGGCCAGGTTCTGCAGGAGCTTTGTCTGAAGCGCGGCGCCGAGGCCTTTGACTGGGCGTATGCGGTCTTCTCTTGCTGCGGCCTCAAGCTCCGCCAGCGAGTTCACGCCGAGCGCCTGATGAAGCTTCAGTATCTTATCGGGACGAAGGCCGGGTATGGCAAACAGCTCCATCACGCCCGCTGGAACATCCTCGCGCAGCTTCTCAAGGCTTGGGTGCGTGCCGGTTTGGTGAAGTTTGGTCACGATGTCTGCGATCGCGTCACCGATCCCCGGGATCCTAGTGAGGGCGCCGGCGGCAATGATCCGATCAAGCGGTTGCGACAGCGCCATCAGACTGTCTGCCGCGCGCAAGTATGCCTTTGTGCGATAGGGATTGTCGCCGCGCATAGACGCCCGTTGCGCATATTCCCTCAAAAGACTGGCGACAGTCCTCGGATCGATTTTTGCCATGGCTACAGCCAAACGAAGCCGATCTCCGCAGGTTCCAATCAGGCAAGGCCATGAGCGCCGCGTTGCCCTTTAAATCCCGGCTTTACTGTCTCCTCCCGCGTCGGACGCTACAGACTGGGCAAGGATTGGTCAGCGCGACCCCATCCCGCCAGAGCTTTCGAGGCTGCGCGTGTCTTTAATTGAGGAGCATCGCCCACGTGGAAATGAGAGGGGGAATCTATTGTCTTCATCTCCGCGCACGTGATCGGTGCTGCGACAGGAGCGCCCGGTCGTGATCTTGCGCTGTAGGGCATGATAGCGGTCGCCCCGCGCTGATTGCGTAGATAGTCCACAAAGATACGACCCTTGCGGCGCGCCTTTGACAAAACGGCCGTGAAATGGGCCGGATCGCTCTGGGCGACCGCTTGGGCCAGGCGTCGTGTTGACAGCGGCTGGTCAGAGCGACAAGCCGCGATCAAACGTGGACAATCCTATGTGGCCCGCTTCACCGAAATGGGACTGCAACACAGCTACCAAAATCGTGTGCGAGCGTGATGGCGGTTGCTCAGTGGCTGAGGACCACACGGGATTTGTGCTGAACTACGGCAGCAACGAAGCTGAGTTTCCGGCCAGCAATGTCAGGATCAAACGCCACTATCAACAGACCGTGCAGGGGAGCCCTTTGCAGCAGGAAGTTAAGGTTGAACTGGCCGACAATCGCGTTCTTTGGCTGACGGCCGTGGATGCCAGCCGCACTTATTCGCAAGCGTGGGTCGGCGCATTGAGCGAGTTGAAGGGTGGCGCGGTACTGATGGTATCAGAGGGCGTCTATTGTATGCCACACAAGTGAGTGCGCCGAGAGGGAAGGCGAGCGAAGGACGATATGGTTTGACCTGGAACACCTGCCCAGCTGCTCGGAAGAGTTCAGGGTCTCCAGTCAAATTTAATCAAAAGGATGATGGCAGCCTTAAATAGCGCCTGCTAATCAATTAATAAATAGCGCCTGCTAATCAATTAATATGTCTAGTAGGCGATATTGCTGAAAGCTGGTTTTTGTCGTTGATAAGCGTCTAAATAAACCTGTTCGAGGCGATTAGTTGCTTTTTAATTGGAAAAAGATATTTGCCGTTACTTGTGAAAGTCGCATAATCTATCTTATGGAACTTGACTAAGCCATTGGAATCCGAACACCTATTTTACAGCCGCGACCGGTTGGAAATGTCCGTGAAGAATCGTAGGCACGCGTCCATAGCGATCCTGTGTCAATGACCGTGGAATCGGGACCCATGTTTCGCGCAAAAGGAACCCCGGTTTGGGGCGGTGAAGGCCACGGCGGTGAGCGCCCGATTAAATGAAGCTGGTCAGGGTTGCACAGCCTGATTGGGCGCGCCTGATTGGCTTTTCGGCTTTAGCTTTGAGAGGGGCTTTTGAAGCGCCAGGGATTCGTTTCCGGTCTCGACGATCTCGCAAAGATCCGTAAGGTGATCAAGCAGCGCGGTCGTCTTGGCGTCGCCGAAGACGCTCGGCCATTCACCGAAGGCGAGATTGGTGGTGATGATGATTGAGGTGCGCTCGTAGAGCCGGCTGATGAGATGGAAGAGCAATTGGCCACCGGATTGGGCGAAGGAGAGATAGCCGAGTTCATCGAGCACGACGAAGTCGAGCCGGGTCAGGTGATCGGCAATTTGGCCCTGGCGGCCGGCGCGGGTCTCGGTGTCGAGCCTGTTGACCAGATCGACGACATTGAAGAAGCGGCCGCGAGCGTTAGGAAGGTGGCTAATGCCGCCTAACTCTCGCTTAGGAACACCAACCATCCCGGCCGAAGTGACCGGAACTACGGAGCTTCGCTAGCAGGATGCTGGCTGTTCCGCGGTGATCAACCTTCGCTTGCTCACTCAGCGGAGACGCATTCCAGTCAGCCAATTCTGCCACCAAAAGAGCGGTGTCCCCGTTTACCGATGCGCATCTAAGTTGTCCGTTCTTCCCCATCACGATTATAGCTGTGCCGATTACGCCATATCCAATCGCAGCTATCCTCTGAACGCAGGTGTCGTCGTCGACGCGAACATCGAACAGAACCGACCCATCGGTTTCTTCCGCGGCGTCAGCCACACGATCACAGAACGGTCGATTGAGGCCCTCGATGTTGCCGAGTGACTGTTCAAACAAGGCCAATTCTACATGCTCCGCCACCATAGCTGCGAGAATGCGCGCCGGTTGGCCCAATCGGCAAGCCGCCACGGCTGATTATCCACACCAGCCATCCCTGGTCCTTTTCATAAGCGACAGGACGACCGTTAGCAGAGGGGGGTGTGTCGGGCCGAAGTCCCGATAGCGATCACGCCCCGGATCCAATGCGGTGTTGCGAAAGGCAGCAAGCAAGCCGCCCTTCCCTCAGCCTCCGGATCGCAGCCGTCTAGAGGCTCCGTGACAACATCAGGCATCCTTGGGAAGCACCTGAAGTACCCGTGCGATGAACATATGGAACTCGGCCATGTAGTTGCGCAAGAACTCCTGCGTGGATTCGACCGTGACTTCGCCGCTCTCCGTGATCAGGCCCGGCGTGAACTGGATGTAGGCTTCCGGAGCGTTCATCTGCGGGGAGTTGCAGAAGCTAAGCACGCTGCGCAGGCTCTGCTGGGCCACGGCGGTCCCTATGGTTCCGGGCGAGGTCCCAATGACAGCTGAGGGCTTGCGGGCGAAGGAGTTCTTGCCATAAGGGCGGCTGGCCCAGTCGATTGCGTTCTTCAACCCACCTGGGATCGAGCGGTTATACTCGGGCGTTATGAAAAGGACTGCCTCCACAGCGGCGATAGAGTCTTTGAAGGCGCGCGCGACAGGTGGAAAGTCAGCATCGTAGTCGTAGCTGTAGAGCGGCAAATCCTTGAAGGAAATCTCCGACATTTCAAGCTCTGGTGGAGCAAGCTGCACAAGCGCTTTCGCAAGCTTGCGATTGATYGATGCCGTGGCGAGGCTACCAATCAGATAGCCGACTTTGTGCGTGGTCATCAGGCACTCCCATATTGCCGCCCCCAAACAGTATCTGCTCAGTCAAAGTCGGGCACCAGCACATTTAGGCAAGCGGCTGGAGCCAACTGCTGCAGGGTTCACGACGCGATGAAGCGAAAATCGAAAGAGCGGGTACCTGCGCTGCTGGTTCGTGGCGACAGGTTGCGGACAGTTTAGGTGACGGCCACACCGCAGCTCACAGTCTCATTTGAGCTGCCAGCGAGCCACCAAGCGACTGAGTGGATCCGCACAACGAAATCAATGATATCCGACATTTGTACGGACCTTGCCGCGAAACACCCAATAGGACCAGCCGGTGTACATCAGGATCACCGGCAGCAACACGAGCGTGCCGACAAGCAGGAACGCTTGCGTGCGCTCGGACGAAGCCGATTCCCAAAGCGTGAAATGATAAGGAACAATCATCGGAAAGAGGCTGATCGCGATACCGACGTAAGAGAGCATGAAAAGACCGATGGCGCCGATGAAGGGCTTTATCTCACTTGCGCTGTCCAGAAACCGCCACGTGAAGAATGCCACCGCCGCGGTCGCTAAGGGCACCGGGGCCAAATATAGAACGTTGGGCCAGGCAAACCAGCGCGAGGCGATGGCCTCGCTCATGAATGGGGTCCAGATGCTGACCAAGCCGATACCGATGAGCACGCCAACAAGGCACGCGCGGCCGTGCCGACGCGCTGTTTCCTGTACCGCTCCGTTTGTCTTCAAGATCAGCCAGCCCGCGCCCAAAAGCCCATAGCCGAACAGAAGGGCAAAGCCCGTCAAAAGCGAGAACGGCGTCAGAAAGTCGAAGGACCCTCCCGAGAACTGCCTGCCAGTGACCTCGAAACCCTGGATGAAGGCGCCGAGCACGACCCCTTGAGCAAAGGTGGCGACGGCCGAGCCATAGCAGAAACCATGGTCCCAGAAGGTCTTGTGCTCGGCATCGCGGAAGCGGAACTCGAACGCCACGCCACGGAACACCAGCGCCAGCAGCATGACGAGGATGGGAAAATACACCGCGGGAATGATGATGGCGAAGGCAAGCGGAAACGCCGCAAGAAGTCCCAGGCCGCCCAGCACCAGCCATGTCTCGTTGCCGTCCCAGATCGGCGCGATCGAGTTCATGATCGTGTTGCGGGACGCCGTGTCGGGCGCGAAGCCGTAAAGCATGCCGACGCCAAGGTCGAAGCCGTCCAGAAGCACGTAGAAGAACACCGCCATGCCGAGGATCAGTGTCCAGATCGGCACGAAATCCAGCACTTGGGTCATCGCACTTCCCCCTCTCGAAGTTCGACCGCTCCGGCACGAACCGGCGCCTCGGGCCTACCCCCTTCGATCTCAGCGCCCTCATCGGCGACGATGGACGGGCCTTTGCGCACGATGCGCAGCATCAGGAAGAGGCCCGCAGGATAGATGATGAGATAGACGGCGATGTAGCCAAGCAGCGAGATCACAACATCGGACCTCGTCAGCGACGGTGTCACCGATTCCGCCGTACGCAGCAGGCCGTAGACCGTCCAGGGCTGGCGTCCGACCTCGGTGGTGATCCATCCGGCGATAACCGCCACGAAGCCGATGGGCGCCGCGATCTGAGTGATCGTGAGAAAAGCCGGCGAAGTGTCCAGCCGGCCGCGCCAGCGAAGCCATCCACCAAAAAGGACGAGGCCGAGCATCAGCAGGCCGCAGCCGACCATGATCCGGAAGGCGAAGAAGGGGATCGCGACGGGCGGACGCTGATCGGCCGGAAAGTCCTTGAGGCCCTTGATCTCGCCGTCAAGCTGGTGGGTTAGGATGAGGCTCCCAAGCCAGGGAAGGTCGATGGCAAATCGGTTGCGCTCGCCGTTGTCGTCCGGAATGGCGAACAGGGTAAGTGGCACCTGCCGCGCGGTTTCCCAACGCGCTTCGATTGCAGCGAGCTTTGCCGGCTGGTGCTCAAGCGTATTCAGACCATGCTGGTCGCCGATGAAAATCTGGAGTGGGACCAGCACTGTAAGCAGCCAGAGCGTCATCGACAGCATCGTTCGCCCTTCCGCGGCCGACCTCCCGCGACGCATCAGATAGGCGCCGACGCCCATGACGACGAAGCCGGTCGTGACGAAGAAGGCGACGACGGTGTGCGCCAACCTGTAGGGAAAGGAAGGATTGAAGACCACCTTGAACCAGTCGGTCGGGAAGAACCGGCCGTCGATGATCTCGTAGCCGGCCGGCGTCTGCATCCAGCTATTGGCCGACAGGATCCAGAAGGAAGAAAGCAAAGTTCCCAGTGCCACCATCAGCGCGGCGACAAAATGCGCCCAGCGTGGCACCAGCTGCCGTCCGAACAGAAGGACGCCAAGGAAGGCCGCCTCCAGGAAGAACGCCGTCAGGCCCTCATAGGCGAAAAGCGGTGAAAGGACATTGGCGGTCGCGTCGGAAAAGCGGCTCCAGTTCGTGCCGAACTGGAAAGGCATCACAACGCCTGTGACGACGCCCATCCCGAATGCAATCGAGAATATTTTGATCCAGAACGTCGAGATGCGGAGATAGATGTCCTTCCCGGTGAAAAAATTGAGGCCCTCCAGCATCGCGATGAAGGCGGCCAACCCAACGGTGATGGCCGGCAGCAGGATGTGCCAGCCGATCACCCAGGCAAATTGCAGTCGCGACAGGAATACAGGATCAAAATCCATTACTCGTCTCTCCCGATGCAGGCGAGCCGGCGAGAATCACTTCATATGCTGCGGCAGCCGCCACAGAGATCACGCCTCGCTTCAACGCCGTGATCAAGCTATAGAAATTGGCGTCGGTGTCGATACAAGGATTCGAAACCGCTCTTCTGTCTAGTCTTCAATCTCGAACCTGCCCACCAAATGTACCCTAGTGAGCCTTTCGAAGGAGACAGCCAAAGGAGTTGTCCAGCGGCTACTGCGTCGAAATGGGACAGTCGGCGGCGCCCCCGTTCGCCGCTGCAAAGAATTGATCGCAAAGCCTACGGCATTTGCTGGGATTCAGTCCTGTAACTGCACTATGCGAAGATATGGCCGAAGCTCCGTTCGGCCTTGCGGAAACCGTTCCTTGGCTTGTACGTCGGTGAGGCTTGGCGAGATGATGACCGGCTGACCCGGCTGCCACTGTTCACCGAGGCTGTACAGCACAGCCAGAGGTGCGATCGACACCCCGGTGCACGACCCGGTTGCCTAGTGACCCGGCAACTGTGCTGCTAATACGGGCATAGTGGATTTGCGCCCGCGACCCGCCGCCGAGGTGGGTTTTTCATTTCGGCGCCATACTCACACACCCTGGTTTCACGCAAGGGTGATGCCTGTTGATGAAACTTCCCCCGAGGAAGCGCGTTGCGTGGGTTCAGCCAATCCGAGGCCTGTCCCATGTACGTTGCGTGGTCTTCCAAGCCACTGTCTGTCGCCACCGGCATAAGCAGCGACATTCGAAACCTTATTAACGCTCGGCAAGCTTTTGACCTGCTCAACGATCATTGGCGCAGTGAAAGAAGCGACAAGCACCGATCTGCGAAACGGGCGGTGCCGACAGGCCTTGAACGGCAATGTTCCCGCCGACATCGCAAGAGATGCGTTCATCGACGCAGCGCGGGAAGCGCACATGTTGGTCGATTGTGCGAACCAATAGACAATGCCGGGATGGACCATTTCCCGCCACTAGCGAGGGCGCCATGAACGCAACAACCCAATTGCACGAACTCGGCCAGAGCCTTTGGTTGGACAACATCACCCGCGATCTGCTGAGCAGTGGCACCCTTCGGCGCTATTGCACCGAATTTTCTGTGACTGGGTTGACGTCGAACCCCACAATTTTCGATGAAGCCATTAGAAACAGCGCGGCTTACGACGAGACCCTTCACCGAAAAGGCGGGGACGGGCAAAGCGGCGAGCAGCTATTCTTCGAATTGGCGCTCGAAGACCTGACGCAGGCCGCAGCACTGTTCCGTCCGGTCCATGAAGCGACGGGCGGCGTCGATGGCTGGGTTTCCCTGGAAGTGTCGCCTCTGCTGGCTAACGATGCCGGCGGCACCGTCGAGGCTGCAAAGCTGCTGCACGCACAGGCGCACTGTTCCAACCTGTTCATCAAGATTCCGGGCACGGCCGCAGGTGTCGAGGCAATCGAGGCTTCGATTTTCGCCGGGGTCCCCGTGAATGTCACCCTGCTGTTTTCGCGTGAGCAGTACATAGCGGCGGCTGACGCGTATTGCCGAGGCATTCAGCGCCGGATCCATGCCGGGCTCGACCCGAAGATCGCCTCGGTCGCCTCGATCTTCGTCAGCCGCTGGGACAAGGCGGTGATGGACAAGGTTAGCCCAGCGCTGCGGAACCGCCTCGGCATCGCCATATCCGGGCAAGTCTATAAAGCCTACCGGGAGGGGCTTGCCTCTTCCGGGTGGCGCAAGCTGGCCAATGCCGGCGCACTGTCACAGCGTCTGCTTTGGGCGAGCACCGGGACCAAGGATCCGCAGCTTCCGCAATCCTATTACATTGAAGCGCTCGCCGCACCGGACACCATCAACACCATTCCGGAGAAGACGCTTCATGCGTTCTCGAAAGAGGGTGCGGTGAGGGGCGTTATGCGGGAGGATGGCGGCGAGAGCGAAATAGTGCTTGGCGACTTTGCAAAAGCCGGCGTCGACATTCAGGCGCTTGCCGCGCGGCTCCAGCTGGAAGGCGCGCAATCCTTCACCAAATCGTGGACTGATCTGATGGCGGTGATTGCGTCGAAGAGCGAGCAGTTACACCGCCACGCTTCGGCCGGCGGATGATGAGCGCGCTTCTTGCGGCCAGGACATTGCCGCTCACGCAACTTGCAGCCTGGAAGGCATTGCTAACGCACTACCAGGACGTGCGCCTGTTACATCTGCGACAGCTCTTCGCCAATGATCCCCAGCGGGGTAAGCGTTTCGCCATCGACGCCTGCGGACTTTATCTCGACTATTCGAAAAACCGCATCACGGCTGAGACGGTCCAGCTTCTCATTGAACTTGCCGAGGCGTGCAGGCTGCGTGAGCGCATCGAAGCGATGTTCAGCGGTCAGAAGATCAATGTGACGGAGCAGCGCGCGGTGCTTCACACGGCGCTGCGCGCGCCTATTGGCGAGCGAATTTTAGTCGACGGTATCGACGTCGTGCCGGAAGTACACGCGGTGCTCGGCAAGATGGCCGATTTCACGGACAAGATTCACAGCGGCGCATGGCACGGCCATACAGGCCTGCCGATCCGAAACGTCATCAATATCGGCATCGGCGGCTCGGACCTCGGGCCCGTCATGGCCTATGAAGCACTGCGCCATTATAGCCGCCGCGACATGGTTTTCCGCTTCATCTCAAACATCGACGGGACCGACTTCGTTGAAGCGACGCGGGACCTGAATCCTGAAGAAACGCTGTTCATCATCTGCTCGAAGACGTTCAGGACGTTGGAAACGCTGACGAACGCTCACACCGCACGGGAATGGATACTGCACAAGCTGGGCGACGAGCAGGCGGTCGCCCGGCATTTCGTCGCCGTCTCGACCAATGCCGAAGGGGTCGCCGAATTCGGCATCGACACCAATCAGATGTTTGGCATGTGGGATTGGGACGGTGGCCGCTATTCGATGGATTCGGCGATCGGCCTATCCACCATGCTCGCCGTCGGGGGGGACAATTTCCAGGCGATGCTGTCGGGCTTCCACGACATGGACCAGCACTTCCGAACCGCGCCGTTCGGTGAGAACCTGCCGGCGCTGATGGGCCTGCTCGCAGTTTGGTACAACAATTTCTTCGAGGCGCGGACGGTCGCGATACTACCCTACGAGCAATATCTAAAGCGCTTTCCTGCCTATCTCCAGCAACTGACGATGGAAAGCAACGGCAAGCACGTCACGCTTGGCGGCACGAAAGTCGATTACCAGACAGGGCCGATCTATTGGGGCGAACCTGGCACCAACGGGCAGCATTCATTCTATCAACTGATTCAYCAGGGAACCAAGCTGGTTCCGTGCGACTTCATCGGGTTTTGCCAGGCATTGAATCCGCTGGGACGCCACCACGATCTCCTGATGGCAAATCTTTTCGCGCAGACCGAGGCGCTGGCTTTCGGCAAAACGGAAGATGAAGTCAGGGCCGAAGGGACGCCGGACTGGCTGATTCCGCACCGCACCTTCGAAGGTAACGGCCCCACCAACACTCTGCTTGCCGAGCGCCTGACCCCAAAGACCCTCGGCAGTCTAGTGGCGCTCTACGAGCACAGCGTCTTCACGCAAGGCGTCATCTGGAACATCGACTCATTTGACCAATGGGGCGTCGAGCTGGGCAAGGCACTGGCCGAGAAAACAATCTCTGAGCTGGCAGCCTCCGAGATCCCAAATCTCCAACATGACAGTTCGACCAACGCTTTGATCGAGCGCTATCGCCGATTCCGGAGGCGAAAGAAATGAAATGCGGTGAGGCCGGTCGCCCATGGCGCCGACCTGACCAAACCTTCAACAGCGCAACCCGCCAGCACTTTGACAGTCGGGTTGCATAAACCCGATCAAAGGATTTCCCATGAAACCGGTGCCACTTGACCAGCTTTGTATCAACACGCTGCGAACGCTTTCCATTGACGCGGTTCAGAAAGCAAAATCTGGCCATCCCGGAACGCCGCTGGATGCCGCGCCGACGGCCTATTGCCTGTGGCAGCGCTTCCTGCGCTACGACCCTGCCGACCCTGATTGGCCGAACCGCGACCGCTTCGTTCTTTCGGCCGGGCATGCCTGCGCCCTGCTCTACAGCTTGCTTTACCTGTGCGGCGTCAAGGCAAAGGGCCCGAGCTATCCATCGGGCGATCGACTTGCCGTGATGTTGGACGATCTCAAGAATTTTCGCCAAGCTGGCAGCCACTGCACGGGGCATCCCGAATATGGCTGGACCTCGGGCGTGGAAACCACGACAGGTCCTCTCGGACAAGGCGCCGCGACAAGCGTTGGCATGGCAATTGCGGAACAGTGGCTGGCGGCCACGTACAATCGACCCGACTATGCTCTGTTCTCGCACAACGTCTATGCCCTGTGCAGCGACGGCGACATGATGGAGGGGCTCAGCAGCGAGGCAGCATCGCTGGCGGGACACCTCAAATTGTCGAACCTCTGCTGGATCTACGACGACAATCACATCACCATCGAGGGTCCTACTGCCCTTACGTTCACTGAAGATGTGGCAACCCGCTTCGCCGCATACGGATGGCACGTCGAGCGGGTAAGCGATGCAAACGATCTGGTGTTGCTGGGCAAGGCCTATCAGACGTTCATCGATACGCATGACCGCCCCACGCTGATCATCGTTCAAAGCCATATCGGTTATGGCGCGCCGCACAAGCATGACACAAACAAAGCTCACGGAGAGGCGCTGGGCACCGAAGAGGTTCGGCTGACGAAGGAATTCTACGGCTGGGATCCGGACGCCGATTTCAAGGTTCCGGAAGGGGTCGTGGCGCATTTCCGCGCACATATGGGCAAGCGTGGGGACGCCGCTCATGCCGCCTGGCGAAAATTGTTCGCGGCCTATCGTAAACAATATCCCGACCTGGCCGAACAGATCGATCAGATGCAGCTACGTGAAGTTGCTCCCGGGTGGGACGCCTCGCTACCCGTCTTCGCGGCCGATGCGAAAGGCCTCGCGACGCGGGACTCATCCGGTCAGGTGTTGAACGCCATCGCGGAACACATGCCATGGCTGATGGGTGGCGCGGCCGACCTGTCCCCGTCAACCAAAACGAGCCTCGAATTTGACTTTGCCGGCGACTTTCAGACCCCCAAGGGTGAACAGGCCGTGAGCTACGGCGGGCGGAATTTCCACTTCGGCCTGCGCGAACATGCCATGTGCGCCATCGGCAACGGCATGAGCCTGTCGAAGCTACGGCCGTTCGTCTCCAGCTTCCTGATCTTCACCGACTATTGCCGCGCGGCGCTGAGGTTGAGTTCGATGATGGAACTCCCGCTCATCTCCATCTGGACCCATGATTCCATAAGTCTCGGCGAGGACGGGCCAACCCATCAGCCCATCGAGCAGCTTGCCTCGTTCCGCGCCATGCCCGGCATGGTCGTGCTGCGCCCTGCAGACGCGAACGAAGTCGTGGAGGCATGGAAGGTCATCATGCATCTGAGGGACAGGCCCGTCTGCCTCGTGCTGACGAGACAGGCTGTGCCGACGATCGATCGCTCGATCTATGCGAACGCAGGCGGCGTGGCGCAGGGCGCCTATGTGCTGGCCGATACTCCCGACGGCAAGCCCGATGTCCTGCTGCTGGCGACTGGCAGCGAAGTCGCGCTCTGCGTGGCGGCCTATGAACAGCTGAAGGCCGAGGGCATCAAGGCGCGCGTCGTCAGCATGCCGTCATGGGAATTGTTCGAAAGCCAAGTGAAGGACTATCGCGAGATGGTCCTGCCGCCCGCGGTAAAGGCCCGGGTGGCGGTCGAGGAAGCATCTGGTTTCGGGTGGGAGCGCTATACGGGCTTCGACGGCGCTATCCTCGCTCTGCACAGTTTCGGCTTGTCAGCACCATCGAAAGTTGTCGCAGAACACTTCGGATTCGAACCAGCACACGTCGTCGTGGCAGCGAAAGCGCAGATCGCAGGCATTCAAGCTCCAGCTAGCGCGGCTTTCACCAAATGAGGCAATCAGCACGATCATGAACATCAGTCCATTGGCCGGAAAGCCGGCCCCGCCCGACATGCTGGTCAATGTCGCCAAGCTTGTCACGGCCTACTATAGCCAAGCGCCGGACCCTTCCAACGCGTTGCAGCGCGTGGCATTCGGGACTTCAGGGCATCGCGGGTCGGCATTCGAGAGAACGTTCAACGAAGCACATGTTCTGGCAATCAGCCAAGCAATTTGCCTGTACCGCAAGCGACAGGGCATCGACGGCCCGATCTTCATCGGCATCGATACACATGCCCTTTCGGAACCGGCGTTTGCGAGCGCACTGGAAGTGCTGGCCGCGGACGGAGCGGAGGTCATGATGGCCGCGGGTGGCGGGTATACGCCCACCCCGGCCGTCTCTCATGCGATCCTCGCCTACAATCATGGCCGAAAGACCGGGCTCGCCGATGGCATCGTCATCACGCCATCGCACAATCCGCCCGGCGACGGCGGCTTCAAGTACAATCCGCCTAATGGCGGCCCGGCGGATACCGACGTCACCGGCTGGATCGAAAACCAGGCCAATGACTTGCTTCTAAGCAGCCTGAAAGGCGTGCGGCGGGTGCCGTTCGAGAAAGCCCTCCATGCGCCGACAAGCCATGAGTACGATTTCCTGAATAGTTACGTGAACGATCTGGGCAACGTGATCGATATGGACGCCATTCGCGAAGCGCATGTTCGCATGGGTGTCGACCCGCTCGGCGGCGCGGGAGTCCACTACTGGCCAGCCATTGCCGACCGCTACAAGCTCGACCTGACCATCGTCAATCGGCAGGTCGATCCCACCTTTCGTTTCATGACGGTCGACTGGGATGGCCAGATCCGCATGGACCCGTCTTCATCCTACGCCATGCAAAGTCTGATCAACATGAAGGACCAATTCGACATCGCTTTCGCCTGCGACACCGATCACGACCGGCACGGCATCGTCACGCGCACCGACGGGCTGCTGCCGCCCAATCACTATTTGTCGGTGGCGATTGACTATCTGTTCCAGCATCGCCCCGAATGGCGCGGGGACGCAGCCGTCGGAAAGACGGTGGTAAGCAGCCAGATGATCGATCGCGTCAGCGCCAGCCTCAGGCGCAGGCTGTACGAAGTGCCGGTCGGTTTCAAATGGTTCGCCAAGGGGCTTCAGGACGGCTCGCTGGGTTTTTGCGGCGAGGAAAGCGCCGGAGCGACGTTCATGCGCCGCAACGGTGCCGTCTGGACGACCGACAAGGATGGCATCGTTCCAGCCTTGCTGTCGGCAGAGATCATGGCGAGCATGGGCAAGGACCCCGGCGAGGTTTATCGCGACCTGACGAACGATCTGGGCGAGCCGGTTGCCGACCGTATCCAGGCCATCGCGACCCCGGCACAAAAGGAAAAGCTGTCGAAGCTTTCACCCAAGCAGATCACGTCGAAGACCTTGGCCGGAGAGCCGATCAAGTCGGTGCTCAGCCGTGCGCCGGGCAACAACGCTGAAATCGGCGGCGTCAAGGTGGCCACGGAAAACGGCTGGTTTGCCGCGCGTCCCTCGGGCACCGAGGATATCTACAAGATCTACGGAGAGAGTTTTCGCGGACAAGACCATTTGCGCGAAATCCTGACTGAGGCGCAGACGATCGTCGACCACGCGTTCGGGACACCCAAAGGAAACTGAACTGGCCGCACCGCTGGCGATGATCGATGCCTACTTCCCGAGGAAATGCTCCCCGGGATAAACGATCGTTCCATCCTCGCGAACGACAGCGCCGGGCGTCAGGCTGGCCTCCTCGACATGACCCGCCCCAAGGATGTGCATGACGCGTTCGCCTTCTCCGAGCAGGTAATCGGCAATGATACGGCGGTGGCAGCGCCACCAGACGGCTTCCGCGCACATGATTGCGCAGCGATGCTCACTGCCAAGCTCTCGCAGTTGCGCCAAGCCTTTGGCGAACGGCTCCGTCAGTGCATAGTCGGCGTAGTTGCGAAAGCTATTAACGCGCCAATAGCTATTGGGGGAAGGCACCGGCCCACGCGCCTTGCCCCGCAAGCCGCCGAGCGCAGCGATATGCTCATAGCCGATCCGCCACGGCGTCAACGTTGTGGGAAGGCTGTCTTCGTTGAACTGCGGATTGGTGCGCGAGCGCGGCATCGACCTCACATCGACAACGAAATCGACACGAGACTCCTGAAGCAGTTCGGCGAACTCGACGATCGTACGCGTGGAATGGCCTATGGTGAAGAAGCTGTTCGTTTCGATTCCAATCTGACGGCGCACGGCGACCGTGGCCACCTCGACGCGGATTGTAGCCTGTTTATCTTCCAGATCAAAAAAGCCGCCTGCATCGGGAAGCGATTCGCTGGAACCGAATTCGAGCGCAAAGGTTGAGTGGTGGATCATCGCCATTCGATTGCGCCATCCAGGTGCGGAATGGCGTCTTGATTCCGCGAGAATCCCTGTCACCCTTGGTCGAGCCACATGGCGGATAGATTCGAAGTCGGCGATCACGTGAGCTGGAATTCGGAAGCCGGGGGCGTCAGCGGCACGATCGTTCGTGTGCACAAACACAATTTCGATGTTCATGGCTACACGCACCATGCAAGCGCCGAAGCGCCGCAATACGAGATAAAGAGCAGCAAGACCGACCATATTGCCTTCCACAAGGGTTCGGCGCTCACCAGACTTCGCGACTGACTTTCGTCAGACGCGATTGATCAAAGAAGGCGGTTGCCCGATGCCCACCAACACGCAGCCTCGTTCGCCCGAGCCCCTCCGCGCCAAGCTCAGCGACGCCGACGATCGGATCCGTCTCAATCATTGGATGCCGCCGCAACAGGGGATTTTCCCACGCATCCGCATTGGGACTCGCTGGATCAATACGCTATGGGCGCTGCCGATCGGCGCCGCCGCGCTGCTCTGCATGATTGCCTTGGCACAAAGCTTGCGCGAGCTTCCGAGCGTGACCGTCTTCATCCAAAACCATCCAGGCATCGCGCAATCGGCGCCGGCGGTGGACTCCGGTTTCCCTTGGTGGCTGCAAGTCCAGCATTTCCTGAACATGTTCTTCATGCTGTTCATCATGCGGGCAGGCCTGCAGATCCTGGCTGATCATCCGCGGCTCTATTGGGGCCGCGACTGCACGCCGGGGAACGATTGGTTTCGCTTCCAGGTACCCCTCCCGACGGGCCGTATCTGGACCGCCAAGGATGATTCCGTCACGCTGCCGACATGGCTCGGCATTCCCGGATTGCGCCATACGCTCGGCCTGTCGCGTTGGTGGCATTTCTCGGTCAACCTCTTGTGGCTGATCAACGGCATCGCCTTTTACGCCCTACTGTTCTCCACCGACCAATGGCGCAGGTTGGTGCCGTTGACCTGGGAGGTATTTCCGGCCGCGCTGTCGACAGCGATCCAGTATGCCTCGCTGAACTTTCCCGTCGACGAGGGCTGGACCCGCTACAACGGCCTCCAGCAGCTCACCTACTTCATCACCGTCTTCGTCGCGGCGCCCATCTCGATTTTCACCGGGCTAATGCAAAGCCCGGCAATCTCCAATGCAGTCGGGTGGTTCGGCAGGGTGTTCAATCGGCAGGCGATGCGCTCGGTTCACTTCATCTCGTTCGCCTGGTTCGTCGGCTTCATCCTGGCGCATGGCGCCATGGTGTTCGTCACCGGCATTCGGCAGAACACCAACCACATGTTCGCCGGCGTCGACAACGCGTCATGGACGGGCTTTCCCCTGTTTCTCCTCGCCATGGCCATCCTGGTTGTCGCGTGGCTTGTCGCCTCGCCCTTTACTATCCGGTACGCCCGTCTCGTGCAGCGCACGGGCGCGTTCATGATAGGCTGGCTGATGGGGTTGGCCGAGAGATGGGATCCGCAATCGCAACTTACAAAACAGGACATCTCGCCCTACTTCTGGCCGAACGGTACGATGCCGGATTCCAAGGAATTCGACGACCTCGTTGCCGAGAACTTCGCCAACTACCTGCTTCGTATTGGTGGCCTTGTCGAGGCGCCGCGCGACTTCTCGATGGCCGACCTAATGGCGATGGCGAAGCAAGAGCAGATCACGACGCATTTCTGCATCCAGGGTTGGTCCGGAGTCGCCGAATGGGGCGGCGTCCCCATGCGCGATATTCTCGATCTGGTGAAACCGACACCGGAGGCCCGCTACGCGGTGTTCTACTCGCTGGCCGATGGAGCCGATGGCGGCCGCTACTACGACGTCCACAAGATCGAAAACATGTATCATCACCTGACAATCCTCGCATACGAGATGAACGGTGCGCCAGTCAGTATGCTGCATGGCGCACCTTTGCGGCTGCGGTGCGAAAACGAACTCGGTTTCAAGATGGTCAAATGGATCGCAGCGATCGAGTTCGTGCGCGACTTCGCCGACCTTGGTGCAGGCCAGGGCGGTTACAACGAGGACCATGAGTTCTATGGCTATCGCATGCCAATCTGACGTTCGCCCGCGCACGTCGGTGACCGAGCCGACGCGGACCGATGCGCCATCGCTATCTCAAACTGAAGAATTTGCAGGCAGGCAATGTCATGGCGCTGCAGGGTCTCAAGACGTACGAAATGGGTAGGTGTGGACGGCGGGCTGGAGCGTCACCATCTGAGAGTAGGCACAGGGCGATCCGACCAACGGACAGGCGACGGCAGGACGAGAAGTCGATGCTGCCGTCCAGTCCCTCCAGACTTGCCGCACGATAGGCAGCGTCAACGCGTGCAAGGCGTTTGAAACGTCACTTTCGGCTATATGAGAATGAACGCCCCGATAAGAAGCGCGCCAAGCCCGATCGCGACTATAAGCCGTGTGGTGAGATCCATCAGGTCAATTTCCTTATTGCCGTGTCTAGCGTCTCGAGTTGGACGAGACCGTCCGCACGGAATCGTCGGTCCACACCAATTGCTTCCGCGCCGGGAGAGAACCATGTCGGCAGCTTTGTCGGAGCAGAAACCGCGTGCGCCGCTGCCCTGCCCGGCGGCTATCATGAAACCAGCACATTCCGGAACTGCCAGGGATCGGATGTGTCGATCTCCTCTGGGAAGAGCCCAGGCCGGCCATCCAGAGGCGTCCAGTCCGTATAGACACCCACGAGAGAGCCAAGATAGGGCTTCTGGATCTCCAGGCAGCGCCGGAAGTCCAGATCTTCAACTTCCACGATGCCAGCCTCGGGGTTTTCAAGCGCCCAGACCATGCCTGCGAGCACAGCCGACGTGACCTGAAGCCCAGTAGCATTGTGATGGGGCACAAGCTGGCGTGTCTCTTCAATCGAGAGCTGCGAACCGTACCAAAACGCGTTTCTTGAATGCCCGTAAAGAAGCACGCCAAGTTCATCTATCCCGTCGACGATCTCGTTCTCGCCCAGGATATGGAACTTATCCTGGGCCTTGCCGGCCTTGCCGAACATTTCGTGCAACGACAGCACCGAATCGTCGCAAGGATGATAGGCGTAGTGGCAGGTCGGCCGATAGGCGACCTTTCCGTCATGATCGTGAACGGTAAAGTAGTCGGCAATCGTGATGGACTCGTTGTGGGTCACAAGGAAGGCATGCTGCGCCTGTGCTGTAGGCGTCCACGAGCGGACGCGTGTGTTGGCGCCAGGCTGAAGCAAATAGATCGCCGCCTTGGAGCCTTTGTCATGCGTTCGGCCGTTGGCTGGCATCCATCTTTCATGGGTGCCCCATCCAAGTTCGGCGGGTTGCAGGCCCTCGGACACGAAGCCTTCGACGGACCAGGTGTTGACAAACACGCCTACAGGCTTTGGCGAAAGGGCGCGCTGCGTGTCCCGCTCGGCAATATGCATGCCCTTCACCCCGACGCGATGCATCAAGACCGCCCATTGCTCTCGCGATTTCGGCTGTTCAAATTCCATTCCGATATCGCTTGCAAGGGTAAGCAGTGCTTGCTTTACCAGCCACGAGACCATTCCGGGATTGGCCCCGCAGCACGACACGGCAGTCGTGCCACCCGGGTTCCGGCGTTGTGCTTCGAGGATGACTTCGCGCAGCGCGTAGTTGGTGCGAGCCTCAGGCCCGACGCTGCTGTCGAAGTAGAAGCCCGCCCACGGTTCAGCGACGGTATCGATATAGAGCGCACCGATCTCCCTGCAGAGCTCCATGATGTCGCGCGATGATATGTCGACCGAAACATTGACGCAGAACCCTTGGCCACCACCTGCTGCCAGCAGAGGCGTGAGAATCTCGCGGTAGCCATCTGGTGTGACCGCTGCATGGACAAACCTGATCCCCCGCTCATCGAGGAGGTGGCGGTCGGTGTCGTCGGGATCGATCACCACAAGGCGTGACCGGTCAAACTCAAGATGGCGTTCGATCAACGGTAGCATTCCTTTGCCGATGGAGCCGAAGCCAATCATCACGATGGGGCCGGAAATTCGCGCGTGCACAGGCCAGGATTCGGTTTTCATATGCTTGTCCATGATGGTTGGCGTCACGTAAGAGACGTGACGGGAAAGGGTTCAAGGTTTTGATTTACGGAGACCGTCTTCTTTTTCGCGGGTCGCGTCGGCCAAGGGAGACGTCCGCATTTGCAATCGCCAACGCAAACAGTGCAACTCGCCTCCAACGACTTTAGAACCTGCGCGAGTTGGAAGTCCGAAACGGTTCGTCCCGCCTCGGAAACCGTGAACCAACTCCGCTTGCGTTGAGACTGCTCGGGCCAGTTGGCGAGGGTGCCGCGGACTTCGATGCCGAACAGAACAACACGGCATAAGGCTGTCGAGCCGTCGCGAAGGATTTTCAGGTAGTCGTAGGCCCCGATCGGTTCCGAACGAACATCTCCGAATACTCCTCCTTCTTCGAACGCCTCCAGTGCGGCGACCTTTGCCGGGGTCTCCCTTTTGATGGGCCAGCCTTTGGGTACGATCCACCGCCCCCTCTCTCGCGAGGTGACCAGGAGAATCTCGAGCTCTCCACTCCTGGACCGGCGCCATGCGATGGCACCGTACTGACGGCGAATGCCTGACCCCTGGAACAACTCTAGCTTTCCATGGATGGCAGCTTTTTCAATCGCTGACACGGTCTACAATCCGGTCTTTTCGAGAGCGACGCATCGACGCCGTCGAAAACCCTTCTGAGAACGCGCATGGCAGCCATGTTGACGGATGCCCTGGCCTACGCACCACGGGCAGCGGGGTGCGGCCCTGGGCAAGGTGCGGTGACAGGTCTGGCACGTGGCGGCCAGGAACAGGGTGAACATGATGGACTCCGAGCGCACGCTGCAAAGCAACGCGCAATTAAAGCTGCACCGCGATAATTTTGGTGAGTGTTCCCGGAGCGGAGTACTGTGCGGCTGTCAGTTCATCATCAAGCCACCCCGGGAAAAAGCATATGCTTCCCCGGAAAGCCTCGAAATCAAGATGAATGTTTTCATGCACATGCCTTCCAATCTAGACATTGTGCCGATCAAAACAAGGGTTGAAACTGCCCTGCGACAAAAGTGTTCTTTGCAAACGACATTCCCGCATTTGACTTCGACGGCGTTATCGCCAAGGATAGCGACATGCAAAGTTCGCTCCCCTATTTGCCGACTTTTCGGTTGGGCCTTCTCGAAGGCCATTAGCCCTGGCCCACTTGTCGCCGAAGCGACAAGTGGGCCAGGGAGCTCTTCACTTTGATATCAACAACTCAACTGGTTTCGCTGACCGCAACACGTTCAGGCGGAATCTGATTGCGAATGTCACACGGCTTGTTCCCGCGCGGGACGAGGTTGATGTGACGTTGGCTTCAAGGCAGGAATCCGAATCCAATGTCGAAGAAAAATGGTAATCGAGAAATACGCAAACCAAAGCAGATTAAGGAAAAACCAGAGGAAATATCTGCTGTATCCCAGCAATCTCTCAAAGACGGGCGGCGTACTGGTAAGAAATAGCCGCGCTTAGATCATCCATATAAGGCGCTCTTCGAGAACCGCCTTATATGGAAACTCTTCTGTCGAACCTATCGAACAGGGTGACCGCCTTTTCCTGCTCTTCAGGTGCAACATGAGGCAGCCTGCGCTTCCAGACGGACGTAGCCAAACTTTAGCGAGCTTCAAATGGCCGAAAAAATTGAATCCTGGAGCAGGCCAAGGCTCGTTGCTAGCGCTATCTCCCATTTTAGGCTTCCTGCACTGGTGGCACGAGCCGCAGGTCGTGGGACGCTACCATCGGGTGGAGATTATTTTGGCGTTGCAGAACAGCCCCGGCGGACCCCAGCGGCCAACGCAAAACGGCGACGGCAGACGAAGCTCAGTCGGCAAAGTGGACATAACCCTTCCGAATCTCTTCAATCGGCTGAACCAGGCGGGCAGTCCCATCGCGGCAGAGTGGCCCCTTCCGTAACCGTTCGTGGTTCACGGATCAGGGGCAGTTCGTAAACAAATCACAGAACGGAGAACGCTTTTTGTCGGTCTCAGCGGCCGACCTGGAGATATGCCATGTCCAACGATCAGATATTTCGCCTCACGACCAAAGACTACACCGTCCTCGAAGTCATGCTCGACCGCTGCCTTGGGCGTGACGATCCTATGGTCCCGATCCTTCAGTGCAAGCTGTCGGCCGCCCTCGTGACGTTCCGAGAAGATATCCCGGCGAACGTAGTGACACTTGGCAGCCGGGTCACTTACAGGGTGAACGACGCCCCGGCTGAAACGCGCATCGTTGCCCATGACGAGATGCGCGGCCTAGTCGGGTCGGTTCTGTCGATCACCAATCCGCGGGGGCTCGCTCTACTGGGCTTGGCCGAAGGAGAGTGGATGACGTTCGTGAAGGCGGACGGAAGCGAAGAAACGGTATCGTTAGACAAGGTGGTTTATCAACCCGAGGCCTCACTGCGAGCAAAGGCCAAGCGTGGTCTAGCGGCGGAAAGCGGGCAAGCACCGCGCCAGCCCGCTCTCGGAGCCATGCGTGGTTCAGCAATTATTCTCCTACGGGCAGCCAAGACAATGTTCGTGAGGGATTCAAGCGGATTCGACGATCCCGGACCGTCGGCTGCTTAGCAGGCTAACGACGTATTGCTCTGGGCGCGGGCGTGATCGGTGTCACGTCCGCGTGGCGCATCGACAACGAAAGGCTTGACCTGACGTTTGCCCGCAAAAAACAGCAATTGTCGTTGACGCCATTAGGCAGAGCGGCCGAGCTCGACGTTTGGTATGGTTCCGACATGATCGGCGTAACAATGCAATTTGTCGCGGGCGATCACATTTCACACCTACTCACGCAACGGTGATAGCTGTTCAGCGAAACCGTTCGCCGACACGTGCGTTTTGTTCAGTACGATTTATCTGAGGTTCCATCATGTACGAAGCGTGGTTTTCCAAGCCGGTGTCAGTCACCACCGGCATTAGTGGAGACATTCGCAATCTCTTGAACGCGCAACAAGCGGCAGATTTGCTTGGAGGCAACTGGCGGGATGCCGGAAGTCAAAAACATCGGTCTGCGTTGAGAGCTTGCCGACAGGCCATAAACGGCGGCGTTTCCGCCGATGTTGCAAGAGAAGTTTTTGTCGAAGCTGCGCGGGAGGCGCATATTTTGATTGAATGAGATCACAGATTGTGGGGCGGATTTTTTGTCCGGCCTGCCAAGGTCCTCGATTCGTCGGTGAGAAGGTTTCCGGTCAGTCGGGCGTTTGAAAGTCCCTCACATACTTTACCGGGTCGCGATTGGGAGCCGCGTAATTGCTGGCGAGGTTGATCAACCGCACTTCAAGAAAATTCGCCTCTAGCGTCGAAGGTTACACTCGAGCAAGATGCGGCCCGGTCTCCAAAAATTTCGAACTGATCGAGGGATCTAGCGGATAGCCTCGCGCGTGAAGGGTGCCGGTCAGAATTGCCGCGCGTCATCCACACTTGTCCGCCGGCTCGACGTTGGACGTAGCGGCCTGGCTGGTGCTCCAGCATCCGCCCGGGAGCGGCGTTGCCGTTACCCTGATGACGAGTCGTCCGGACAGGCTCTGTGAGCTTCGCTTGTTCAACCTACGCGGTCTTGTTCAGCGCCATCCTGTTTTCTACGGCGGGTGCCGAAGCCCAGCAATGCCGAACGCTCGCGTTCCTCGGCTTGTTTTCTCGACCGCACGCGCATCAGATCCTTCCAGCCGACATAACCGACCAGTTGCAGGCCTTCACGGGTGACGACCGGCAGATGGGAGACGTTGGCCATCAGCAGCTTGTCGGAGAGACCTTCCAGATATTCGTCCGGATAGGCGAGCGTCACCTTGCTGCCAGCCAGCAACGCGCCAAGGGTCGTGGTGCGGTGGGTGCCGGCACGGCGCCAGCGCAGGATCGCCGGCGGATCGATGAGACCGAGCACCTGCCTGTTTTCATCGACCACCGGAAAGCTCGGATGCCGTGTCTCCGGTGCGGTCAGGAAGGCCGCCGCGCCATGTAGCGTCATTGTCGCCGGCACACTTTCGACCTGCGAAGTCATCACCTCACGCACCCTGGTCAGGGCGAAAGGGTCGACACGGTATTCGCGCACGAGGTGGTGCCCTCGCCTGGCGATCTTCTCGGTCAGGATCGAACGCTTCATCAAGAGCACGGTGACGGCGTGCGCCGCCGCGCAGGCCGCGATCAGGGGCACCAGCACATGGGTGTTCCCGGTCAACTCGACCGCGAAGAAAGTGGCCGTGAGCGGTGCACGCATCGTGCCGCCCATGGTGGCCGCCATCGCCAGCAGAGCCCAGAAACCCGGGTCCGCAGCGGGCAGAATGCCAGCGAGCACCGCCCCCATCGCCCCGCCCATCATCAGCAGCGGCGCCAGCACGCCTCCCGACGTTCCCGAACCGAGCGCCACCGACCAGATGATGGCCTTGACCACAAGCAGGATGAGTGCGGCGGTGGCAAGCGTGCGGCCGTCCAGCATGTCGGCGATGTTGTCATAGCCGACGCCGAGCGCCTGCGGCTCGATCAGCCCGCCTATGCCGACCACCAGACCGCCGAGCATAGGCCACCACATCCAGTGAATGGGCAGCTTCTGAAAACCGTCCTCGCAGGCATAGACCATCTGCGTCAAAAGCCCCGACAGCAGGCCGGCGCAGATACCGATGAGAACCCAGCCGGCAAGGCCGACGAAGGACACCTCCATGCCGCCCTGGAACGGAAAGATCGGCCCGGGCAGATGCAGCATGGTGCGCTCGACCTCGGCGATAACAGCCGCGACCGCCACCGGAATGAAAGAGCGCGGGGTCCATTCGAAAAGCAGCAGTTCGACCGCCAGCATGATGGCCGCGATCGGTGTTCCGAACACCGTCGTCATGCCCGCTGCCGCACCCGCCACCAGCAGCGTCTTGCGTTCATTGTCGGTGACCGGCAGCATCTGCGCGATCAGCGAGCCGATCGCGCCGCCCGTCATGATGATCGGACCCTCGGCACCGAATGGTCCGCCGGAACCGATCGAGATCGCCGACGACAGCGGCTTCAGGATCGCAACCTTGGCGTCGAGCCTCGAACGTCCGAGCAGGATCGCCTCGATGGCCTCGGGAATGCCGTGCCCGCGAATCTTCTCACTGCCGAAGCGCGCCATCAGGCCGATGAGCAGCGAGCCGATCACCGGGACGACGACAGAGGCATGGCCCAGCGGCGTGTCCTGCAGCTTCAGATCGGCAAGCGTGAACTGGCCAAAATAAGCAATGTTGGTGGCGAGCCGGATCAGTTTCAAAAGCGCGATACCGGCAAACAGCCCGGCTGTCGCGACCACTACGGCAATAGCCGCAACAAGCAGCACCCTGGCGTCTGTGGTGAAATCACGCAGATGCTCCGGGTTCGAGTGAGGGGTCTTCATTGCGGGCTTTGCTTCCTGGCGGCGGGCCGAATGTGGATATGCGGCACGGTCGATAAGGCCAGCCGGTTTGTCGGTGGCTATGTATCGTAACACGATATAAATATTCAAGCCGGTTTCGGCCGAAATCCGTTTGAGCTTTCGTCGGAAAACGAACACATGTCTGATATGTCGCAGCCACGAAAACCACGCCCCGCCATCAGCCAGGCCGACTATCAGCGGCTTTCCGAGTTTCGCTACCTGATCCGCCGCTTCCTCGAATTCAGCCAGATCCAGGCGGAAGACGCCGGACTGACCCCACGCCAGCATCAGGCGCTGCTTGCGATCAAGGGATATCCGGGTGGCGGACCGGTGACAGTCGGCGACCTCGCGGAGCGGCTGCGCATCCGCCACCACAGCGCCGTCGAGCTGGTCAATCGCCTTGGCGAGGCAGGGCTGGTCGCACGGGATCAGGACAAGGACGACCACCGCCGTGTGCTACTGCAGTTAACCGCGCGTGCCGACGACCACCTGGCCGACCTTTCGGCCGCGCATCTCGACGAGCTTTCGCGAATAGAGCCGATGTTGAGACGCTTGCTGCTTCGTGGCGACGAATGATCCAGACAGTTTGGGTCGACTTCATTGGCATTCGTCGCAACACTCAGCCCCTTGCCACGACGAGTTGGCGCAGCCGGTCCGACGTCACAAGAGAATCGCGACGGTACAATGAACCCGATCATGGTTTTCCATGTGAACGGAAAGACGTCGCGCCGGCACAATTCACGCCAGATCGTCTCCACCGTCGGATTCCTTCAATCGTGGGATCGCCAGCATAGTAGGCCTCGTTCAGTGCGCCAACGCTCGAACCGACAAACCATATCCGCTGCAATGCCGCGGCGCGCGAGCGAGTGCAGCATGCCAACCTGAATGGCGCCGAAGCTGCCGCCGCCCGCAAACACAAACGCGGTCTTTGCCTGCGCAACCTCCTTGGGCACGACGCACCTCCCAAATTGTGGGATCGCGGCCCCTGCCGCGATCCCACGCTCCAGCTATGGCGCCACCCTGATGTGGCCCTTCATGTTGGGGTGGAAGCGGCAGAAATAGTCGACCGCTCCCGCAGCCTTCAATGTCAGGCTTGCGGACTTCTTCGGCGGGATCATCACTTCCCAGCCACCCTTCACAGTGGCTGTGTGGGCAAACACGTCCTTGTTCACCCACTCGATCGTGTCGCCAACCTTCGCCTCGACCGTCGCTGGCGAGAAGACCAGCTTGTCGATGGTGACCTGGATGGTTTCGGCCTTCACCGGCGCGGCAACGATTGTCAGCGCCAGTGCAATCCACAGATGCTGTTTCCGCACCATCAGCGCCGTTCTCACTTCAGCATGCCGGCGACGTGTTCGGCATGCTGCTCATGGCCCTGGAAGATCTTCAGGCCGGTTTCAAGCAGGCTCTTCAACTCGGCATTGCTGGCCGAAGGGATGAGCAGCGTTTCGAGAGCGCCGTCGACCTGCTTGTGATAGGCCACCTCATTGTCGACATAAGCCTTGTCGAAGGCCGCGCCCTTGAGCTTGGCGAGCTTGGCCCGCTCCTCCGCGGCAGCTTTGGTCAGCGCCTTGCTGGTGGCGTTGTCTTCCGGCGTCACTTTGAGTTTCTTGACCAGGTCGAGCGCTTGCACATTCACCGCCTCATGGTCGCGAACCATGTCCTTGGCGAAGGCGAGCACCTCCTTGTTCTTCGACTTCTTGAGCGCTTGCTTGGCCGCCTCGACATCGATCACGCCGGCTGTATAGGCGATGTGGGCGATCTGCGGGTCGGTTGGTTTGTCGGCGGCTCGCGCGAGCGGGGCAGTGCCAAGCAGCAGCAAGGCGGCCAGGGCGGCGGTGTGACGAATAAGCATGACATCTCCTTCGCCCGGATGCGCAAATCGCATCGGGCATCGTTCTCAGTTGACGGTCATTGGATGCTGGGCGGCGGCAAACGTTCCCAGGGAATCGACGAAAGGTCAGCTTTCCAGGCCGAGTCGCCGCATCACGGCGCTGGTCAGCCTTTCGCAACGCCGGCCGGCGAAGGGGAACGCATCGAGCAGCACCGGCCCGATCTGGTCGTCCAGCGCCTTGCGCACCAGGCCGCGGGCGCGGTGCAGCCTTGTCTTGACGGTTTGTGGCCGCACGCCGAGAAGATCGGCGGTCTCTTCAATGCTCAGGCCCTCGATCACCCGCGCCACGAACACCATCCGGTAGAGATCTGGAAGGCTGTCGGTTGCCCGTTCGACAAGGGCCAGGATCTGCCGTTGCGCCATCGTCCGCTCCGGATCGTCGCTGGGGTTGAGGGGAAACTGGATAATCTCGGCCTGTGGGTTCTCGGGCATCGCCACCGTTCGCCGTCTTTTACGCAACCGGCCGAGCGCTTCGTTGATGACGATGCGCGATAGCCATGTGGCGAGCGAGGCATCGCCGCGAAAACTCTCGAGATGGGCAAAGGCCCTGACATAGGCCTCCTGGACGATGTCCTCGGCCTCGCTGTCATTGCGCACCACCCCGCGCGCGATGCGGTAAAGTCGCTGGTTATGCGTCTTGATGATGGTGCGGAAGGCAGCGCCGTCGCGCGCCATGGCGCGCTGTGCCAATTCCAGATCGCCAGAGGCAGCGATGATTTCGGTCGCGTCTCGTCGAACGTACGACATGAGCAGTCTCCTTGCCCTTTAATAGATGGGTCTCAACAACAAGGGTTCCCGAAAAATTCGTCACATCGGAATCGACGACACGAATTCGCGCCTCTGATCGACATGTTGATCATGCGCGTGGCGTGCGCGTGACGCCGCGCGATGTCATACATCCGGTGTTCGCGGCAGCCAGCTCGGCTCGCCATTGTTCGAGCCTGAGCCTACATAAAAACTGCATTCAATTACGGACAAAAATCGTTTGCTTGATTTGCCGATTGGCGAGAACATAACGTCGTGAGAGCGGAGTGATCTGGCCAACCATCTCGGTCTGCGGCACATCTCGGCGCGGTTAGAGGACACATCAGTCAAGCGCAGATGCACGCCCATTTGATCGCCCACGGCCACAGGCTTACGGAGTGGGCTTTTGGAGGCGTTACCCGCTAGCTTTTTTGAGAACGCGGACTGCATCGATTGATGTCGAACTGGTCAGGTGAACAGCGCGTCGGAAAACCCTGGAGCAAGGAAGGCGATGATGAGCGATGAAACGCTACTCGACCGGCTTCAGCGTGCCGCATTCGACTATTTCTTGCAGGAGGTCAATCCGGCCAACGGGCTGATCGCCGACACCTCGCGCGAGAATTCGCCATCCAGCATCGCCGTCGTTGGATTCGGGTTGTCGACCTATCCGGTGGCGGTGGAGCGCGGCTGGATGACGCGGGCCGAAGGGGTTAACCGCAGCCTTTCGGTGCTGCGATTCTTCCACGACAGCGATCAGAGCGACAGTCCAGATGCAACCGGGTACAAAGGTTTCTACTACCACTTTCTCGATATGCATACCGGCGCCCGCGTGTGGCGCTCGGAATTGTCGATGGTTGACACAGCGTTGCTGATCGCTGGCGTACTAGTGGCAAGCACTTACTTCAACTCAGACAGCTGCGAAGAAGCAACGTTGCGTGGGATCGCCGATGCCCTTTACCAGCGTGTCGACTGGCGCTGGGCACAAGGTGGCGAGGCGACCATCCGACAAGGCTGGAAGCCCGATTGTGGATATCTGCACTACGGTTGGGACGGCTACAATGAGGCCATTGTGCTCTACGCGCTCGCGCTGGGATCGGCGACGCACCCGATGGAGGGCGACGGATACGAGGCGTGGACCGCGACCTACCAGTGGGAGAATTTGTATGGCTATGATTTTTTGTATGCAGGGCCATTGTTCGTGCATCAATTCTCCCACGCCTGGATCGACTTTCGAGGCATTCAAGATCGCTTCATGCGAGAGAAACGCTGCGACTACTTCGAGAACAGCCGACGCGCGACCGAAGTTCAGCGCGAGTACACGCGGCGCAACCCGCACCGGTTCATCGGTTACGACGAAAACTGCTGGGGCCTGACTGCCTGTGACGGGCCCACCAACCAGTCGCCGAGGTTGGCAAGCGAGCCGCGGCGCCTGTTCGGGTATGCCGCGCGTGGTGTGCCGTATGGTCCTGATGACGGAACCGTCAGCGGGTGGGCGGCGCTGGCGTCGCTGCCGTTCGCGCCCGAGACCGCCTTGCGCGCCGCGCGCGACATGCTTCAGCGCTATCCCGAGATGCTGGTCGCGCACCAATACACGAGCAGTTTCAATCCGACTCTCGCCACTGCCAACCGGGACGCCTGGGTTTCGACCGGCCACTTCGGGCTCGACCAAGGCATCGTCGTGATGATGATTGAAAATCATCGAACCCAACTGATCTGGCGGCTGATGCGGGAGTGTCCCATTGTCGCGGCCGGATTGCGGCGCGCCGGATTCCGCGGCGGCTGGCTGTAGTGGCTTTCACGGATGACAACCATGCAACAGTTCAACGATCCAGTCTCGACAGCGCCGAATGACGTATACGAGCACCAGCGGCTAAATAACGTGCATCCAGCCGAATGGCGCAATCCACAGCCTGCCGGCCGATACAGCCTGGTGGTCGTAGGTGCGGGTACGGCGGGACTGGCAGCGGCGCACGCTGCCGCGGCACTGGGCGCGAAGGTCGCGCTGATCGAGCGTCATCTACTCGGCGGCACCTGCCTGAACATCGGCTGCGTGCCATCGAAGACGGTTATCCGCACATCGCGGCTCTATGCGGAAATGCGCCAGGCTGAGCAGTACGGCGCGCGCATTCCGACCGGTATCCGTGTCGACTTTTCCGCGGTTATGCAGCGCATGCGTGCTATTCGCGCGCACATCAGTAACGCCGATTCGGTGCAACGGCTGGTGGAGGCTGGCGTGGATGTGTTCTTCGGCCAGGCATGCTTTGCCGGATCCGATACACTAAAGGTCGACGACGGCGCCACGCTGCACTTCAAAAAGGCAATGATCGCAACTGGCGCGCGGCCGAATACGCCTTCGATTCCGGGCCTCGTCGAGGCCGGTTACCTGACCAACCGGAACGTCTTCGACCAGACCGAGTTGCCGCGCCGCCTTCTTGTCATTGGGGGCGGCCCCCTCGGTTGCGAAATGGCGCAGGCATTCTGCCGCTTTGGAGCACGCACTACCATCGTGCAGAAACGGCCGCTTTTCCTACCAAGGGAAGAGCGCGATGCCGCGCAGATCTTGTCCGATGCCTTAGCGCGCGATGGCATCGAGGTGCGGCTCAACACCCGCGTCGTCGGCGTGCGCGTGGAAGGCAGTCATAAGATCGCAGATCTAGTCAGCGATGATTTTAGGAACACGGTCGAGGTCGACGCCATCCTTATAGGCACGGGTCGAATGCCGAGTGTCGAAGGTCTGAACCTGGAGGCCGCCGGGGTTGACTACGACGCCGACAATGGCGTCCACGTTGACGATTTTCTGCGGACCACGAACCGGCGCATCTATGCTGCGGGCGATGTCTGCCTGGAGCATAAATTCAATGATACGGCCGAGGCGTCGGCTCGCATCGTGGTTCGGAATGCGATGTTCCTCGGTCGCCGGCGGCTGAGTGCGCTGACGATTCCCTGGTGCACCTACACCGATCCGGAGATCGCGCATGTCGGCCTTTATGTGCGGCAGGCTCGCGAGCGGAATATCCCGATCAAGACCTTCACCATCCCGATGCACGACGTGGATCGCGCAATCGCCGACGACGAGGAGGAGGGCTTCGTGAAAATCCACGTTAAGGAGCGGACGGATCGGATCCTCGGCGCGACTATCGTTGCGCGCCACGCGGGAGAAATGATCAGCGAGATTACTTTGGCGATGGTCGCGGGGATCGGTTTGCGCACTCTGGCTCACGTTATTCACGCCTATCCGACCCAGGCCGAAGCTATCAAGAAGGCAGCCGAAGCGTACAACCATACGCGCCTGACACCTCGCCTCCGTTCGCTGCTGCGACTATGGTCGAAGTGGTAGCCGACACGACTTTAAGGTCTTCAGTGCGAGGCGGATGAAGGCGCGAAAGGTTTACGCGAATCCGGGCATAAGAGTTTTTGCGTGAGGGTATTATGACCAGAAGTTTCAAAAGCGACGATCATGGTGAGCTGAATGTCCGATGCCGGGCGCGTCAGCATCAGCCGGGTACGCACGTGGAATTTCAAGGTTAACGGTTAGCGCCCCAATATGAAATCAAAAGCAGCAAGGCTGGGCTTATCGCCTTCCACAAAGGCTCGAGCCTCACGAAACTTGCGGCTGAGCCAATGTCGTTCAGCCAACGACCGTACGATTGATCGACGGCAGCTGTTACGCGAAGGGCAACGGCCACCCGCAGCCAAGCCCAAACGACTCCAAAAACGACCTGATGCGGAACTAACGCCGGTGGCGGATGTTAGCGTCATAGACGCCGACGTCGCTTGGCCGGCGGGGCATCGAGTGGGTCGCTGTTTGAAAGGGTTAAAGGCGCGCGATCTTATGGCGGCGCGTCGATGTTCCGAAACGAGGATATCGTCGACCTGGCGCCGCAACAAGAACACCTCGTCGGGAGTAATCCGGCCGGGTTTACGAGTTTGAGCCAATGAGACACTGGCTTGTGGTCGACCTTTCGAAAGGCTATCTCGCTGGCGCAGCTCCCGAGGATTTGAGTTTGCTCCGGGCTCTTTATGCGGATAACAAATTCGATCTGCACCCGGGCCCCCGCGTGACCGCGATCGACGGAAGGAGCAAACACGTAACACACTTGGCGTGTGACGTGCTTACTCGCCACCGGCACCTAAGCGATGGGCTTGAGATTCCCGGTACCGATCGCCCCGTACGACACGATGTGCGTCTTCCGCGTTGCGAGCAGCGATGATTATTCATGAGATGACACGAGCAGAAATTGATGCCGTTCTTTCCGAGAGCAGGCTTGGTCGCTTGGCATGTGTCAAAGACAACCGGCCGTATGTAGTGCCCATCCATTTTGCTTTTGCTGAGAACCATCTTTACAGCTTTTCGCTGCTTGGCCGGAAGATCGAGTGGATGCGGATGAACCCGTGGGTGTGCGTCCAGGTCGATCAGTTTTCTGGCAAGCGCACGTGGCGAAGTGTCGTTGTCAACGGTGTCTTTCATGAGTTGCCCGAAGACCCGGTTATGAGGTTTGATCGTGGTCATGCGTGGGACCTTCTCAGAAAACGGGTCGATTGGTGGGAGCCCGGCGGCCTAAAGCCAAGCAGCCAAAGATCGATAAGGGCACCCGAAACGATTTTTTATCGTATCCGGATTGAAAGCAGTAGCGGCCGGCAAGCCACTGTCGATGACGAATTTTAGCGCTGACCGAGACACGCGTTTCTGGCACCGGTTAGGAACATTTGCGTGAAGGCTCCGGACGTTGGGGAGCCTAGCTCCCCATAATGCTGCGTCCTCCGTGAACGAAACTCATAAGACTGGCTCTTTCGGCTCTCAATGGCTCGCGATGTGCTTGGCGCATCGAATCAAACGGACCGAGCGGTGTTCGCATCGTAAGCGCCAATCCGACCCCGTATTTCGCTGAGCTGTGCAGGGGCGACACTCTCGTAATAGTTCTGCGCGGGAGGCTTGATTCAAGTCTGCACCCAAGTCCAGACTTGAAACATATGCAGTCATCGAGGCGGTAGCGAACCGGCTCGAGGAGAGCCCACCCTTGCTCCGCGGCGCTGGTCGGCGGAGGCGAAAGGGCGGATTCTGGGAGAGGCGCTGGCGCCGGGCGCAAACGTGTCGGCAGTGGCGCGGGCGCATGGCGTGAGCCCGCAGCAGTTGTTCCGCCTGTGAAACGCCCTCTTTGCATTGCGAGCAGCCATACTTGAGGCGGCGGGTGACGATCACGCGGAACTTCGCCGGCGTTACGTCAACCCGTTCGGAGACGATGATCAAGCTGCGCGAAAGGCAAGAAGTCCGAGGCCGCCTAGCACCAGCCACTGATCTTTCGCCTGCGCGTGGGTGAGTATTGGCGTGATGATGACTGGCCTGGTTGCCGGTTTACCGGCGTAGTGACCTTGACGATGCCGCGCAGGATTTCGGAAAGGTTCCGGCCTGCGCTCGGTGATAGGTCATGCTGAGACGGATCTTCTTGGTGGGATCGATGACGTAGTTCCGAAAATTCGTCACACTGGGATCGACGATAGGAATTCGCGCCTCAGATCGAGGTTCGTGTCGAAAACGCCAAACATGCGTTTGGTGACCATGCGCGTGCCGTGCGCGTGGACACCGCGCGATGTCATGCAGCCATGCTCGGCAACAAGCACGACCGCCACTCCGCCCGGCTGCAGAGCATCCTCGATGGCGCGAGCGATGTCATCCGTGAGCCGCTCCTGTATCTGCAGCCGGTGGGCGCAGGCTTCTACAACCCGTACCAATTTGGAGATGCCCACCACTCGGTTGACGGGCATGTAGGCGATGTACGCCTTGCCGTGGATTGCCGCCATGTGGTGTTCGCAGAAAGAGTGAAACGCTATGTCGTGCAGCTCGACCGCCTGGTCATAACCGCCGATCTCATCGAACGTCCGTTCAAGCATCACCGCAGGATCTTGCCGATAGCCGGCAAACCACTCTTCATAGGCACGCACGACACGCGCAGGAGTATCGATAAGCCCGGGCCGGGCCGGATCGTCGCCGGCCCATGAGATCAGCGTCCTGACTGCGGCCTCTGCATCGGAGCGCGTCGGGCGCGCGCGGGCGACTGGCCTAAGCTCTCTCACTGAATTTCCCTGGGCGGCTGCCGGCGCGCCGTCTTCGGTGCCGTCCAGAATTTGCGATTGCAGGTCCATCGATATCTCCAGTTCCATGCTCTAAACTATTGGATGCGCTTGGCGAGGATTGGTTCCCCAAGGCACGACACAGGCAGGAAAGCTCGCCGACCGTGGAAACTGCCCCGACCTCGCTGCTGGTGGTTCAACGTAACAATAGCGATAATGCCCATGCCCCCGGTTAGCTGGTGTTCCTGGTACGCCTCGGCCACGATGCGCTGGCGGTTGACGGCACATGCACCTACTGCGGAGGGCCGCTGGCCTGCGGAGTAATGTTTCGCAGCATCCTTGGCTGTATCTGGCGCCATATCTGCATCGTCCTCGGACCGGTGAAGCCCTCCAGCGTCGTACGTGCGGCCATCGTTGCGGCGCGGCACTGATCTGCGTCACGACGCGATGCGCGGGCGCCCGGTGGCTGTCGCGACGACAATGGCTTCGACGAAACTGCGTTCGCCTTCGATTGTAGCAACCCTTATGTCCCGTGCGATCTCGATCCGCGCCTGATCGGTTCCGGCGCGCTCGGCAAGGCCTGCCGCCAGGGCACGAATGTGGGCTTCGGCGGCAGCCATTGCTTCGTCTTCGGTATCATAGTCGTCCAACCGCTCGCCTGAATTCAGACGGAAAAGCCCGATCTCGGGTTGGCTGACGCGCGCTTCCGCCGACATCCGCACCTGCCCGACGACGGCACCCAACGCATTTGCGACATCGGCGTGTTCGGCAATGCTGCAGTCATTGCCGATCAATTGCGGTAGACCCGCATAATGGAGCGCTGCGGAGGCCCCTAGGCCGATTACCGGCCGGTCGAGTGCGATCGAGAGCCGCGCCATACCGCCTCGCCGGCCAACCGCCCGCTGAACCAGCGGATTGGCCACAGAGACGCCGCCATCCAGCCCGTCCTCGGCAAAGACTGTTTCAAGAATGGCTTCGGCAGAACGCCGGGTGACGGCGGTGAGGACCATCTCGGAAAATGCTTCTGCGTCTTTGGCGACACGATGCCCCTGGCCGTCGCGCTTGCGTGCGAACAATTCCGCGCCCAGTCGAGCCGCGACAGAATCCCAATTCTCTTGCCGGCCAAGCACGTGGGCCGCGTCGGAGGGCGTGAAGCCCGCGATATGCACCAGACCACGCGCAACCAGGCGATTGAGCGTTGCGACCTGTGACGTCGATACGAGCAGCCGATCGAGCGCAGCGGGAATTGCCGAAATGTCGGCATAGAGCCGCGCCTCGGTAACTGTCAGGCCCGCAGCCAGACGCTCGGGTACACCTGTGCGCAACGCGAAGCGGCCGTCCAGCCGGCTGGGATTGGGGCTGAGCAATTGCCGCTTGAGGCCATTATGGATGGCATCGCCGTGCTTCACAGCGGCGAGCGCCAGCGGCACGAGTCGACGGGGGCCGAGGACGATCGTCGAAGTCAGCGACCGCTCATGGAGCGAGACTTCCGAATCTCCACCGAGGCCAAAGGTGCGCATGGCGACGGCTTCCACCATCGTTCGCATTCCGCCGACGGTGGCGCCCTCCGGATCGAGCCGCAGGCGGCCGCCGTCGAGAACGGCGATGTCGGTTGTCGTGCCGCCGATGTCGGATACCACGGCGTCATCGATGCCGCTCATATACCGCGCTCCCACCAGGCTTGCCGCTGGTCCTGATAGGATGGTCTCGATGGGCCGGGCGCGAGCGAATTCCGCCGTGATAAGCGCGCCGTCCCCGCGCACGACCATGAGCGGAGCGGCAATCCCACGTTCCGCCAGAAAGCCCTCGGTGGCGTTGACAAGGCGATCGATCATCGAGATCAGTCGCGCGTTGAGAAGCGTCGTCAGCGCCCGACGCGGGCCACCGAGTTTCGACGACAGTTCGTGCGAACAGGTCACGGGAAGCCCGGTGCGTTCGCGGATGACGTCACGTACCGCGATCTCATGTTCAGGATTGCGAACCGCAAAATAGGAGGCCACGGCGACGCCTGAAACCGTGCCGGCGAGAGACGGCAGCGCGGCCACGAGAGCGTCCAGCACCAACTGGCACGGATCGCCGTGGACGTCGTGCCCGCCCGGGCAGAAGATCACGGAATCGAAGCCGAGGGCTTTTGACAACCCGTTCCGGGCAAGATCGCCTTCAGCGAAACCGATCATCACCAGCGCGACCCGTCCGCCCTGCCCTTCGACGAGGGCGTTGGTTGCGAGCGTGGTCGACATCGAGACGAGTTTGATCGCGCTGGGTTCGATGGCAGCCTCGGATAAAACAGCGTCGACGGCTCCGGCGATGCCCTCGGCAAGATCGTGGCGCGTGGTCAGCGATTTGGCCTTGGCCACGATGCCTTTGGATTCCGACCACAGCACGGCATCGGTGTACGTGCCGCCGGTATCGATGCCCAGATACAGAGGTGACGGCTGGTGCGCGTATGCGTTCATTTTGATCAGTCACCCAGCCCGGGTTCCGGCGAGAAATATTTCGCAAGCTTGTTTGCTTCGCCGTCGAACGCCTTGGCGTCGGCCGGTGGATCACGCTTGATCGCAATATTAGGCCACACAGACGCGTACTCAGCATTCAGCGCGAGCCAATCGTCGAGACCAGGCGCGGTATCGGGAAAAATGGCCATCGCCGGGCATTCGGGCTCGCAGACGCCACAGTCGATGCATTCATCGGGATGGATGACGAGCATGTTCTCGCCTTCATAGAAGCAATCCACGGGACAGACTTCCACGCAGTCCATGTATTTACATCTGATGCAATTGTCGGTGACCACGAACGTCATGCGGCGTTTCTCAGCCCTGACCGGTCAAGGCGACAGAACAAGAACAGCTTCAGACTTTCAGCTATGTGGGCGGCCTTCAGCCAACAGAGCCCTGCAGTCTCGCTGTCCAGCAATTCGTCGCAACTGTCGCCAAACAAGGCGAGGCACCGGTCGAGCAGACCGATCTCCAACCCATCGAAGTGCTTGCGGACCGCGAACAGATTTTCCTTGCGATACCTGGTGGTCAGCATCACCGAGGAGCAGAAATCGTACATCTTCGCCAGATGCGTTTCCCAGTCGCCGGCAACGACGCGCTCGAAAATCGGATCGAGATCTGCATCGACCCGGATCTTGCCGTAGAAGGAGTCGACGAGCAGTCGTATCTGTTCTTCGGAAATCGGGGCTGTCTGTGTCAAGGGCATGCTCTGGTCCAGCGCTTATCCGGTCCTTCAGACCACACCGTAGGTCATATCGAGGGGAATGCGGTGATCATCGATAGCCCGCACGCCAGCGGTGTTTTCAGCCAGGATGAGCGAGGCTTTCCGCTCTTGCTCCGACAGGTAGGCTCCCCAAAAGGTGACCACGCCGTTGCTCACGGTCACATCCGACCTTCCGGTCGATGGCCATGATTCGGATCGCAAGGCGTCAATAATCTCCAGCCTGATGCTGCTGTCGTCATGCGAGACCGGAGCGCGCCAACCTTTCCTGGCGACGACCAAGGCCCGCACCAGATTGGCACGACTAACGATCCCCACCACCTGTCCGTCGCGTAGCACCGGAACACGCTTGATCCGATTGTGTTCAAGCAGGGTTGCGATCTCGACGACTGACGTACTCTCGACCACAGTCGCAACTTGCTTTGTCATGACGTCGGTCACATGCTCGGAATGAGACTTGACATAGCCTTCCGCAAGAGCCGCGTTGTTGGTGAATAAATGAAGCCACCAGGAACGACCCTGCGGCGCTGTACCGATCTCTGCCCGGCGGATCAAGTCTCCTTCACTGACGATGCCCAGCAGCGCACCTCGATCAATCACCGGCACGGCGCTGATCCCGTGCGACAGGAGAATATCGGCGACCTCATCCACCGTACTGTCAGGCCCTACCGCGATGACAGGTGACGTCATGACGTCCTTGGCGATCAGCATTTCGTTCTCCTTCACCTGTCTGCAGGCGGCAGAACCGGCGGCAAGGTCGTTCCAGAGCCTTGCCCGTTGCCGGCATGGAGGTGGATCGCGCGATAGAACTCCCTCGCATGGAAAGCATAGGCTTCCAGATTGGTCGGATCGCCAGCGAAGAGCCCCATATCCTCGGCTTTCCGGAAGAACCAGGGAGCGGGCAAACCGGGCTCGAGCGCCTTCACGGCAACAGCCGCAAGCAATGGCAGGCCTTCGTCCGCATCGTCGTCCATCAGTTGTTCGAGTGCATCCCGGATCACGCCTGTTCCCTCTGAACCAACCATGCTCTCGGCCAGCCTTGCATAGGTGATCGGCAGCCGGGTCTGTGCTTGCAGGAGCAGTTCCTCACGCAGCCGTCTTTTGAGAGCATTGTCATCCGCGGGAGCGATTGGGATGCGGCCATCTACGCCGAGGCGGCTGGCAGATACCATTCGCCCTACCACATGACGCTGAATGTCCCTGCCGGAAAGTATTCTGCCGAAATCGTGTTCAAGCCTGTCCATTATGATCATCGCCGACCCCGAGGTGCCCTTCGCGCGATAACGCCAAGAGCTCCCCCTGGCGTTGAGGCCCGCTGGCTGGCACCCAATGTATCAATTCGCTACGCATGAGCTTCACTCATCCTTATCTGCAGGACAAACGAAATTTATTGCCGCTTTAGCACAATTATTTTGCATGATAATTTCGATTGCGGCGTGTGGCACGGCCCTTCCCTTTTCGAATTCGATATGCACTTTTGATTGGATTAAGCCATCGCACCCGGGAATGCGGCTTTCAGCAAGCGGCGATTTCGGCCTCGAAAGCGGTAGCAGGAGATTTTACGATGATCACTGGTGCTCAATGCCGTGCCGCTCGCGCGCTGGTCGAATGGTCCCGTGACAAGCTCTCCAGCAATTCAGGCGTGGATGCGTTGGTCATCGAGGAATTCGAGCGCCGGATTAACCTTCCCGACCAGGATATCTGCGACACGCTTCAAACCGCGCTTGAAAACGCCGGCGCCGTTTTCATCGCGGAGAACGGCGGCGGTGTCGGCGTTCGCCTGAAACTCAACCGCTCGGAAGTCAGACGAATTGGCGTCCTGGAAAATGAAGGCGGCATCGTCGGAACGGACGCCGTTCCATAGGTCTTCGGAACCCGATGGATCGACGCTCACAGTCCGCTAATGGGCTGTTCAGATCCCGCCTGGCTGCGCAGGCGCAAGCAAGGAAGTCCTTCATGACGGTTATCTGGGACGATCTCACCGAGGACGAGCAAACGGCACTCAAACGAATGAACCGCGGACCTTACCCATCTCTATCGAAAGTCTTGGCCGAACGCCTTGTCTTTCTCGGACTGGCGGAAGAAAGACCGGGCGGGACCGGGATAAACAGGGCAGGAAGAGAACTGGTGATAGGCACCTTGCTTGGCGCCCGCCGCGATTAGGCATGCGTCAAACGGACTGGATAACATTTGGCAAAGGTGCCCTGACGCCATGCCGGAAGCAGCCGAACGCCACCTTCCTCGGAGAGTCCCCGGCTGGGGCTCCCTGCGCGGTACAGTGACTGGGACGCGAATCCCTGATCGTTGTCAGCGAGTTCTCCAAGCTGCTCCTGCCTCCAGTTGACTGGCCTTCGCGCGGCGCGCGGTTGTTACGGGAGAACGCACCAATCAACGCCTTGCCCAATGTCGTCGGAGAACCATAATGGGCAGGCAATGGTTGTCGCCGATGACTTTGGGCAGCAATAGATGACAGACGACTCAGCGCTGATACTGATGATCGTCCTGCCTTTCGCAGGCAGCCTTGCCGCCATCATACTCCCGACAAACGCCCGTAATGCCGCAGCGATTCTCGCCGGCGCAGTGGCGTTTATCTGTCTGGGTCTGGCGGTCATGTTTTATCGGTCCGTCCTCGATCGAGGCGTGGTGCGCAGCGATGTCGAATGGCTTCCGACGCTTGGCCTTGATTTCACTTTGCGAATGGACGGATTTGCCTGGCTGTTTGCCATGCTCATAAGCGGCATCGGCTTCCTCGTCGTCATTTATGCGCGCTACTACATGTCGCCGGAAGATCCAGTTCCCAGGTTCTTTTCGTTCTTTCTTGCGTTCATGGGATCGATGCTTGGGGTCGTCATTTCCGGAAACTTGATCCTGCTGGTCGTATTCTGGGAACTGACCAGCATCTTTTCCTTCCTGCTGATTGGCTATTGGCACCACAACGCCAGTGCCCGCGACGGGGCCCGCATGGCGCTGACGATTACCGGCATCGGTGGCCTCGGTCTGTTGGCTGGCTTCCTGCTGATCGGACATATCGTTGGAAGCTACGACCTCGATCGTGTTTTGGCGTCGGGCGACCTTATCCGCTCCCACGATCTCTATGTGCCCATCCTGGTTCTTGTGCTCCTCGGGGCGTTCACGAAGAGCGCGCAGTTTCCGTTCCACTTCTGGCTGCCCAACGCCATGGCCGCACCGACACCGGTCTCGGCCTACCTGCACTCAGCGACCATGGTGAAGGCCGGCGTGTTCCTGTTGGCGCGCCTGTGGCCGGTGCTTGCGGGGACATACGAATGGTTCTGGATCGTCGGCTTCGCCGGCATGATGTCTTTCGTTTTAGGAGCTTATTTTGCGATCTTCCAGCGGGACATAAAGGGTTTGCTCGCCTACTCGACCATCAGCCATCTCGGTCTGATTACACTTCTGCTCAGCCTCGGCAGCCCCCTGGGGGCCGTCGCCGCCATCTTCCACATGATGAACCACGCCACGTTCAAAGCCTCGTTGTTCATGGCCGCCGGCATCATCGACCATGAGACCGGAACGCGCGACATGCAGCGGCTGGGCGGACTTTTCCGCTTCATGCCCTACACCGCGACGCTCGCCATGGTCGCAAGCGCGGCCATGGCTGGCGTCCCCCTCCTGAATGGATTTCTCTCCAAGGAAATGTTCTTCGCCGAGGCGATCGAAACGCACGCCGATTCCATTCTCGATACCGCCGCGCCCTATGCAGCCGTCCTGGGCAGCGCTTTCGCAGTTGCCTACTCGGCACGGTTCATCCACAGCGTGTTTTTCGGATGGCTGCCGGCCGATCTGCCTCGCGAACCTCACGAACCGCCGTTTTTCATGCGGTTTCCGATCCAACTTCTTGTCCTCGCCTGCCTCCTGGTTGGGACCGTACCCGGCCTGACCATCGGCCCGTTCCTCCACACCGCCGTCACCTCCGTCCTGGGACCCGCGACGCCACAGTACAGTCTGGCCGTCTGGCATGGGTTCACAATTCCGCTGTTCATGAGCGTGTTGGCGCTCGCCGGTGGTGCAATCCTTTATCTGCTGCTGAAGGATTATCTGGCGCACTGCGAGGACGGGCCACCCTACTTCCGCCGTCTCAGGGGCCAGCGCGTCTTCGAGCGCGTGTTGGTGGCGGTCTCGTGGAGAGGTGCCCGCTTCCTGGAAAGCCATTTCGGAACGCGTCGGCTCCAACCGCAACTTCGCTTGCTGGTCGTCGTGGCTTTCATCGCCGCCGCTTGGCCACTCTACAGGCTAGGTTTCGATCCCGGTCGGCTGACAGTCCAAGGCGTCGGCGTCACCTTCGCCGGCATCTGGGCGGTCGGCGTCGTGTGCGCCCTCGGCGCCGCGTGGCAAGCCAAGTTCCACCGGCTGTTCGCCCTTGTCCTGCTCGGCGGAGCCGGACTTGTCACCTGCATCACCTTCGTCTGGTTTTCCGCGCCAGACCTCGCGCTCACTCAACTGCTCGTGGAGTTGGTGACCACTGTTCTCATCCTTCTGGGACTGCGCTGGTTGCCCAAGCGATCCGCAGACGTCACGCCTGGCCTGGCCACGACGGCGGCAAAACTACGTCGCTACCGCGATCTGGCCATGGCGGTTGCGTGCGGAACCGGCATGACGATTATCGCCTATGCGGTCATGACACGGACCCCGCCCGTCACTATCGCCGACTTCTTCCTGAAAAAGGCCTATTCGGAAGGAGGCGGCAAGAACGTCGTCAACGTCATCCTGGTGGACTTCCGGGGTTTTGACACGTTCGGCGAGATCACGGTTCTCGGCATCGTCGCCTTGACGGTGTTCGCCCTGCTTCGCCGGTTCCGGCCGGCGCCCGACAATATCGAATCCCCTGAACAGCAACGCGTCCAGAGGGCATTTGACGAAGTCCGGCCCGATCGCGGGGCGGGCGATACGGTGAGCGACTATTTGCTGATCCCCGCGGTGATCATGCAATGGCTGTTCCCGGTGATCATCGTATTCGCCTCCTATCTGTTCATGCGCGGCCACGACCTCCCCGGCGGCGGCTTTGTCGCCGGCATCGCATTGGCCGCCGCCTTCATTTTGCAGTATCTGGCGGCAGGGACACGCTGGGTTGAAGACAGGTTGCGGGTCCTGCCGGTGAACTGGATCGGCTTCGGCCTTCTCCTGGCGGCCCTCGTCGGCGCCGGCTCCTGGCTGTTCGGATACCCCTTCCTGACCTCGTATTCCCGCTATGTCGAACTGCCACTGATCGGTTCCGTGCCGGCGGCTACCGCGACCCTTTTCGATCTCGGCGTCTTCTCGCTCGTTCTCGGCGCGACAGTGCTGATGCTGATCGCTCTAGCCCACCAGTCCATCCGCCGACTGCGCGCATCCCGGATCGCCGCGCAAAGCAACGAGGAAATCGCATAGTGGAACTTATCCTCGCCATCGGGATCGGCGTGCTGACGGGGTCCGGCGTTTGGCTGTTGCTGCGGCCGCGGACCTTTCAGGTCATCATCGGCCTGTCGCTCATCGGCTATGGCGTCAATCTGTTCATCTTCTCAATGGGCAGACTTAGGGTGAATACGCCGCCCGTTCTCCAATCCGGCGCGGCGATCAACCCTGCGGACTACGCCGACCCCATCCCGCAGGCGCTTGTTTTGACCGCGATCGTCATCGGCTTCGCGACAACTGCCCTGTTCCTCGTGGTGCTGCTGGTATCGCGAGGCCTGACGGGCAGCGACCATGTCGACGGCAGGGAGCCCAACTGATGGAAACGGCAGGTCATCTCATGATCATGCCGATCGTCCTGCCGCTGGCGGCAGGGGCCTTTCTGCTGCTGCTGGACGAGCGTCGCCATGTCACCAAGGCAGTGATCAGCCTCGTCTCGGCGCTTGCGTTGATGGTCATCGCCATCGCTCTGCTTCGCTCCGCCGACAATGCCGCTGCCTCGGCCAGCGCAGCAACCACCGGCGTTTACCTGCTCGGCAATTGGCCGGCGCCGTTCGGTATCGTGCTCGTGCTCGACAGGCTGTCTGCCCTGATGCTGTTCCTGACCAGCGTACTGGCGCTCGCTTCCCTGGCCTTCTCGCTGGCGCGCTGGCACAAGGCAGGTCCGCATTTCCATACGCTCTTCCAGCTTCTGCTGATGGGGCTGAACGGGGCGTTCCTCACTGGCGACCTGTTCAACCTGTTCGTCTTCTTCGAGGTGCTTCTGGCTGCGTCCTATGGTCTCGTTCTGCATGGCTCGGGACCGCTCCGAGTCAAGGCGGGCCTGCACTACATTGCAGTCAATCTCGCGGCTTCGTCGTTGTTTCTGATCGGGGTCAGCCTGATCTACGGCGTGACCGGAACGCTGAACATGGCAGATCTTGCGCAGCGAATCCCGGCAGTGCCGGCGCAGGATCGAATGCTGCTCGAAGCCGGCGCCGCTGTCCTCGGCATCGCCTTCCTGGTCAAGGCCGGCATGTGGCCGCTGAGTTTCTGGCTGCCGGGCGCTTATTCAGCAGCAGCGGCTCCGGTCGCCGCGATCTTCGTGATCATGACCAAGGTCGGCATCTATATCCTGCTGAGGCTTTCCCTGTTGCTGTTTGGCGTGGACGCCGGCGCCACAGCGGGCTTTGGCGACTCGTGGCTGCTGTTCGGCGGCATGGCCACCATCGCCTTCGGCTCTATCGGCGTGCTGGCGTCGCAGGCGGTGGGCCGGCTTGCCGGCTTCAGCATCCTCGTCTCATCCGGCACATTGCTGGCCGCGATCGGCATGGCCGATGCGAGGGTCACTGCCGGAGCCCTCTTCTACATGGTCAGTTCAACCCTGACGATCAGCGCGTTCTTTCTCCTGATCGAGCTCGTCGAGCGGGTGCAGGACCCAGCCGCGAATGTTCTATCGGTGACCATGGAAGCCTATGGCGACGACATGGAGGAGGAAGTGGCAGAGCAGGACGAAGTCGGCGTTGCCATTCCCGGCACGCTGGCCGTTCTTGGCATCTGTTTCGCGGCATGCGGCCTCTTGCTCGCAGGCCTGCCACCGCTTTCGGGATTCGTCGGAAAGTTTGCGCTGCTGACCGCGATGGTGCGCCCCGATCCGGTGGCGGACGGCGGTGTAATCGCGGGCTCGACATGGGTCCTGGTCGCGTTGCTGATCCTGTCCGGCCTCTGCGCCCTGATCGCCACAATGCGCGCCGGCATCCAGATTTTCTGGGCGCCGATCGAAGGCACCGTACCCCGCGTGCTGCTCCTGGAGATCGCGCCAATAGCCTTCCTGCTGACGCTCTGCCTGTTGATGACGGTCCAGGGTGGACAGATGATGCGCTACATGGATGCGACCGCCCAGTCGCTGCATTCGCCAGCGGACTACTTGCGAGATGTTCTGTCCACCCAGCCGATACCAGGGCCCAACGCGCCGAGGGACAAATGAGCGCCCTTCTGCCTTATCCGCTGCTGACAGCTTCGCTGCTCGTCATGTGGATTCTGCTCAATGGGCTGTCCGTCGGCCAGGTGGTTCTCGGCGGCATAATCGCCCTTGCAGCATCCTTGGCGATGGCAGCGCTTCAACCCGCCAAACCAAAAATACGACGCTGGGACATGATCCCGCAACTGGTCCTGATCGTCCTGGCGGACATTCTTCGCTCCAACATCGCCGTGGCGGGGATCATCCTGCAAGGCGGGCGGCATGCGCGAACATCCGGCTTCGTGATGATCCCGCTCGAACTGCGCGACCGGACTGGGTTGGCCGTACTCGCCTGCATCATCACCAGCACGCCCGGCACCGCCTGGGTCGAATATCATGCCGGCAGCGGCAGGCTTCGCATCCATGTTCTCGACCTGATTGACCAGCAGGCGTGGATCGACCTGATCAAGCAGCGTTATGAACGGCGGTTGATGGAGATTTTCGAATGAGCGGCCTCATCATCGTATGGTCCGTCACCATCGCTCAATTGCTTCTGGTCGCCGCCATGGCATGCGCTCTGCTGCGCCTCGTTCGGGGGCCGCGCGCGCAGGACCGAATCCTGAGCTTCGATGCGCTCTATGTCGGCGCCATGCTTCTCCTGGTGACCTTCGGCATCCGTGCCGGCAGCACGGTCTATTTCGAGGCTGCCCTGGTGATCGCGCTGCTTGGCTTTGTCTCAACCGTGGCGCTGGCGAAATTCCTTATGCGCGGCGAGGTAATAGAATGACCCCTCTCGGCGACCTGCCGGTCTGGGCGGCTCTGCTCACGGGGTTCTTCCTGATCCTGGGATCGGCGCTGACCCTGCTCGGGTCGGTCGGGCTCCTGCGGTTCAGAAGTTTTTACGAACGAATCCATGCGCCGACGCTAGGGACCACCTGGGGCACGGGCGGTGTTCTGATCGCCTCGATCATCTTTCATTCCGTGCTTCAGTCGAAACCTGTCCTGCACGAGATACTGATCGCACTGTTCGTGACCGTCACGACACCAGTCTCGCTTATGCTCCTGGCGCGCGCAGCGCTTTACCGGGACCGCAGCGAGGGCAACGATACCGTTCCGCCATTCGAGATGGCCGCGGAATCCCAAGACGAACAACCACGATCATCTGGCGCGTAGGCCTCGATCAACTTCGGATCGGCGGCACTGCAAAAACATCCACGTCGACCGATCGCAGAATGCTTTCTGTCACGCTTCCCAGAAGTACCTTGATGAGACCCGAACGGCCATGCGTTCCGATCACCAGAAGATCGGGCGCCACCTCCTTGATCGCCTCCATGATCGCTTCGACGGGGCCCGCTTCCTTGATACGCAGCGACCAGTTGTCGACGCCAAAGTCGTTCGCTTCCAGAAACGCGACCAGTTCCCTGCCCGCCTGCAAACGCTCTGTCGCGACGTAACGCGCTATTTCGTCCTTGCCTATTCCAGCATTTGACATTTTGCCCTTGGCGAACGCATCGAAACCATGGACCAGCGAAAGACTGGCGTCGCCTATCAACCCCGTTTCCCTCGCTGTCCTGATTGCGCGCGCGGACGGCTTGGACATGTCCACAGCGGCCATCACCTTTTTGTATGAATGTTCTACCTCTGCATTCACCATGAGCACCGGGCATGGTCCGGTACGGATCACACGTTCGATCGTCGTTCCGACAAAAATATCGCGTAGCAACTGCTTGCGGTGCGCGCCCATGACAATGAGATCGATCGCACGCGCCTCGGCCGCCCTCAAAATGCCGTCGAACGGATCGCCGGCGACAACAGCGGAATCACACTGAAGTCCCTGCAGTTCGGGGATCGAGGCTATTTGTTCTTCAAGATATCTCTGTGCCTCCCGTCTTTCGAGCTCGAGTATATCTGAGGGTTGGTCATCGTCGACGACATGAACGAGCGTGAGTTCGGCGCTGACGTCCCGCGCCACAAGACCAGCTCGCCGCAGTGCACGTTGTGAACGGGTGGAAAAATCTGTCGCCGCAAGGATTTTCATGGCAGCTCCTTGTTTCCTCGTCCCTGAGATCATAACCGCCTATCGTTCAGCAGACTTCGGGTAGTGATCTAGTTGACGATGCTCTCGCTTATTCGAAGTGGCATCCTAGGCGGCGGCTTCACTGTGCTGCAAGGGCCGCCGGAAATGCTTGATCGGCTTCTCTTGCCGCTGAGCCTGACGCCGTGCGCCTTGACTTCGCAAATTGCTTCCCCAACTATAGGTGTATGAGCACCGTCGCCAAAATCCGTCGCGATTTTCTTTTCCGGGTTTGCCCCATAGCGGGATCGTAACCCCCGGCTCGGCTGCCATGCGCGCCCCGAGCCGAGGGGTGAACATGTAAAATCGACATGTAACATTGGCGCAGGGTCGCATCAGTCCCTGCAGCATCGGCGCATTCAGCAATAAATTTCCGTCGCACTGACAACCGTTGACGACCCCTCGGCGGGTCCCGGACGCGAGCCAGAACATGAGTATTCAAATGCAAGACAACAAGAAAACCCGGCGCAAGCCGAACATCCGCATCTCACAATCGGATCATGCACGTTTGTCGGCCCTCGCGAACACCGTTGCCGCCCGAAATCCGGAGGCGGCAGATGAGCTGCTCGCCGAACTCGAGCGCGCGCGCATCGTCGCCGATGGCTGGGTCTCCGCCGGCACCGTCCGGATGGGCTCGATTGTGACGTTCAAGCCCGACACCGGCGATCGGAAAACGGTGACGCTGGTTTTCCCTGGCGATGCGGACATCTCCGAAGGCAAGGTTTCGATCCTCACGCCGATTGGCACAGCCCTGATCGGTCTCTCGGCTGGGCAGTCGATCATGTGGACCGCCCGGGACGGGCGTCGGCACGAATTGTTGGTGCTTGACGTGAGCCAGCCCGCCCCGGAAGGCGATGTAGCCGATCGCCGCGCGCCAGCGTCTTCGACAATTGCTGCGGGCGTCTAGACATGGGCGTTTCCATCCGTCTCCTCAATCACGCGGGCAGCCTCATCGCGGGAGTGTGACCCCTGCGCCGGCCTATCCTGGCCCGGCACAGGGGTAGCTTTCCACACCCGATCAATTGCTTGACGCCGGATCCCTTGCACAGGGCCGGCTGGAGACGCACCATGCCCACTATCGATAGCTGCCAACTGACCACCAAGGACTACACGATTCTTGAAGTGATGCAGGAGCGCCGACCTGCCCGCGGCGATGCCTTCTCGGCTATCCTTCAACAGAAGATATCGAGCGCAGTTGTAGTGTTTCGGGAAGACATCCCGGCCACTGTCGTGACACTCAGTAGCCGCGTGGCCTATCGGGTGAACGACGGCCCTGCCGAAACCCGCATCGTCGCCCATGACGAGATGCGCGGACTGGTTGGCATGCTTTTGCCGATCACCAATCCGCGCGGCCTTGCGCTGCTTGGTCTGGCCGAAGGTCAGTCCATATCCATTCCGACAACGGACGGCGGCCTTGAAACGCTGACTGTGCATGAAGTGGTCTATCAGCCAGAAGCCGCAAGGCGCGAAAGACTGAAGCTGGCGGGGGGGCCTGCGCCGGGCTCGTGGCGACCGGACGGACCGGTTCTGCGCGTCGTCCATCGTTCCGACGAGGCGCAAGACAAAACGGCAAAGCAAGTCATGGCGGATTTCGACACCGGGTTCGATGACCCGGGTCCGTCAGCCGCCTGAAAGCTCGACTATCCCGAAGGCTGTGAAGGCGGATAGACAAGCGTTCCGTCAGCCCTTGCCTGTACCAAGTGAGACCAACAAACTAGGATCTGATTATGGATGATTACGACAACCAGAAAGGCGCCAAGCCTGAAGATGTGCGAGCCGCGTTGAGAGGCTGGGCATTCTTCGCCGTTCTAATGACCGGAATCTTTGGCCTGGCCTACGCTTTGATCGAAATGTAGATGACCGACGAAGCCGACCAGCTTGCCATTGCAGTCTTTGCGATCCTTCCACTAACGCGAACCGTGGCTTCGCGCCGGGAGCGACGATTATTTCACAACTTCCTTCAATCCACGTAACGCCTCCTGCACGTCGGCTCGCGCCTCGCTTGCTTCCGGATAGACGGCATAGGCCGGATAGGTGAATTCCGGCGCGCCTTCTACCACCTCCAGCTGCCCCGCTTCGATATGGGGAGCTGCTGCGCCCCTGCGGAAATAACCCATTCCGCCGGCGCGCAGGATGTAGCTCAGCCCAAGCGGGCCGAGGCCGACCATCAATCCCGGCTCGCCGAAGGCAGAGGAACGGGCACCATGCTGGGCCGCAAACAGCGGCCCCCAGTCGACATAGACATAGTCCTTGGAGCCGACCGGTTCCCCATCTCTGTCGGTGGTCCGAACCAGGACGAGTTGCTCCTCGACGAGAAGCTCTACCCTGAAACCCGGTAAAAGCTTCGGCGCATAGAGCACCGCAATGTCCAGAACACCAGTCCTGAGCTGCTCGAGGAGCTGATCCGGCACGCCGACTTGGGCTTGGATGGCGATTTCCGGCCTGGCCTTCTTCATCCAGACCAGCCAGTCGAGCAGCAGTGGGTTCCATAAGCTGAGCTCTCCGCCCAGGGCAACGACGCTTGTCCGTCCCGATGGGATGGCGAGCTGGTGCCGTGCCCGTTCCCAGATTTGCACGAATGACTGAGCGAACCGCTCGAACTCCCGGCCCGCCGGCGTCAGCTGCGCGCCATTGCGGTTGCGGATAAAGAGCTGACGTCCGAGCTCTTCCTCCAGCGTGCGTATCCGCGCGCTTACCGTGGTCTGGGTGACGTGGAGCCGGTCGGCGGCTTTCAGAAAGCTGCCGGAATGAACGATTTCCAAAAACGTGCGAGCGCGGTCGATGTCCATTCGGCTCCTCGGTTCAGTGCAATAATCTTGCACCAATACAGCATTTAATTCCGTTTGCCTTCCCGTTTTACGCAGCGCAACCTTCATGAGCGTGAGCGGTTTCCGCTGCAACGGTTAATGGAGCGCGCAATGCCAGATCAGGAAGATGCTTCCTTGGAAACGCGAGAGTACGCCTCTCCTCCGTGCTTCATGCACGAACTTGTTCCGGGATATAGCGCCGATTCGATCGCACATGAGGCCTGGCCGGATGTCTGTCGATGGCGCAAGGCAGAGCGCAAGCGCCTGATCGACGAGCGTCTCGCTGTCGACGCCGAGGAGCGCCTTGCGAGGTCTTTACGCATCGCTTCCGCTCTCGACCTGGCTGTCGGCCGGGTGAGCGGCCGCATCGTCAGCGGCTATTGGCCTTTTCGAGGCGAACCGGACCTTCGCAACTGGGCGATCCGGGTGATCGAGCGCGGCGGGCGGATCGCGCTGCCGGTCGTCATCAAAAAAGGCTGGCCGCTGGAGTTTCGTATCTGGGGACCGGGAGACCCGCTGGAACGCGGCATCTGGAATATTCTTGTCCCGTCACACGGGCCATCGGTCCAACCGGATGTGGTCATCGCGCCCGTTGTCGGCTTCGACCGGGCGAATTATCGCCTGGGTTATGGCGGCGGCTTCTTCGACCGGACCCTGGCCGCCGCGCCGAAGCGTCCTCTCGTCGTCGGCGTCGGTTACGCCAGCAGCAAAATCCAGACCATCTATCCGCAGCCACATGACATTCCGATGGATGTGATCGTCACGGATGAATGAATGAGCGCAGGCGAGGCCTAATCCTTTGTGACGGCGGATCGCAGATGCCGTCCATTGTTGAGGCCGTCTTGCCTGCTAGCAGTGAAAGCAGGAAGCACGTCATGTCCAATCCAGCCACAACCTTGGATGATCACAAGCCCCGGTTTCTCGTCAGGTGGCTGTTTTCGACCAACCACAAGGATATCGGGACACTTTACCTGCTGTTCTCGATCATGGCGGGGGTCTTCGGCACCGCGCTTTCCGTGTTGATCCGCATGGAGTTGCAGGAACCGGGCCTGCAGATATTTGGCGACCCCGGGGTCTACAACGTCGTCGTCAGCGCCCATGGGCTGGTGATGATCTTTTTCGTCCTCATGCCGGCGCTGATCGGTGGCTTCGGCAATTGGATGGTGCCGATCATGATCGGCGCGCCCGATATGGCTTTTCCGCGCTTGAACAACATCTCGTTCTGGCTTCTGGTGATGGCGTTTATCCTCTTCATCACCTCAATGTTCGTTCCGGGAGCACCCGGCACGCTCGGTCACGGCGGCGGCTGGACGCTCTATCCGCCCTATTCGACGGACGGTCAGCCGGGCCCTGCTGTCGACCTCGTCATCCTGTCGATCCACCTTGCGGGCGCCTCGTCGATCCTTGGCGCGATCAACTTCATCACCACCATCTTCAACATGCGCGCACCCGGCATGACGATGCACAAGATGCCTCTGTTCGCCTGGTCGATGCTGGTCACCGCGTTCATGCTTCTCATGTCGCTGCCGGTGCTCGCCGGCGCTGTCACCATGCTTTTGACTGATCGCAATTTCGGGACGACCTTCTTTTCGCCATCCGGCGGCGGTGATCCGATCCTCTACCAGCATCTGTTCTGGTTCTTCGGCCACCCCGAAGTCTACATCATGATCCTGCCTGGCTTCGGCATCACCAGCCATGTCATCTCGACTTTCGCCAAAAAGCCGATCTTCGGCTATATCGGCATGGCCTATGCGATGGTGGCAATCGGTGCAATCGGCTTTGTTGTCTGGGCCCACCATATGTATACCACAGGCCTGTCCCTAGACGCCCAGCGTTACTTCGCCTTCGCCTCGATGGTCATCGCCGTTCCAACCGGGGTGAAGGTGTTTTCGTGGCTGGCGACCATGTGGGGAGGATCGATCGAGTTCAAGACCCCCATGCTCTGGGCTCTCGGCTTCGTCTTGCTCTTCACCATTGGCGGCGTCACCGGCATCGTGGTCGCCAGCCCCGGCCTCGACCGTTCGTTGCACGACACCTATTATGTGATCGCCCACTTCCACTATGTGCTGTCATTGGGCGCGGTCTTCGCCATCTTCGCCGGCTTCTACTACTGGTTCCCGAAGATGACCGGCTACATGTACAACGAAACGCTCGGCAAGCTGCATTTCTGGCTGATGTTCGTCGGCGTCAACCTCGTCTTCTTCCCGCAGCATTTTCTGGGCATGGCCGGCATGCCGCGACGCTATGCAGACTACCCCGACGCTTTCGCCGGCTGGAATTTCATCTCGTCGATCGGGTCCTACATTTCAACGGCCGGACTTATCGTCTTCTTCATCGCGGTCGCGGAGGCCTTCACCCGCAAGCGTCAAGCTGGCGCCAATCCATGGGGCGAAGGTGCGACCACGCTCGAATGGCTGCTGCCGTCGCCGCCGCCCTTCCATCAATGGGAACGCCTGCCGCGCATTGTGTAAAAATTCACCTCCGGTTCCGAACCGGCGCCGGCTTCGACATTTTGTCGGGAGAACGACATGAACGAGACCACAGATCCAAACAACCACATCCTGATCGTGGCGATCATCGCGTTCTATTGGGCTTGGGCATTACTGGGCAATTGGGGCCGACGCCAGCCGCGCCCAGGTGAAGACAAGGCCAAACGGGAAGATGCGCCGACGGGTCAACGGGCCGGCAATGTCCAAGACACTACCTCCTGCACAGCGCCCTTGGATGTGATCCGAGAAATCGACCCCGCCGCCTTCTTGGCCGGCGCCAAGGCTGCTTATGAAGTTATCGTGCTGGCCTATGCGGACAGCGATATCCAAATATTGAAACGCCACGTCGCACCGGAAGTGCTCGAGACCTTCGAGCGAGCGATAGCCGAACGTCGAGATCGGGAAGAAATGCTGGAGGTGACGTTCATCGGCACGAGCGAAGCGACAGTCGTCAGCGCTGTCGAGGAGGATGACACCGCTGAGATTGCTGTTCGCTTCGTTTCCGAGATGCTCAGCGTTACACGCTCGGCTAAGGATGCGATCGTCGCCGGCGATCCCCAGCAGATCATTGAGGTGATCGATGAGTGGACGTTCGCCAGTGACACACGGTCAAGGAAGCGCAATTGGATATTGATCGCCACGGAAGGCGGATAACGGCTTGCGTCTCTTAACCCGCCGAAGTGTGACGCTCGGCTATGTGGCCTTCGTCGCGTGCGCTTAAATCAGCGCAGGCGGGCCAGCGGCGATGACGTTTTGAAACACATCTTCGCTACAGGTGCGTTGGAGACATGTTGATGGCTTCCCTGCTAGGTCGGGTCTTCGGTTCGGCGCCGACGCCTTCACCCTGGAACGATACGAGCGCTATTCGCGAAATGTTGTTCAGCGTCGAACGACTCCAAGAGCACGCCCGCAGCCTGGCGGCCGCCCAGCAGATCAAGCAGGACAGACCGAACGGGCATTCGCTGCTGAAGCGGCTCACCGACAATGAAGCCAGCCTGATCGCTGCTTATCGCTCCATCTGCGAGGCGGTCAGTTGCGGGGCGGCTATCACTCCTGCCGCGGAGTGGTTGATCGATAATTTCCATCAAGTGGAACGGCAAATCCGACAAGTCAGGTTGGATCTGCCACCTCGTTACTATCGCCAACTCCCTACGCTCGCGGACGGCCCGTTCGCGGGCTATCCGCGTGTCTTCGGGATGGCTTGGGCATTCGTCGCCCACACGGACAGCCGGTTCGATGTCGACGCATGGTGCGACTACGTACACGCCTATCAAACCATACAGCCACTGAGGATCGGCGAACTCTGGGCATCGGCGATTACTCTTAGGATCATTCTAATAGAAAACCTCAGACGGATCGCAGCGCGTATCGTTTATAGCCGCGACAAGCGCCGCAGGGCGGATGATCTTGCYGACAGGCTTCTCGCGGTGGGCGGACATGCGGCCGAGCCTCCTAAGTCCGTCATAGCCGAGCTCGATCARGGGGCGCTCTCAGAGGCCTTCGTCCTTCAACTCGTTCATCGGCTACGCGATGAAGGTCCGTCCGTCTCGTCACTGTTCATACATCTCGACAAACGGCTAGCGGCGCAGGGGAAGACCGTAGACGCAGCTGTCAATGACGAGCAACAAAAGCAGATTTCGGCCAACGTTACCGTCCGAAACATCATCACCAGCATGCGCCGCATGTCCGATGTCGATTGGACGGAAATCTTCGAGCGCGTCGCCCTGATCGACGCTGTGTTGGCGGATGGCTGCAGCTTTGCGGAGATGGACTTCCCGACCCGCAATCTGTACCGCACGGCCGTCGAGGAACTCGCCCGCGGATCCGGCCTTAGTGAGCTGGAAATCGCTCACCGAGCGGTTCTAACCGGCGCTCAGGCCGAGCCTGAAGCCTTGGAGACAGACGAACGCCAGACCGATCCTGGCTATTATCTTTGCGCAGGCGGTCGTGTCGAGTTCGAAGCGGAAGTTGGATTTCGCCCACGACCTCGACTGTTATTCGGGCGGTTTTATCGCACGCTTGGCATTGGAGGATATATCGGTGCGGGCGCGATCGTGGCCGCCCTCCTGCTGGCGATGCCGATTGTCGTCCATGCTCAAGCCAGCCCGGGCTGGATATGGTTGGGCATACTGGGAACACTCGGGGCCATCCCAGCCCTGGACGCAGCGGTTGCGCTCGTCAACCAGGAGCTGACCCACCGTTTCGGCCCGACCCAACTGCCGGGTCTCGAACTTCGCGATGGCGTGCCCAAACGGCTTCGCACGCTCGTGGTTGTGCCGACCTTGCTGACGACTCGCGAGGTTGTTGCCGCGCAAATCGAACAGTTGGAAATCCACTATCTCGCGAGCATCGCTGGTGATGTTCAACTCGCCTTGCTGTCTGACTGGACCGACGCGGCGACCGAGACCGTCGAAGGTGACCAGGAACTCCTTCAAGTTGCCATCGATGCGATTGCGCGCCTGAACCTGCGCCATGGGCAAGCGCCTGGTGGCGATCGTTTCCTGCTGCTCCATCGCCGGCGCGTATGGAATGAGAGCCAACAAAAATGGATTGGCTGGGAGCGCAAACGCGGCAAGCTTCATGAACTGAACCAATTGTTGCGCGGTGCTTCCGATACCACTTTTCTGGGCCTTGATGGCCGGCCGCCTCAGGTTCCGGAGGGCGTGTTCTATGTCATCACACTGGACGCGGATACGAGACTTCGGCGTGATTCGATCCGGCGTATGATCGGCAAGATGGCGCACCCGCTAAACCAGCCACGCCACGACGCGGCCACCGGCCGCGTCGTGGAAGGCCATGCCGTGCTGCAGCCTCGTGTTGCCACCGCCCTGACGACGGCAGCCGAGGGATCGGTCTACCAGCGCGTGTTCTCGAGCATGAACGCGATCGACCCGTATTCAACGGCTGTAGCTGACGTCTATCAAGACTTGCTTGAGGAAGGGTCCTACGCAGGCAAAGGCATCTATGCGGTCGACGCCTTCGAATTCGCACTCAAGGGCCGTTCACCCGATTCGATCCTGCTCAGCCATGACCTCTTCGAAGGCGTATTTGCCCGCTCAGCTTTGGCCGCCGACATCGAGGTCGTCGAAGCCTACCCCGCCCGCTACGATGTTGCGTCACTTCGCTATCATCGTTGGGCGCGCGGGGACTGGCAGCTGCTGCCTTGGATATTAGGGTGGTCCAGTCTGCTGGGAGGGGGCCGCATGCACTCCGCAACCATGCCTGCCAGTGGTCGTTGGAAAATGGTCGACAATCTGCGACGCACACTTTCTCCGATCACGTGCCTGCTCGCGCTCGTGGCGGGATGGCTGCTGCCTTTCGACGCCGCGGTAATCTGGACGACCTTTGTTCTGGCAACGCTTGTGTTGCCCAGTTTCGTGCCGGCTCTGGCAGGAATAGCACCGCGTCATGCCGGTCTCAGCCAGCGCATTCATTTCAAAACCGTGGTGTCGGACTTTCGTCTCGCCCTGCTTCAATCGCTGTTGATAATCACTTTGCTGGCGCACCAGGCGTGGCTGATGGGCGACGCCATCGCCCGCACCCTTTTCCGGCTGTTTATCACCCGGCACAATCTCCTCGAATGGATCCCGGCGGCGCATGCCACAATTGGTCGCGAACCTACGACGTCCGCTTACTATCGTTGGATGGCGGGCGCGGTGCTGATCGGTGTAGCCGCGCCGATCGTAGCCTTGTTTTCCGGAAATCAGACCTGGTTCCTTGCCGTCCCGTTTGCGATCCTTTGGATCGCCTCTCCCGCAATCGCCCGGTGGGTGAGCCTGCCTTCGGTCGAAGGAGCGAAACCAGCGCCGACCGCAGCGGACACTCGCGCGTTGCGGTTGATCGCGCGACGGACTTGGCGGTTCTTCGAGACTTTCGTTGCGGCGGACGATCACAATCTTCCACCGGACAATTTCCAGGAAGACCCCGAGCCGGTCGTCGCACATCGCACATCACCGACCAATATCGGCCTTTATCTGCTGTCGACAGCGAGCGCGCATGACTTTGGTTGGCTGGGCATCACTGACACGATCGAGCGGCTGGAGGCGACGCTTTCGACGATGGGACGCCTCGCCCGCTTTCGAGGACACTTCTATAACTGGTACGACACGAGCGATCTTCGTCCGCTCGATCCGCAATATGTCTCGTCCGTCGATAGCGGCAATCTTGCTGGGCATCTCATCGCGCTCGCCAACGCAACCGAGGATTGGGGAGACCTCAGCGTGGCAGTACGTTTGAAGGGGATCGGCGATGCTCTCGACATCATGGTCGACGAGGTGAACGCCCTTCGGGACAGCCGCCGCACGGAGACCGTCACCTGGCGTCAGATCGACGACGCCCTCGCGCTCCTCGTGACTGACCTGCATCAGCCCCTTGTGGCCCCCGAAGAGATCGCCGCGCGCCTTTCCAGGCTGACGACATCCGCCGAAACCTTGGTCGACATCACTCGGGCGTTCGCCCTCGAACGGGCCGATGGTGCCAACTCAGATATACTATTTTGGGCGCAAGCCGTCCGTACCTCGATCGGCAGTCATGAGCGCGATCTGAACGGTACGACGTTGGCCGTCACTGACCTGTCTGCACGCCTCTCCGCGATCGGCGCAACGGCTCGGGAAATGGCCTTGGCGATGGAGTTCGACTTTCTGCTCGACCGCCAACGCATGTTGCTCTCCATCGGCTTTCTGGTTCCAGGGGGTGTTGCGGACGAGAGCTGTTACGATCTGCTGGCGTCTGAAGCGCGGCTTGCTAGCTACGTCGGTATCGCGAAAGGCGACCTTCCGACCCGGCACTGGTTTCGCCTCGGACACGACGTAACCCCGGTCAATGGCAGCGCCGCGCTGATCTCGTGGTCGGGCTCAATGTTTGAATATTTGATGCCGTCCATCGTCATGCGCACGCCGACCGGGAGCGTGCTGGAGCATACCAACCGCGTCATTGTCCAGCGGCAGATCGAATATGGGAAGACCCTCGGCACTCCCTGGGGTGTCTCCGAGTCCGCCTACAACGCCCGCGACCTGGAGCTAACCTATCAATACTCCAACTTTGGCGTGCCCGGTCTCGGGTTGAAGCGCGGGCTCGGCGAAAGCGCTGTTGTGGCGCCCTATGCAACCGCCCTCGCAGCGATCGTCGATCCGGTTGCTGCGGCGCGAAACTTCGAGCGGCTGATAGCCGATGGCGGGCGGGGCCGCCACGGCTTTTTCGAGGCGCTCGACTACACACCCACCCGAGTTCCGGACGGAAAAACAGTCGCGGTTGTCCGTGCCTATATGGCCCATCACCAAGGCATGACGATCACCGCCATCGCGGACGCCTTGTTGGGAGGCGCGATGCGGCGCCGATTCCACGCAGAACCCATGATGAAGGCGGCCGAACTGCTGCTACAGGAGCCTATGCCCCGGGAGGTCGCCGTGCCATCGCCTTGGGCGAGCGAGGGGACGTCTGTGGCGAATATCCGTGAATTCGATCTGCCCGAGGCCTCGCGGCGCGTCGATCCTCATGCCATGACGCCGGCAACGCACATGCTCTCCAACGGCCGCTACAGCGTCATGCTGACAGCCGCCGGCTCGGGATACAGCCGTTACGGGGCACTGGCTGTTACACGTTGGCGAGAGGACGCCACCTGCGATGATTGGGGATCCTACATCTATTTCAGGGATATCGAGAGCGATGACGTCTGGTCGGCGGGAATCGCCCCGACCGGCGTTGAGCCGGATCATTACGCGGTCACTTTCAGCGCGGATCGTGCCTCCTTCTCGCGCCGCGACGGCGAGTTGAGCACCATCCTCGAAATTGTTGTTTCAGCGGGGGACGACGCTGAGGTACGCCGTGTGACCGTCACCAATTCCGGCAGTCGCTCGCGAGACATCGAGGTCACATCTTACGCCGAGGTGGTCATGGCGCCCCCGGCCACCGATGCCGCCCATCCAGCCTTCGCCAAACTTTTCGTCCAGACCGAGTACGATACGCGTCCGGGGGCCATCCTGGCCACGCGGCGGCGGCGCTCGCCGGACGAACCTGAAATCTGGGCCGCGCATCATTCGGTGGTTGAGGGCGCGAGCGTGGGAAAGCCGGAATTTGAAACTGACAGGGGGCGCTTCCTCGGCCGAGGACGAGGCGTTCGAAACCCTGCCGCCGTGATCGACGGTCGGCTCCTGTCCGGTTCGACAGGATCGGTCCTCGATCCCATCTTCGCCCTGCGGCGTCGCGTGCGCCTCGCTCCTGGTGCGACGGTTCACATTGCATACTGGACTGTGGTCGCTGAATCACGGACGGGGGTTCTTGACCTGATCGACAAAACGCATGACATCAGCGCATTCGACCGCGCCGCGACGCTCGCCTGGACGAAGGCGCAAGTGGAACTCCATCACCTCGGGATCAATCGAGCCGATGCGACCTTGTTTCAGCGTCTGGCGGGGCATCTGCTTTACGCCACACCCGCGTTGCGTTCCTCCTCGGAGACCATCCTTCGCGGTGCAGGCGCACAACCCGGACTGTGGCCAGAAGGGATATCGGGGGATTTGCCCATTATCCTCCTGCGTATTGCAAATGCGGACGATATGCGTATCGCGCATCAACTTCTTCAGGCGATGGAGTACTGGCGCCATCAACAGCTCGCGGTAGACCTCGTCATCATCAACGAGCGCGCCTCTTCTTACATTCAAGACCTGCAAAACGCCCTCGAGGCTTTGGTGCGAACCAGTCACGGCGGACCCTCGTCGCACGTTTCGCAGGTTACGTCTGCCGGGCGTGTGTTCGTCCTCCGAGCCGATTTGATCCCAACGCAGACCGCCGCGCTGCTTGGATCGATAGCGCGGATCGTGCTCGTCGCCGAGCATGGCGGGTTAGCCGAACAGCTCAACCGCATTTCCGGTGCCGGCGACGGGATCTCGCCGGCCCGCAGCTCTCGCGCCCGGCGCCCGCTGCAACCGGTTGCGGCGCCGCGCTTGCAACTTGAATATTTCAACGGCCTCGGCGGCTTCGCCGATGATGGTAAGGAATACGTGACGGTCCTTGGCGCCGGTCAGTCGACCCCTGCGCCTTGGATTAATGTCGTCGCCAATCCTGATTTTGGTTTTCAAATGTCCGCCGAGGGATGCGGCTTCACCTGGTCGGTCAACAGCCGCGAACGCCAATTGACGCCGTGGTCAAACGATCCAGTCACCGATCGATCGGGCGAAGCGGTTTATCTGCGCGATGAGGATACGGACGAATTGTGGTCTCCGACCGCATCCCCGATCCGTGATGACGCAAGCACCTACATGGCCCGGCATGGTTGGGGATACAGCCGGTTCGAGCATGAGGCGCACGGCATCGCGTCGGAATTGCTGGTTTATGTACCCTTGACTGATGCGATCAAGATATCGCGCCTCAGACTCCGCAACACCACCAACCGCCGTCGCCGGCTGTCCGTCACGGCGTATGTCGAATGGGTACTCGGCGTCTCCCGCGCCTCATCGGCTCCGTTCGTTCTGACGGAGATTGATCCTGGATCCGGCGCGCTTTTCGCACGGAACCCATGGAGCACCGCCTTCGGGTCTCGGGTCGCCTTCCTCGACTTGGGTGGACGTCAAGCGAGTTGGACGGCCGATCGTCGAGAGTTCATTGGCCGCAACAGTGACCTTGCCGACCCGGCCGGCCTGGCAGCCGGCGTCCGCCTTTCGGGAGCGGTCGGCGCCGGCCTCGACCCTTGCGGCGTTTTGCAAACCATCATCGAGCTCGCTCCGGGAGAGGAAACCGAAATCGTCCTTTTCCTCGGCGACACCGCGGGCCCCAGAGAGGCTGCGGAACTGATCACACGGTATCGTCGGGCCGATCTCGACGTGGTGCTGAACGAGGTGCGTGCGCATTGGCAGGACATTCTCGGCGCGGTGCAGGTCAAAACGCCCGATCGGTCGATGGACATCATGCTGAACGGTTGGCTTCTCTATCAGACAATCGCATGTCGCATCTGGGCCCGGTCCGCCTTCTATCAGGCGAGTGGGGCATACGGGTTACGCGACCAGATTCAGGATGGCATGGCGCTGGCGGCAATCCGTCCCTCGCTAACACGGGAACATCTGCTTCGTGCCGCAGGTCGCCAGTTTGCGGAGGGCGACGTTCAGCATTGGTGGCTGCCGCATTCGGGCCAGGGCGTACGCACCCGGATTTCCGACGACAAGGCGTGGCTCGCTTATGCTGTCGCGCAGTACATCGAGGTCTCTGGCGACGCCGCACTCCTGGATGAACTCGTCCCTTTCCTGGAGGGGCCAAACCTGACGACTGACGAGCGCGACAATTTCTTTTCACCTGCAATCTCGGTGCGAACCGCCAGTCTTTACGAGCATTGTGCCCTGGCGCTGGATGCGAGCCTCGCGCTAGGCAACCACGGTATATCGCTGATCGGTGGCGGCGACTGGAACGATGGAATGAACCGCGTTGGTGAAGGCGGTCAGGGCGAAAGCGTCTGGCTGGCTTGGCTCATGCATACGACCCTGACCGCCTTTGCTGGGGTTGCTGATACACGCCAGGATGCGGCCCGTGCTGACGCCTGGCGCGCGCACGCCACCGCACTGGGGGAGTCGCTTGAACACCAAGCATGGGACGGCGACTGGTATCGGCGCGCCTGGTTCGACGACGGCACCGTGATTGGCTCCGCGACGAACGATGAATGCCGCATCGACTCTATCGCGCAATCCTGGGCAGTAATTTCCGGCGCCGCCGAGCCTCAGCGAGCGGCCCAAGCCATGGTTGCCGTCGAACGCGAACTGATCGACGAGGACAACAGTCTGGCGCTGTTGTTCACACCGCCTTTCAACCGAATGTCGCACGATCCGGGATACATCAAGGGCTATCCACCCGGCATCCGTGAGAATGGCGGCCAGTACACCCATGCAGCAGCGTGGTCGGTCATCGCCTTCGCCCGCCTAGGCCAAGGCGACAAAGCAGCCGGCTTGTTCGCTCAGCTCAACCCGATCAACCACGCCCGCACGCGGGCCGAACTCCGTCACTACAAGGTGGAGCCATACGTGGTTGCCGCCGACATCTATTCAGCGCCCGGTCACATAGGGCATGGCGGTTGGACCTGGTACACAGGCTCGGCCGGCTGGATRCACCGCGCCGGGCTCGAAAGCATCCTGGGCGTGCGGTTTGAGGGATCGTTTCTGCATCTCGACCCCTGTATCCCGAACAGTTGGCCAGGGTTCGAGGTCACTCTCCGTCGCCGCTCTGCCCGCATGCGAATAAAGGTAGACAACCCGAATGGCTTCTCCCGCGGGGTGGCCTCGGCACAGCTGGATGGGATACTGCTCGTTCAGCGTCCCCTCCGGGTCGAGTTGATCGACGACGGGCGCGTTCACGAACTCCTGGTTACGCTAGGCTGACGCGAGCGAGGAGCCTTCGATCGCGCAAATTCTGCATCCTGAAGCGCGATTATGGATTACATGGGATAGCGTAAAATCGCAGCCAATTCCTTGCTGTCAGGGATCTCTTCGCGCCGAACGCCCAGGATTCGAGCCCCCGAACAAAACGCGCGCCTGGCGATCTCATCGACCACGCCGTAGTTGGCAGCATCGCCCTTCGTGTTGAAAGTCACAGCACCCGTTTCCTCATCGACGAAGCCATCGACGACGGTGTCGATATCAACCAGCAAATACTCTACGCCACCAAATGTGGCCGCTCGCGCCGCGTCGGACATATCCGTGGTTGTTCGATTCTGGCTTGCGCGTTGCTCGAAACTGCGATGGAAGCTCGCGATCACGTTTTTGTAGTGGGCGTCGAGGACTGGTCTTGCCGCACTTGCCAGTTCAGCCTCACTCAAACGGTCCGGGCTTCCTGAAATGGTTTCGGGAAGTGCAGGGATGGCGCTCAGGGAACGGAACAAGGATTCCACCGGCTGGGTCGCTGCCAGAATCACCGGGATTTCCGAGTGCATGAGAACAGGTCTCAACGCGGCATCAACCTTGCGAATGTATTGCGCGAGGCGAACCTTCTGCCCCTCGGAACCCTGAATGCGCCCACTGGCGGTGCGATCGTTGATAGTTGATTTGCCAACGGCGCTGGCGGCATCCTTCGGCAGATTGGAAACCCTGATTTCGGCGGCAGGCAGATCTGAAGAGACCTCGATCAATCTCACCGCATTTTCCGAAATAGCCAAAACATGGGCGGCATGCGGAAACGTGATCGCACGCATCAGCGGCTTGAGATGGAAGCGGTCCGAAACTTCGACCATGTCGGTCAATTTGTTGGCCAGACGATAGGTTCGGATGAGGTCGGGCGTTGCGAGGATTGCCAGGCTGCGTGCCTGACGTAACCAGAACGCATCATCGACCAGGAGATGGTCGAACTGTTCCTGCAATGGCCATATGCGTCGCTTGTCGAAGCCCGCCGCTTCTAGCTGGCTGATGGCGTTCTTTACCAGATTGCCAAGATTAATCCGGCTTTTCCTGATCTCACGAGTAAGCGGCGTGGTGTGTAGATAAATCGAGACGCAAGCATCCGATCGGACCTGATTGAGATCACCGAATTCTCTAGACGTAGGCGTGTCAACGTACAGCATGCATGATTCTCCTGAAGGGCGTTCGGTTGGAAACCAGTCTCTTTGATATAGATGTTCACGTCTATTTTTAAGATCCATACGAACTGGCCGAGCATTATGCCGCACGCTCGAAAGAATTATGAAGAATTGTGGATTTATTTATCAAAATACCTGCATAGAATTTCGTGTCGAAATGTCGCAACAGGACGACTTCAGGTTGAAAGATCATATTCAAGGACTATATCGGAATAATGATCTCGTTCAGTCCTCATAGGAGGTTCCTGCTTTTCGCAGGCTCGCTACTGAACCGCTCGTAGCCCCGAGCGGGCCGACGCTCGCGTCTGCTACCGCCTCGGGGCATACTTTCTGATCCCTCACCGATCAAATGAACAGGACGGCGCTTAGTCGCCGACTGGGGAATGACTTTCGGGCAATCCAGACCGGATCCTCGGCTTGTCGAACCTCAGTAGCCGTTCGCGCCGTTCCGCCCACCTGGATGCGGCGAGCGCCAATTCCGCGCCAACAGTACTTTCGACAATGGAGAGCGACATGTCCGATCACCTGAGAACACAAGTGCAGAGCCGTATCCTGTCCGATCCAGCGCAGCAGAAAAAGCCGGGATTTCTGCATCGGCTGGTTCTTGCGCCTTTCGAGGGTAGACAGCGGCGCAAGGCGATCAATCAGCTTGAACGCTTGGACGACAGAATGCTTGCAGACATTGGCATCTTGCGCAGCGAAATTCCGCAAGTGATTGACGGGTTGAGCTCCCAATACGCCGAGACGGCGTGTCTGCGAACGCTTGTCGCGGCACCGGAATGCAGAAGCAACCCGCTACGGGAGGCAGCATGACGACCACTGACCTGTGCCAGAGACCTCATCGCCAAGCCATTTACGCGAATCGATCAACAGAGAACACCGACCTATGATCTCCTCCGCAGACTTTCCCGACCTGTTTCCCTCCATGGCCGAACCAAAGCGTCGTTTAGAGTTCCGCCGGAGGAGCGATCCGCCGTATGACGTCTGCATTGCCGTATGGGATGAGGGACAAATATTGGACAGTCCTTCGCCGCTGCCTGAAATTCCATACGCAGGTGACAGAAGGCGTGACCCGCTGGGGACGGGCATGCTTTTTTCTATCATGCCGGTGTTTGCCGCTATGTGGGCCACTGTGGCTATCCTCTCGATGTCCGGTGGGAGTTACGCGGAGCAAAGGCGTCGTGACTCAAGCGGTGACCGCTGTGCGGCCACGGAAGGGAAGCCGTAAGGCGGCCCAGAATCGTCGTGATGCCACGCGCAAATTGTCTATCGGCGCAGATCGTGTCTCGTGTTCCGAACTACATCTCATGCGACTTCGACTCACCTCGGTCGGCAAATTCGAAAGCATCCTGGAGGTGCGGTTTGAGGAAGTTGTCTCTCCATCCCTTGTATTCCGAGCAGTTGGCCAGGTTTCGAAGTCACTCTTCGTCGCCATTCTGCCCGCCTGCGAAAAAAGGGCGAAAACCTGAATGGGTTCTCCCGCCGGGTGGCTTCGGCACAGCTGGATGGGATCGTGCTCGTTCAGCGTCCGCTCTGGGTCGAGTTGACCGGCGACGGGCGCCTGGATGAACTCGTGGTTACGCTAGACTGACGCGAACGACGGATCAATGACGCCTGCCCGCAGGCTATTCGATGATGGCATCAAAGCTGCTCGGTCCCGGCCGCCACTATCAGCGATAGCCAACACACATCACATAATCGCGCAAAAGCGTCTCTTCTTGTTCCACCTCCAGCATGAGGGCCTCAAGCGCATCTCGCGCGTTGAGCACTCCGATCGGTCGAGACTCCGCATCGGTGACGGGAATGTTTTTCAGCCGGCGCTCCTTCATGATCGACCAGACGTCGTGCAACCAGTCCGTCGGCCGGCAGATGACGACATCTTCGGTCATAACCGACGATACCGCGATCTGGCAGGTTGAACCTTGGCATCGGCCGACCTGCCTTACGATGTCCGTTTTCGTAATCACGCCCTTCAACAGCCCATCGGGGCCGCAGACAACGACCAGGTCCGATGAGCCGCCAAGCAGTCGCGCTGCTTCAAGCAAGGGCGCATCATATCCAATAGTGGCAAGCCTCTTGTGGGCAATGGGCACGACTCTATCAACGAGCATTTGTTCGTCCTTTCCCCTCCATCAGCCGCCCAAGGAGATACGCAACGTGACGACAATGCCCGTTACGGCCAGCGCGAAGCAGCCCAAGCGAATCGCTATCAACACCGGAAATCTCGCTCCGGAATGAACGTAGTCCTCGATTACAACCTGAAGTCCTAGGGCCATGTGATAAAACAGCGCCACTAGCAGCAGCACCATACAGATCGTAGCGGACGGCGTCCTGAGCCAGGTGACGACACCAGCATGGTCCCTGCCAGTGAGGGTGATCACAGACGCCAGGAACCATACTGTCAGCGGGATCAGCGCAATAGCCGTCATGCGCTCGGCCCACCAATGCCCGACGCCTTTGCTGGCCGAGCCAAGCCCAGTCGCGCGGCTTAATGGTGAGCGCGTATGCCGCTTGTGCAACTTTCTACCCTGCCATGTAGGTGCTGAGCGCCCATGTTGCTCCGGTGAGCAAAAAGCTGGCTATTACCACTGCCCAGCCGGAGGCATAGATCGTGCGAAGGTGAAAACCATATCCCGCGTCCCAAAACAAATGCCGGATCCCGCCGCAGAGATGCATGAAGACGGAAAACACGCCTCCAATCATTAAGAACTGTCCGATCCAGGATCCTATGACGCTTTGAACCGTGGCGAATGCTTGCGGGCCGGTGGCGGCGGCAGAGAGCCAGATTACCAGGAACACCGCACAGGCGCTCAGGACAACGCCGGTGATGCGATTGACGATCGAGAGAACCGAGGTAAGCTGCGGTCGGTAAATCTGAATGTTGGGCGAGAGCGGCCGCCTGCGGCTGGCAATAGTCTTCACTTCTTTCCCCTCAGCCTGTCCGCTCGACAATCATTTTCTTGATCTCGGCGATTGCCTTTCCAGGATTCAGTCCCTTGGGGCAGGTGCGCGTACAGTTGAGAATCGTGTGGCATCGGTAGAGCCGGAAAGGATCCTCCAGATCATCGAGCCGCTCGCCAGTCGCCTCGTCGCGGCTGTCAATGAGCCAGCGGTAGGCATGCAGCAGCGCGGCAGGGCCGAGGAAGCGATCGCCATTCCACCAATGACTGGGGCACCCCGACGTGCAGCAGAAGCAGAGAATGCACTCATAGTAGCCGTCAAGCTCAGCTCTTTCGGCCGGAGACTGAAGGCGCTCCCGTTCCGGCGCAGGCGCCTTGGAGTGGAGCCAGGGCTCGATGAGGCTGTATTGGGCAAACATATGTGTGAGATCTGGAACCAGATCCTTGATGATCCTCAGATTGCTCAAGGGATAGATCGTCGCTGACCCGTCCGTTTCGGCTATGTATCTTGTGCAGGCCAGCCAGTTCGTACCGTCGATGTTCATCGCACACGAGCCGCACACGCCTTCCCGGCATGAGCGGCGGAACGTCAGGGTCGGGTCGACCTTGTTCTTGATCCAGATGAGGGCGTCCAGAACCATCGGGCCGCAGTCGTCGAGATCGATTTCAAAGATGTCTATGACCGGATTGTCGCCCGAGTCGGGATCGTAGCGGTAAATCTCGAATGTCTTTACACGCGCTGCGGCCGTCGTAGGCACAGGCCAGCGTTTCCCTTTTCCTATTCGAGATTCTTTACCGACGCCGAGTTTCCTAGGCAGCGGAAACCGTTTCAACACCGTCACTCGGGGGAGTTGCTCCGAGGATTCGATGAGAAAGGGGCTTCTTTTATCCTCGGTCATCCGCTTGGCCTTCGAAGTGCCCTGGGCAGAGCGCGATCGCCAAAATCGACGGCAGATCGCCGGATGATCCGTCCGGCGTCGTCGACAATGACCTGGAACCGACGATTGCCTAAAAAGAATGTCAGCCGTAAGCGCCCGGCATCTGCACCTTCTCCGCGCTCATGCCTGCTCGCTATCTTGCCTTCCCGAATGAGAGGCTGGACAACCGAAGGGTCAACACCGAGCCCCATGCCAATGATCGTGGCATCGACCTGCACTTCATCGTCTTCGAATTTGATCGTCGCCATCATCAATCACTGTGCGGCGGCCCTTCACGGGCGGCCATTTGTAGTGCGCCGATCAGTATCGGCAGGAGACAGCTGGGCGGTCCCACGTCAGACTCGAACCAGCGTCGGCTATCGCGATTCATCAGCAGTTCCAACCCATGACGCGACGGTGCCCGCTTCCCTTCTTCACTTAAGAAATCAATATCGCTCCGGGCTGCAAAAGCGGACGCCGGCGGACCGCGCCGGCAACACCGATCCGGCGAAAAGGACCCTGTTGCCTGAATGTGAACCGGCCAGCGTCTAACGGTCGGAAGTGCTCTGGAACGAAGGCCATCGCTTCGCCGCAAATGACAGAAAAGTTTGCAGTGGCGGGCAGTGCGCAACGCATTGGCCTCAAGCGACGACCGGATTCATCTATGCGACTGCGACACAACAGCAGGATTGATGACATCCTCGTTCTCCGAAGGCGATGACCTAGCCGACAATGTTGATATGGTTGTGAACCCTGACGACGCCGGGCGCTCGCCAGGCGGTTCGCTCGGCCTCCTGCTTTTCCGACCACGAGCTTACAGCTCCGGCGAGGATCACTTCGCCACCATCGGCGGTGACGCTGATCTGCTGCGCATCGACCTCGGCGCTTCGTTTGAACGCGGTTTCGATCTTGGCCTTGATCTCCACAGGTGCCACGCGCGGCTTCAGCACCACGCGATTGATGACGCCTTTGACACCGTGCAGTTTGCGCGTGGCGGATTCAGCCTGATTGCGCTGATATTGCCATTCGGCGTCGCCTTCCAGGGTAAGCCAACCATCTTTCGCGATGACCTTGAACCGCTCGTGGGAAGCGGGTAGCTCGATGGAGATCGCCTCGATTGCGGCCCGCGCGAGTTCCGGATCTGTCTTTTGATGGCTGGATGGAAGCTGAACTTCAATGTCGTTGGCAATGCCGAGGACACCTTTGACCCGCTTCGCCGCATTCTCCGCCTCGTACTTCTGCATATAGAAAGGGACGTAGCCCGTAAGCGAGACGACGCCCTTTTTGACGGTGACACCGACGTCGGTGGCATTGATGTCGGGGTCCCATTTAAGTTCGTTTTCTAAGTCTTGTTTAATATCTCTGTCGAATCGCATGTCACAGTTCCTTATAGTAGATCAACACTCGGCACCTGCACGCCTCGAGAAAGGTCGCCTTGACGCAGACGGACGGCGTTACTGCTCTCGCACCCGGCAACAGTGGCATCCGATATTGCCGATGCGCCGCTCCTAGAGCCTCGTCATTCCTTCAGAACAAGGCAAACGAAATTTATGATGAATTCAACGCAATTATCTTGCAGTCATTTTCGGTTCGAATGCCGACACGACGCGGCTCTTCCCTTTTTGATTTTCCATGTGTTTCCGATGAAGTCTTCGTGCCCGGCCGAGCGGGGTGATCGCCTCGTTCGTAAAGTGGCCTTTCGACAAAGCGGGAGGTCCGCATTGCCAGCGAGCGAGGGGCTGGAACGACAGTCGATCTCATGTTCCGGCCGGGACGACCGACAAGAGGGACAGCGCTTCAAGCAGCCAGCAATGTCGGGGGAAACGCGGATTATGCCGGTTCGGCGTTGCCATTTGAAATGGAATGCAGTCCAGCCAAGGCAGGGCCCAATACGACTTCATCAGCGTTCGCAGATTGCACCGCATAGACCGGGTAGGAAAATTGCGGCGCTTCGGGCACGAGATGAAGCTGACCAGCCTCAATATGAGGCTGGACCACGCTCATCCTGAAATAACCGGACCCGCCAGCCGAAAGAATATAATTGAGCGCAAGCGGGCCAAGATCCATCGAAAGATCTGGCGCGACATCCGGGAAATTCATCCCATGATGAAGCGTAAAATCCGGCCCCCAATCTACGTGCACGTAGTCTATGCGGTCCACCAGGCGTGCTTCAGGGTTGGTTGTCACGAGAACAAGTTTTTCGTCCATGAGCAGATCGATCTTCAGGCCGGGCCGATGCTGGGGCGCATACATGACTGCCACGTCGACGAGCCCGGATGCGACTTGATTGATCAAATCCTGCGGCACATCGACGTGTACCCGAAGTGCGATATCCGGAAGGGATCGACGCATCCATCGAACCCAGTCAAGCAGAAGAGGTTGAGCAAGACTGACTTCGCTGCCGACGGTCAGAACAGCACGACGGCCGGGCGGGACAGCAACCTGATGGAGCGTGCGCTGCCATAGCTGGACGA
>NZ_JBFUFB010000018.1:0-86163 GCF_056403655.1 Mesorhizobium sp. P2_F8
GGGATCGACACCGCAACGCCGACATCGGCATGCTTGTGCTTGACCATGACGCTTTCGGTCCACGACGCATTGGCATCCGGCACCGCCTTCAGGGCCAGCGCCATCGCCTTGATCACCATGTCGTTGACCGACAGCTTGTAGGCCGGCACGTCGCCCTTTTCGGTCTTCTTGACTGGCGCTGCCGCATTGATCTGCGTGCGCAATGCCAAGAGCGCATCGAGTTCGCAGTCGAGTGTCAGGTAGAAATGCGGGATGGTGGTCTTGGCCTCGACCAGGCGGCGCGCGATGGTCTTGCGCATATTGTCGTGCGGGACGAGTTCGTAGGAGCCTTGCTCGAACAGTTTCAGCACCTGCTCGTCCGACATCGCCTTCACCGGCGCGGCGGCAGCAGCCGGCGCCGCCGGAGCGCCTGCGGGCACTGCCTTGGCGGCAGGCTTGGCGCCGCCACCGGCAATCGCCGCATCGACGTCGGCTTTCACCACGCGGCCATGCGGGCCGGTGCCGGTCACGGCAGACACATCGACCCCGGCTTCCCTGGCGATGCGGCGCGCGAGCGGCGATGCAAAGGTGCGCTCGCCAGCGGCATGGCCGTTGGCGGCCGGAGCCGCTACTGCCTTGGATGCGGGCGCAGGCTCGGCCTTTGGCGCCTCAGCCTTTGGTGCTTCCGCCTTCAGAGCCTCCGTTTTCGGCGCTTCCGCTTTCGCTGGCGCAGCAGCGCCACCGCTGTTCGCGGCGGCGCCGGCGTCTTCGCCTTCGGCAGCGAGCACGGCGATCAGCGCATTGACCTTGACGCCCTCGGTGCCGGCCGGAACGACCAGCTTTGCAACCGTGCCCTCGTCGACAGCTTCGACTTCCATTGTTGCCTTGTCGGTCTCGATCTCAGCAATGACATCGCCGGGCGAAACCTTGTCGCCCTCCTTGACCAGCCACTTTGACAGATTGCCCTCTTCCATCGTGGGCGACAGGGCCGGCATGGTGATGTTGATTGGCATTTTGTCCTCCCGCCCGGTTCAGCGATACGTGACGGCTTTAACCGCCTCGATGACCTCGCCGACATTCGGCAACGCCAGCTTTTCGAGGTTCGCCGCATAGGGCATCGGCACGTCTTTGCCGGCAATGGTGATGACCGGGGCGTCAAGGAAATCGAAGGCGCGCTGCGACACCTGGTTGGCGATGTGATCGCCGACTGAGCTCTGCGGATATCCCTCTTCCACGACGATCAGCCGGTTGGTCTTCTTGACCGAGGCGACGACCGTGTCGAGGTCGAGCGGGCGGATGGTCCTGAGGTCGATGATCTCGGCGTCGATGCCCATGCCGCGCAACTCGGCTTCAGCCTTGACCGCATAGGTCATGCCGATGCCGAAGGAGACGATGGTGACGTCCTTGCCGGTCTTGTGGATGCGCGCCTTGCCGATCGGCAGCACGAAATCATCCAGCTTCGGCACATCGAAGGAATGACCGTAGAGGATTTCGTTCTCGAGGAAGATAACCGGGTTGGGATCGCGGATCGCCGCTTTGAGCAGGCCCTTGGCATCGGCAGCGGTGTAGGGCATCACGACCTTGAGGCCGGGAATGTGGCTATACCAGGCGGCATAGCACTGCGAATGCTGGGCTGCGACGCGAGCGGCGGCGCCGTTCGGTCCACGAAACACGATCGGCGCACCCATCTGGCCGCCCGACATATAGAGCGTCTTGGCAGCCGAGTTGATGATCTGGTCGATCGCCTGCATGGCGAAGTTGAAGGTCATGAACTCGACGATCGGCTTCAGGCCGGCCATCGCCGCGCCGACGCCGACGCCGGCAAAGCCATGCTCGGTGATCGGCGTGTCGACGACGCGCCGCGGCCCGAACTCCTGCAGCAGTCCCTGCGTGATCTTGTAGGCACCCTGGTATTCGGCAACCTCCTCGCCCATGACGAAGACATCGCCGTCGCGGCGCATTTCCTCGGCCATCGCATCACGCAGCGCTTCACGCACGGTGGTCGAGACCATTTCCGTCCCGGCCGGAATATCCGGATCGGCGGCGATTTCCGTTTTCGGGGCGGCTGCGACCGGTGCTGAGGCCTCGCTTTTGGCTGCCGCCGGCGCAGGCGCCGCTGCTTCAGCCTTCGGGGGCTCTTCGCCGATGCCTTCGCCGGCCTTGTCGACGTCTTCGCCGTCAACCGCGAGTACGGCGATTACTGCATTGACCTTGACGCCTTCGGTGCCGGCAGGAACCACGATCTTGGCAAGCGTGCCTTCATCGACGGCTTCAACTTCCATCGTCGCCTTGTCGGTTTCGATCTCGGCGATGACGTCACCGGCGACGACCTTGTCGCCCTCGTTCTTCAACCACTTGGAAAGATTGCCCTCTTCCATGGTCGGCGAGAGAGCGGGCATGAGAATTTCGATCGGCATGTCCTTGCCCTCCCGTTACAATACGATATCGGTCCAGAGCTCGGACGGATCCGGCTCCGCGTCGTTCTGGGCAAATTCGGCGGCATCCGCGACGACATCGCGAACCTCCTTGTCGACGGTCTTCAGTTCGTCCTCGGTCGCCCACTTCTTCTCTATCAGCCGCGCCTTGACCTGCTCGATCGGGTCATGCTCAGAGCGCATCTTCTGTACTTCTTCCTTGGAACGGTACTTCGCCGGGTCGGACATCGAGTGGCCGCGATAGCGATAGGTCTGCATCTCGAGGATCAGCGGGCCGTTGCCGGCGCGGCACCATTCGGTGGCCAGATCGCCCGCAGCCTTGACGGCGCGGACATCCATGCCGTCGACCTGGAGGCCAGGAATCTTGAAGGAAGCGCCGCGATGCGAAAAGTCCGTCTCAGCTGACGAGCGGGAGACCGAAGTGCCCATAGCATAGCGGTTGTTCTCGATAATGTAGATCACCGGCAGCTTCCACAGCGAGGCCATGTTGAAGCTTTCATAGACCTGGCCCTGGTTGGCCGCACCATCGCCGAAATAGGTCAGTGACACATTGTTGTTGTCGCGGTAGCGATTGGCGAAGGCGAGACCAGTGCCGAGCGACACCTGCGCGCCGACAATGCCGTGACCGCCGTAAAAATGCTTCTCCTTGGAGAACATGTGCATGGAGCCGCCCTTGCCCCGTGACAGGCCGCCACGACGTCCGGTCAGCTCAGCCATGACGCCGCGCGGTGAAAGCTCCATCGCCAGCATGTGGCCGTGGTCGCGATAGGCGGTGATCATCTGGTCGCCTTGGATCAGCGCCATCTTCATGCCGGTGACGACCGCTTCCTGGCCGATATAGAGATGGCAGAAACCACCGATGAAGCCCATGCCGTAAAGCTGGCCGGCCTTTTCCTCGAAACGGCGGATGAGCAGCATGTGCCGATAGGCGGCAAGCTCTTCATCCTTGGTGAACTCTGCAGGCTTGGGGGCCGAAAGCCCCATTTTGCCGTCGGATTTGGATTTGGCAGGCGCTTTTCTGGCTGCGGTGGCCATGCATCACTCCCTGTTGGCGTCTCTTTGCGGACATTAGGGCAGGATCAAATCCGCCCTGGGGAGATCAGCTCCTCCCCACCGATTTTGGAGAGGCTAACACGCGCTAGAGCGTTATGCCATGCCGAAATTGCATAGCTCACATGCGTCTAAGCGATTAAAATCATTGAAAATATTGGCTATTAACTGAAAACTGGTTACTTCGCCGAGACCGGCAACATGATGGTGATTTCGTCAGCCTGGGACAGATTGAGCGCCTTGCGCGCCTGCTCGTCGAGCATGTCCTTCTCGATCGACCCTTCATGCATGAGCCGAACGCGCCGTTCGAGCTCCATCCGGCGTGCCTTGATCGCGTCGAGCTGACCTTGCAGCGCAACCGTCTGGGCTTCCAGCTGATATTTCGAGTTGATGCCGAATTCGCCGTGGTAGGCATGAAAGCCGAAATAGGCGAGGAACGCCACGCAGAGCGAGGGAATGATCAACCGGCCGGTGTTTCTCTGCTTGTGCTGACGCGTCCACATATCCAAGTCCTCGCGGCCGCGAACTCCTGCGGCTCCCCATCTTTTTCGCCCGATTGTGCTTAACGGACGGTTACGGATGACCGGCTGCGCGAGACCCGAAATGAAAAAGGGCGGGAATGCTCCCGCCCTTTCATCGATATCCCATGCCTGGGTGTTTCCGGATCAGCCCTTGACCACCGACTTGCCGGCGTAGCTCGCCTGCTTGCCGAGCTCTTCCTCGATGCGGATCAGCTGGTTGTACTTGGCCATGCGGTCCGAGCGCGACAGCGAGCCGGTCTTGATCTGTCCGCAATTGGTGGCAACGGCGAGATCGGCTATGGTCGAATCCTCGGTTTCGCCCGAGCGGTGCGACATGACGGCGGTGTAGCCGGCCTTGTGCGCGGTCTCGACGGCGTCGAGCGTTTCGGTCAGCGAGCCGATCTGGTTGACCTTGACCAGGATCGAATTGGCAACGCCCATTCGGATGCCGTCACGCAGCCGTGCCGTGTTGGTGACGAACAGATCGTCGCCGACCAGTTGGGTCTTCTTGCCGATCAGGTCGGTCAGATACTTCCAACCTTCCCAGTCGTCCTCTGCAAGGCCGTCCTCGATCGAGATGATCGGATAGTCGGCGGCGAGCTTGGCCAGGTACTTGGCCTGGGCCTTGGGGTCGCGGGTCTTCTTCTCGCCCTCGTAGACGTAGTTGCCGTCCTTGAAGAACTCGGTCGCGGCGCAGTCGAGGCCAAGCGCGATCTCTTCGCCGGGCTTGAAGCCGGCCTTCTCGATCGATTCCATGATGAAGTCGAGCGCCACCGGCGCGCTCTTCAGGTTCGGGGCAAAGCCGCCCTCATCGCCGACATTGGTGTTGTGGCCGGCATCCTTCAGCTTCTTGCGCAGCGTGTGGAAGATTTCCGAACCCCAGCGAACGCCTTCGCGCAGTGTCGGCGCGCCGATCGGCAGGATCATGAATTCCTGGAAGTCGATCGGGTTGTCGGCATGGGCGCCGCCATTGATGATGTTCATCATCGGCACCGGCAGGACATGCGCCTTGGTACCGCCGACATAACGGTAGAGCGGCAGGCCGGCGGCATCGGCCGCGGCCTTGGCCACGGCCAGCGAGACGCCGAGGATGGCGTTGGCGCCGAGGCGGCTCTTGTTGGGCGTTCCGTCGAGCTCGATCATGGTCTGGTCGATATGGATCTGGTTTTCGGCTTCCATGCCGCCGATGGCCTCGAACAGCTCGCCGTTCACCGCTTCGACGGCCTTGAGCACGCCCTTGCCGAGATAGCGGGCGCCGCCGTCGCGCAGTTCGACGGCCTCGTGGGCGCCGGTCGAGGCGCCCGACGGCACCGCAGCGCGGCCCATCGAGCCATCTTCGAGAACGACATCGACCTCGACGGTCGGATTTCCACGGCTGTCCAGGATTTCACGCCCGACAATGTCGATGATGGCGGTCATTGCGATGTCCTCGATTGATCTGAAGAAGGGTCGCGCACGTCTTAGCCAAAGTGCCGCAAAAGGCAATCGGCCCGGTCGCAATTATTGCCGTGGCGTCAGCCTAACGCGCGCCGCGCCTGAACGGAGTCAGGCGCCGCATGCGGTGTCTCAAAACCGGGGACTACTTTGTGGCGATATGCATCAGGCGATTCACGAAGCGCAAATCGCTGTCATCATAAGTCATGTGCGGCGGATGTACTTCCGGCTATGGTGCGGGTGCGCGGGGCGAAACAGGAGGAGTTTCGCCATGTCCCAGTTGAGTGGTATCGTGAGTCTGTTCCTGATCGCGGCGGCGTTTCTGACGTCGTGCGACAATCAGCAATCGCCACCCAAGGCAGCAGGGCCGCTACCGGCCTTGCATGTCAGCGAATAGGCGCTGCATCGAATCCAAAAGGCCCCGTCTGAACGGGGCCTTTTGTTTGCAGGCGTCAATGCCAGTAAGGCGTGACCTTGTAGTAATCATAGGACGCGTCGCGCGCCGTCTCGCCATCCGCGCCGGCCAGTTCACTGATCGAATAAGCGGGTGCTGCCTTCAGCTGTTCCTTGGAGAACGGAACGACATAGCCACCCTTGTCCTCGTCATAGTCGAGGCTGGCCCACGGAATGGCGTGGTACTTCTCGCCGATGCCGAGAAAACCGCCGAAGCCTATCACCGCGAACATGATGCCGTTCGAGGTCTTGTCGAGCATGATGTCTTCGATGCTGCCGATGCTCCTGCCCTCGGTGTTGTAGACGGACGTGCCGATGACGCGCGAAGCGGCAATGGCTTCGGTGTGGCCTGTCTGGGTTGTCATGATGTGCTCCTCATTGTCGTTGATCTATGCTTTGACAATGAGGGGCGCGGGCGAAAGTTCCCGACTTTTTCGGCGGCAGCCGGTTACTCCGCGAGGATGAAGGTGACCTTCATGTTGACGCGATAGGCAGCGATCTTGCCGTCCTCGACGACGATCTTCTGGTCCTGGATCCACGCGCCTTCGACGTTCTTCAAGGTCTTTGCGGCACGCGCAATCCCCTTCTCGATGGCGTCCTGAAAGCTCTTCTTCGACGATGAGGTGATTTCGGTGACGCGGGCGACAGACATGGCTTCCTCCTGCCAAAACGCTCATTTGCGAGGCGAGCGTACAGCCGGCTTATGTCTTCCACAAGCGCCGGGGCCATGGCGCCATTGTCAGTAACCGACGCTGGAACGTCCGTGGGACGCTTCAGTGACCCTTGGCGATACGATCGAACGCCATCAGTCTTTCCAGCAGTGCCGGCATATCCTTCAGCGGCACCATGTTCGGGCCATCGGAAGAGGTCGAATTGTCCGGATCCTGATGGGTCTCAATGAACACGCCGGCCACACCAACGGCGACAGCCGCCCGGGCCAGCGTCTCGACAAAGCGGCGCTCGCCGCCGGAGGAGCCGCCCTGTCCGCCCGGCTGCTGAACCGAATGCGTGGCGTCGAAGATCACCGGCGCGCCGATCTCGGCCATGATAGGCAGAGCGCGCATGTCGGACACCAGCGTGTTGTAGCCGAACGACGCGCCGCGCTCTGTGGTCAAGACATTGGCGTTGCCGGAACCGGTGATCTTGGCAACCACGTTCTTCATGTCCCAGGGAGCCAGGAACTGCCCCTTCTTCACGTTGATCACCTTGCCGGTCCTCGCGGCGGCGACCAGCATGTCGGTCTGGCGCGACAGGAAGGCCGGAATCTGCAGGACATCGACATGCGGCGCGACGATCGCGCACTGTTCCTCGGTGTGGACATCGGTCAGCACCGGCAGCGAAAACTCCTTGCGCAGTTCGTCGAAGACGGGAAGTGCCGCGTCCATGCCCGCACCGCGCGTCGCCGACAGCGAGGTGCGGTTGGCCTTGTCGTAGCTGGTCTTGTAGACGAGGCCTATTCCAAGCTTGCCGGTCAGTTCCTTCAGCGCGCCGGCCATGTCGAAGGCATGCTGGCGCGATTCAAACTGGCAAGGACCAGCAATCAGCGACAAGGCCGCGTTGTTGTCGAAGACGACATTGCCGACGGTTACCGACGAATTGGGCGCCAGGGGTTTGCTCATTGGATCTCCCGGAAGATGAAAGCCGCGCCCTGTCCGGATGCCGGCTGCACGACAATATCATTGCCCGCTATATCGTGTTTGACGGAGTTGGCTGCAAGCAGCCTCAAGGTGATATCGGCGCTGCGGACCGAAAAGACCACGGCGGCGAAGCGTAGGTCCGTCGGCGCGTCGGCAGGCAAGCCAAAGCGTGCGGTGAAAGACGTCGGGGCAAGCACACTCAAGGTTACATTCGGCAAGTGAAACGCGCCGCCTTGCCCGCTGGCGGCCGGATCGTCCACCGCCAAGGAGATCAGCCGGCGCTGCTCGGCGGGCCGGTCGCTGACCGCCACGATCTCGACAATTCCCGTGGCGCCGTTGGCGTGCGCCTGCAAGGCCGTCCGATCCACTTTCGGCGCGTTGACCCGTTCGCAGGCAAACAGGAAAGCATCTGTAGCGTTGCTATCGGATGCAAAGGCGAGCTTGAACGATGCAATGTCGCTTTTACCCGCCGTGTCGGTGAACGCGCGCGAAAAGCTCAGCATGTCTCCCGCGGAGATGCCGGCTTCGACATAGCGTGCCTGGTCGGCATCTGCGTTGCTGGTCCCCAGGACCACGGCGGAAAACCCCTCGTCACCGTGCCTGTTGCGATAGATACGGTCGCGCGCGACGAAAACATTGCCCTCGGCAATGGCCGCCGTCGCGGCCTGTTCGTCGCCGACCACGAGCGGCTCGAGATAGGTGCCGTCGGCGAGGAAAACACAACAGTTTTCGGTCCCGAAGGGATGAATGCCGGTCGGGGCAACCACGAAGCCAAGCGCAGTGAGCCGGGCTCGTGCCACATCGAGGTTCTGTGTCGGCAGCACCAGATGATCGAGCGGATGAGTGCCGGCGGCTGTTGTTCGGTTCATGCAGGCGCGATGTGCATCATTCCGCAAACCGGTTCAAGTCTCAATCAGGCACCGGCCACGACATCGGCGGAATAACGCAGCTCGCGCAATGGTTTGACCTTGCTGGTCGTCTGCCCATAGAGCGGGTGCGCCTTGTAGGCGGCCAATGCCGCGTCATCGGCGAACTCGGCATAGACGACCACATCGATCTCGTCCGACAGCGGGTCCACCTTTGTGTTGATGGTCACCTCGAAGAGGCTGGAATGGGGAATGTTGCCGAGCGCCTGCAGGCCGGTGCGAACGGCTTCCACATCCTCTTTACGCCGCGCGCTGAAGAAAACGATATGCCGGATCAACGCCGCCTCCTCGATCGAAAGCGCGTCGGGCGACGCGCTTCGGGTCTTTGTCTCTATGCATGTCGTTGCCCCAAGACCGGGCCACTTTTGGACGACATGCATTAAGCGCCGGGGTCTTTTGTGACGACAGGACGGCCGCGTCAATCGACAAGGATGTCGCGGCAGCGCCTCATGCGGATGGGCGCTAGCTCTCGCCGGTGACGGATCGCACGACGTGCGTGACACCCCTTACCGCCGTGTCGAGATACCGGCCCTGATTGTAGAGGCCGTCCCAGATCAGGAAAAAGGTGATGGCAGCAATGACGATCACATAACGCATGGCTAAAGCTATCGCACAAGCACGGTTGCAACCATAGGCGTTTTAGGCGTGTTCGGCCTTTGCTGTGTAGAAGCCATATCCACGACGGCGAGCGCCTCCACTTGGCACAGCCCGGCTTGCAGCCTGCCTCTTGATGTTCCCCCTCATGACGTGGAAGATTGTCGCAGGGATTCACTGGGTAGCGCTGAAGCTCTGGTTAAAGGGCGCGCGCTTTCGTTCGAGCCCGCCTGTCGCCGAAACCGGTCAACTGCCGGGATCAGGCAATGGCGTTCGAACCCGGCGAATGAACCGCGAGAACCGAGGCTCGGCAATTTGCGCCGACGCCGCGGAAGCGCAGGGGCGTGAGATGACAAACAAGGAACATCATGGTCTGGCGTTGAGCGACGCGGTCAGGCTGGACGAATTCAATTTCGCCGAGATCGTCAAGGGCTTGCCGGCGAAGGCGCGCATGGTGCTGTCGGCGGCGATGAACCTGCCGCGGGGATCGCTGAAGGTCAGGATGCCGGACGGACGCGCCGTCCTGGTCGGTGGCAAGGGACCAGGCCCGGACGCCGAACTGGTGCTCAAGAACTGGCGCTTGCCCGGCCGTGCCTTTTCCGGCGGCACGATCGGCCTTGCCGAATCCTACATGGACGGCGATTGGGAAAGCCCTGACGTCACCAGCTTCCTGGAACTGTTCGTGGTCAATTCGGCCATCGGCGAACGCGTTGCGGGCGGCGCCAGTTGGCTCATCAACACCGTCCAGCGCATCCGGCACTGGTTCAACGAGAACACACGCACCGGCTCGAAGCGCAATATTTCGGCGCATTACGATCTCGGCAACGCCTTCTACAAGGAATGGCTCGATCCGAGCATGACCTATTCCTCGGCACTCTATGCCACCGGCGCCAACGACCTCGAAAGCGCCCAGGCCGCAAAATATCGCGCACTGGCCAAAGATACGGGGATCGGGCCGAAGGATCACGTGCTGGAGATCGGCTGCGGCTGGGGCGGCTTCGCCGAATTCGCGGCTCGCGAGATCGGCTGCCGTGTGACCGGGCTGACGATCAGCCGCGAGCAGCACGACTTCGCCAAGGCGCGCCTCGCCAAGGCCGGGCTTGCCGACAAGGTTGACATCAAGCTGCAGGACTATCGCGACGAAACCGGCACCTATGACCGCATCGCTTCGATCGAGATGTTCGAGGCGGTCGGCGAGAAGTACTGGCCGGTGTTCTTCGGCAAGATGAAAGCCTGCCTGAGGCCCGGCGGCACTGCGGGCCTGCAGATCATCACCATCAACGAAGCCGCCTACGACACGTATCGCGCAAGGCCGGACTTCATCCAGCGCTATGTTTTTCCGGGTGGCATGCTGCCGACGCCGTCGATCCTGAAGGCACTCGGCAACGATCACGGTCTTGCCCATCTGCGCGAGCGCGTGTTTCCGGACGACTATGCGCGCACGCTCGCCGAATGGCGCCAGCGGTTTTGGGCGTCATGGGAAAAGATCGTCCCGCTCGGCTTCGACGACCGCTTCAAGAAGCTCTGGGAATTCTACCTGCACTATTGCGAGGCCGGCTTCCGCGCCAGCTACATCGACGTGCGCCAGGTGGTCTACAAGGCATAGAACCACGCTGCCGTACCGGCGCGGACCTATGCCGACGGTCAGAGAAGGATTCGGTATTTCGCAAATCCCGCTTCGCCCTCTCCTACCGGCTCGATCTTCAGCGACCTCACCTCGGTAATGAAATCCTTTGCCTTAGCGCCGGTCTCGAACACGACGCTGGTTCCAGGCAGCGGCGCGAACGACCAGTTGCCGTCCGCCGACGGATTGATAGTGCCCTCGCTGATGATGTAGCGAACGATGACGTCGCGATTGGTGTCCGGCGCCTCGTAGATGATCTTCGAGGCATTGATGTCGGGGAAATTACCGCCACCGCCGGCACGGTAGTTGTTGGTCGCAACGACGAATTTCTGTTTTGGATCAATCGGTTTTCCATCGAACATCAAGTCGACGATGCGATTGACGCCGGCATTCGCCAGTCCGCCCTTGGCATCGTATTTCGGCGGCTGCGACAGGTCTATCTTGTAGGTCACGCCGTCGATGACGTCGAAATTGTAGGACGGGAAGTCGGTGTTGATGAGGGCCTGGTCGGCCTTGCCCGGTTCGATCCGGTTGAAGATGCCGGCCGACATTTCCAACCATTCCTTGACCTGTGCGCCGGTGATTTCGACGGCCCGCACGGTGTTCGGGTAGAGGTAGAGGTCGGCGACGTTCTTGATGGCGATGTCGCCTGCCGGCACGTCTGTATAGTAGTCGGCGCCGCTGCGTCCACCGGCCTTGAAGGGTGCGGCGGCCGACAGCAGCGGCACGTCCTTCCATTGCGTGTTCTTGAGAATATCCTTCAGGTACCAGGTCTGCGCCTGGCTGACGACCTGCACCGACGGATCGTCGGCGACCAGCGCGAAATAGGAATAGAGCGGCGCCGAGGTCTTGCCGACGGGACGGCGCACATAGGCCAGAGTTGCCTGGTGGTCCTGCTCGAGTGCCGCGATGATGCGCTTGTCGTCGGGGACGATCGGCTTGGCCTTGTTGTCGACTCGTTCGAAGATCGGCCGCGCCTCTGAGGTGGCGGAAACGACCTTCCATTTCGACCCGTCGCGCTCCAGCATCAGGTCGATCAGCCCCATATGCGAGCCCCAGAAGCCGCCCATCACGGCGGGCTTGCCCTGCAGCGTGCCTTTTTGCGTGTCAACGCCGTCAAGCGACTGGAAGTCCTTCTTGCTGGGAAAAACCAGATGTTGGTGGCCGGTGAATACCGCATCGATGCCGTCGACACCGGCGACGAAGAACGACGCGTTCTCCATCATGTCGCCCTGCTTCACGTCGATGCCGGAATGCGAGAGCGCAATCACGATGTCGGCGCCTTCCTCCTTCATCTGCGGCACCCAGGCCTTGGCCGCCTCGACGACGTCGCGCGTCTTGACGTTGCCCTCCAGATTCTTGAGATCCCAGACCATGATCTGCGGCGGTACGAAGCCGATGATGCCGATCCTGATCGGCTGCTCTGCGCCTGACCCGTCCCTGATCTTCTTGTCGAGGATGACATAGGGCTTGAGATAAAGCTTGTCGTCACGCGGGTTCGCGGCAAGCTCGGTGCCGCGGATCAAATTGGCGCAGACAAAGGGGAAATTGGCGCCAGCCAGCACCTTGTCCATGAACGACAGGCCGTAATTGAACTCGTGGTTGCCCAGCGTCGAGCATTCGTAGCCGAGCAGGTTCATGGCCTTCATGATCGGATGCAGGTCGCCGTCCTTCATGCCCCTCTCATAGGCGATGTAGTCGCCCATCGGATTGCCCTGAAGCAGGTCGCCATTGTCGATGAGCATCGAATTGACGGCTTCCTTGCGCACTGCGTCGATCAGGGAAGCCGTGCGCGACAGGCCCATCGTGTCGTTCGCTTTGTCGGCGTAGTAATCGTAAGGCAGCACGTTCACATGGATGTCGGTGGTTTCCATGATCCGAAGATGGGCCTGGTTGGCCTGGGCGCGGGCGGAGAACGGATGCAACATGATCATCGCTCCTGCGGCGGCGGCACCGCCAAGGAGATCGCGGCGGGAGACGGGATGGAGCAGTCGAGACATGTTTTCTCCTTCGACAAAGTGACAAGCCCTGCCCCGAAGCGAACTTCGCGCTGAAGCCGATCCGAGTCCATTCAACAAGTCGAGCGCATAATGCCGTCACTCGATCAGCAACAGATGACGTGCGGATGAACGGTCTGGGGAGAAGAAGTCAGCCCTTGTCGTCGTCGCCCTGGGTGATCAGCCGCGCGCTGCGCTGGCCCGTCGCGTAGATCCATAGCCAGCTCAGTGAAACCGCAAGCCGGTTGCGAAAGCCGATCAGGAAATAGATGTGGGCTATGCCCCACAGCCACCATGCCGCCCAGCCGGTCAGCTTGATCCAGCCGAAATCGATCACAGCGGCGCGCTTGCCGATCGTGGCGAGGTCGCCGTCATGCCGGTAGCCGAACGGCCGTGGGCTGGCGTCGCCGGCAAGCCGCGCCTTCAGCGTGGCGGCGACATGCCGGCCCTGCTGCTTGGCGGCCGGCGCCACGCCGGGAACGGGCCGCCCGTCCGGCCGCAGGACATGCGCGGCATCGCCGACGACGAAAATCTCCGGGCTACCCGGCACGCTCAAGTCAGGCTCGACGAGTACCCTGCCCGCCCGGTCCGCCGCCGCGCCTAGCCATTCGGCGGCAGGCGAGGCGGCGACGCCCGCTGCCCACAGGATTGTGGCTGCTGCCAGGTGCTTGTCGCCGAAGACCACGCCCTCTGCGTCGCACCGCGTAACAGCCCTGCCGAGTTCGATGGTCACACCGAGCCGCTCGAGCGCCTTCATCGCGTAGTCGGAAAGTTTTGGTGCGAAATTGGCCAGAACTCGGTCGCCGGCCTCGATCAGCACGACACGCGTTTGCCGTGTATCGATGTTGCGGAATTCACCACGCAGCGTGTCATGCGCCAGTTCGACGATGGTGCCGGCAAGCTCGACGCCGGTCGGCCCGCCACCGACGATCGCAATGGTCAGCAGCGCCTGGCGCTTGACGGGATCGATCTCCCGCTCGGCCTTCTCGAAGGCCAGCAGAATGTTCCGCCGAACCGTGGTGGCATCCTCCAGCGTCTTCAGGCCGGGCGCGAAAGGTTCCCATTCGTCGTGGCCGAAATAGGCGTGGCGCGCGCCGGTGGCGAGCAGCAACGTGTCGTAGGCGACAGCACTGCCATCATCGAGCAGCACGCGTTTGCCGGCGCGATCGACGCCGACGACATTGGCAAGCAGCGTCGTCACATCCTTGCGCTTGCGCAGGAGGTGGCGGACCGGCCATGCAATTTCGGACGTTGCCAGCGCCGTGGTAGCCACCTGGTAGAGCAGAGGCTGGAAAAGGTGATGATTACGTTTGTCGATCATGGTGATGCGGACCGGCGCACCGGCAAGCGCTCGGGTGAATTCGAGGCCGCCAAAACCCGCGCCGACAACAACGACATGATGGCTGGCCTGGTTCATCTCATTCACCGCTAACGGGCAAGATTGCCTAGGCTAGATGTAGGTACTTTTGTGCATCGCAGCAACACGGGGTGGTGCCTGAGACTCGTCGTCCAATGTCGTGAACGCACATGTCGTATCGTGTTACGAGGTATAGCGTGATCAAATACGCGATGAGGTAAAGCATGGCTAACGATCATGACGACCAAGGCCCGGCGCAATATGCCTCTCCTCCCTGCTTCATGCATGAACTCGATCCCGCGTTTCAGACACCACCAACCGACTGGACCGACGTCCGGCGCTGGCGCAAGGCCGAGCGCGAACGCCTGATCGCCGCGCGTCTCGCCGTTTCGGCCGACGCGCGAACGGTGATGTCGCAGCGCATTGCGCAAGGTCTCGACGCAATCGTCGGCGAGATCGCCGGCCGCATGGTCAGTCTCTACTGGCCGTTTCGCGGCGAGCCGGACCTTCGCCCATGGATGGCGTCCGTCAATGCGCGCGGCGGCCGCACCGCCCTGCCCGTTGTCATCGAGAAAGGTCAGCCGCTGATCTTTCGCCCCTACGCGCCGGGCGACCGGCTGGAAAAAGGTGTCTGGAACATCCCGATCCCGGCCGAGGGTGATCCGGTGCTGCCCGACATCGTCATTGCGCCAATCGTCGGCATCGATCCTAGAAACTACCGCCTGGGCTATGGCGGCGGCTTCTTCGACCGTACGCTGGCCGCGATGCCGTTCAAGCCGCTGGTGATCGGCGTCGGCTACGAACTGCAGCGTATAGCCACCATCTACCCGCAGCCGCACGACATCCCGATGGATCGGATCGTCACCGAGGCCTAAGAGCCTGTTTGGAAAATGCGACTGGCTGGATTTCTGTTTCGCTGCGAAGCAGCGCAAATGTCATGTGACAAAAATCCGACTTGGTCGATAAATAGTCTGATCTTTAAGGGAACCATGCCGCGGCGTTTCGACATGCGCTCCGGGCGGATCCAACAGTGTCCGGTAGCTCCTAGGATTGGCTGCGTCACAACGGATGATAAGATGGTCGGACGAACCATAGCGGCTGCCCTTGCAATTGCGTTTTCCGTTTCGCCTTCGCAGGCGCAACCACAGCATCGTTTACCGAGCGGTTATAAATGGGGCCGCTGCCTGCTTATTGTTGACGGTCAGACTCGCATATCCGGAAGATGCTACTATCAAATCGAGAAGGGCGGCGATTTTAATATCCAGGGGCCTCGGCAAGTTTTTGCAGGTATCGACTATCCTGATACGCATAGTGGGGCTGGTGAAATGTCCAAAGACTACTGGGCAGTAGTATACAAGGACGGTGATCTTTGGGAAGGCTATAGCAACTCGGACGTTTCCGAAACTCACGGTGACGAACGCTGGGAAGACCTTCGCCGCGAAGGCGCATGCTATGTTGGGAAGGACGTCCGGGTATGCCTTTGGCGTTAAGCCATTTCCGGCTTCATGCCCATCGCCGTGCGGTCGACGATCTCACGCAAGGCGAATGACGAGTTGATCTTGGTCACATGCGGCATCGCCGACAGCCATTCCTTGTGGATGCGTTCGTAGTCGACGAGATCCTTGGCCGCGATGCGCAGGATATAGTCGTATTCGCCCGACATCAGGTGGCATGACAGCACATTCGGGCAGCGCTTGATGGCCGCCTCGAAATCCGACAGCGTCTTCTCGAACTGTCCTGACAGCGAAATATGCACGATCGCCGTCATCTGATGGCCAAGGGCGGCATTGGAAAGCCGGGCATGGTAGCCGCGGATAGTTCCGGATTTCTCCAGATTGTCGAGCCTGCGCGAACAGGCCGATTGCGACAGGCCAACCTTCTCGGCCAGTGCAGCATTCGGTATCCTGCCATCCTTCTGCAAAGTCTCGAGAATGGCGATATCAATCCTGTCGAGCGGCATTTTTCGTGAATCCTGCGAATATCCCATCAATTTGCGCAACGATTATCGAAAACCGCCCGTTGGCGCAAGCGCATTCGCAAACACCTGCGCAGCGATTCGTGGTTCACTCCACCTATACAGGGAACGAGCCCAAAAGGGCCGGATCAGGAGAAGAAAATGCGCGTCGGCTGCCCCAAGGAAATCAAGAACCACGAATATCGCGTCGGCCTCACGCCCGGCTCGGTCCGCGAATATGTCGCCCACGGCCATGAAGTGCTGGTCGAGACCGGCGCCGGGGCCGGCATCGGCGCCGATGACAATGCCTATCGCGCTGCCGGTGCGACAATCGCCAAGACGGCTGCCGACGTGTTCGCCAAGTCGGACATGATCGTCAAGGTCAAGGAGCCGCAGCCCAACGAATGGGCGCAGCTTCGCGAAGGCCAGATTCTCTACACCTATCTCCACCTGGCTCCGGACCCGGAGCAGACCAAGGGCCTGCTCGCTTCCGGTGTCACCGCAATCGCCTACGAAACCGTCACCGACGACCGTGGCGGCCTGCCGTTGCTGGCGCCGATGTCGGAAGTTGCCGGTCGGCTGTCGATCCAGGCCGGCGCAACGGCGCTGCAGAAGGCCAATGGCGGCCGCGGCGTGCTGCTCGGCGGCGTGCCCGGCGTGCTGCCCGGCAAGGTCACTGTGCTCGGCGGCGGCGTCGTTGGCCTGCATGCTGCCAGGATGGCGGTGGGGCTTGGCGCTGACGTCACCATCATCGATCGCTCGATCCCGCGCCTGCGCCAGCTCGACGACCTCTTCACCGGCCGCGTGCACACCCGTTACTCGACCGTCGAGGCGCTCGAGGAAGAGTGCTTCTCGGCCGACATCGTCGTCGGCGCCGTGCTGATCCCCGGCGCCGCGGCGCCGAAGCTCGTCACCCGCGAAATGCTGTCCGGCATGAAGAAGGGTTCCGTGCTGGTCGACGTTGCCATCGACCAGGGCGGCTGCTTCGAGACCTCGCACGCCACTACCCATGCCGAGCCGACCTACGAGGTCGACGGTGTCATCCATTACTGCGTCGCCAACATGCCTGGCGCGGTGCCGGTGACGTCGGCCCACGCGCTCAACAACGCGACGCTTCATTATGGCCTGCAGCTTGCCGACAAGGGCCTGAAGGCGCTGGTCGATGACCACCATCTGCGCAATGGCCTCAATGTCCACAAGGGCAAGATCACCAACCGCGCGGTCGCCGAGGCACTCGGCTACGAACTGGTTGAGCCGAAAGCCGTTCTCGCGGCCTGATTCTATTTCAGAATTCCTCCGTCAGCCCGCCGGTTCATGCCGGCGGGCTTTTTCTTGGGCGCGAAGGTTTTCTTGAGGCTGGGGCAACAAAAAAGCGGAGCCAAAGCCCCGCTTCCTCGATATCGAGATTTGCCGCCGGTTCATCCGCGGTCGGCAAATCGATCGACAATGGCTTTCTAGCGCGATTGTGCGACGGGAGTACGACAAGCCCTCGCCCGGCGTTCCAATGCCTCAGACGCGCTCCATGCGGCACTGGTAGCAATTGTTGCGCGCCGAGCGGATATGAACGTAGGCGATATCGTCGCGCTCGAAGAGGGCCTCGGCTCGCGCTGCAATTCTTCCGGTCGGGATGACACCGCCGCTGCCGTAGACGATACGATTATCCCCGCCGTAGCCGCGCACGATGTAGTCAGGGCTTTCGAGAATCTCGGGTAGCACCCCGCTCTCGGTGGCGCGGTCGCATTCTTCGGCATGCAGGAAGATCGGCCCGGTTTCGGCATAGGGCTGAAGCTCCGGGAATGGCCGATAGGCCAGAACGAGGTAAGCGTCACCAGCGGCGATGTTCTTCAGACAGTGCCGGCAAGGCATGCCGTCGCCGTCGGAAATCTTTCGTTCCGGCGTTTGGCCGTAGGCATCCGAGCCGCCGTGCTGCAATGCCCTGACATTTTCGGTCGGCAGCGCTTTGAACTGAATGGTCATGGTGGGATCTCCGGTGTTGTCCACCGGAAATTATGCCCTCAAGTTCACGCTTCCCACCCGATTCCTGCGCAGTGGCGGATGCTTCGGATTTTTGGCTGATGTCACGGCCTCATGACGCTGGCCGAGCGTTCTCCGAAAGGCAGCGGATGCACGGTTTCCTTCTTTTGCGCCACCGGCGCAAAGCCGAGCTTCTGGTAGAGCGGCAAAGCCGCCGGATGATCGAGCGTGCAGGTCTGCACTGTCACCCGCTTCGGCCCGTACGACCACGCCGCTGCGATCGCCGCCCCCAGGAACCAGCGGCCGATGCCTTGCCCGGTCGCATGTTCCATCATGCCGAAATAGGCGAGCTCGACTTCTTCCGGCAGATGCGGCTTGAGATCGAAGAAGCCGGCCGGCGCGCCGTCGAGGTAGAGCACTCTGATGTCGCGGTCCTCGCGGTGGATGCCGGCCGAAAGCTCCTCGTCATCCAGCCTCAGCACGTTCACCCAGTGCCATTTGCGTCCCACCCGATCCATCAAATAGCGGTAGAAATGCAGGGGAATGTCCTTGGTCTTCAGCAGGGCGACCTGACGGTTGTAGGGCACCGGCGGCGAATAGGCTGGAGGCACATGCATTTCGAGGAACGTGACCGTGACATCGATGTCTTCCAGCGCACCGTTTTCCATCGTCTTCATTCCTTGCCGGTCACGACCGGCGTGTCGGAGAGCCCACCCCACTCCGTCCATGAGCCGTCGTAAAGTTTGTTGTCGGTATGGCCAAGCGTTTCCAGCGCCAGCGTCGCCACCGCGGCTGTAATGCCGGAACCACACGAGGTGATGACGGGTTTCGACAGATCGATGCCGGCCGCCTCGATCACCTTGCGCAAGCGGTCCTTCGACAAGAGCTTGCCATTTTCCGACAGCGCCGAGTAGGGCAGATTGCGCGCGCCAGGCATATGGCCGGAGCGGATACCGGCGCGCGGTTCTGGCTCCGTGCCGGCAAAGCGGCCCGGTCCACGGGCGTCGGCGATCTGGCTTTCCCCGGTATCGACGATCCGGCGCATGTCGGCGAGGCTGGCGACGCGACCGGCGTCGAAATCGGCATGAAACACACTTGGCGCGATCCTGGTCGGTTCGGCCGTTACCGGCCGGCCCGCCGCTTTCCAGCCATCGAAGCCGCCGTCCAGAATATAGGTCTGGAAGACGCCCATCACCCGGAACATCCACCACGCCCGAGGCGCCGAGAAGAAGCCCGGACCATCATAGATGATGATGGTGTCGTCGGCCGAAACGCCCATCGATCCGACATACTGGGCAAAATGCTGCGGTGACGGCAGCGTATGCGGCAGCGGCGAATCCGGGTCCGAAACCGCGTCCTGGTCCAGAAACCGTGCGCCCGGAATGTGGGCCGCGCCGTATTCGCCGCGCGCATCGCGCTTTTGCGCCGGCAGATACCAGGATGCGTCGATGATCGTCAGGCCCGGCTCGCCAAGGCGCTGCTGCAGCCAATCCGCATCGACGGTGAAAGGACTATCCTCGGCCATTTTCTCTCCTGCTCGCCGTTTGGCGGTGATTGTCCGATTAAAGTGCGTCGCGTTGAAGCGGATTCAAGCGACGCGCTTTAAGTCTTTGTTCTTATGCGTGTCGTTGTGACCCAACATCGAGGCCACTTTCTTGGGCGACATGCATCAGGTCGCCGGCATCGGGCCGAAGCGGATGCGGAAGCGTCTGTTTTCACGGCCCTTCTTCTCGATCTTGCCGATATGGATTTCCCCGACCTCACCAGTGCTTTTGACATGGGTGCCGCCGCAGGGCTGGCTATCGACCGAAGCGTTATCACCGATGCAGACCAGGCGGATCTTGCCGGTGCCAACCGGCGGCCGGACGTTCTTGGATTTCACCAGGCCCGGGTTAGCGGCCAGTTCCTCGTCGCTGATCAGCCTGGTGAAGATCGGGTGATCGGCCCGCACCAGATCCATCAGGCTCGCCGTTACGTCTTCCCTGGTGAAGCTGGCGTCGGGAATATCGAAATCGACGCGGCTGTCATCCTCGGAAACGGACGCACCGGTGATCGGGAACGGGCAGACCACAGTGAGCAGGTGGCAGGCCGCGTGCATGCGCATCAAAAGATGCCGGCGCTCCCAGTCGATCGCCAGGCTCAAGCGTTCACCGACCTCGGGAACCCTCTGCTCCAACGCCGGGACATGGATGATCTCGTCCTTGGTCTCGCCCGTAATGGTGGCGGCGATGGCGATGCGGCTGCCGTCGGCGCGCTCCAGATGACCGATATCGCCCGGCTGGCCGCCCGATGTGGCGTAGAAGATCGTCCTGTCGAAAATGATGCCGCCGCGATCGTTGACGGCAATGATTGTGGCGTCCGCTGTCCGCAGATAGGCGTCGTCGCGAAACAGCGCTTCGGTCCTGTGCGCCATCACGCGACCTTTTCGAACGGCACAGAAATCGTGCTCCGCTGCTCCATCCAGCCCGGTATCGGCAGGTTCTTCTCGCGCAGGAATTCCGGGTTGAACAGCTTCGATTGATAGCGCGTGCCATAGTCGCAAAGAACAGTCACGATGGTGTGGCCGGGGCCCAGTTCGCGCGCCAGCCGGATCGCGCCGGCAATGTTGATGCCGGTCGAACCGCCGACGCACAGTCCTTCTTCCTGGATCAGGTCGAAGACAATCGGCAGCGCATCTTCGTCCAGGATCTGGAACGAAAAATCCGGCGTGAAGCCATCGAGATTGGCGGTGATGCGCCCCTGCCCGATGCCTTCGGTGATCGAGCTGCCATCGGACTTCAACTCACCGCTGGTGTAGAAACTGTAGAGCGCGGCTCCCAGCGGATCGGCCAGCGCGATCTTGACGTCCTTGCGCCTGGCCCTCAATCCGAAGGCGACGCCGGCCAGCGTTCCACCCGAACCGACCGCCGAGACAAAACCGTCGACCTTGCCGCCGGTCTGGTTCCAGATTTCCTCCGCGGTGGTGCGGATATGGCCGTCACGGTTGGCGACATTGTCGAACTGGTTGGCCCAGATGGCGCCGTTCGGCTCCGTCCGCGCCATCTGCTCGGCCAGCCGCCCCGACAATTTCACGTAATTGTTGGGATTCTTGTAAGGTACCGCGGGCACCTCGATCAGCTCGGCGCCGAGCAGTCTGATGGTGTCCTTCTTTTCCTGGCTCTGTGTGTCTGGAATGACGATGACCGTGCGGTATCCCAGCGCCTTGGCGACCAGCGTCAGCCCGATACCGGTGTTGCCGGCCGTTCCCTCGACGATCACACCGCCGGGCCTCAGCAGCCCGCGCTGCTCGGCGTCGCGGATGATGAACAGGCCGGCGCGATCCTTGACCGACTGGCCTGGATTCATGAACTCGGCCTTGCCCAGGATCTCGCAGCCGGTTTGTTCAGACGCTTTGTTGAGGCGGATCAGAGGCGTGTTGCCGATCGCGTCGATCACAGAACGGGGCATTCAGGATTCCTTGTGCAGCTGTGCCGAAACCGTAGAAACCCGAAGCTTCGGTTTCAAGGCAAGAATTTGTCTGGACCAGTCGCATTTGCGGCATTGTTATCGCGGCCGACGCTTCTCAATATCGCCTTCATGCGCCACAGTTCATTTCCTCACTGTGATGAAAGCACTCTTTTCATTCGATTTCTTCATCGCTAGAGCAAGGTACGAGCAAGTCGACAGGGCGCAGCATGACACTCTATCGGGCCAATCCGAAGCACGGCGTCGCCTGGATCACGGGCGGCAGCAGCGGCATTGGCCGTTCGCTGGCCAGGGATCTTGCTGCCCAAGGCTATACCGTCGCGGTGACGGCGCTCGACGACGATCCGATCGACACGCTTGTCGTCGAGACCGCGCAGATGCCGGGCAGTGTCACGGCCTTTCCCTGTGATGTCACCGACGAGCCGCGCATGGCAAGGACGGTCGCCACGATCGAGAAGGAACTCGGGCCTATCGTGCTCGCCGTCTTCAATGCCGGGAACTACATTTCGACGCCGGGTGAGAATCTTGTCGTCAACGACTTTCGCCGGTCCTTCGATGTCAACTATTTCGGCATCATCAACGGCCTGGTGCCGGTCATCCAGCGCATGCGTGTGCGGGCACGCGGCCATGTCGTGCTGGTCGGCTCGGTCACCGCCTATTTCGGCTGGCCGACCACGGCCGCCTATGGCGGCACCAAGGCGGCGATCAACATCCTGGCCGAGTCGCTGAAATACGACTTCGACAAGATGAATGTGCGTGTCCAGGTGATCAACCCGGGCTTCATCGACACCGCTCTTACAGAGAAGAACATGCTGCCGATGCCGGGGCTGATGCCAGTCAGCCGCGCGACGCGCCGCATGGCGCGGGGCATCAAGTCCGGCGGCTTCGAAGTCACCTTCCCGCGCCGGCTGAGCTGGCCCCTGAAAGTGCTCAGCCTGCTGCCGAGGCCGCTGTGCAGAGGGGTGATCGGCCTGATGACCAACTGGAAGGCGCGGCCGCTGCACTACGACCGGAAGCCCCAAAGCGAATAGAACGCCATCGAGATTGGCAGGCTCCCTCTCCGGGGCATGGCGTTGCCCGATAGTGACCGCCGCCATAGGTTGAGAAATTGTTCTTTGGAGTCTGCGATGGGGCGACGGATCGTGCTTGCTGTGCTTGGCCTTGTCGTTGTCCTCGCACTGGCTTTCGTGCTTGGCCCGCGCGTACCCGTCGACACCACGATCCGTTTCGATCCCTCGGTCATCGGCGACGATCCGCAGGCCTATGTGGCGAAGACAGAGGGCGCCATACCCGGAATCCGTGACGGGCTGGAGAAAGAGATCGTCTGGGCCAATCCGATGGTGCATGCCAGGACGCCGCTGTCGATTGTCTATATCCACGGCTTTTCCGCATCGAAGGGCGAGGTCCGCCCGCTGTCGGACGAGGTGGCCGACCAGCTCGACGCCAATCTGTTCTACACCCGCCTTACCGGTCACGGGCAGGACGGCGCGGCGATGACGCAAGGCAGCGTCAATGCCTGGATCAACGACTATGAGGAGGCGCTCGCCATCGGCAGGGCGATTGGCGACAAGGTGATCGTCATCTCGACCTCGACAGGCGGCTCGCTGGCGACATGGGCTGCAACGCAGCCGGGCGCCTCGGACGGGGTGGCGGCGATCGCGTTCATCTCGCCGAATTTCGGCGTCAGGGCGTCCGGCGCCGAACTGCTGACCATGCCCTGGGGCAAGCAGATTGCCGAGCTTGTCGGCGGCAAGGAACGCAGCTTTCCGACCCGTAACGCCCTGCACGAAAAATTCTGGACGCACAAATATCCGATGGCCGCGACACTGCCGATGGCGGCGCTGACGGAGCTCGCCTACGCAGCGCCGGTGGAAAAGGCGACCATCCCTGCCCTGTTCATCTTTTCCGATTCCGACAGGGTGGTGCGCGAGGACCGCACCCGCGAAATCGCCGGGCGCTGGGGCGCGCCGCATGAACTAGTGCCGGTCGACGACACTGGCGATCCCGACCACCACGTCATCGCCGGCGACGCGCTGTCGCCTTCGACCACGGCCTATCTCGCGCAAAGGATTGCCGTCTGGGTCGAGGCGGTGGCCAAATAGGCTCCTGACGAAAAAGGGCGACCGAAGTATCGCTTCGGCCGCCCTTTCCTTGTCAGTCACGGCAATCAGCCAGCCTAAGCTTGGCCGACCAAAACGCTGTCAGGCTTACGCAGCCCGCGCCGCCGGACGCTTGCTGCCGAAGCGGCGCTTGTTGTTGCCCTTGAAAGGCTTGGCGCCTTCCGGCTTGCGCTCGCCAGCGAAGGCCGGCTTGTCGCCGAAGCGCTTCTTGCCGAAGCCGTTGCCCTTGTTCTCGCCACCCGGCCGCCTGCCGTCACGACGACCATTGCGGTCGTTGCGGTCATTGGCGGGCTCGAAGCGCTCGTTCTTTTCAGCCGGATTGCGCAGCGGATCAGGGCTGCCGAGATGGTCGGCAACGATCGGCAGTTTGGTGCGGATGATACGCTCGACCTGACGCAGCTTGCTGTTCTCCGAAGGATCGCACAGCGTGATGGCGATGCCGTCCATGCCGTTGCGGCCGGTCCGGCCGATGCGGTGGACATAGCTTTCGGCTTCGTCCGGCAGGTCGAAATTCACGACATGGCTGATGCCGGGCACATCGATGCCGCGCGCCGCAATGTCGGTAGCCACCAGAATGCGCACCGAGCCCTCACGGAAATCGTTCAGCGCCTTCTGACGGGCATTCTGCGACTTGTTGCCGTGAATGACGGCGGCCTTGAAGCCGTCGCGCTCGAGGTCCTTGGTCACCCTGTCGGCACCGTGCTTGGTGCGCGAAAAGATGATGACGGACTTCATCGCCTCGTCGGCGAGCATCGTCGACAGCACCTGGCGCTTCTGCTTGGTGCGGGCAAAGACGACGCCCTGCACGATCTCGGCGGCCGCGGTGCTTTGCGGCGCGACTTCGACGCGGATCGGGTTCTTCAGCAGACCCTTGGCCAGGTCGGCGATTTCATTGGGCATGGTCGCGGAGAACAGCACCGTCTGACGGTCGGGCGCGGTCGCCTTGGCGATGCGCTTCACGTCGTTGATGAAGCCCATGTCGAGCATGCGGTCGCCCTCGTCCAGCACCAGCCATTTGGTGTCGGCAAGCATGAGGTCGCCTTCGCGCACCAGATCGGTCAGGCGACCGGGCGTTGCGATCAGGATGTCGACGCCGGGCGCGACCTTCTTCACCTGGCTGAAGCGCGAGACGCCACCCAGCACAAGTGCGGTCGAGACATGCGCGCCCTTGGCGAGGATCTTGATGGTGTCCTCGATCTGCACGGCGAGTTCGCGCGTCGGCGCCAGGATCAGCGCACGCGCCGTCTTCGGCCGGCGCTTGGTGCCGAGAGCGATGATCTTCGACAGGATGGGCAGCGCGAAGGCAGCCGTCTTGCCGGAACCGGTCTGGGCGATGCCGAAAATGTCACGGCCTTCCATCTGCGGCGGGATCGCCTGAGCCTGGATCGGCTTCGGATCGGTAAAGCCGGCGGCATGGGTCGCCTTGAGCAGCGCACCCGTAATTCCCAGTGCTGCGAAACCGGAGAGTTCCCCAGTTTTATCAGCAAGCAAAGTGTTTTCGTTGGTCAAAATATTCTTCTTTCACGCGGCCTCTGGCCGCAAACATCAATGGCGGCAGGGCGCAACCTGCCGTCGGATAAATTGTCATGGAACGACATGGCGGGCGGACGGTTTCGTCCACTCGGCTGCGCTGTCGTGCCCGCAGGCATCATGCCACGGGGCTTTTTCGCCACTTTGTGATGTACCGGAAAGAGGGGCCGATATACCGGAAAGAGGGAAAACAGACGCAACCAGTCTCATTTGTCGAGAAGGCCGGATTGTTCCCGGCCCAAGCGCCTATGTCGCCGCATATGGCCCAGTTCGCGGTAAAATGCAAGGGGCGTCATGCTGCAGCGCAACAAAACCACGGCGCAAGCGGTGCTTGCGCTCGCTCGCCCGCACGATTACCACGAAATGCCGCTGGCTTGGGAGGTAACCGATGAAGGACGTGCTGAAGGAACTCGAGCGCCGCCGCGACATCGCCCGCATGGGTGGCGGCCAGGCCCGCATCGATGCACAGCACAAGAAGGGCAAACTCACCGCGCGCGAACGCATCGAGGTGTTTCTCGACGAGGGCTCGTTCGAGGAGTTCGACATGTATGTCGAGCACCGCTCGACCGATTTCGGCATGGAGAAGACCAAGATCGCCGGCGACGGTGTGGTCACCGGCTGGGGCACCGTCAACGGCCGCCCGGTCTATCTCTTCGCCAAGGACTTCACCGTGTTCGGCGGTTCGCTGTCGGAAGCGCATGCCGAAAAGGTCATCAAGGTGCAGGAGATGGCGCTGCGCAACCGCGCGCCGATCATCGGCCTCTACGATGCCGGCGGCGCGCGTATCCAGGAAGGCGTGGCCGCACTGGGCGGCTATGCCGAGATCTTTCAGCGCAACGTGCTCGCCTCCGGTGTCATTCCGCAGATTTCGCTCATCATGGGCCCCTGCGCCGGCGGCGACGTCTATTCGCCGGCGATGACCGACTTCATCTTCATGGTGCGCGACACCTCCTACATGTTCGTCACCGGACCGGACGTGGTGAAGACCGTCACCAACGAGACCGTGACCGCCGAGAGCCTCGGCGGTGCCTCTGTCCACACGACGAAATCCTCGATCGCCGACGGCGCCTATGACAATGACGTCGAGGCGCTGCTGCAGATGCGCCGGCTGGTCGACCTGCTGCCCGCCTCCAACACGTCGGAGCTGCCGGAGATCGAATGCTATCAGTCGGTCACCGACCATGATCAGTCGCTCGACCGGCTGATTCCCGACAATGCTAACAAGCCCTACGACATCAAGGAGCTGATCCTTAAAGTCGCCGACGAAGGCGACTTCTTCGAGATCCAGCAGAATTTCGCCAAGAACATCGTCACCGGGTTCGGACGGGTCGAGGGCCGCACCGTCGGATTCGTCGCCAACCAGCCGATGGTGCTGGCCGGCGTGCTCGATTCAGACGCCAGCCGCAAAGCGGCGCGTTTCGTGCGCTTCTGCGACTGCTTTTCGATCCCGATTGTCACCTTGGTCGATGTTCCGGGCTTCCTGCCCGGCACGGCGCAGGAATATGGCGGGCTGATCAAGCATGGTGCGAAACTCCTGTTCGCCTATGCCGAGGCGACCGTGCCGAAGATCACCGTCATCACCCGCAAGGCCTATGGCGGCGCCTATGACGTGATGGCGTCAAAACACCTGCGCGGCGACATGAATTACGCCTGGCCGACGGCGCAGATCGCGGTAATGGGCGCCAGGGGCGCGGTCGAGATCATCTACCGCAAGGATATCGGTGACGCAGAGAAGATCGCAGCCCACACAGAGGCTTACGAAGATCGCTTCCTGTCGCCCTTCGTCGCCGCCGAGCGCGGCTATGTCGATGAGGTGATCATGCCGCACTCGACCCGCCGCCGCATCGCGCGCGCGCTCCGGATGCTGCGCAACAAGGACATGCAGAACCCCTGGAAGAAGCACGACAATATTCCACTGTGAGGCGTCCTGTCGGGCGGACGTATCCAGTTCGTCGCAACAGGGCAGATCACTCCTCTTCCGCCGCGCCAAATCCTGCCCCCATGGTGGCACGGACGGAACTGCCCCAGGGCGTCGCGTGGTTGTCGATGCGCATCTGGAAGATGAAATAGGTCGGCGAGCAGAAGCCGATACCCTTGATCTTGCCGATGCCAGGCGTATCGGGCGGCAGCGATTGGCACATATAGTCCTCGCGGCAGAAATGATCGGTCGAACAGGCCGGCCGGTTGCCGCGATTGACGGCGCCGCCAAGGCATTGGTCGAAATTGTTGGTGGCCACGCAGATGTCGAATTTCTTGCCGCCGACCAGCCCGCAGATCTCGTTCGGCATCGGTTTGCCGGATTTGAAGGCAGCGAAGGCGCGGTCCTTGTCGTCGCAGCCGCGATAAGCGATGCCGCCAGGCACGCCGATCTTCGGCGGACGGCAGGTGTAGGCGGTGCGCGAGACATCCGGCGCGAAGGCCGCGAACTGGCCTGATATTTTGTAGCGGTCGTTGAAAGGCTGCGTGGCGTTGCTGGCGATCGAGCCGGTCAGACAGGGATGGCCGGAAAACATGTCGGGACTGTCCTTGGGCAGCAGGCATTGCGCCAGCTTCGTCCGCACACCCGAAGCGCTGGCTAGCGGCGTGCAGATGGTGCCGCCGCCGCACTGCCAGGTCTTGCCGAAGCGTGCGGCATCGTCCGGCATCAGGCACGGCATTGCCATCTCTGCGGGCGCGTAGTCGATCGCGCCGGCGTCCGTCCAGGCAGCCGGTGGTGCAAAGGAGAGCGGGCGGAAGCGGTTCGGCTCCTTGCCTTGCGCCATGGCGCGCAGCCAGGCCTGGCGGCGCGGTATCTCGGCGTGAAGATGCGGCGAAATGCCGACCTCGATGCGGTTGAGCGGCGAGGTCGTCTTGTCGTCGAGGCCGATGAAATGGAAACCGGCGGTGGAACCAGCCTGATGGCAACCCTGGCAGGCGCCATTGTCCAGCCGCTCGATGAGAGCTTCCGGTGTGCGCAGCAGTTTGAGCCCGGAATAGTCGAGCGATGCGAATTCCCCGGGCTGAAGCAATGGCGTGAACGGGTGGTTGGCCTGCCGCGCGCTGCCGAAGGTCGACCACGAGATGACCTTCCTGGCCAGGAATTCGTCGGGAATTTCGTAGACGCCTTCGTCGACGGCCGGCAGATTGGCGCTGACATAGGCGGCGAGCCTTGCTTTCAGGGCCGCGTCTTGCGAAAGCCGTGCGGCGTCAGGCGTGTTCTCCAGCGGCTTCTCGCTGACGGCGTCGCCATCGATGCCGAATATCCGCATGAGATAGGCGGCCTGGCCGCCGAACTCGGTTTCCTGGCCAGAGGGAAAGCGCACCACCTGCGCGTTGAGTTCCAGCTGCTTGAAGGTCAGCCCGGCTTTCTCCAGCGGACCGCCAGTCAGCCAGCCAGCATCGACGGTCTCGTCAAGCTGTGGCGTCCAGCGTCCGGCAACGCCGACGCAGCCGCCGTCGGCATCGGGCGCCGCGCTGTAGACGGCGTTGAAATTGAACGGCAGACGCGACGCCAACAGCTTGCCATTTTTGCGGAAACTGTAAGCAAGGCGGTAGATGAAGCGCACCTCGCCGCAGCTCTTGTCACCCAGCAGGGCCGCGAAGTCGCGACGGTCGAGCCGGTTGACGACGCCGACCAGTCGGAAGCGCGCGGCATCGGTCTTCAGCCAGCGCATGTCCATGATGCGGCCGACATTGCCGTCGGTAACCTCGTAGAGCGGCCGCCCGCCGGCCTTCATCTCGGCGCGCAGCGCGGCGACATCGGCCGCCACAGTGTCGACGACAGCGTGATAGGCCGGCGCCTTGTCGTAGAGAGCTTTCAGGTCACCCGCGCCCGCCGCGCCAAAAATATCGGCAAAGCCGTAGCCCTTGGCATCAAGTGCGGCGAGCATCGCCGGATCATCGACGATCGTCACTGGACCTTCGGCACAAGCTGCCGACGCCAGGAAGGCAGCAAAGAGCGTGGCGACGAGCAGAGCCAGGGCGCGGCTCATCGAGCGGCCGTACGTGCTTCGACAAGGTCGCGCAGCACCGGTACCAGCGCCGGCGGCAGATCCTCGGCGATCAGCCCCGGCCCGAACCGGCTGCCGGCCTCAGCATGAATCCACACCGCGGCGCAGGCCGCTTCGAATGCCGGCATGCCTTGCGCAAGCAGCCCTGCTGTGACGCCTGACAGCACGTCGCCCGACCCTGCGGTGGCCAGCCACGGCGCGCCGTTGGCGTTGATCGCCGCCCTGCCGTCAGGAGCGGCGATGACGGTGTCGGCGCCCTTGCAGACGATGACGGCATTGGCACGCACGGCGGCTGCGCGGGCCTTGTCGAGCTTGGAGGACGCAACTTCATCGGCGATATCGGGAAACAGCCTGGCGAACTCCCCTTCGTGCGGCGTCATCACCAGGGCCGGCGCGCCCGGTTGGCGAGACGCTTCGAACAGGACGTCCGGCGCCTCACGAAAAGAGGTGATCGCGTCGGCATCGAACACGAGGCCGTCAATCCGGGTTGACGTATCCCTTGGCTGGGCAGGGCTGAGCAGCGCGAGTGCAAATTGCCGGGTCTTTTCGCCAATGCCGAAACCGGGCCCGAGAACAAAAGCCGACGGCCGGCGTTCGTCGATGAACGAGGCGATGTCGACGCTGTCATCGGCCTTGCGCAGCATGATTGAGGTGAGATGCGCAGCGTTTACCTGCATGGCATTGGCCGGCGACAGCACGGTGACCGCCCCTGCCCCGCTTCTCGCGGCGGCAAGTGCCGACAGCCGCGCCGCGCCGGTGGCGCTCGGACCGCCGGAAAAGACGCCGACATGGCCGCGCTTGTATTTGTGCGCGTCCACCGCCGGCACGGGAAATTCCCGCAACCACAGGTCTGGCACATTCTCAAAAGTCGACACGGCGAGTTGGGCGATGATGCCGTCGCCTATGCCGATATCAGCGAGCACGATTTCACCACATTGCTCTCGTCCCGGGAGCAGCAAGTGGCCGGGCTTTTGCCGCGCGAAGGTGACGGTGACCTCGGCGTGAAACGCCCTGCCCAATATTGCGCCGCTGGCTCCTGAGACACCCGACGGCAGGTCGACCGCGACCACAGGCAGGCGCAGAGCTGTTGCAGTGTCGACGGCTTTCACGGCATCGCCGGCCAGCGGCTTGGACAGCCCTGCTCCGTAAAGCGCGTCGACGACAATCGAGCCGGCCTCGGCGGCAAAATCCGACAGTGGCCGAGGTTTCACCGGGCATTGCGCGGCGGCGAGCGCCGCATCGCTTTGCGGCCTCGGCGTGCCGCTCGCCCAGATCGTTGTGCTTACGCCGCTGCCGGCCAGCAACCGGGCAACGACATAGCCATCGCCGCCATTGTTGCCGGGGCCGCACAGCACATGGACACGCGTCGCTGCGGGATAACGCGCCAGGACCACGGCCGCGACCGCTTCGCCGGCACGGCGCATCAGCCCGAAGCCATCGAGCGGACCAGCGGCAATCGCCAGCCGATCGGCCTCGCTCATTTCGGCCGGGGAAAGAAGTTCGTTGCTCATGGATTGCCGATCTGCATTCGATCAAGCATTGTCCACTTTTCGATCCGAAGCAAACGAAGGGGAGTGGCGAAATTTGCGGCCATATCGTTGGAATGAGGGCGTCGCAGGCACAAAACTGCCCGCTGAATAGGCGATATGCCTAATTGTTGTGCGGATGCACTTGCTGGCTCCTTCGTGGCTCCAGCGGCCCATGGCGCACCTGATGCAGTGAATGACGCGAATTTGCTTCCCGGCGCGGCGCGGCTTTGAAATCGTATGAGACCGCTTCAAATCTGTCCAATTGGCACAGTTCGTGCTTGATGGAGGCGCAAGCGGGGGTTCACAACCCGTTTTTTTGGCAGTGGAGGCCACTTTTTACATGAAAAAGATCGAAGCGATCATCAAGCCATTCAAGCTGGACGAAGTGAAGGAAGCGCTTCAGGAGGCCGGACTGCAAGGCATCACCGTCACCGAGGCCAAAGGCTTCGGGCGTCAGAAAGGCCATACCGAACTCTACCGCGGCGCCGAATATGTCGTCGATTTTCTGCCCAAGGTGAAGATCGAGGTCGTGCTTGGCGACGACGCGGTCGAAGGCGCGATCGAAGCCATCCGCAAGGCGGCCCAGACAGGCCGTATCGGCGACGGCAAGATCTTCGTCTCCAACATCGAGGAAGTCGTGCGAATCCGCACTGGCGAAACCGGCATGGACGCGGTCTGATCCGACCCCGCCATCCGCCTGAAAACCGTCATCATCAAAAAACGTCATCAAACAGGGATACATGACATGACGACAGCCAAAGACATCATGAAGCAGATCAAGGACAACGACGTGAAATTCGTCGACCTGCGCTTCACCGATCCGAAGGGCAAGCTGCAACACGTGACGATGGATGTCATCGAGGTCGAGGAAGACATGTTCGCTGATGGCGTCATGTTCGACGGCTCCTCGATTGCCGGCTGGAAGGCCATCAACGAGTCCGACATGGTGCTGATGCCCGATGCGGACACGGTCCACATGGACCCGTTCTTCGCGCAGTCGACCATGGTCATCCTGTGCGACATCCTCGATCCGGTTTCGGGTGAATCCTACAACCGCGATCCGCGTGGCACGGCCAAGAAGGCCGAGGCCTACATGAAGTCGGAAGGCATCGGCGACCAGATCTTCGTCGGCCCCGAAGCCGAATTCTTTGTCTTCGACGATGTGAAATACAAGGCCGACCCTTACAACACCGGCTTCAAGCTTGATTCCACCGAACTGCCCTCGAACGACGACACCGACTACGAGACCGGCAATCTCGGCCACCGTCCGCGCATCAAGGGCGGCTATTTCCCGGTGCCGCCGATCGATTCCGCGCAGGATATGCGCTCGGAAATGCTGACTGTGCTCGCCGAAATGGGCGTGCGGGTCGAAAAGCACCACCACGAGGTGGCGGCCGCCCAGCACGAACTCGGCATCAAGTTCGATACGCTCGTGCGCAACGCCGACAAGATGCTGATCTACAAGTATGTCGTGCACCAGGTCGCCAACGCCTACGGCAAGACGGCCACCTTCATGCCGAAGCCGATCTTCGGCGACAATGGCTCGGGCATGCACGTCCACCAGTCGATCTGGAAGAACGGCAAGCCGACCTTCGCCGGCAATGAATATGCCGGCCTGTCGGAAAGCTGCCTGTTCTACATTGGTGGCATCATCAAGCATGCCAAGGCGATCAACGCGTTCACCAACCCGCTAACCAACTCCTACAAGCGTCTGGTGCCGGGCTACGAAGCGCCGGTGCTGCTCGCCTATTCGGCGCGCAACCGCTCGGCATCCTGCCGCATCCCGTTCGGCTCCTCGCCCAAGTCCAAACGCGTCGAGGTCCGCTTCCCCGATCCGGGCGCGAACCCCTACCTCGCTTTCGCCGCCATGCTGATGGCCGGTCTCGACGGCATCAAGAACAAGATCCATCCCGGCCAGCCGATGGACAAGGATCTATACGACCTGCCGCCGAAGGAGCTGAAGAAGATCCCGACCGTCTGCGGTTCGCTGCGCGAAGCGCTGCAGAGCCTCGACAAGGATCGCGGCTTCCTGAAAGCCGGCGGCGTCTTCGACGACGATCAGATCGACAGCTACATCGAGCTGAAGATGGCTGAGGTGATGCGCTTCGAAATGACCCCGCATCCAGTCGAGTACGACATGTACTACTCGGTCTAAGATTCGACAGACTATTCAAGCCCTTGAAAGAGTTCCCTCTTTCAAGGGCTTTTTGCTGCGCTCCGATGGGCCCCGCCTGTACCGACAGGTCCGCGCCCATCGCGATGGACGCACCTTTGCCATTGAGCTTTTCGGCGTGTGTGAATGCCTGGGTTGCTGAGCCCGCGTTTCATGGGCTGGCAGAAACAGTTCGGTCGATGGTGAACATGAAAGCCAGGAGCGAGCGGCGCACTGCCTCAGGCTACAGTGACCGCTCGTCCGGCGCCCACGCCTATGCTGCCGTTCAAGTAAACCCCGCCCGTCCGAACAGCATCGCGTGACGTAACCCCAAGCGCTTCGAATACGCATGCTGCACTGCGATCTGTCAACGCCGCCAAACCGGCTGCGGACAGCCGATTCCGCAACATGAACAGATGGTTATGGAAGGGTGCGAGGTCACGGATAGTGCTCAAAATGCCAGTTTTCCGGGCTTTCTGGCGGGCTGCCGCCGGAAACTGGAACAGTGGCAGCCAAGGGCTCGACCGGATTCGCGACCGCCTGCATTGCCTGACTTTTTCTGGGTATGTTTTGCCCGAGGCCCGATCCGCCGGGCAACGGCAAAAAAGAACCCCAGCTTTCGCCGGGGTTCTTGGATGGACTTGGATGAATCTCAGACTGTCACGGCATGGACGTGAAGTCCCGATTCGAATGACTATGCGGCTGCCGAAACCTCAGCGCTCGCCGGCACCGAGGCGATCGTCTTCAGAATCTGCGAGGCGATCTGGTAGGGGTCGCCCTGGGAATTCGGACGGCGATCTTCCAGATAGCCCTTGTAGTCGTTCTTGATGAAGGAATGCGGGACGCGGATCGAAGCACCACGATCGGCGATGCCATAGCTGAACCTGTTCCACGGCGCGGTCTCATGCTTGCCAGTCAGGCGCTTGTCGTTGTCCGGGCCATAGACGGCGATGTGATCCATCAGGTTCTTGTCGAAGGCCGCCATCAGCGCTTCGAAATAAGCCTTGCCGCCGACTTCGCGCATATAGGCGGTCGAGAAGTTGGCGTGCATGCCCGAGCCGTTCCAGTCGGTGTCGCCGAGCGGCTTGCAATGGTACTCGATGTCGATGCCGTATTTCTCGGTCAGGCGCTGCATCAAATAGCGGGCCATCCACATCTGGTCGGCGGCCTTCTTGGAGCCCTTGCCGAAAATCTGGAATTCCCACTGGCCCTTGGCCACTTCGGCGTTGATGCCTTCGTGGTTGATGCCGGCTGCAAGGCAGAGATCGAGATGCTCTTCGACGATCTGGCGCGCGACGGAGCCGACATTGGAATAGCCGACGCCGGTGTAGTACGGGCCCTGCGGTGCCGGATAGCCGCTTTCCGGGAAGCCCAGCGGACGGCCGTCCTTGTAGAAGAAATACTCCTGCTCGAAACCGAACCAGGCGCCCTCGTCGTCGAGAATGGTGGCGCGCTTGTTGGAGGCATGCGGCGTGACGCCGTCAGGCATCATGACTTCGCACATGACAAGCACGCCGTTGCTGCGGGCCGGATCCGGATAGACAGCGACCGGCTTCAGCACGCAATCGGAGCTGTGGCCTTCGGCCTGCTGTGTCGACGAACCGTCAAAGCCCCACAGCGGAAGCTGCTCGAGCGTCGGGAATTCGGCGTATTCCTTGACCTGCGTCTTGCCGCGAAGGTTGGGGACCGGGGTGTATCCATCGAGCCAAATGTACTCGAGCTTGTATTTCGTCATTCTAGCCTCTCGTTGCTTGATCACCGAACACTGGACGGCGTCGACATACGTCTGCCACCAGCAGCCGGCCTGCCGGATCACTAAAATGCAATTCGTGTGCCACTCTTGAGCTGCAGGGTGCGGCAAAATTGACGCCGCATTCGATTGAAGTTGGCAAGCCGCCTAAGCAATGCGTCGAGATCAATCACAATCGCAATTCGCACAAATAATAGGCAAATACTGATCTTTTCATAGGCATATTGCCTAACTTGATTGCAGACCTTATCTTCGAGGTAGGTTGAATCGACAAGGTTCGGCATAAGAAAGGAGCCCGACAATGGAAATCATTTCCACGCGTCCGTCGGCAAAAATTCTGATGTTCCCGGCGGCAGCGCGCGTCTCTGCCTCAAATTTGAGCGGCAAGGCTAAGTTTGCGGCAGAGCTTGCCTCACTGCGCGGTGTTCGGGCGGATTTCGGCGACGGCTGGTATCACGATGCGGCGATAGAGGACGCGAAGCAGGACCGTCAAAGCTAAGCCCCATCGCATGACTATCATTGAAAAACCCGGCGCGATCGCTCGCGCCGGGTTTTCGTTGACTACCGAGCAGTCGTTACTGCTTGGTGTTCAGATCGGTTCCCAGCGTGTCCCTGACGAAGATCATGCCGATGACCAGCGACATCGCGGCGATCACCACCGGGTACCACAGACCAAAGTAGATATCGCCCCTGTAGGCACTGAGTGCGAACACCGTCGCCGGCAGCAGGCCACCGAACCAGCCATTGCCAATGTGATAGGGCAACGACATGCCGGTGTAGCGGATGCGGGTCGGGAACATCTCGACCAGGATCGCGGCAATCGGGCCGTAGACCATGGTCACGAACAGGACCAGGATGAACAGGATGCCGATCGTCATCGGCCAGTTGATTCCCGCCGGATCGGCGAACATGGCGAAAGCGCCGCCGCCCGGTATATTGTAGACGGTGACCTCGGGCGCACCCGCGGCCTCGTCGGCGGTCAGCAGCTTGTCCTTGATCGCCTGATCGGTCGGGACCGTCGCCTTCTCGCCGGCGCGAATGGCGGCGGCATCGAGCTTCAGTTCCGGGTTGGCGGCGACAAACGCGTCAAGCTTCTGGTCCGGGATCTTGATCGCCGCGCGCTTCAGCGGATAGCCGCCGTCCCGCAGCGACATGTTGACGGCTTTGATGAAGGCGGCGTCCTTGGCTTTCGCCTGATCGCCAGCGGCGATGGCATCGTAGGATTCCACCGTCTCGTTGCCGATCTTGACCGACGCGGCCGTCCCGGCCGCGGCCGTCGACACCACGTCATAGGGAACCGAGTTCTTGGTCAGGAACGAGGTCGCGATGTCACAAGACGTCGTGAACTTCGCCGTGCCGACCGGATTGAACTGGAACTTGCAGTCGCCGGGTGCCGCCGTCACCGTAGCACGTGTGTTCTGCTGGGCCGTGGCGAGCGCCGGATTGGCGGCCCAGGTCAATGCCTTGAACAGCGGGAAGGTGCAGACGATCGCCAAGGCAAGGCCCGCCATGATGATCGGCTTGCGCCCGATCTTGTCGGAGAGCCAGCCGAAGACGACGAAGAAGATCGAGCCGAGGGCGAGCGCTATGGCGATCATGATGTTGACCGACTGCGCGTCGACCTTGAGCACGTTCTGCAGGAAGAACAGCGCGTAGAACTGGCCATTGTACCAGACCACGGCCTGACCGGCGGTGAGGCCGAGCAGCGCCAGCAGCGCGATTCGGGCATTCTTCCATTGACCAAATGCTTCCGAAAGCGGCGCTTTGGAGCCCTTGCCCTCATCCTTCATACGCTGGAAGGTCGGCGATTCGGAGAGCGAAAGCCGGATCCAGATCGAGATGCCGAGCAGCAGGAAGGAGACAATGAACGGAATGCGCCAGCCCCATGAGGCGTAGGTTTCCTTGCTCATCGAACCCTGGACAATCAGGATGACGACCAGCGACAGGAACAGGCCGAGCGTCGCCGTCGTCTGGATCCACGAGGTGTAGTAGCCGCGCCGGTTGTCGGGTGCATGCTCGGCGACATAGGTGGCCGCGCCGCCATATTCGCCGCCCAGCGCCAGGCCTTGCAGCATGCGCAGGACAATCAGGATCACGGGAGCCGCGATGCCCAAAGTCGCATATCCAGGCAGCAGGCCGACCAGGAAGGTCGAAAGGCCCATGATCGTCATGGTGACAAGGAACGTATACTTGCGGCCGACAAGGTCGCCGATGCGGCCGAACAGCAGCGCGCCGAACGGTCGTACCAGGAAGCCGGCGGCGAACGCCAGCAGCGCGAAGATATTGCGCGTCGCTTCAGGAATGGTTGGACTGAAGAAGGTCGAACCAATGAACACCGCGAGCGAGCCGTAGAGATAGAAATCATACCATTCGAAAACGGTGCCCAGCGAGGAAGCGAAGATGACCTTCTTTTCCTCCCGCGTCATGCCGCGGCTTGCTCCGCCGGCAGTCGATGCCATTGCCATAGAATTGTCCTCCCGTGAGACCTTGTCCTCGATGCTGTGCCTCATTGTCCGCGTTCTCCTCCGAACATGGACTCATGCACTGCGATCACGGAAAAAATGACAGAAAGCGTGCGCCAACGTCAGGGCGTCTTTGGGATTATGACTTTGGTATTAGGTGCGCTGCGGGATGAAGCGGAGCCAGCGGCGGAGCCGTCAGCCCTTGAGCGCTTCCAATAGCCCGGCGGCAGCCATCATGTCGCGCTTGCGGGCCGAGCGGCGCGCGACTGCTTCGGCGTCCTGTCCCCAATGCTCGATCTGCCAGTCCTCGTCGACATGGCCGGCCGCCCAGGCCGCCTCGGCGTCGAGTTCGCCGAAATCGACAGCCAGCGCCAGCAGCGCCGAACCGGTCAGCGAGGTCATCACATGGATGGCAGCGAGCCGCAGCGGTTCGGCACGCTGGGCAAGATGACTTCCCAGCACGGCGATCGTCCCACGCGGCTGCTCGACATGGATGATGCCTTCGGCGAGATTGAAGCGAGCCCCGAGGCTGCCGCGCACCCAATCAAGGACCGGGTCCCAATGTTCGTTCTGCCGCTCCACCAAGCCTTGCGGCGCATCGGCGCGGTAGCAGAGCAGATCGGACGAAGCGAAGCGCAGAATGTCTTCCAGCACCGCCTGCGGATCGCTGGCGACGCCGTCGATAGCAGTGTTGACGAGGCGCATCACCGGCATCGTCACCGGGTTGATGGTTTCGCCCTGCGCTGCGAATTCGTCGGCGACGAGTGCAGCCGCCGCCTCGGTCGGCAGCGCCAGCAGCGCCTTGCCCGGCGTGCGCACCGGCTTGCCGTCGAGATGCACGGCAAAGCCGTCTTCCACCGGCGCCACCGCGACGGTCTTGTAGAAACGCTTCGGCAAAGGCGTCTTCATCTGGATCTGGGCACGGCGCACCGGATCCGGATCGGAAAGCTGCTTGCCCGCTTCGAGGTCGTTGAGGATATCACGCATTGAAAGGCTCTCTCAAACTGGCACGAGCTTGCGCGACGGCCGGTTGACGATGATGAGGCCGGCGGCAATCAGGCCAAGTGCCAGGAAGATGCGCATGGTCAGCGGCTCATTCAAGAACATGGCGCCGCACAGCACGCCGAAAACCGGTGACAGGAAGGTGAAGCTGGACAGGCCTGAAGCCGGATAGCGCCTCAGCAGCCAGAACCAAAGCACATAGGTGAAGGCAACGATGTAGACTGCCTGGAAAAGCAGAGCCAATGTCGGCAGCACGGCAGGGTCGCGAACGGGCGCACCGGCGAGAGGCAACACCAGTATTCCGACGATTGCCGCACCGGCGAGTTGATAGAGAAGCAGCTTCTCGGCACTCGCCTCGACCAGCTTCGACCGCTTGATGAGGATGTTGGTCAAGGCCCAGAAAAATCCGGAGCCAAGGCTCAAGAGATCGCCGAACAGCATGTCCCCGCCGCCGCCAAGCTTGTCGGAAAATACCGCGGCAAGGCCGGCAAAGGCCAGCAGCAGGCCAAGGAACTTGCGCAAGGTGATCTGCTCGCCAAGAAGGAAATGGCCGCCGATCAGCATCCAGAACGGCATTGTATTGACCAGCAGCGTGTTGCGGGCGACGGTCGTGTGCTCCAGGCCGACATAGAGGCAGAGGAACTCGATGCCGAACAGCGCGCCAACCGCGATACCGGCGGGCAATGTCCCGTCGCGCGTGAAAAGCGCGATGCCGCGCCAGCGGCACCAGGCGAAGACACACAGGCCGCCGATGATCGAGCGCGCGATCGACAGGAAGACTGGATCGTACCCGGCGTAGGAGATCTTGGCGGCGACGTAGTTCAGCCCCCAGGAAAAGGTCAGGCCGACCATGATTGCGGCGGCGGCCATGTCGACCGTGTCGCGCCGGTCGAGCGTATCGGTCGCGCCGCTCACGATCAGTCCTCCGCGCTGGCGTCGTCGAAGCCGATCAGGTTCCAGCTCTGGCGCATATGCGGCGGCATCGGCGCGGTGACATCGATGACGCCCTTGTCCGGGTGCGGAATGATGATGCGGCGCGCATGCAAGTGCAGGCGGTTTTGAATGCCACCAGGGAAATCCCAATTGGTGTCGGCCTCGAAATATTTCGGGTCGCCGATGATCGGGCAGCCGATATAGGCAGCATGAACACGAAGCTGGTGCGTGCGGCCGGTGTAAGGTTCCATTTCCAGCCAGGTCATCGTCTGCGCCGCCTGCTCGATGATGCGATAGTACGACACGGCGTGGTCGGCGCCCTTTTCGCCATGCGCGGCGACGCGCACGCGATCGCCATCGGGCGTCGGCTCCTTGATCAGCCAGGTCGAGATCTTGTCCTCACGCTTGGGCGGCACGCCCTTGACCAGCGCCCAATAGGTCTTCTTGGTCTCGCGGGCGCGAAACGCTTCTGACAGCTTCATGGCGGCAAGCCGGGTGCGCGCGACGACCAGCACGCCCGAAGTGTCGCGGTCGAGCCGGTGGACCAGCCGCGGCTTCTCGCCCTTCTGGTTGCGCCAGGCTTCCAGCATGTCATCGACATTGCGGGTGACGCCCGATCCGCCCTGCACTGCAAGGCCCGCCGGCTTGTTGAAGACGAAGACCTTGGGATCTTCATGGATCAGCATTTTCGCCAGGACGTCGGCATCGCCCTGGTTGCGGATCGAGTGACCGGTCAGCGCGCTCTCGCCCTTCTTGTCCACCTCAAGCGGCGGAACGCGCACCATCTGGCCGGGTTCGACGCGGGTGTCGGCCTTGACCCGGCCGCCATCGACACGGATCTGGCCGGAGCGCAGCAGCTTTTGCAGATGGCCGAAGCCCAGGCCCGGGAAATGGGTCTTGAACCAGCGATCGAGCCGCATGCCCGCCTCGCCGGCCTCTACTGTGATCTGTTCAACGCCTGCCATATTTTTCGCTTATCCGTTTCCCGAGCAGGGTTCGGCCCGCTCTTGGCGCGGCAATAACACTATGAAACGGTTCTTGCGAGCCAAAGTCCCAGAAACAGGGCGACAATGGCGCCAATGACGCTGGCAAGGGCATATCCAAACGCCGGCAGCGTGGCTCCTCGCTCCCACAAAGTCGCGAAATCGAGTGAAAACGCGGAAAAGGTAGTGAAGCCGCCAAAGATGCCGGTGGCGACGAACAGTCTGAGCTCGTTCGATCCGCCGCGGCGCGCCAGGGTGGCTATGAACAGGCCCATGGCGAACGAGCCGACGATGTTGATGGCCATCGTCCCCCAGGGATAGTTGGGGCCGACAAGGCGCAGCGCGCCGATGTTGGTGAGGTGACGAATGCCGGCGCCGATGCCGCCGCCGACCACAACGAGAAACAGATTGAACATGACCGTTTACTGCCTCCACAAGCGCGGCATGGTCAATCCCCTGAAGCTGACGACGATGCGGTTGGGATCGCGCAGACAATCGGGCGCGAGCCGCCTTTCGCGGCTATCGTCGAGTTGCTCAGAGGTCGTCAACATGATCGTCACCACTGAGGCGTTGTCCAGCCTGGGTATTTTTTCCTGAACTCGCCGTAAAGGGCATCGAGTTCCGTTTTGCTGACCGGGCGCACCTGTTCATAAAGGTAGCCCGTGACGCCGCCGGACAGTTGATATGTCGCAATGCGCTTATAGGCGGCGCCGACACCCTTCCCTTCGACAATATCCTGGTCCGGTATCGTGACGCAGATCTGCGCACCCGATTGCAAATGGGTAACAGGAGGATCGGTTACGACGACATATCTCGATTTCAATGCCTCCTGTGCGAATTGATCGCGACTATCAACCTGGCAAGACCATCCGACACGAGGGAAAAGGTCCATATCCATTTCAAACAACAGCGAGCTATTCATGACCGCGCCTGAGGCAAACACCGAGAAGCGGTCCTCGGGCCGCATTTCCGTAATGAGATCGTCGATGAGGCGCCTGTATTCGGGAAGATTGTCGAGGTGAAGAGGAAGCGTATCTTCCCTGGCAAAAACATAGCCGATCGGTGACAGCAACTGGCGGCCGATTGGGAAGAAGGTACCCAAATACGCAAACCCGGCGACGACGGCTATGACGACGGTTGACCATCGAGATTTCAGCGCCGGCATCGAAACGATCGAGACGATTGCCTGGGCATATGCAGGAAAGAGCCAAAGAAACATTGGCATCGAATGATGACGGTCCGGATCCTGCGTCCGGGTGAAGAGGAAGAAGGTCAGTACCGAGGCGAGAGCACAGAACAAAACGAAACTGTTGCGGCGTACAATGGAGATATAAAGGCCCACGATGATCAACAGCCAGTTCACATAGCTCAGCCGCGATCCCACCTGGTCGATCTGCGAAACGAAGTTGGTTTTGTATCCGCTGTAAAGGTCACCGTAGCTCGTTCCCAGAATCTTGAGGATCAGCGGTTGCTGGAAGGCCAATGCGGCTCCGGCAATCACAAAAAGCGTGCACACGCCCCCTAACGCCGCGTTCCGGAATGCCGCGAAGTCGCGGTCTTTTGCGACCTGCAACGAACAAAAGAAGGCTGCAGAAAGTGCGATCCCTATGACGGCAAATGCATACCAACGGCGCAGCATGAACGCCAACCAGAGGCATATGCCGATGCGTATCCCGTTGATCACCGGTTGGCGTGTCAGGAACCTCGATTTCCAGAGAAAATAAGTTGCCGCAGAAAGCGCCAGGCAGCCGGCAATATCCGGCAATCCACGAAGCGTCGCCGACCAGAACGGCGTGTAGAGAAAGGCCGCGATCCACACGACAAACCAGCTTCGGGGCGAAGGAGTGTCGGAGACCGCCTCCAGGTAGCTCATTCGTCCTATGAAAAGAGCGGTCGGGACCAGGTAAACGATGACTATTCCAGCGATATAGGAAAGCCTTGAACCGCCGAAAAACATGTGAAACGGCATAAGCGGCACCAGAATTGCCGCGCTGTAGTCATCCCTCGCGACAGAAGCCCGCAATTGGCTCAGCCACTGGAGCGGGCTCTCGGCCAGGAGTGAGCCATACTGGTCAAACCCATTGAAGTAAGCGGCAAAATCCCAATAGTAGACGGGCTCCTCAAGCCTTACGTACATCGCGGCGAAAGCACCGCCCAGCAACGCCGTACATATGTAGATTTTTAGCCAGAATCCGAGGGTTTCGTTCTTCGTCACTTGAGGCCGCCAAGGAAGGGAAGAGGCAGGACTGTCGAGGCAAACCGGGACTCCCGCCGATGCAGCCAGGAAGCCGTTTCGGCAAACAGGAACCCCACGCGATTCGTATCAGGAACTGTTGAGAGCTTGGCGGGATGTATACTTGAACGCGCGGCCATCGCAAGCATTCAGAACGCCCTCAGAAGACACGGGGCGGAACAGCGAGCACGGGGCGGTGGGATGAGTGGCGCGTTAAAAGCGCCTCAATGCCGCCGGCAGGGCCGGCAGCATTGACGATTTCAGGCTCAGGTCGTCCCGACCTTCTTCGGCTTGCTCGAACCGATCATCTTCCAGTTCTTGTAGAACATCGAGTTGATGCGCTCGACACTCACCGAGACGACGGCGAGCATGCCGGCGATCAGCCCGGGAACCGGGGATGGTCTGATAATGTCCATGAACACGCAGTAGCGGCGGCCATCATATTCGTTGACCGAGCGATGCAGCAGCGTGTCGTCGAAGATGAACAGCGGATTGTCATACCAGTAGTTCTTGACGTTGCCGCATTCGACGAAAATCTCCGATTTCACCGGGATCAGATTGTAGAGAATGCGCAGGCTGAGCCGCAGCGGGCCGAAGTGCCATGAAGTCGATTCGCGCTTGCTGAAGACGGAAACGGCGATGGTCTTGATGTATTTGAAGTCCTTGTTGAACTCGGCGACGTTGTCGATCTTGTGCTTGCCGTACCACTGATAGACATACATGCCGCGCCGGCCGGCGCCGAAATTGGCGTCGATGTCGGCGATGATCTCGTCCTTGCGCGCCTTGAAGATGTCCAGGACCTCATTGACCTCGCGCTGATAGTCGGCGGGGAACTGTTCCAGCTTCCAGACGCCGGGATTGCGGTAGCACAGGAGATCGACCAGCAGATTGAAAGGCGAAAGCAGCCAGGTGAAGAGGCCGTTGCCGAGGAAATAGCCCGAGAACAGCGACAGGTCCTTGCGGTCGTTGCGCAGGACATCGATGAGGCCGAGGACGATAAACACCGATGTCAGGATCGGGATGAAGTAAAAGCCAAGGGCGAGAAGCGGGATGGCAATGGCGAATTTGCGAAGGGTTTTGCGAAGGGTTCTTGTCATTTTTCCACGCGCGAAGCGCGATCCTGTTGCGAATGAGGCGCCAAAATCGTGGCAACGACCACCCCCCGGCCGTGCGCCTTGATAAGGTTTTTTGGGTCACCACACAACGGTCGCGGTATCGCGGCCGGCTGGCTGCCTTGTGAAGCCTGCCGCATTTCGGTCAATGCACCGCCGGCAGGCCAAACTCGTCCCATTTTTCCCTGGGGACCAGATCGCCAACCAGGAACTCAAAGCCGACGACGCTTTCGCCGTCCCCAGCCAACTGGCATCTGAACTTCAGGCTATACCAGTTTCTGCGACTGCGGAAAGCCGCGCCATTCGCGGCGATGGTGGTTCCAGTGATTTTTTCCTCCGCCATTGCGTAGGGCACGACCCGCTCCGGCTTGAAATCCGTACGCCATTTGCGGATCTGATCCATGGCTTCGAGATTGCACAGCTGAACCATGCGCTCGTCGGAAGTGAAGGTGGCGAGATCGGCGCGCGCCTGCCGGCTGCGCGGATCGGCCAGTGTCTTGGCCGACAGCATTTCGGTCGGCCGGATCATGGCCGGCGCGGGGGGCGGTTCGGGCGGGATCGAAGCAGGCGGAGGCGCCGCTGCAGGCGCTTCAGGCAGTGCCGGCGTCATTGGAGCAGGCGGTGGCCTTTTCGCCGCCTCGAATTGTTGCGGCGTCAGGATGTCGACCGACACCCGGTCCTCCTCGAGCCGCTTGGGCCGCTTCGGCAACGGCATCAGGGCCAGCGTCGCAGCCAGCAGCGTGTGGAGAACGACCGAAGCGGAGATGCCCCAAGGCGAAGCCTGGTTTGGAAGCGTGACGACGACCGGGGCATGCAAGCCTGCTATTCCCGCTCTTTGCGCAGCTTCGCCCAATAGTCGAGCCGCTTTCTGATGTCGCGCTCGAAGCCGCGTTCAGGCGGATCATAAAAGGTCTGCCGCCCCATCTTCTCGGGAAAATAGTCCTGGCCCGAAAAGGCATCCGGCTCGTCGTGGTCGTAGCGATAGCCAGCGCCGTAATCCTCCTCTTTCATCAGCTTGGTTGGCGCGTTGAGGATGTGTTTCGGCGGCAGCAGCGAGCCATGTTCCTTCGCCGCACGCGTGGCTGCCTTGAAGGCGGTGTAGACGGCATTGGATTTGGGCGCGGTGGCGAGATAGACGGTGGCCTCGGCAAAGGCGAGTTCGCCCTCGGGCGAGCCGAGATAGTCGTAGGCGTCCTTGGCGGCATTGGCGACGACAAGCGCCTGCGGGTCGGCAAGGCCGATGTCTTCCATGGCCATGCGCACCAGCCGACGGCCGAGATAGAGCGGGTCCTCGCCGGCATCGAACATACGCGCCAGATAATAGAGCGCGGCGTCGGGATCCGAACCGCGCACCGATTTGTGCAGCGCCGAGATCAGATTGTAGTGCCCGTCCTGGCCCTTGTCGTAGATCGGCGCGCGGCGCTGGACGATGCGCTGCAGACCTTCGGGGTTGAAGATCTCGCCTGGCTTGGCGGCTCGCCACACCTCTTCAGCAAGCGTCAGCGAGGCGCGGCCGTCGCCATCGCTCATGCGGATGAGCATCGCCCTCGCCTCGTCGTCGAGCGGCAGCGCCCTGCCCTCGGTCTCCTCGGCTCGCGCCATCAGCTTGGCGATGCTTTCCTCGCCCAATGAATGGAAGACCAGCACACGCGCGCGCGACAACAGAGCCGCGTTCAGTTCGAAGGACGGGTTTTCGGTGGTGGCACCGACGAGCACGACCGTGCCGTCCTCCATGACAGGGAGAAAAGAATCCTGCTGGGCGCGGTTGAAGCGATGGATCTCGTCAACGAACAACAAGGTCTGGCGACCGTTGGTGCGCCGCAGCTTGGCGGCTTCGAACACTTTCTTCAGGTCGGCGACGCCGGAAAACACCGCCGATATCTGCTCGAAGGCAAGGCTGGTTTCGCCGGCAAGCAACCGCGCCACCGTGGTCTTGCCGGTGCCGGGCGGTCCCCAGAAGATCATCGAGCCGAGCGAACCGGAACCAATCAGCCGGGTCAGCGCGCCATCAGGGCCGGTCAGATGCTCCTGGCCGACGACCTCGCCGAGGTTTTTCGGCCGCAGCCTGTCGGCGAGCGGCCGCCCGGGCGACGCCTTTTCCGGTTCATAGACGCTGAACAGATCGGCCATGCACTTCTTTTTGGTTGGAGCATGAACCCGAAGGGACGTGCTTTAATAACGCAATACCTGACGCAGTATCTGCCCGCCGCGCTCGACGGTAAAGCGCCACCAGCGCGTATCCGCCTGGGCGGCCTGCTCCAGGGCCGCCGCGGTATCGATGGTGGTGCCGTTCACCTCGCGCACGATATCGCCCGGCTGGAAGCCGAAATCGGCGGCCGGCGAGTCGCGGTTGATTTCGACCACGGTGACGCCCTTGATGTCGGTGCGCAGGCCAAGCTTCTGGGCAAGCCGGGGCGACAGTTCGGCGACCTTGGCGCCCGAGAACGGGCTGCGGCCGTGCAGCGTCACTTCAGCCGCCTTCATGCCTTCCGGAGCGCGCTCCAGCGCGATGTCCATCGCGGCCTGCTGGCCCTTGGTCAGAACCGCGAAATTTGCATTGGTGCCGATCGACAGCGTCGCCATACGGTAATCCAGCGCTTCGATGCTCTCGACCGACTTGCCGTTGAGCTGCATCACGACGTCGCCAGGCTTGAGCCCCGCCTTGGCGGCCGGGCCGGTCGCCTCGACCGACGAGACCAAAGCACCGGTCGGCTTCTCCATGCCGAGCGATTCGGCAATCTGCGGCGTCACCGCTTCGAACTCGGCACCGATATAGGGCCGTTCGAAGAAGTCGAGCCCGGCCTTGGCCGCATCGGCGAAGGCACGCACCATGTTGGCGGGGATGGCAAAGCCGATGCCGATCGAGCCGCCGCTGCGGCTGTAGATCGCCGTGTTGATGCCGACCAGCTGGCCGCCCATGTTGATCAGCGCACCTCCCGAATTCCCGGGATTGATGGCGGCGTCGGTCTGGATGAAGAAGCTTGAATCGGCGACGCCAATATGGCTGCGGGCAAGTGCCGAAACGATGCCGCTGGTGGTGGTCTGGCCGACACCGAAGGGATTGCCGATGGCCAGCACCAGATCGCCGACCTCGAGCGCGTCGGAATCGCCGATGGCGATGACCGGAAACGGTTTGTCCGAGGTTATCTTGAGCACTGCAAGGTCGAGTGTCTCGTCCTTCAGCATCACCTTGCTGTCGAACTCACGCCCGTCCGCGGTCGCCACCTTGACCTGGTCGGCGTCCTTGATGACGTGGTAATTGGTGACCACGATGCCGGTCGGGTCGACCAGCACACCGGAGCCCAGGGAAGACTGCGCGCGCGGCTGCGAACGGCCAAAGAACTCCTCGAAGAACGGATCGCCGTCGAAGGGCGACGTCACCTTGGCGGTCTGCGAGGCATAGACATTGACCACGGCCGGCGCCGTCTGCTTGACCAGCGGGGCGAACGACAGTTGCACCTCTTCACGGCCGAACGGCACGCGCTTGTCGGGACCGGACGTCGAGTTCTCGCCTTCGACGCCATGCAAGAGGTCGGTCAGCACGTCGGACAGGCCGGGATCGGTCTTGGTCTCCTCGGCCAATGCCTGCCTGGCCACCGGTGCGGCTGCGAACGCCATCATGGCGAAGAGCAGGACAAGGGACAGTCGGTTGGCGCGCATTCACGAATCCTCCAAGGCAAGTTCGGGGGCATTGTCCCGACGATTGTGCAAAATGAAAGGCTAAGCCGCTGAAATCCGATTATTTTATGCAGCAAAGCAGCTATAGCTCGACCTGAGCCTGAAAACCTTCGTCGGCCCTCATGAAAAGACAGTTCGTTTCATTCCGTGACTTTTTGAGGACCGGCAAACTAGGCCCGGTCTTCCATGGCATGAAAGTGATCGAGATCGCCGAAGTGCTCGGGACACCTGATCACGCCGATCCAGATTATTGGACTTTCGGAAAGCTCGAAATTTCCTTTGATGACGAGACGCCGTGCCAGATGAACTGGTTTCAAATCGAAGTAGCCGGTTGCCTCGAAGGCGATTTCGAGGTTCTTACCGAGACCCTTGCGCTTTCGCTAGATGGCTTCAATGGAAACACGAAGCCATCGGAATTCCTGGCTGCGGCCTTGTGGCCGCCAGAAGAGGTCATGGTCTTCTATACCGCGGCAGGCGGCGATATCGAGCTGAACATATGTGCCGGTCCCATCCAGATTCATTTCCGGGTTGATGCAGATTTCATCGAAGATCAGGACATCGGAAAATATCTGAACAGCGTTACGGCTTCCCAATTGATCAGCGATATCGACCATCGAACGGCGGTAGACAGCATCTACTCCTACCCGCATCCGGCAGTTGAACAGATTACACAAGCGATCGATTGGAAGCCGATTGGCGGTCGAGACTATCTCGATCTTGCCCGGTAAGGGACAGAGCCCTTCAACAATAAAAAAGGGGCCCGTGGGCCCCTTTGCATTCACTCCGGAAAACCAAGCCTTATGCGGCTGCGGCGTCCGTGTCGGTGCCTTCGGCTTCGATGCGGGCGCGGTCGCCGGCGCCCTTGGCCGAGGTGTCGCGATCGACGAACTCGATGACAGCCATCGCGGCATTGTCGCCGTGACGGAAGCCCGCCTTCATGATGCGCAGATAGCCGCCGTTGCGGGTAGCGTAGCGCGGGGCGATGGTGTCGAACAGGCGCTTGACGACGCCTTCATTGCCGATCTGCGCGATCACCTGGCGACGGGCGTGCAGGTCACCGCGCTTGCCGAGAGTCACCAGCTTCTCGACGATCGGACGCAGATCCTTCGCCTTCGGCAGGGTGGTGACGATCTGCTCGTGCTCGAGCAGCGACACGGCCAGGTTGGCGAACATCGACTTGCGGTGGCTTATGCTGCGGGCGAACCGGCGGCCCTTAAATCCGTGGCGCATGGCTCTTCTCCTTCATTGCGGGTTCAGAGGCAACGCCTCAATATTGATCTTCGTAACGCTTGGCGAGGTCTTCGATGTTTTCCGGCGGCCAGTCCGGCACTTCCATGCCGAGGTGCAGGCCCATCGCCGCCAGGACTTCCTTGATCTCGTTCAGCGACTTGCGGCCGAAGTTCGGGGTGCGCAGCATCTCGGCTTCGGTCTTCTGGATCAGGTCGCCGATATAGACGATGTTGTCGTTCTTCAGGCAGTTGGCCGAACGCACCGAAAGCTCGAGCTCGTCGACCTTCTTGAGCAGCGCCGGGTTGAAGGCGAGCTCGGTGACGGCTTCGGCGGCGACTTCCTTCTGCGGCTCGTCGAAGTTCACGAACAGGCCGAGCTGGTCCTGCAGGATGCGGGCGGCGAAAGCCACCGCGTCCTCGCCGGTGATCGAACCGTCGGTCTCGATCGTCATGGTCAGCTTGTCATAGTCGAGAACCTGGCCCTCGCGGGTGTTCTCGACCTTGTAGGAGACCTTCTTGACCGGCGAATACAGGCTGTCGACCGGGATCAGGCCGATCGGCGCGTCTTCGGCGCGGTTGCGGTCGGCCGGCACGTAACCCTTGCCGGTGTCGACGGTGAATTCCATGCGGATTTCAGCGCCTTCGTCCAGCGTGCAGATGACGTGGTCGGGGTTGAGGATTTCGACATCGCCAACCGTCTGGATGTCGCCGGCGAGAACCGCACCCGGTCCCTGCTTGCGCACGACCATGCGCTTGGGGCCATCGCCTTCCATGCGGATGGCGATTTCCTTGATGTTCAAGACGATGTCGGTCACGTCCTCACGCACGCCGGCGATGGACGAGAATTCATGCAGAACGCCGTCGATCTGCACGGCGGTAACAGCCGCACCGCGCAGCGAAGACAGAAGCACGCGGCGCAGCGCGTTGCCGAGCGTCAGGCCAAAGCCACGCTCGAGCGGCTCGGCGACCAGCGTGGTCAGCGTCTTCTTCTTCGACGAGAACTCGATCTTGTTCGGCTTGATCAGTTCCTGCCAATTTTTCTGGATCATGATGCTTTCCTTCCGTTGACCCGCCACCATCCAATCGTGGCGGGCGACCTGGAATGCCGTGGAGGAGCGCCACAAAGGGCGCTCGCGCGGCGTTCGGTAATTTTTTTAGACGCGGCGCTTCTTGCGCGGGCGGCAGCCATTGTGCGGGATCGGCGTCACATCACGGATCGAGGTGATGGTGAAGCCGGCCGCCTGCAGGGCGCGCAGTGCCGATTCACGACCGGAGCCGGGTCCGCAGACCTCGACTTCGAGCATGCGCATGCCGTGTTCCTGGGCCTTCTTGGCAACGTCCTCGGCAGCCATCTGGGCAGCGAACGGGGTCGACTTGCGCGAACCCTTGAAGCCCTGGGCACCGGCCGACGACCAGGCAATCGAATTGCCCTGTGCGTCAGTGATGGTGATCATCGTGTTGTTGAAGGTCGAATTGACGTGGGCAACGCCCGACGAGATGTTCTTGCGTTCGCGACGGCGAACACGAGCGGCTTCCTTGGCCATGATAGTCCTTTCAGTTGATCTCTACACCGCCGTAATGCCAGCGGCTCCACCTTGCAAAAGCGAGTAGGGCGTAGCGAATGGTGGGTAGAAACCTATTCGCCACGACCCAATCGCTATTTGCTCAATTACTTCTTCTTGCCGGCGATCGACTTGGCCGGGCCCTTGCGGGTGCGCGCATTGGTATGCGTGCGCTGGCCGCGAACCGGAAGCGAGCGGCGGTGACGCAGGCCGCGATAGCAGCCGAGGTCCATGAGCCGCTTGATGTTCATCGAGACTTCGCGGCGCAGGTCGCCCTCGACCTGGTAGTCGCGGTCGATGGTTTCGCGGATCTGCAGCACTTCCGCGTCGGTGAGCTGGTTGACGCGACGCTCGGCCGGGATGCCGACCTTGTCGACGATCTCCTGGGCGAACTTCTTGCCAATGCCGTGAATGTACTGAAGCGCGATGACGACGCGCTTGTTGGTCGGAATGTTGACGCCGGCTATACGAGCCATATTCTTCTCTTCTCCATGTGGGCCGGACGAACCGGCGCTATCTTAAGTTGCCCCGCGTCCGGTGGAGGCCGGCCCATGCGGGAGTTTCCAGTTCAAAGCGGCTGCCTTGCCCTTGCGGACAAGCAAAGCCGATGCCTGATAGGAAGACGGGCCGCCATACCGCAGCGAACCGCTCCCGTCAAGTGCAATCGTTTAAATTCCCCGCGTTGCGTCCCTTAGCACCGCTTCGATCTGTCCCGTCACGGCGTCGATATCGGCCATGCCGTCGACGCTGCGGAGCGTGCCCTTGGCGTAATAGTAGCCAATCAGCGGCGCCGTCTTCTTGTAGTATTCCCTCAGACGCTCCTCGAACACGGTCGGATTGTCGTCCTTGCGCACGGGCTGGCCGGCGGCTTGCGCTTCGTTGGCCCGCTTGACGATACGACCAACCAGCGCCTTGTCGTCGACGACAAGTTCAATGACCGCATCGAGGCCCTGCGAGCGATCCGAAAGCATCTGCTCAACCGCGTCCGCCTGCACCAGGGTCCGCGGATATCCGTCGAGGATGAAACCCTTCGCGCAATCCGGCTGATCGATACGTTCGGCGACGATGGCGTTGACGATGGCGTCGGAAACCAGTTCACCGGCATCCATCACCGCCTTGGCGCGTTTGCCGACTTCGGTGCCAGCCTGGACTGCAGCACGCAGCATGTCACCCGTCGAGAGCTGGGGTATGCCGTGTTTTTCTACCAGTCTTTGTGCTTGTGTCCCCTTGCCCGCCCCTGGCGGCCCAAGCAATATCAACCTCATCTGGCTTTCTTCCCCCCGCGCAGCTTCGACTTCTTGATCAGGCCTTCATACTGGTGCGCGATCAGGTGGCCCTGAATCTGCGCAACCGTATCGAGCGTGACACTGACCACGATCAGAAGCGATGTGCCACCAAGGTAGAATGGTACGCCAGTCGCCGAGATCAGGAACTCCGGCAGCAAGCACACCAGCACCAGATAGATGGCGCCGACGACGGTGATGCGGGTGAGAACGTAGTCGATGTAATCGGCGGTGCGCTCGCCCGGACGATAGCCCGGGATGAAGCCCGAATGCTTCTTGAGCTGGTCGGCGGTGTCCTTCGGGTTGAAGACAATCGCAGTGTAGAAGAAGGCGAAGAACACGATCATCGCCGCGTAGAATGCCATGTAGAGCGGCTGGCCGTGGCCGAGCGACGCCAGCACGGTGCTGGCCCAGGCCGGCATGTTGGTCGTCTGCGAGAAGCCGGCGACGGTGGCCGGCAGCAACAGCAGCGACGACGCGAAGATCGGCGGAATGACGCCTGACGTGTTGAGCTTCAGCGGCAGATGCGAGGTATCGCCCTGGAACATGCGGTTGCCGACCTGGCGCTTCGGATACTGGATCAGCAAGCGGCGCTGGGCGCGCTCGAAGAACACGATCAAGGCGATGACGACAACGGCCAGCACGATGATCGCCAGGATCAGGCCGGTCGACAGCGCGCCGGTACGGCCAAGCTCCAGCGTGCCGGAGATGGCATGCGGCAGGCCGGCGACGATGCCGGAGAAGATGATCAGCGAGATGCCGTTGCCGATGCCGCGGGCGGTGATCTGTTCGCCCAGCCACATCAGGAACATGGTGCCGCCGACCAGCGTCACGACGGTCGAGATGCGGAAGAACATGCCGGGATCGCTGACGATGCCGTTGCCGCCCTCCAGGCCGACCGAAATGCCATAGGCCTGAACCAGCGCAAGCAGCACGGTGCCGTAGCGCGTGTATTGGTTGATGACCTTGCGGCCCTGTTCGCCTTCCTTCTTCAGCGCTTCCAGCGACGGGATAACCGACGTCATCAGCTGCATGATGATGGAGGCGGAGATGTAAGGCATGATGCCGAGCGCAAAGATCGCCATGCGCTGCACGGCGCCGCCGGCGAACATGTTGAACATGCCGAGCACGCCCTTGCTCTGCGATGAGAAGGCCTGAGCGAAGGCGTCGGGATTGATGCCGGGAAGCGGAATATAGGTGCCGAGGCGATAGACAAGCAACGCGCCGATGGTGAACCAGATGCGTTTCTTCAGGTCCTCCGCTTTGGCGAAGGCCGAGAAATTCAGATTCGAGGCTAGTTGTTCAGCAGCCGAAGCCATGCCTGATTCTCCGCTTGGTAACGCTTGATGGCCCTTGAGCTCAGGCGGCGCGTTTCACCGAAGCTCACGAGATAAGCTCCGGGCTCTAAACATGCAAGCGGCCGCGTTGACGCGGCCGCCTAATTGAGCAGATCAAAGCACGATCGTGAGCAAAAACGGATCCCGCTCGCGCTTCAAATTGCCGTTACTCGGCAGCTGCCTTTTCCGGCAACTTGACCGAGCCGCCGGCCTTCTCGATCTTCTCGATCGCGGCCTTGGAGGCGCCGGCGACGTCAAAGGCGAGCTTCGCCTTGATCTCGCCGTCCGAGAGGATGCGCACGCCGTCCTTGACGCGGCGGATTACGCCGGCAGCGACCAGCGATTCAGCCGTCACGGTTGCCTTGGCGTCGAGCTTCTTGGCGTCGATGGCCACCTGGATACGGGCCAGCGAGACGACGGTGAAGCTCTTGGCGAAAATGTTGTTGAAGCCACGCTTCGGCAGACGCCTGTAGAGCGGCATCTGGCCACCCTCGAAGCCGTTGATGGCGACACCGGAGCGCGCCTTCTGGCCCTTGACGCCGCGACCGCCGGTCTTGCCGGAGCCGGAGCCGATGCCACGGCCGAGACGCTTCTTGGAGTGCGTCGCGCCGTCCTTGTCACGCAGATCGTTGAGTTTCATCTGGGTTCTCCTGCGCTCTGGCTCAGCCCTCGTCCACGACGCGGACGAGATGCTGGACGGCAGCGATCATGCCGCGCACGGAGGGTGTGTCTTCCAGCGTGCGCTGCTTGTGCATCTTGTTGAGGCCGAGCCCGACCAGCGTCGCGCGCTGTTCCTTCGGGCGGCGGATCGGCGAGCCGATCTGCTCAACGGTGACGGTCTTTGTTGCTTTCTTGGCCATGGTCAAAATCCCTGGTCAGATCGACTATTCTTCAGCCGCAACGGCGGTGCCGCGGCGGGCCTGAAGGGTCGAATACTTGATGCCACGAGCAGCAGCCACATCCTTGGGATGCATCTGGCTCTTCAGCGCGTCGAAGGTGGCGCGAACCATGTTGTAGGGGTTCGACGAACCCATCGACTTGGCAACCACGTCATGCATGCCGAGCGTCTCGAAGACGGCGCGCATCGGGCCACCGGCGATGATGCCGGTACCTTGCTTGGCAGCGCGCAGCAGAACGCGTCCCGCTCCCCAGCGTCCTTCGACGTCGTGGTGCAGCGTACGACCCGAGCGCAGCGGCACGAAGATCATGTCGCGCTTGGCCGATTCAGTTGCCTTGCGGATAGCTTCCGGCACTTCGCGCGCCTTGCCGTGACCAAAGCCGACACGGCCCTTCTGGTCGCCGACGACGACGAGTGCTGCAAAACCAAAGCGACGGCCGCCCTTGACGACCTTGGCGACGCGGTTGATGTGGACGAGCTTGTCCACCATGCCGTCATCGCGTTCTTCACGATCGCGGCCGCGGCCGCCATCCCTACGTTCCTGTGCCATATCCTGTTCCTTGTTTTTTTCCGGAAGCACGGTTGCTGATAAGATCCGGCGCCTCTGTGGGTCACCGGGGGCGAAATTCCTTGGATTTAGAAGCTCAGACCACCTTCACGGGCGGCCTCGGCGAGCGCCTTGACGCGGCCGTGATAGATGTAGGCGCCGCGGTCGAAGACGACTTCCTTGACGCCGGCCTTGGTGGCGCGCTCGGCGATCAGCTTGCCGATGGCGGCGGCAGCGGCGGTGTCGGCGCCGGTCTTGAGCGAACCCTTGAGGTCCTTCTCGAGCGTCGAGGCAGCGACGATGGTGTGGCCCTTGGCGTCGTCGATGACCTGCACGTAGATGTTCTTCGACGTGCGGTGAACCGACAGACGCGGACGCTCGCCGGCGACCTTCTTGATCTGACGACGGACGCGCTGCGCACGGCGCTGCGTGGATTCCTTGGTACCCATGATAGTCTTCCTTGCCTTCAAAAAACGGGGGCTGCCATATGCGGTAGGCGAAAGCGCCTCCCGCGACCGCTCCCCGCGGCGTTACACTTCTTTGGCTTGGCCCTTTCCGAAAAGTCTGCAACTTTTCGGGGCCATGCCCACTACTTCTTCTTGCCTTCCTTGCGGACGATCTTCTCGCCAGCGTAGCGGACGCCCTTGCCCTTGTAGGGCTCGGGACCGCGGTATTCGCGGATCTCGGCGGCAACCTGGCCGACCTGCTGCTTGTCGATGCCGGTCACGGTGATTTCCGTCGGCTTCGGCACAGCGATCGTGATGCCCGCCGGCGTCTCGTAGACGACGTCATGGCTGAAGCCAAGTGCCAGCTGCAGGTTCTTGCCCTGCATGGCGGCGCGATAGCCGACGCCGGTGATCTCGAGCTTCTTCTCGAAGCCGTCCTTCACACCCTGCAGGATGTTGACGATCTGCGTGCGCGACATGCCCCACTTGGAGCGCGCCGTCTTGGTCTGGTCACGCGGCTGGACAGCGATCTCGCTACCTTCCATCTTGACCAGCACTTCTTCGTTCACCACGAACTTCAACTCGCCCTTGGGGCCCTTCGCCGTCACGGTCTGGCCGTTGACGGTCGCGGTCACGCCCTGCGGCAGCGAAACGGGTTTCTTTCCAATACGAGACATTTTGTTGTCCTCGTCACTTCTCTTGTTTCAGGTCTCTGTCTTCGGGCATGACCCCGAAGACCGGATTCCAATTTTTCCGATCACGCCAGATCAGAAGATCTGGCAGAGGATTTCACCACCGACGTTCTGTTCACGCGCTTCGTGGTCGGCCATCACGCCCTTCGGTGTCGAAAGGATGGCGATGCCGAGGCCGTTGGCGACGTGCGGAATCGACTTGGCCGAAACGTAGACGCGGCGGCCGGGCTTCGAAACGCGGGCGATTTCGCGCACGACGGGCGCGCCGTCGAAATACTTCAGCTCGATCTCGATTTCGGACTTGCCGTTGTCGAAGTCGGTCTGGCTGTAATCGCGGATATAGCCTTCAGCCTTCAGCACGTCGAGGACGCGGGTACGCAGGCGCGAGGCCGGCGTCGAGACGCTCGACTTCTTGCGGCCGTAGGCGTTGCGGATGCGGGTCAGCATATCGCCGAGAGGATCGCTCAATGACATGTTATGTCCTCCTTACCAGCTCGACTTGACCAGGCCCGGGATCTGGCCGTTGTTGCCGAGATCACGGAGCGCGATGCGCGATACTTTGAGCTTGCGATAGTAGGCGCGCGGACGGCCGGTGACTTCGCAGCGGTTGCGGATGCGGATCTTGGCCGAGTTGCGCGGCATGGCGGCAAGCTTGAGCTGAGCGCGGAAACGCTCTTCCATCGGCTTGGACTGGTCCATGATGATCGCCTTCAGCGCAGCGCGCTTGGGACCGTACTGGTCGGCAAGCTTGCGGCGCCTGTTGTTCTTCTCGACTGAGCTGGTCTTTGCCATTTCAGATTTTTCCTTTTTCTCGCTGCCGTTACTGGCGGAAGGGGAAGTTGAAAGCCTTGAGCAATGCCCTGGCTTCGTCGTCCGTCTTCGCAGTCGTACAAACGATGACGTCCATGCCCCAGATCTGATCAACCTTGTCGTAGTTGATCTCCGGGAACACGATGTGTTCCTTGATACCCATGGCGTAGTTGCCACGGCCATCGAAGCTCTTCGGATTGAGCCCGCGGAAGTCGCGGACGCGTGGCAATGCGATGTTCACGAGGCGGTCGAGGAACTCGTACATGCGTTCCTTGCGCAGCGTGACCTTGGCGCCGATCGGCATCTTCTCGCGGACCTTGAAGCCGGCGATGGAGTTGCGGGCGCGGGTGACGACGGCCTTCTGGCCGGCGATCATCGCCAGGTCTTCGGCCGCGATCGAAGGCTTCTTCGAATCGCCGGTCGCTTCGCCAACGCCCATGTTCAGCACGATCTTGTCGATGCGCGGAACCTGCATCTCGTTGTCGTAGCCGAACTGCTCCTGCAGCGCCTTGCGGATGGTCTCGTTGTAGACCTGCTTGAGGCGCGGCGTGTTCTGGGCCTTGGACTGCTTGCTTTCAGCCTTGGGCTTCGCGGTTTGAGCCTTAGCCATTGATGACTTCTCCCGAGCGCTTGGCGACGCGCACCTTCTTGCCGTCCTTCTGGAAGATGAAGCCGACGCGGGTCGGCTTGCCATCCTTGGGGTCGGCCAGCGCGATGTTCGACAGCTGGATCGGCGCTTCCTTGGTGATGATCCCGCCCTCTTGGGACTGGGACTGCTTCTGGTGACGACGGATCATGTTGACGCCGCGCACCAGCGCGGTGTCTTCCTTCGGCTGAACCGAGAGGACTTCGCCCGAACGGCCCTTGTCCTTGCCGGCCAGCACGACGACCTTGTCGCCTTTTCTAATCTTTTGCATTGGTCCGGCTCCTTACAGCACTTCTGGCGCGAGCGAGATGATCTTCATGTGGTTCTTGGCGCGGAGTTCGCGCGGAACCGGTCCGAAGATACGCGTGCCGATCGGCTCTTTCTTGTTGTCGACGAGAACGGCTGCGTTCTTGTCGAAACGGATCACGCTGCCGTCCGGGCGGCGGATGTCCTTGGCCGTGCGAACCACGACCGCCTTCATCACATCGCCCTTCTTCACGCGGCCGCGCGGGATGGCTTCCTTGATCGACACCACGATGATGTCGCCCACGGAAGCGTATTTCCGCTTCGAGCCGCCCAGCACCTTGATGCACATGACACGACGGGCGCCGGAATTATCCGCGACGTCGAGGTTTGTTTGCATCTGAATCATGACTGGCCGCCTTCTTCTTTTCTAACGGGACGGGCTCAAAGCCCCTCCCCGGTCTGTCCAAAATTCGTTGTTTACGCCTGGTCCGAAGACACGACGATCCAGCGCTTATCCTTGGAAATCGGCTTCGATTCCTGGATGAACACCTGATCGCCAACCTTGTGGGCGTTGTTCTCGTCGTGCGCCTTGTACTTCTTGGTCATGCGCACGGTCTTCTTCATCACGGGATGCGTGAAGCGCCGTTCGACCTTGACGACAACCGTCTTCTCGTTCTTGTCGCTGACGACGGTGCCCTGCAGAATGCGCTTTGGCATGGTTTTCGTCCTTAAGCCTTCTTAGCCGCGGACTTTTCCGCAGCGATGGTCTTGATACGCGCAATGTCCTTACGGACCTGTCTCACGCGCGCGGTCTTCTCGAGCTGGCCGGTGGCCTTCTGGAAGCGCAGGTTGAACTGCTCCTTCTTCAGGCTGGCCAGGTCGTCGGTCAGCTGGTCCTGGGTCTTGGTCCGGATGTCTTCGGCTTTCATGATCAGCCCGTCCTTATTCTGCGATGCGCTGCACGAAGCGCGTCTTGACCGAGAGCTTGGCCGCGCCGAGACGCAGTGCCTCACGGGCGGTTTCTTCATTGACGCCGTCGATCTCGAACATGATGCGGCCCGGCTTGACGCGCGCCGCCCAGTAATCGACAGCGCCCTTGCCCTTGCCCATGCGGACTTCGGTCGGCTTCGAAGTGACCGGCACGTCCGGGAAAATACGGATCCAGACGCGACCGGCGCGCTTCATTTCACGGGTGATCGCGCGGCGGGCCGCCTCGATCTCACGTGCGGTGACGCGGTTCGGCTCAAGCGCCTTCAGCCCGAAACCACCGAAATCCAAGTTAGTGCCGCCCTTTGCGGTACCATGGATACGGCCCTTGAACTGCTTGCGGAACTTTGTGCGCTTTGGCTGCAGCATCGTTCTAACTCCAAATTCCTAAATGTCTCAGGCGTTTTCGCGACGACGACCGCGTTCGCGATCACCACCACCGCCATGTGCAGCATCGCCCTCGGTCGCACGACGCTCCGACGCCATCGGGTCGTGCTCGAGGATCTCGCCCTTGAACACCCAGACCTTGACGCCGCAGATGCCGTACGCCGTGTTCGCCTCGGCCGTGCCGTAGTCGACATCGGCGCGCAGCGTATGCAGCGGCACGCGGCCTTCGCGGTACCATTCCATGCGCGCAATCTCAGCACCGCCAAGACGGCCGGCGCAGTTGATGCGGATGCCTTCGGCACCAAGGCGCATCGCCGACTGCACGGCGCGCTTCATGGCGCGACGGAAAGCGATACGACGCTCGAGCTGCTGGGCGATCGACTGGGCGACCAGGGTCGCGTCGATTTCCGGCTTGCGCACTTCGACGATGTTGAGGTGCGTCTCGGACTTCGTCATCTCCATCAGCTTCTTGCGAAGCTTCTCGATGTCGGCGCCCTTCTTGCCGATGATCAGACCCGGGCGCGCGGCATGGATGGTGACGCGGCACTTCTTGTGCGGACGCTCGATGACGACCTTCGAGATCGCAGCCTGCTTGAGTTCCTTCTCAAGATACTTGCGGATCTTGATGTCCTCATGCAGCAGCTTGCCGTACTCGCCGGTGTTCGCGAACCAGCGCGAATCCCAGGTGCGGTTGATGCCGAGGCGAAGACCGATCGGATTGACTTTCTGGCCCATTATGCAGCCTCCCCTTTTTCTTCGACTTCACGAACGACGATCGTGAGGTGCGAGAACGGCTTCTCGATACGGCTGGCGCGACCACGACCACGGGCATGGAACCGCTTCATGACGATCGACTTGCCGACATAGGCTTCCGCCACGATCAGTGCGTCGACGTCGAGGTCGTGGTTGTTTTCCGCGTTGGCGATTGCCGATTCCAGCGTCTTCTTGACCGTGCCGGAAATCCGCTTGGCCGAGAATTCGAGATCGGAAAGCGCTGTCGCGACCTTCTTGCCGCGGATCAGCGCGGCAACGAGGTTCAGCTTCTGCGGGCTGATACGGATCGTGCGCAATACGGCGCGCGCTTCGTTGTCAGCAAGCCTGCGCGGAGCTTTGGCCTTGCCCATGATTATTTCCTCTTCGCCTTCTTATCCGCGCCGTGACCGTAATAGGTCCGGGTCGGAGCGAATTCACCGAACTTATGACCGACCATGTCCTCGTTCACCGAGACGGGAACATGCTTCTGGCCGTTGTAGACACCGAAGGTGAAGCCGACGAACTGCGGCAGGATGGTGGAGCGACGGCTCCACATCTTGATCACCTCATTGCGACCACCTTCACGAACCTTGTCCACCTTCTTGAGAAGGTAGCCGTCGATGAAGGGGCCTTTCCAAATAGAACGAGTCACTTGGCGTTACCTCTTCTTAGCTCTTGCGCTGATGGCGCGAGCGCAGGATGAACTTGTCGGTCGCCTTGTTGGACCGCGTCTTCTTGCCCTTGGTCGGCTTGCCCCAGGGCGAAACCGGATGGCGGCCACCCGAGGTGCGGCCTTCGCCGCCGCCGTGCGGATGGTCGACCGGGTTCATGGTCACGCCGCGATTGTGCGGACGCTTGCCACGCCAAACCGTACGACCAGCCTTGCCGTCGTTGATGTTGCCATGGTCCGGATTGGACACGGCACCAACGGTGGCCATGCAGGAGCCGTGCACGACACGCTGCTCGCCCGAGTTGAGGCGCAGGATCGCCATGCCCTGATCGCGGCCGACCAGCTGGCCGTAGCCACCTGCAGAACGGGCAACCTGGGCGCCCTTGCCCGGCTTCAGCTCGATGTTGTGGACGATGGTGCCGACCGGCATCGAGGCCAACGGCATCGCATTGCCCGGCTTCACGTCGACGGCTTCACCGGAAACGATCTTGTCGCCGGGCGCCAGACGCTGCGGAGCGATGATGTAGGACAGCTCGCCATCGTCGTACTTGATGAGCGCGATGAAGGCGGTGCGGTTCGGATCGTATTCGATGCGCTCGACCGTGCCGACAACGTCGAACTTGCGGCGCTTGAAGTCGATGATGCGGTACGAACGCTTGTGGCCACCACCGATGAAGCGGGCGGTGATGCGACCGTAGTTGTTGCGGCCGCCCGACTTGGTCAGGCCCTCGGTCAGACCCTTGACGGGCTTGCCCTTGTAGAGACCCGAGCGGTCGACGATGACCAGCTGGCGGGTGCTCGGCGTTACCGGGTTGAATTTTTTCAGTGCCATTGTTCTGTCCTCGCGGCCTTGCTCAGAGACCCGTCGCGACGTCGATCGACTGGCCGTCGGCCAATGTCACAATCGCCTTCTTGACGTCGCTCTGGCGGCCGATCGTGCCGCGGAAGCGCTTGATCTTGCCCTTGCGGACAAGCGTGTTCACGGCCATCACCTTGACGCCGAACAGCGCTTCGACGGCGGCCTTGATTTCCGGCTTCGACGCCTTCTTGGCGACGTTGAAGACGACCTGGTTCTGCTCGGAGGCCATGGTCGACTTTTCGGTGATCGCCGGCGAGACGATCACGTCATAATGACGAAGGTCGGTCATTTAAAGCGCTCCTCGAGAGCCTCGACGGCGGCCTTCGAAAGGACCAGCGTGCCGCGGCGCAGAATGTCGTAGACGTTGATGCCCTGGATGGGCAGCACGTCGATGTTGGGGATGTTCGTCGCCGCCAGCTTGAAGTTCTTGTCAAGCTCGGCACCGCCGATCACCAAAGCGTTGGTCAGGCCCAGCGTCGCGAAATTCGCGATCAGCGCCTTGGTCTTGGCCTCGGTCAGCTTCAGCTCGTCGATGATGATGATCGACGCGCTCTTGGCCTTGGCCGAGAGAGCATGCTTGAGGCCAAGCGCGCGAACCTTCTTCGGCAGTTCGTGCTCATGGCTGCGAACGACCGGGCCGTGAGCCTTGCCGCCGCCGCGGAACTGCGGAGCGCGTGCCGAATGGTGACGGGCGCGGCCCGTACCCTTCTGCTTGTACATCTTGGCGCCGGTGCGCGCGATTTCGGCGCGGCCCTTGGCCTTGTGCGTGCCCTGCTGCTTCTTGGCGAGCTGCCAGCGCACGACGCGCTGCAGGATGTCCTCGCGCGGATCAAGGCCGAAAATCTCCTCGGAGAGTTCCACCTTGCCGGCGTCCTTGCCGCCAAGCGTTGTGATCTTGAGATCCATTATTCCGCTCCCTCTGTGGCCGGAGCCTCGTTCTTAGCAGCACTCCCTGCTGCAACTGGGCGGATCGCGGCAGGCTTCGGCGCATTGGCCGGCAGTGCCACCTTGGCCGCATCGCGGACCAGGATCCAGGCGCCCTTCGATCCGGGAACCGCACCGCGGATCAGGATCAGGCCGCGGTCGGCGTCGGTCGAAACGATCTCGACATTTTGCGTGGTGACGCGGGTGTCGCCCATGTGGCCAGCCATATGCTTGCCCTTGAACACCTTGCCCGGGTCCTGGCGCTGGCCGGTCGAACCGTGCGTACGGTGCGAGACGGAGTTACCGTGCGTCGCGCGGCCACCACCCATGTGGTGGCGCTTGATGACGCCTTGAAAACCCTTGCCGATCGTCGTGCCCGTCACATCGACCTTCTGGCCGGGGACGAAATGCTCGACGGTGATCTCGGCGCCGACATCGATCATGTTGTCGGCGGAGACGCGGAACTCGGCGACCTTCGCCTTCGGCTCGACGGAAGCGGTCGCGAAATGGCCGCGCAGCGCCTTCGACGTGTTCTTCACCTTGGCAAGGCCAACGCCGAGCTGAACGGCAGTGTAGCCATTCTTCTCCTGCGTGCGCTGCGCCACGACCTGACAGTTCTCCATCTGGAGAACGGTGACGGGAACATGTTCCCCGGCATCGTTGTAGATGCGGGTCATTCCCACCTTCTTTGCAATCACACCTGAACGCATCGGTTCAATTCCTTTAGAGTTCCGGGCCAGGGGCACCGCCCCTTACCGCTCTCTCATTCCCTTAGAGCTTGATCTCGACGTCCACACCGGCGGCCAGATCGAGCTTCATCAAAGCATCGACCGTCTGCGGGGTCGGATCGACGATGTCGAGCAGACGCTTGTGCGTGCGCATCTCGAACTGCTCGCGGCTCTTCTTGTCGACGTGAGGCGACCGGTTGACCGTAAACTTTTCGATCCGCGTCGGCAGCGGAATGGGGCCGCGGACGTTGGCACCGGTGCGCTTGGCCGTCGACACGATTTCCTTCGTCGAGGCGTCGAGCACGCGGTGATCAAACGCCTTCAGGCGGATGCGGATATTCTGTCCGTTCATGCGTCACTTCCTTGTTCTGGCGCGGCGCGGGCAACTCCTGCGCCCGCGACAGATCGGTTTAAGTCCAAATTACTCTTTGATGGTGACGACGATGCCGGCACCGACGGTGCGGCCGCCTTCACGGATAGCGAAGCGCAGCTTCTCTTCCATGGCGATCGGCACGATCAGCTCGACATCGACCGTGATGTTGTCGCCCGGCATCACCATCTCGGTGCCTTCCGGCAGCGACACGATGCCGGTCACGTCCGTCGTGCGGAAATAGAACTGCGGACGGTAGTTGGTGAAGAACGGCGTGTGACGGCCACCTTCGTCCTTGGTCAGGATGTAGGCTTCGGCCACGAACTTCTTGTGCGGCTTCACCGTGCCCGGCTTGGCCAGAACCTGGCCGCGCTCGACACCTTCACGGTCAACGCCGCGCAGCAGCGCGCCGATGTTGTCGCCGGCCTGGCCCTGGTCGAGCAGCTTGCGGAACATCTCGACGCCGGTGCAGGTCGTCTTGGTCGTCGGACGGATGCCGATGATCTCGAGTTCCTCGCCGACCTTGACCACGCCACGCTCGACGCGACCGGTCACAACCGTGCCACGGCCCGAGATCGAGAACACGTCCTCGATCGGCATCAGGAACGGCTTGTCGAGCGGACGAACCGGCGTCGGGATGTAGGCGTCGACCGCAGCCATCAGCTCGCGGATCGCGTCCTCGCCGATCTTCTTGTCGGAATCTTCCAGAGCAGCCAGCGCCGAGCCCTTGACGATCGGAATGTCGTCGCCGGGGAACTCGTTCTTGGTCAGCAGCTCACGAACCTCGAGCTCGACCAGTTCGAGCAGCTCGGCGTCGTCGACCTGGTCGACCTTGTTCAAAAACACCACGATCGACGGCACGCCGACCTGACGGGCAAGCAGGATGTGCTCGCGGGTCTGCGGCATCGGGCCGTCGGCAGCCGACACAACCAGGATCGCGCCGTCCATCTGCGCCGCACCGGTGATCATGTTCTTCACATAGTCGGCGTGCCCGGGGCAGTCGACGTGAGCGTAGTGGCGGTTGGCCGTCTCGTATTCGACATGCGCCGTCGAGATCGTGATGCCGCGCGCCTTCTCCTCAGGTGCCGCGTCGATCTGGTCATAGCGCTTGTATTCGCCAAAATACTTCGTGATCGCCGCCGTCAGCGACGTCTTGCCATGGTCAACGTGACCAATCGTGCCGATGTTCACATGAGGCTTGTTACGCTCGAATTTACCTTTTGCCATGTGATGTCTCCAATCCTGCTCGCCCGTGCGGGCCTTGAATTAAGTTACCGCTGCAACCCGTTCGAGTTACGCGTATTTCTTCTGAACTTCCTGGGCGACCGCAGTCGGCACAGGCTCGTAGTGATCGAACTGCATCGTGTAGGCCGCGCGGCCCTGGCTCATCGAACGCAGGTTGTCGACGTACTTGAACATGTTGGCGAGCGGCACCATCGCGTTGATGACCACTGCCACGCCACGTGCTTCCTGGCCCTGGATCTGACCGCGACGGCCGTTCAGATCGCCGATGACGCTGCCGACGTAGTCTTCCGGCGTCACCACTTCGACCTTCATGATCGGCTCGAGCAACTGCACGCCAAGCTTGGGTGCGGCTTCACGGAAGCAGGCGCGGCCGGCGATTTCGAACGCCAGAACGCTGGAGTCGACATCGTGGTAAGCGCCGTCGATCAGCGTCGCCTTGACACCGATCATCGGGAAGCCCGCGAACGGACCCGAGGTCATGACGCTGTTGATGCCCTTTTCGACACCGGGGATGTATTCCTTCGGAACCGCACCGCCGACGATCTTGGTTTCGAACTCGAATTCGCTGCTGTCGGGATTCGGCTCGAAGACGATCTTGACGCGGGCGAACTGACCGGTACCGCCGGTCTGCTTCTTGTGCGTGTAGTCCTGCTCGTGCCTGCGGGTGATCGTCTCGCGATAGGCCACCTGCGGCGCGCCGACATTGGCCTCGACCTTGAATTCGCGACGCATGCGGTCGACGATGATGTCGAGGTGAAGCTCACCCATGCCGGAAATGATGGTCTGGCCGCTTTCCTCGTCGGTCTTGACGCGGAAGGACGGATCTTCGGCGGCCAGGCGGTGAAGGGCAAGGCCCATCTTTTCCTGGTCGTTCTTGGTCTTCGGCTCGATCGCGATCTGGATGACCGGATCGGGGAATTCCATGCGCTCGAGGATGACCGGATGCAGCGGATCGCTCAGCGTATCTCCGGTGGTGGTGTCCTTGAGGCCAGCCAGAGCAACGATGTCGCCGGCGAAAGCCTCTTCGACGTCGGCGCGCGAGTTGGCATGCATCTGTAGCATGCGGCCGATGCGTTCCTTCTTGCCCTTCACGGTGTTGTCGACCGAGATGCCCTTGGTCAGCTTGCCCGAATAGATGCGGGCAAAGGTGAGCGAACCGACGAACGGGTCGTTCATGATCTTGAAGGCGAGCATCGACAGCGGCTCGTTGTCGTCGGCGTGACGCTCGATCTCGGCGTCGGTCTTGGCATCGACGCCCTTGATGGCCGGAACATCGGCCGGCGACGGCAGATATTCGACGACGGCGTCGAGCAGCGGCTGCACGCCCTTGTTCTTGAAGGCCGAGCCGCAGAACATCGGGTAGAACTTCACCGCGATGGTGCCCTTGCGGATCAGCGCGCGGATCTCGTCATTCGACGGCATCTTGCCTTCGAGGTAATTCTCGAGTGCCGTCTCGTCCATTTCGACGGCGGCTTCGATCATCTTCTCGCGGTATTCCTCGGCACGAGCCTTGAGGTCGGCCGGGATCTCGACGACGTCCCAGGCAGCGCCCAGCGTCTCGTCGCGCCAGACCAGCGCGTTCATCTCGACGAGGTCGACAACGCCCTTGAACTCGGTCTCGGCGCCGATCGGCAGCTGCATGACGACGGCATGCGCACCGAGGCGCGAACCGATCATCTCGACCGAGCGGTAGAAGTCGGCGCCGATCTTGTCCATCTTGTTGCAGAAGATCATGCGCGGAACGCGATACTTGTCGGCCTGGCGCCAGACGGTTTCCGTCTGCGGCTCGACACCGGCGTTGGCGTCGAGCAGCGCAATGGCACCGTCGAGCACGCGCAGCGAACGCTCGACTTCGATGGTGAAGTCGACGTGTCCGGGGGTGTCGATGATGTTGAAGCGGTACATCTTGCCACTGCGACCCTTCCAGAAGGTCGTGGTCGCGGCGGACGTGATGGTGATGCCGCGCTCCTGCTCCTGCTCCATCCAATCCATGGTGGCAGCGCCGTCGTGGACTTCGCCGATCTTGTGCGACTTGCCCGTGTAATAGAGGACGCGCTCGGTGGTCGTCGTCTTGCCGGCGTCAATATGCGCCATGATACCGAAATTGCGGTAGTCTTCGATTTTGTATTCGCGGGCCATCGTAGCTGCCTCTCAGTCTCGTACGCGCTTTACCAGCGGTAGTGCGCGAAAGCGCGGTTGGCTTCAGCCATCTTGTGGGTGTCTTCACGCTTCTTGACGGCGGTGCCGCGGTTGTTGGCCGCGTCCATCAGCTCGCCGGAGAGGCGGTCGACCATGGTGGTCTCGTTGCGGTTGCGGGCCGCGGCGATCAGCCAACGAATGGCCAGCGCCTGGCGGCGCTCGGGGCGCACGTCGACCGGAACCTGGTAGGTGGCGCCGCCGACACGACGCGACCGCACTTCCACATGCGGCGCGACATTGTCGAGCGCCTGATGGAAGACGGTGACCGGCTCCTGCTTGGTCTTCGACTGAACCTGGTCGAGCGCGCCGTAGACGATGGTCTCGGCAACCGACTTCTTGCCGTCATACATGACGGCGTTCATGAACTTGGTGACGATCAGATCGCCGAACTTCGGGTCCGGATTGATCTCACGCTTTTCTGCACTGTGACGACGCGACATTTTTTCTCTGCCTCAATTATGCGTGGTGGCCTTGATCCCGGACGCTTGCCCGGGATGACCTTCGCTACGCTTCGGTCACTTCGGACGCTTGGCGCCGTACTTCGAACGGCGCTGCTTGCGGTTCTTCACACCCTGCGTGTCGAGCACGCCGCGGATGATGTGGTAGCGAACGCCCGGAAGATCCTTGACGCGGCCGCCGCGGATCATGACCACGGAGTGCTCCTGAAGGTTGTGACCTTCGCCGGGGATGTACCCGATCACTTCAAAACCATTGGTCAGGCGGATCTTGGCCACCTTGCGCAGCGCCGAGTTCGGCTTCTTCGGCGTCGTTGTATAGACGCGCGTGCAGACGCCCCGCTTCTGCGGGTTCTGCTGCATGGCCGGGACCTTGTTGCGCTTCACCGGCGCAATGCGCGGCTTGCGGATCAGCTGGTTGACGGTAGGCATTAAACCCTCTTGTCTCTCAATTCCGTGTCTCGCCCGGTCAGGGCCGCTCAAAGCGTCATTTCCAAACGCAAATTCGGGCCACAAACCGCGCCTCGCGGTCTTTGCCCGAACAAATGGCAGAGGAAGCGGACCCGCTTCGTGCACGCCGGAAATGTCTTTTCGCTCGTAAAACGAACCCTGTTTGAGGCAAACTCCAAAGCGTGTCGCTTCGGAAGGGAGAGCCTCACATCGGTTCTGACTGGGCGGCTTCTACTCGTAAGACCGCGAACCGTCAAGCCCGGAGCGCCAAATATTGCGCGCCAACCAAGGCTCGGCAGCCATGCGAAAAACGCATGTAATTTTGTTTCGCAATTTTGCAAGGGCGAGGAAGAAAGTGACCGGCTTTGCGCTGTTGCGCGGCCCTGCTTCATGCGAAAAGGCCGCATGAGCAGTGAAAATCCCCTCGCCCGCCCCCAATCTGCCAAGAGGAATCGGCCCGTGAACGACAATGAAGAGCGCCCGGTCACCATCATCACCGGCCGGGTGTGGAAGAAAAAGGGCGGCAAGCCGGAAGGCGTGCACGTGATGCTGGTCGCCCCCGACGACGATTCGGCGGTGAGCCGGGCGCTCGAATCGCTTGCGGCGGAAGGTTACGCCGAGGCCGAACTCGACCAGATCGGCGACATGGACGGCGCACCCGACGATGAGCCTCATCTTTCCGCCTTCCAGGGCGCGCTCGAAGGCGAAGTGTCGATCGTTACTTTCGACGTGCCGATCTGAATCGGGTGCGCTGACGATGGCCGGAGCAAAAGCGGTTGGACCTGCATCCCGGACCTGGGCCGACCAGGCCGTCGCGGCGATCGAGGCCGATCAGCGCCGCTCGGCCGACACGCATCTGTGGAAGCTCGATCTACCGGCACTGGCCGGCATCGATCTCTATCTCAAGGATGAATCCACCCATCCGACCGGCAGCCTGAAGCACCGGCTGGCGCGCTCGCTGTTTCTATATGCGCTATGCAATGGCCTGATCCGCGAAGGCGCGCCGGTGATCGAAGCGTCGTCGGGTTCGACCGCGGTATCGGAAGCGTACTTTGCCCGTATGATCGGGGTGCCGTTCTATGCGGTGATGCCGCGCTCGACCTCGCGCGAAAAGATCGCCGCGATCGAGCACTATGGCGGCAACTGCCATTTCATCGACGACGGCAGGCGCATCTACGCCGAGTCGGCCGAACTCGCGGCGAAACTGGGCGGCCATTTCATGGACCAGTTCACCCACGCCGAGCGCGCCACCGACTGGCGCGGCAACAACAACATCGCCGAATCGATCTTCGGGCAGATGCGCGAGGAGCGGCATCCGGTTCCGGCCTGGATCGTGATGAGCGCCGGCACCGGCGGCACCACCGCCACGATCGGGCGCTTCCTGCGCTACAAGCAGCATGCGACGCGGCTGTCGGTTGCCGACGTCGAGCGCTCGGCCTTCTTCGACGGTTTTGCTACGCATGATCGCAATTGCCGCTGCGAACAGCCGTCGCGGATCGAGGGGATCGGCCGGCCGCGCATGGAGCCGTCCTTCGTGCCTGGCGTCATCGATCATATGCTGCGGGTGCCGGACGCGGTGTCGCTGGCGGCGATGCGGGTGTTGTCGCGACGGCTCGGCCGTCGTGTCGGCGGCTCGACCGGCACCAACTTCATCGCCATGTGCTTTCAGGCCGCGCGCATGATCGAGGAAGGAAGGGCGGGTTCGCTGGTGACGCTGATCTGCGATTCCGGCGATCGCTATGCCAACACCTATTATTCCGACGGATGGCTGGCTGCGAACAGCCTCGACCCCTCGCCTTTCGAGCCGGCGATCGAGGCCTTCCTGGCGGGTGGAAAACTGATCTTGCCGTTCGAGGAAAGCTGGGGCTGACTTTTCGGCGTCGGCTCGCTGGCTTCGGCTTGTCGGGGGCAAGTGTTCTGATAAGAAGCCACCACCATCATTCAACAGACGGAGCGGCCGTGTCCCAGCCCATCAAGATAGGCATCGTCGGTGTCGGCAAGATCGTCCGCGACCAGCACCTGCCGGCCCTGGCGAAGGACCAGGACTATCGCCTCATCGCCGCCGCCAGCCGGCACGGCAAGGTCGACGGCATTCCGAATTTTCCTGACATCGAAGCCATGCTCGACGCGGTGCCGGAGCTCGAGGCGGTATCGCTCTGCATGCCGCCGCAGTTTCGCTACGACGCGGCGCGCACGGCACTGGAAGCCAAGAAACACGTCTTCCTGGAGAAGCCACCCGGCGCCACTGTCAGCGAGGTCGAGAACCTCAAGGCATTGGCGTTGAAGAACGGCGTCTCGCTGTTTGCCAGCTGGCATTCGCGTTATGCGCCGGCGGTCGAGGCCGCGCGCGCCTTCCTGAGTTCGGCCAAGATCAAGTCCGCCGCCATCAACTGGAAGGAGGACGTGCGTCGCTGGCATCCCAACCAGGAATGGATCTGGGCTCCCGGCGGCTTCGGCGTCTTCGATCCCGGCATCAATGCGCTATCGATCGTGACCCACATCCTGCCGCCGATGTTCATCACCTCTGCCGTGCTCGATTTTCCCGAAAACCGCGCCGCGCCGGTCGCGGCACAGGTCACCTTCCGCACTTCGAATGGATTGCCGGTGACGATGGATCTCGACTGGCTCCAGACAGGCCCGCAAAGCTGGGACATCGTTGCCGACACCGACAAGGGCGCGATGGTGCTCTCAGGCGGCGGCTCGAAGCTCGCCATCGACGGCCGCGTCGTCCATGACGAACCGGAAGCGGAATACCCGATGCTCTACAAGCGGTTTGCCGAGATTGTCCACGCCGGCAGCTCCGACGTCGATCTGGCGCCGCTCCAGCATGTCGCCGATGCCTTCATGCTCGGCAAGCGCAATGTGGTGGAAGCGTTTTTCGACTGAGCACCGGCGATTTTCGGCAAGATCGCCTGGTCAGCGGGCTACTTGCTATTGGAATCGGGACACTCTCCGGGTTGCGGAGAGGAAACCCGTGGCGCTGTCGGGTGTCCGAATTCAAGTTCGTTCAGAATATCCTGGACCACCACGTCGAGACCGGCCTGCCCCCAGCCCAGCTCAGTGAGTTCGCCAAAGCGGATGAAGGTCGAGCGGTCAAAGCCGTGTTCGACATCGTTGTAAGAAACGACGCTCTGCCCGATCAAAGCAACAACCCAGAAGCAGTGTTCGGCGCCATTCGCTGAGGTGTGCGTCCATCTTTCCGGATCGTGATCGCGTCCCAGAGCCTTTTCTGAGCAAAGCCCATGCGATCCCGGCCATCGTTTATCAACTCCCAAAGGGCAGCTTCTTCCAATTGCGGGCTCCTTGGTCCATCTGCCATGAATACCGACAGTTGGTTCAGTATACAAAAAAGCCGCCGGGTTGCCCCGACGGCCCTGTTGCCTGAGATTCCTTGAGCGGTTCACCGAAACAATGAACCGCTCGTTTTTTTTGTCTGGCCGCCGCGCTTACTGCGCGGCGGTTGTCATGTCGGCCAGCATCGGCTCGGCGACTTCCACACCGGAGGCCTTGCGGCGCTCGTCGATGATCAGTTCGTCGCGCGAGGTGGCGATGCGCCGGATCTGGCTCATCGTGCCGCCGGTACCGGCCGGGATAAGCCGGCCGACGATGACGTTTTCCTTCAGCCCCTGCAGCATGTCGGTCTTGCCGGCAACCGCGGCTTCCGTCAGCACCCTGGTCGTCTCCTGGAAGGAGGCGGCCGAGATGAAGGACGGCGTCTGCAGCGATGCCTTGGTGATGCCGAGCAGCACCGGCTGGCCTTCGGCCGGCTTCTTGCCGTCCTCGATCAGACGCTCGTTGACCTCTTCCAGCTCGATCACGTCGACGTGGTCGCCCGGAATGTAGGTCGAGTCGCCCTGCGTGGTGATCTCGACCTTCTGCAGCATCTGGCGAACGATCACCTCGATGTGCTTGTCGTTGATCGACACGCCCTGCAGACGGTAGACTTCCTGGATCTCGTTGACGAGGTAGGAAGCAAGTGCCTCCACGCCCTTGATCGCCAGGATGTCGTGCGGCGCAGGATTGCCGTCGAGGATGTAGTCGCCCTTCTCGATGACGTCGCCGTCCTGGAGATGGAACGGCTTGCCCTTCGGGATCAGGTATTCGACCGGCTCAAGCGTCGAGTCATGCGGCTCGATGATGATGCGACGCTTGTTCTTGTAGTCGCGGCCGAAGCGGATCGTGCCATCGATCTCGGCGATGATGGCGTGATCCTTCGGACGGCGTGCCTCGAACAGTTCGGCAACACGCGGCAGACCGCCGGTGATGTCCTTGGTCTTGGCGCTCTCCATCGGGATACGCGCCAGCACGTCGCCGGGGCGAACCTGGGCACCCGGCTCGACCGAAAGAATGGCCTCGACCGAGAGCAGGAAGCGGGCGTCGCCGCCCTTCGACAGCTTGCCGACCTTGCCCTTGGCGTCCTGGATGGCAATCGCCGGCTTGAGGTCGTTGCCGCGTGGCGTCGAGCGCCAGTCGATGACCTCACGCTTGGTGATGCCGGTCGACTCGTCTGCCGTTTCCTGAACGGAAATGCCGTCGACCAGATCCTCGTACGACACCCTGCCCTCGATTTCGGTGAGGACCGGGCGGGTATAGGGATCCCACTCGGCGATACGCTGGCCGCGCTTCACCTTGTCGCCATCGTCCACGAAGATACGCGAACCATAGGTGAGACGGTGCGTGGCGCGCTCCTTGCCGGTTTCGTCGAGGATCAGCACCGCCATGTTGCGGCCCATGACCATCTGCTGGCCGTCCGAGTTGCGCACCACGTTGCGGTTGCGGATCTCGACCTTGCCCTCGTAGGAGGCTTCAAGGAACGAGGAGTCCACCACCTGCGCCGTACCGCCCATGTGGAAGGTACGCATGGTGAGCTGGGTGCCCGGCTCGCCGATCGACTGCGCCGCGATGACGCCGACGGCTTCGCCCTGGTTGACCGGGGTGCCGCGGGCAAGATCGCGTCCGTAGCAGACCGCGCACACGCCAACCCTGACCTCGCAGGTCAGTGCCGAGCGGATGCGGACCGACTGGACACCGGCCTTTTCGATCTTTTCCACGTCGCGCTCGTCCATCAGCGTTCCGGCCTTGACCAGAACCTCGCCCGACACCGGATGGTTGATGTCGTCGAGCGACGTACGGCCCAGCACGCGCTGGCCAACGGAAGCGACGACCTGGCCGGCATCGACGATCGGCTGCATGGTGAGGCCCTTGTCGGTGCCGCAGTCGACGGAGTTGACGATGCAGTCCTGCGCCACGTCGACCAGACGACGGGTGAGGTAACCCGAGTTCGCCGTCTTCAAGGCGGTGTCGGCCAGACCCTTGCGGGCGCCGTGGGTCGAGTTGAAGTACTCGAGCACGGTCAGGCCTTCCTTGAAGTTCGAGATGATCGGCGTCTCGATGATTTCACCCGAGGGCTTGGCCATCAGGCCGCGCATGCCAGCGAGCTGGCGCATCTGGGTGGGCGAGCCACGCGCACCGGAGTGCGACATCATGTAGATCGAGTTCATCGGCTTCTGACGGCCGTTGTCCTCGAACTCGACCGCCTTGATGCGGGCCATCATTTCGTCGGCGACTTTTTCCGAGCACTTGGCCCAGGCGTCGACGACCTTGTTGTACTTCTCGCCCTGCGTGATCAGGCCGTCATTGTACTGCTGCTCGTATTCCTTGGCCAAAGCCTCGGTGTCGGAGACCAGCTTGATCTTGGCATCCGGGATCAGCATGTCGTCCTTGCCGAACGAAATGCCGGCACGGCAGGCATGGCTGAAGCCGAGCGCCATGATGCGATCGCAGAAAATGACCGTCTCCTTCTGACCGCAGTGGCGGTAGACGGTATCGATCATCTTGGAGATGTTCTTCTTGGTCATCTCCTGGTTGGCGGTCTCGTATGGCACATTGACGTTCTTCGGCAGAAGCTCGCCGATAATCATGCGGCCAGGAGTGGTGTCGTAGATCTTCGACACGACCTTGCCATCGGCATCGACCGAGCGGAAACGACCGCGGATCTTGGAGTGCAGCGTCACCGCCTTGGTCTCGAGCGCATGCTGGAGTTCGCCCATGTCGGCAAACACCATCCCCTCGCCCGGCTCGTTCTGGTTGACGATCGAGAGATAGTAGAGACCCAGAACCATGTCCTGCGACGGCACGATGATCGGCGCGCCGGAAGCCGGGTGCAGGATGTTGTTGGTCGACATCATCAGCACGCGGGCTTCAAGCTGCGCTTCCAGCGACAGCGGCACGTGAACGGCCATCTGGTCACCGTCGAAGTCGGCGTTGAAGGCCGTGCAGACCAGCGGGTGAAGCTGGATCGCCTTGCCTTCGATCAGGATCGGCTCGAACGCCTGGATGCCGAGACGGTGCAGCGTCGGCGCACGGTTCAGGAGCACCGGATGCTCGCGGATGACCTCGTCGAGGATATCCCAGACTTCCGGACGTTCCTTCTCGACCAGCTTCTTGGCCTGCTTGACGGTCGAGGAGTAACCCTTGGCGTCGAGACGGGCGTAGATGAAGGGCTTGAACAGTTCGAGCGCCATCTTCTTCGGCAGGCCGCACTGGTGCAGCTTGAGCTCCGGACCGGTCACGATGACCGAGCGGCCGGAATAGTCGACGCGCTTGCCGAGCAGGTTCTGACGGAACCGGCCCTGCTTGCCCTTGAGCATGTCGGACAGCGACTTCAGCGGGCGCTTGTTGGCGCCGGTGATGACGCGGCCGCGACGGCCGTTGTCGAACAGCGCATCGACGGCTTCCTGCAGCATGCGCTTTTCATTGCGCACGATGATGCCCGGGGCGCGCAGCTCGATCAGCCGCTTCAGACGGTTGTTGCGGTTGATGACGCGGCGATAGAGATCGTTGAGATCCGAGGTGGCGAAACGGCCGCCGTCCAGCGGGACGAGCGGACGCAGGTCCGGCGGGATCACCGGAACCACTTTCATGATCATCCATTCCGGACGGTTGCCGGATTCCATGAAGTTCTCGACGACCTTGAGCCGCTTCAGATACTTCTTCTGCTTCAGCTCGGAGGTGGTCGAAGCCAGTTCCGTACGCAGGTCGCCGGCGATCTTCTCCAGGTCCATGCCGGCCAGAAGGTCATGGATGGCCTCGGCGCCGATCATGGCGGTGAAGCTGTCCTCGCCATACTCGTCGACGGCGATCATGTACTCTTCCTCGCTGAGCAGCTGGTGCTCCTTCAGCGCGGTGAGGCCAGGCTCGGTGACGATGTAGTTCTCGAAGTAGAGGACCCGCTCGATGTCCTTCAGGGTCATGTCGAGCAGCGTGCCGATGCGCGACGGCAGCGACTTCAGGAACCAGATGTGGGCGACGGGCGCTGCGAGCTCGATATGGCCCATGCGCTCGCGGCGGACGCGCGACAGCGTGACTTCGACGCCGCACTTCTCGCAGATGACGCCCTTGTACTTCATGCGCTTGTACTTGCCGCACAGGCACTCATAGTCCTTGATCGGGCCAAAAATGCGCGCGCAGAACAGACCGTCACGCTCCGGCTTGAAGGTGCGGTAGTTGATGGTCTCCGGCTTCTTGATCTCGCCGAACGACCAGGACAGAATCTTCTCAGGGCTGGCGAGCGATATCCGGATGGAATCGAACACCTGTGCCGGCGCCTGGGGATTGAAGAGATTCATGACCTCTTGGTTCATGCCGTTCTCCTTTTCGGGGTCCTCGAAAACCCCTTGCATCTAGTCGCGAGCCAAACGCCCGCCGTCTTTGTCGGCCACTGGCCGTCGAATACTTCTTGGTTGAGCATGACCCTGTCCGAAAACCGGTAGCCACTTTTCGGGATCATGCTCTGGCGCGCCGCGGCTTTCCGCGGCGCGCCGTTGCCTTACTCGGCCGCGTCGGGCAGCCGGACCGGGTTGTCGTCGAGCTTGGTGTTCTCCAGCTCGACATTGAGGCCGAGAGACCGCATTTCCTTGACGAGAACGTTGAAGCTCTCGGGAATGCCGGCCTCGAAGGTGTCGTCGCCACGGACGATCGCCTCGTAGACCTTGGTACGGCCGGCGACGTCGTCCGACTTCACCGTCAGCATTTCCTGCAGCGTGTAGGCGGCGCCGTATGCTTCCAGCGCCCAGACCTCCATTTCGCCGAAGCGCTGGCCACCGAACTGCGCCTTGCCGCCCAGCGGCTGCTGGGTGACGAGCGAGTACGGACCGATCGAACGCGCGTGGATCTTGTCGTCCACGAGATGGTGAAGCTTGAGCATGTAGATATAGCCCATCGTCACCTTGCGATCGAACGGCTCGCCGGTGCGTCCGTCATAGAGCTGCGACTGACCGCTGGTGTGCAGGCCCGCCTGCTCCAGCATGATGTTGATGTCAGCCTCGTGCGCGCCGTCGAACACCGGGGTCGCGATCGAGACGCCGCGGCGCATCTGCTCGCTGAGGCGAACGATGCTCTCGTCGTCATATTCGCGGACCGGCTCGTTGCGGTCGTTGGCCGGCATGAAGCTCTCGAGCGTCTTGCGCAGCGGCTTGATGTCGCCGGCTGCCTTGTACGTGTCGATCAGCTCGCCGATCTTCTTGCCCATGCCCGCGCAAGCCCAGCCCAGATGCGTTTCCAGGATCTGGCCGACATTCATGCGGCTCGGCACACCCAGCGGGTTGAGCACGATATCGGCATGCGTGCCGTCCTCGAGGAAAGGCATGTCCTCGACCGGAACGATCCGCGACACGACACCCTTGTTGCCGTGACGGCCGGCCATCTTGTCGCCGGGCTGCATCTTGCGCTTCACGGCCACGAAGACCTTGACCATCTTCATGACGCCTGGAGGCATTTCGTCGCCGCGCTGGACCTTCTCGACCTTGTCCATGAAGCGCTGTTCGAGCGCCTTCTTGGAATCGTCGTACTGGCCACGCAGGGCTTCCAGTTCGCTCTGGAGCTTTTCGTTCTCCACCGCAAACTGCCACCACTGCGAACGCGGATACTCGTCGAGCGTGTCCTTGGACAGCGTCGAGCCCTTCTTGAAGCCCTTCGGTCCAGCGATCGCTTCCTTGCCGACGAGCACGTCGGAAAGACGCGCGTAGACGTTGCGATCCAGAATGGCCTGCTCGTCGTCGCGGTCCTTGGCGAGGCGTTCGATCTCCTCGCGCTCGATCGCCATGGCGCGCTCGTCCTTCTCCACACCGTGGCGATTGAAGACGCGCACCTCGACGACCGTGCCGAAGGTGCCCGGAGGCATGCGCATCGAGGTGTCGCGCACGTCCGATGCCTTTTCGCCGAAGATGGCGCGCAGAAGCTTCTCTTCCGGCGTCATCGGGCTTTCGCCCTTCGGCGTGATCTTGCCGACCAGGATGTCGCCCGGCTGAACCTCGGCACCGATATAGACAATGCCGGCTTCGTCGAGGTTCTTCAGCGCTTCTTCCGAGACGTTCGGAATGTCGCGCGTGATTTCCTCCGGACCAAGCTTGGTGTCGCGCGCCATGACCTCGAACTCCTCGATATGGATCGAGGTGAAGACGTCGTCGGCGACGATGCGCTCGGACAGGAGGATCGAGTCCTCGTAGTTGTAGCCGTTCCACGGCATGAACGCGACCAGCACGTTGCGGCCGAGCGCCAGATCACCGAGCTCGGTCGACGGACCGTCGGCGATGATGTCGCCCTTGTTGACCCGGTCGCCCATGCGGACCAGCGGACGCTGGTTGATGCAGGTGTTCTGGTTCGAACGCTGGAACTTCATCAGCCGGTAGATGTCGACGCCGGACTTGCCCGGATCGAGGTCCTCGGTGGCGCGAATGACGATACGCGTCGCGTCCACCTGGTCGACGATGCCGCCGCGGCGGGCGCCGATGGCGGCGCCCGAGTCACGGGCGACGATCGGCTCCATGCCGGTGCCGACGAACGGCGCCTCGGCGCGCACCAGCGGCACGGCCTGACGCTGCATGTTCGAGCCCATCAGAGCGCGGTTGGCGTCGTCGTTCTCGAGGAACGGGATCAGGGCCGCGGCCACCGAAACCATCTGCTTGGGCGACACGTCCATCAGGTCGACGTTTTCGCGGGGCGCCATCATCACTTCGCCGGCGCTGCGGCAAATGACGAACTCGTCGACGAAGCCGCCACTCTTGTCAAGCTCGGCGTTGGCCTGCGCGACGTGGTGCTTGGCTTCTTCCATCGCCGAGAGATAGACGACGTCATTGGTCAGCTTGCCGTCGACGATCTTGCGGTACGGGCTCTCGATGAAGCCGTACTTGTTGACGCGTGCGAAGGTGGCCAGCGAGTTGATCAGACCGATATTCGGGCCTTCCGGCGTCTCGATCGGGCAGATGCGGCCGTAATGCGTCGGGTGCACGTCGCGCACCTCGAAGCCGGCGCGCTCGCGGGTCAGACCGCCCGGTCCAAGCGCCGAGAGGCGGCGCTTGTGGGTGATCTCCGACAGCGGGTTGGTCTGGTCCATGAACTGCGACAGCTGCGAGGAACCGAAGAACTCGCGCACGGCGGCGGCCGCCGGCTTGGCGTTGATCAGGTCCTGCGGCATCACCGTGTCGATCTCGATCGAGGACATACGCTCCTTGATCGCGCGCTCCATGCGCAGCAGGCCGACGCGGTACTGGTTTTCCATCAGCTCGCCGACCGACCGAACGCGGCGGTTGCCGAGATTGTCGATGTCGTCGATCTCGCCCTTGCCGTCACGCAGTTCGACCAGCGTCTTGACCACGGCCAGGATGTCGTCCTTGCGCAGCACGCGCACGGTGTCCTCGGCCTTGAGCTCGAGGCGCATGTTCATCTTGACGCGGCCAACGGCCGACAGATCGTAGCGCTCGCTGTCGAAGAACAGCGAGTTGAACATGGCTTCGGCGGTCTCGAGTGTCGGCGGCTCGCCGGGGCGCATGACACGATAGATGTCGAACAGCGCGTCCTGGCGGCTCTCGTTCTTGTCGACGTTGAGCGTGTTGCGGATATAGGCACCGACATTGACGTGGTCGATGTCGAGAACCTTGATCTCGTTTTCACCGGTGCCAAGCAGCACCTTCAGCGTCTTTTCGTCGATCTCGTCGCCGGCTTCGAGGAAGATCTCGCCGGTGGCGTAGTTGACGATGTCCTCGGCCAGGTAGTTGCCGAGCAGATCCTCGTCGGTCGACTTGATCGCCTTGAGACCCTTTTCGCCAAGCGCCCGGGCCTGGCGGGCAGTGATCTTCTTGCCGGCTTCGACAACAACTTCGCCCGTATCGGCGTCGACCAGGTCGCCGACGGCCTTGAGGCCGCGGAAACGCTCGACGTTGAACGGAATGCGCCAGTGGTCGCCTGCGCGCTTGTAGGTGATCTTGTTGTAGAAGGTCGACAGGATCTCTTCGCCGTCCATGCCGAGCGCCATCAGCAGCGACGTCACCGGAATCTTGCGGCGACGGTCGATGCGCGCGTGCACGACGTCCTTAGAATCGAACTCGATGTCGAGCCACGAGCCGCGATAGGGGATGACGCGCGCGGCAAACAGAAGCTTGCCCGACGAGTGCGACTTGCCCTTGTCATGGTCGAAGAACACGCCCGGCGAGCGGTGCATCTGCGAGACGATAACGCGCTCGGTGCCATTGACGATGAAGGTGCCGTTGAGCGTCATGAGCGGCATGTCGCCCATGTAGACGTCCTGTTCCTTGATGTCCTTGATCGACTTGGCGCCGGTATCCTCGTCGATATCGAACACGATGAGGCGCAGCGTCACCTTCAGCGGCGCGGCATAGGTGAGGTCGCGCTGACGGCATTCGTCAACGTCGAATTTCGGTCCTTCGAACTCGTACTTCACGAACTCCAGCATTGAGGAGCCGGAAAAGTCCTGAATCGGGAAGACCGACTTGAAGACGGCCTGCAGTCCCTCGTCCGGACGCCCACCCTTGGGCTCCGCCACCATCAGGAACTGGTCATAGGATGCCTTCTGAACCTCGATCAGGTTCGGCATCTCCGCAACTTCCGGGATCTTTCCGAAGAACTTGCGTACGCGTCTGCGGCCATTGAAAGTCTGGGTCTGGGCCATCGTCGCTCCTTAGCTCTAAACTCGGGACGAACCTCGCCGCGGCTCGCCTTGCATTCTGGGCCACCTGGGCGGCGACCCTTTGTCTGTTTTTCCCGGCGCCTGTCGGCGGCCGGCTAAAACGGGAGAAAACCCGTTTCCTGAAGGCCGATTTGCGGCCCTCAGGAAAGAGGTTCTCGTACGTCTCGCGCTACGCGTGCTCCCTCCAGCCGAAGGGAGTGGCGGACGGCGCGAGGCCGTCCGCCGCCTTTTACGCTTACTTCAGGTCGACCTTGGCGCCGGCTGCTTCCAGCTGGGCCTTGAACTTGTCAGCGTCGGCCTTGGAAACGCCTTCCTTGACCGGCTTCGGAGCCGCTTCGACCAGATCCTTGGCTTCCTTGAGGCCAAGACCGGTGATGGCGCGGACTTCCTTGATGACGTTGATCTTCTGAGCACCTGCCTCGGTGAGGACGACGTCGAATTCCGTCTTTTCCTCGGCCGGAGCAGCAGCAGCCGCACCACCGCCAGCGGCGGCAACAGCCACCGGAGCAGCGGCGGAGACGCCCCACTTTTCTTCCAGAAGCTTCGACAGCTCGGCCGCCTCGAGGACGGTCAGCTTCGAAAGGTCGTCTACGATCTTTGCGAGATCAGCCATTGTTGTATTCCTTCATCAGGTTCGAACGTGTGTTTGTGATAGCGAGGAACGGCCTCATGCCGCCTCGTCCTTCCGGGCGTAAGCGCCGATGACGCGCGCGACAGAAGCCGCTGGCGCATTGACGATCTGGGCGATCCGGGTTGCCGGCGTGGCGATCATGCCAACCAGCCTGGCGCGCAGCTCATCGAGCGACGGAAGTGTGGCGAGTGCCTTCACACCGTCGGCATTGAGCGAGGTGGTGCCCATTGCGCCGCCGAGAATGACGAGCTTGTCATTTCCCTTGGCGAAATCGGACGCGACCTTCGGCGCCGCAATCGGATCCTCCGAATAAGCAATCAGCGTCTGTCCCTTGAACAGGTCGATGATCGATGCGGAGTCCGTGCCCTGAAGAGCGATTTTGGCGAGACGGTTCTTCGCGACTTTGACGGTGCCACCGGCAGCGCGCATTTTCGACCGAAGGTCGTTCATTTGCGCGACGGTGATACCGGCGTAGTGGGCCACGACCACTGAACCTGCGTTCGAGAACGCACCGTTCAGGCCCGTGACGAGTTCGCGTTTTTCCGCTCTGTCCACTGCCTATCTCCAGTTGACCCCCATCCTGTTAACGGGAACATTCCCATTCACGAGGACAGGCGTCGGGTTGCCTTTTGTCGGCCGGGCCATCCAGTAACGGATCTCCCGAACGACGCTCGAGGATCCTGCCCCCTTTCGCCACAACGACGGCCAGGCCGACGATGCGCAGACAAAAGGCAAACACGGTTCGAACCTTTCATTGGAGCAGTCGCTCCGTTGTCCGGTCTTCACCCGTCTCATGCAGGCCCACATGAATTAAGGCTTTTGGGCCGCCTGCAATCTCGGACAGGATGTCCGGAAGCCTTTCGACTTCCGGCACCGGGCCGCCAACCTAAATCGGAGGCCCGGAATTCTTTTGCGGATCAGCCCTTTAACGGCCGATCCCAGGTAAAGTTATCAGGACGCCGCGAGCGTCGAGACGTCGAGCTTGAGGCCCGGGCCCATCGTCGAGGTGACCGACACCTTCTTGACGTAGTTGCCCTTGGCGCCCGTCGGCTTTGCCTTGGTCACCGCGTCAGCGAAGGCGCGGATGTTCTCTTCCAGGGCCTTGACCTCGAACGAGACCTTGCCGACACCGGCATGAACGATGCCGGCCTTCTCGACGCGGAACTCGACGGCGCCGCCCTTCGATGCCTTGACGGCGGCGGCAACGTCGGTGGTGACGGTGCCAACCTTCGGGTTCGGCATCATGCCGCGCGGGCCGAGCACCTTGCCGAGACGGCCGACCAGCGGCATCATGTCCGGCGTGGCGATGCAGCGATCGAAGTCGATCGTGCCCTTCTGGACGATGTCGACCAGATCCTCGGCACCGACGATGTCGGCGCCAGCGGCACGAGCTTCGTCAGCCTTGTCGCCACGGGCGAACACGGCAACGCGAACCGAGCGGCCGGTGCCGTTCGGCAGGTTGACCACGCCGCGGACCATCTGGTCGGCATGGCGCGGGTCGACGCCGAGGTTCATGGCGACTTCGACGGTCTCGTCGAACTTGACCGAGGAACGGTCCTTGAGCAGCTTCAGCGCTTCACCCAGGGCGTAAGCCTTGTTGGGATCGATGCCTTCGCGGGTCTTCGATACACGCTTTGCAATCTTTGCCATGATCTTAGCCCACCACTTCCAGACCCATCGAGCGGGCGGAGCCCTCGACCATGCGCATGGCCGCTTCGACGTCGTTTGCGTTCAGATCCTTCATCTTCTGCTCGGCGATGGCGCGAACCTTGTCGCGGCCGATCGTGCCGGCCTTGATCTTGCCCGGCTCCTTCGAACCCGACGTCAGGTTCGCCGCCTTCTTCAGGAAGTAGCTCACCGGCGGCGTCTTCATGACGAAGGTGAAGGACTTGTCCTGGTAGTAGGTGATGACGACCGGAATCGGCGATCCCTTTTCCATTTCCTGGGTCTGCGCGTTGAACGCCTTGCAGAACTCCATGATGTTGATGCCACGCTGACCAAGCGCCGGGCCGATCGGGGGAGACGGCGTGGCCGATCCCGCTTTGACCTGGAGCTTGAGCTGGCCTGCAATTTTCTTAGCCATCTCTTTTCCTGCCTTTGTCTATGCCGGCCCCCACCATCAGGGAAAAACCGGCGGTTGCAGTCTGGTGGTGCGATCCATGCGGCCGGCTAAGCCGCATTCGTCTCCCACCGTTCTCAGAACCGCGCGATCTCCGCGCCGCCCTTCCCCGCCGCGCTTGGCGGCGGGATTTCGGATCAGCCCTTTTCGACCTGTCCGAATTCCAGATCGACAGGCACAGCGCGCCCGAAGATCGAAACTTCCACCTTGAGCCGCGCCCGCTCCTCGTCCACTTCCTGGACGAAACCGTTGAACGACGCGAAGGGACCATCCGAAACGCGGATTGCCTCGCCGATCTCGAACGTGACCGAAGGCTTCGGCCGCTCGACGCCTTCCTGCACCTGGTTCAGGATGCGCTGCGCCTCCGCCTCGGTGATCGGCACCGGCTTGGAGTCGCCAAGGAAGCCGGTGACCTTTGGCGTGTTCTTGACCAGCGAGAACACCGCGTCAGTCAGATTGGCCTTCAGGAGCACATAGCCCGGGAAGAACTTGCGCTCGGCATCGACCTTGCGGCCACGACGAACCTCGACGACCTTCTCGGTCGGCACCACGATCTGCTCGATATCGGCGGACAGGCCCTTCTGCTTGGCCTTGTTCTCGATATCCTCGGCGACCTTTTTTTCAAAGTTCGAATAGGCGTGGACGATGTACCACCGCGCAGTCATTTCAAGACTTCTCCGTAATCGCCGGACTTAGCGTCCGATGCCAAGAATCTGCTCGACCGCGAGGCCCATGAGCTGATCGGCGGTGAAGAAAAAGATCATCGCGATCACAGCGAAAGCGAGGACCATCACCGTCGAGATCATCGTTTCGCGTCGCGACGGCCAAGTCACCTTGGCGGTCTCCGCGCGAACCTGCTGGAGAAAGACGAAAGGATTTGTGGTTTTCGAAGCCATATGCCGCTCTGTCTTCAAGACCCGTTGGCCGGGTCCCCTGGATGATCCCGCTGGCCGGGACGTGCCGCCTGGGCTTGTTTTCGCGCCGAATCAGCGCAATCATTTCGCCCATGCAAATCAGACGCGTAAAGCCGGCTTCCCAGCTCCACGCGTCGCGTGTCTGTTTCGTCTACATAAAACCGATTCTTGATCCACGCAAGTGGCAAGTGTCCGCTTTATGACCAAACGCCGCCTCGGAACCATCCAGTCGTTCCGTCCCGGCTATGGCGCCCTTATGCCCCAATCGAGCTAATATGGCAAGCGGGTCGCCGATTTTCAAAGGGCCGCCGCGAAATATCGTTTCGAGGGCCATTTCGAGAAATGGCGAAATATCGCGTTGAGTGCCATTTCGAGAAATGGCACGGGCAGCAGGGCTCGAACCTACGACCTGCGGTTTTGGAGACCGCCGCTCTACCAACTGAGCTATGCCCGTATCGTGCGCATGTCGGCGCAGCAGGCGCTTCCTAAAAGCTTCCGCTCGCTCTGTAAAGAGTGGTTTGCAAGCAAACGCGCCTTAACCCCTGCGCCAGAAATCGGGATAGCTGACGACCAGCCCGTCGCGGTCGATCTCGAGCTCCCGCTTGAAGTCGCTGGCGCGCGATTCATAGAGATATCGCCTGCCCTCTTCGAGGCATGTGTAGCGCTGCGGATTGGCGACAACGGTGAGGGCCGGGAAATCGATGAAGGCGGTGGTGATCTCGGCACTTTGTCCCGTCGAAAGCCGCAATCGCCGGATCGGCAGCGTGTTGGTGAACGGCGTGACGGTGAGATCAGGGTCGAGGACGCCGTCGAGCTCGGGCATCGGCAGGCCATCCCTGGTCCAGCGACCATCGCCGTCGGCGGCAAGGACAAGTGTCTGGCCGCTGCCGATCACGTCGACCATGACACTCCTGGCATGCCAGTTCGCGTTGCAGGCGATGCGGTAGCGCACCGCAAAAGGCGTTTCACCAGAACAGATCACGACAGAGTCGGCCGAGACTTCCCCTGCCCGCTCCTGCAGCAGCAAGTGTTCGAGGCCGGGGCCATCCCACTCGTGCCAGCGCACGATATTCATATCTTCCAGCATCAGCCCGACACCTCCCGTGGCGACTGGAGGCTACTTTGTTTCCGGCGGCCTGTACGGCCCACCCGGCACACCCCAGCCCCAGGCCGGCATCGGCTCCGTCTCGGGATCGCAGGTCTCGCCGAGATTGGAGTTCATCTTGGCCAGCCGCGAGCCCCATTCGACATAGCCCATGAAGGCAGAGCGGAATTCAGGATCGTCGGGCAGGCCGACCGCGTCGGCGGCATCGGCCAGAAGATTGATCCAGCGGCGGCGCTGCTCCTCGGTCAGATGCCTGCCCAGATGGTGCATGACCATCTCGCGGTGGCCGCCGAATTTTTCGCTGTAGGTTTTCGGTCCGCCGAAAACCTCGCCGATGAACGCCGCAACGTGGGCCGGATGGTCCGGCGACATGGTCCTGAACACCGGCCCAACGACCGGGTCGCGAAGCACCTTGACGTAGAAGGTTTCCGTCAGCCGGTTCAGCGCCTCGGTGCCGCCAGCCCATTCGTACAATGTCGGGACGTCCTGGCTCATTTGTTTCCTCCACTGGCCCCTTAAGCAGCGCCAGAGATGGCAATGCCGGAGATGACGATAGCGGAACTATCGGGGATGGCTCAACCTGCCTCGACGGCCAGTCCGCCCGACCGTACCGCCGAAACTATGACTTGGTGGGCGCGTTGGCCTGGAGTTTGGGCGCCGATACCAGGCGGCAATTGCCCGGCTTCGGGGCCGATTTGCAAATGGAAGCTCCGGTCAGTTCATCCGCCGATTGAGGCCCTGTCGTCAGCCCGACTTTGAGCATCTTCCTGGGGTCGAGCTGCCGTTGGCTCGAATGGAGTTTTATCGCGGCAAACAGGTCAGGCCCGACCGCCATCTCTTCGAGATAGGTCTTGACCTGCCGGTCCAGTTCCAGCGACCGCAAGCGCAATCGCGCATGGGGGCCGACCAGGCGTCTGACACCGCCCGCAAGCATGATCGGACAGGCTGCATCGCATTCGCCCAACGCATCATTGGTGAGCCCGACATAGACGCCGTCCTGAGCCGTGCAGCCCGGCTTCTCCGGCTCGCATTCCATGAACTCCGTGCGTGCGACCGCCACGTCGAGCCTGCGTTCGCGGATCAGCCTCCCGGCGGCAAGAGCACCGGAAAGGTCGCCTCCCGGTGAGTTGATCACGACGGGCAGCCGCCGATCCTCCAGGGTGCCAAGCAGTTCGCGCAGCTTCTGTGGCGTCTCGGCGGTAATCCTGCCTTCCGCTGCGATCCACTCCGGACAATCGGGATCGCAGAGGAAACTCTTGCCGCGCACCAGAACGAAGCGCATGTCGGCGACATTGTCCCGCTGTACGCTTTCGGGTCCGATCGGCGCGATGGCGGCGGGCTCGACTTTTCCCACCTCGGCAGCGGCCGGCCGGGTGGCCTTGTCTGCCGGAGACGGCACTTCCCGGCAATTCTCGGGCAATGGAGTGGCGCGGCAGATGGTTCCAGCGGTCAGTATGTCAACGGAATCCAGGCTAGTGACCATATTCATCCGAAGCATGTTTTGCACTTCCAGTTGGTGGATTGCGCTGGCCGGGGTGTCCTTCATCGTTTCGAGCACGCCCGGTCCGACGCCCATCCCGTCGAGATAGGCTGCCAGCCTTTTCTCCACCGCCTTGCTCATTTCGTAGGTCTTGTAGCTGCCGGCACTCTTCCGGCTGACGATCCTAGTGCTGAGTACCTTCTTCTTGCCGCCCACGATGCGATAGGTGGTGCGATATTGCAGTTTCGTGCGGATATAGGTCGTGGTGATCTGATGGACGCCGAGATAGGCCGATTCACCGACCAACCGCCGGATACCGCCGGCAAACATCAGCGGACAGGCGGAATTGCACATGGCGCCGCTGGCGTAGGCATCGCCGAAATAACGGGCGCCCCTGCCATCGTTTTCCGCGCAGTCCTTCGCATCAGGCAGACAGCCGTCGAACAGGGTCTTGCCGACAGCGATATCGAACTTGCTTTTGCGGATCAGCCGGCCAAGCGTAAGCGCCGCCTCGACATTGCCGCCGGGAGAATCGACGACGATCGGCAGATTTCGGCCGCCAAGCGTTTTGAGCATGCGTTTGAACAGAACCGGCGTCCGGGCCTCTATCGAGCCTTCGGCGGAGATCCATTCCGGGCAGATCGGCTCGCAGCCTGGTGCGTTGCTGCGGACGACGACGAAGCGCATCGTCGGACCGAGATCCGGCGCCGTATCCGCCGCAAAGGCGGCATGCCCCGCGACAAGCGACGCCAGCAGGCAGATCAGCCACAGCGACCACAAAGCCCGACGATGCAAAAGGCGCCCTGGAACCATTTGGAAAAGCCCCGCCATGCAAGCTATCCTAGACGAGGTCCAAAGGCTTGCAACAGGGTTCGACCGACAACACCCGACGACCGCCGGGCAAAAGGAAAAGGGCGGCCCCAAGGACCGCCCTTTCCGTCTCGAACCTGACCCAGCGGATGCCGGGGTCAGTTATTCCTTGATGGTGACGACGATGCCGGCACCGACGGTGCGGCCGCCTTCACGGATAGCGAAGCGCAGCTTCTCTTCCATGGCGATCGGCACGATCAGCTCGACATCGACCGTGATGTTGTCGCCCGGCATCACCATCTCGGTGCCTTCCGGCAGCGACACGATGCCGGTCACGTCCGTCGTGCGGAAATAGAACTGCGGACGATAGTTGGTGAAGAACGGCGTGTGACGGCCACCTTCGTCCTTGGTCAGGATGTAGGCTTCGGCCACGAACTTCTTGTGCGGCTTCACCGTGCCGGGCTTGGCCAGAACCTGGCCGCGCTCGACACCTTCACGGTCAACGCCGCGCAGCAGTGCGCCGAT
>NZ_JBFUFB010000019.1:0-82785 GCF_056403655.1 Mesorhizobium sp. P2_F8
CGAGCCGAGCAGTATCTGGATGGCGCGGATGTTTCCCGTCGCCTTGTAGATCATCGACGCCTTCGTCCGTCGGAGCGAGTGTGTTCCGTACTCCTCCGAACGCAGACCGATCGCGGTCACCCATTGGTCGACCAGCCGCGCGTACTGCCTTGTGCTCATGTTGCATGAATGATCGACCCGGCTCGGGAACGCATAGTCCTCGACCGAGCCCCCACGTCGTTCGAGCCAGGCCAGAAGGCTGGCTCTCACGTCACTGGTGATCTCGAATTGGACAGGCCGATGTCTTTTGCTGAACAACGATCGCGCGAGTTCTGATCTCCGGCCCGGCCACCACATCGCGAATTCTGGTCTTGACTAGGTCGCAGCCCCGAAGCTTGCTGTCGATCGCGAGATCGAACAGGGCTCGGTCCCGGATGCGTCTCTCGCGATCAAGGAGGAAGCGGATGGCCCAGATTTGCTTCTGGGTGAATGGACGCTTGGCGCCTACCTTTTTTCCAGCGTTCCAAGCTGCGCGCTCGCGGCTGGCATCATCGAATTGAGAATAGCCCATGTAAGTTCTCCTCGGCCGTGATAGGCCGAGAGTGAAACGTGGCAGGACACTACGGCTCATGGGCCGAAAACGGAACGTCCGCTTTCGGGATGACTCCGCTAGAAAGCCGACCTTTGCATCCAGCGTTGTGCTGCCCTCTTTGCGCCAAAAGCGGCCCCTGCTTTGAGGGCGGCGGGATGCCGCGTAATCTCATTGGAAGAGCGGGCGAAACGACGAGCTAGATCGGATGACATTTCTCCGATGAACGAAGGTCAGGTCTTGGCGGCCACATTGCATCGGGAGCGACGTGCTTCGCTGCGATCTTCTCGGAGGTCGTCGTTCCGTCTGCTTTGGGTTAGCCTCGGTCTTAGATGCGGCTGAGAGGACGTTTTGTTTGCGTCCCGCATCGCTCAGCGCTCATGGTGACTCGCCGAAATACTTGGCATGCAGCTGCTCGACGAGCCCGCGCTCATGTGCGCCCAGAATTTCGACCGTCAGCCGCCTGGTCAAGGGACTGTTGCGTGCAAGACCGAAGCCGTACTTATCCGGCTCGAAGAGGCCTCCGATGACACTGACCCGTTCTTCGGGGTGCGTATGCGCATAATATTCGAGCACGGGCGCATCGCCGACGATCGCGTCGATGCTGCCGTCACGCAAAGCCGCTACCGCTTCCTCGATGTTCGGGAACGATTGCCGGTCGAAACCGGAGTTGCGGGCAAAATCCTCCGACACACTGCCGGTGAATACCCCGACCGACTTGCCGGGAAGATCGGCAAGGCTGTTGACCTGGTTGGTCAATGAAAGGGTGGTCATCACGCTCGTTACGGATGAGGTGACATAGGCGAGCACAGCAATCCCGAATATTAGCCACAAGCCCTGCCATACCCGTCCGATCCAACCGAAAACATTCTTTCGGCCGGATGCTTTGCCTGAGGCAACTGACATGATCGAGAAAAAACTCTCCGCTATTCCGTCACGCCATCGACGCGGAAAGGCGGGATCAAACTTCCGGTCGAAGATGGTCAGCGATACGGTCGCCGCCGCGATGACAAAGGCGAGCCACGCATAGGCGCGAAGGAAGCCTGCGTCCCTCAAACCCGCCATAACGTCCAGGAATCCTGTGCCTTGATGCTCGTTGACCATGATCCTCTGTCCGGCATCGAACCACGGATGAGTGAAATCGATCCGCTGCGCCCGGCCTTGTGTAATAGTGAGATTGGTGACGGCAACGTCGATCTCGCCGTTTGCCGCGGCGTCGATCAGGGCACTAACCGTCGGGTAGAGGCGGTACTGGCTTTGCAAGCCCTGCGATGCCGCGATCGACTCCCAGAGTTCGACCGCCATTCCGTTGAAGCTACCTTGCTCCTGTTTGACAAATGGCGGGCTGAGATAGAGGCCGACGCCGACTGGCTGTTTGGCTTGAAGCGTTTCCTGCCCAAGTGGACTGCTTACGGCCAGCAGGCTGAACAACACGGCTAGGCAGAGAGCGTTTCTCGACATGAAAGAGTTCCCGCCTGCGGAGGCATTGACGAAATCGTCCCCTCCGGCCTTTCTCGAGACAATGGCCTGAGAGAACGCGCATTACCGAATCTATAACAAGCTTCATGGGTGTGCGATCCGAAATCATGAATTTGTGTCCCGTTTCCGATAGATACCGTCTAGCTTGGGAGGAGACAGCGAAGCGATCTGAGCCGACGGAAGCCACGGGCGTAGTATTCGGTGAGGTCGCGCAAAGGCTTGGAGCTCCGGTCGTGTGTCACAAGAGGCTGGGGTTCGCACTACATTTCGACCGTCGCAGGTATGTCCACCTGGAACAGCGCTTCGAATGTCGCCTTCCGGGCGCAAACCGCGACCTCCGGAGTCCTCGGTTGAGATGTCTGCTTTCAGGACGCGGCGAAGCTGATCTCTACGACCGACATGCTGAAGGGTTTCGGGTGCCGTCCGGCGTCGTCTAATCGCAGCCGATAATCCAAGCCCTTTTTGCCGCACGAAGTGTCGTATGCCGGGAGCATGGTCGTCTTCGCAGTCGATGTGATGTCGGGGCATGATTGGTCTCCACAGAATGGCCCTTCCACTGTACGAAGCGCACGCGTCAAGATGGCTTGACGGTGCAACGCCTGTTCTTCGGAATGGGCCAGTTCACGTCCCGGCAGGGACGTCTCGGCGCAATCGACGGTAAAAACTTTTGCAGTAGGTCGTCCGACTGAACAGTTCACCCGATTTCAGCATGGCATGCATGATGACCGCCAGCTTCCGGACCGCGTTCACGCGGATCGTGCCCGGCGTGAACCTCAAAAGGGCAAGAGCAACGGAACCAGGATCACGCTCACGATCAGGACGATGACGGAGAAGGGAACGCCGATGCGGACAAAGTCCCCAAACGAGTAGCGCCCCGGCGCAACCACCAGCGTGTTCACGGGCGAGGAAACAGGCGTCATGAAGGCTGTCGAAGCCGCCAGCGCGACGGTCATGGCCAATGGATAGGGGGACACACCCAATTCATGGGCCACAGCAAGGGCGACTGGAGCCATCAGCACCGCGGTTGCCGTGTTTGAGATGAACATACCCAGAGCAGCCGTGATGGCGAAGAGCATTGCAAGGACAATGCTGTTTCCGGCCCCGGCGGTAAGATTCTTCAGGCCTTCCGCCGCCAGGTCGACGCCGCCAGTTCGCTCCAAAGCGACAGAAAACGGCAACATGCCGACGATCAGGATGATCGTTTTCCAGTCGATTGATCGATAGGCGCTCGCAAAGTCGACGCAGCCGAGCGTACCCATGAGAAGGCAGCCGATGAGGGCCGCTTGCACATTCGGCACGATGCCACTGACCATCAGGCCGATGACGAAAAGGAGACAAATCACCGCGTGCAATGACTTTCCTGGGACTGGAAGCCGTTCCTCGATCTCGACGGGCAGTTTGATGACGAGGAGATCTTTCGTGTCGGTCCGATACCGCTCGATTTCCTTCCAGGGTCCGATCACCAGCAACGTATCACCGGTATTGAGTCTCTCGGCCAGGAGATTGTCCGTATGCGGGCTGTCGCCGCGGTTCAGGCCGACAGCCGTTACCCCGAACTGCGTCCGCAGCTTGGACTCCACCACCGTCTTGCCGATGAGTTCCGACGTCGGCGGCACGATGGCCTCAGCCATGCCGAGCTCTTGCGATCGATCCGCAAAATAGCCGCCGCTCAATGGCAAATCCTCCAGGACCATCCGCGCCTGGAGTTCCTTGAATTTACTGCCGGGAGCCGTTAGGTCGATCAGGAGAATGTCGCCAGCGTGCAACTCTGTCTTGACCGTAGGCCTGAGAATTTCCTTTCGGAGCTTATGACTGCGCTCGATCGCCAGAATGTTGGCACCAGACGTGCTTCGCAAGTCCAACTGCTCCAAATTCTGTCCGACCAAGGGAGAACGGTCGGAAATTTTCACTCGTCGCTCTCGATGAGCAAGCTTGTATTCCTCCACCCACGCCCCGAAGGTCGCCTGTTGGGGCGTCTTCTGCTCGTTTTCGACAGGCAGCCAGCGTCGGGCGAAGATCATGTATACGATCGCAAGACCAAGAACCGGAAGGCCAAACGGTGTGAAGCTGAAGAAGCCAAACCCTGGCACACCGTGCCGCTCGAGCTCACTGTTGACGACAAGGTTGGGCGCGGTGGCCACGAGTGTCATCATGCCGCTGATGAGGGCAGCGAAGCTGAGTGGCATCATCAGCCGTCCCGGGCCTATGCCGGTGCTCTGCGAAATACGCAGTACGACGGGAATGAAAATCGCGGTTACCGCCGTCGAACTCATTGTGGCGCCCAGCGAGCAGACGACCAGCATGAGGAGCACGGTCAGCCGGACTTCGCTTGATCCCGCTCTTGCAATGAGCCAGTCGCCGAGCCGCTGGGCGACACCTGTCCGCACCAATCCGTCGCCGATGATAAAGAGAGCCGCGATGAGGACGATATTCGGATCGCTGAAGCCCGAGAGCGCCTCTCCGATCGACAGCACGCCGGTAAAAGGGAGTGCCACCAGCATGATAAGCGCGACGGCGTCCAGCCTTGGCCTATTGACCGCGAACATGACAATCGCGGAGACCAGTAGGGCGAGGACAAGCGCGAGTTCTGCATTCATTTTGCGTCCCTGTTCAACGGCAACCAACCTGCGCAGGCGTTGAAGGCAGCTTGACTCGTTCTGGCGGACGGTCGCGGAATGGAAGGCATTCCTTCGGTGGAAAGCTATCCGAGAGTCAGGATCCCCACCAGCAGGGTCGCAGAAGTCTTCCATAAGCTGGCCCATTTGAGGCGCTCGCGGCGTTCCTCACGCTTCGGGCTTGGACTGGAAGCCATGACCTGCCCCATGACGCTGTTGCCGCCGCACCCAACGGTGGCGCGAAGGTGCCCAGCCCCGCCCTTGCAGGGACCTGCGATCATGAGAATTGTGATCTTTCGGGCCCTTCGCCTGGCCAGTCTTCCCTCATCTGTTTTGGCTGAAGTCAAATATGACACCGAGCTACGCTGCGTAAACACCGCACCAAGAGAAGACTACCTACAATCAGCGATGCCTTACCGTATTGGAACTGCGGAGACTGATACGTCAACATGCAGGCCAGTCGGATCTCCCGCGTTGCCGACAAAGCCTCCCGAGATTGGAAGGGCCTGCGAAGCTTCGCGGGTCACCCCCACGCGGATCAGGTTGGCGCCTGCGACCAGCCCGTTGGTCGGGTCGTACTCGACCCAGCCGGCGCCCGGAAGATAGACACCGCACCAGGCGTGCGTACTACCGCCTCCACGGGTCGTGCCGGAGGTGTCATCGTAGAGGTACCCGGTGACGAAGCGGGTGGCCAAGCCGAAGCTTCGCAGCGCTTCCATCATCAGGACAGCGAAGTCGCGGCAGGTACCGGTGCCGAGCTCGATTGTCTGGACGGCTGTCTGCGTGCCTTCCTCGTGGCGGGCGCCGTAGCGGAACTGCTGCTGGATGGCGCGAGTCATCGCCTCCAATACCTTCAACGTGTTCGTGCTGCCGGCCTCGGCGACCGCGCGACGCGCCCAGGCCTCAACCTTGCGGTCCGTGTCCGGCATTTGCAGTCCGGTCAGACGCCCAAGATCAGCAGTTTCGCTTTGGGTGTAAGAGAGCGGGAACTTTTCAGCCGCGGTCTCAAGGCTGTACTGCGGGAGTAGCGGGCCTTCGGGATGATGCGTCAGATCCAGCGTCGAGATGATGCTTAGGCGCTTGGTCCTGAGCGTTTCGGGCCATTCGACGAAACAGATGGAATTGTCGAATGTGTCGTGCTTCCAGTAGATGGAGGCTGGCTCCGGCTCCATCTTGAGATCGGCGTGATGCAGTCTCAAGTCGTGACTGTCGTCGGGCCGCACCATCAGCCGGTGACGCAAAAGGCCGACCGGATTGCGGTAGGTGTACTCGGTCGTATGGACAATCTTGATTCGCGCCATTTCGCGTCCGTCCAGCTTCCGAATGGTCTATTCGGTTCTGATTTCTGCGTACAGGTATTTCGCGGCACAGCCAAGGCGACCGATCGGAAGCAAATCCGGGCTTTTGCTGGCCGACCCCGTCGTTCGGGACGAGGGGGTCGCAGGTTCAAATCCTGCCACTCCGACCAGAAAAAACAGATACTTAGGTATTTGTTTCTCCCGATACCCCACAGATTGCTTCGCCTATTTATCCACCGCGCCCACAGTGGTCGGGGGCGTGAACGCGCGGCATGCCCTTGTGGCAGTCCCACGGTCGCCGTCGACCGACATGCAGGGCACTCCTTCGCCGGCAAGCGCAACTCGGTGCGCGAGGGACGACTGTATCCCTGCGGAAACAACTTGATGAAAAACTTCGCTACCCATACCATGCCACACCTTGGTGAAATCTGATCAGGAGGTCAGTGGAATCGGTCGGGTTTGAGCCAGTGCAAGGTAGGGAGGATAATCATGGCTTCCGAAGTACAGGCCAATAATGGCGTTAACGTAGAGGCGCTTCTCGCCGCAAAGGAAGCGCTTTCCAACGCCCCGGAGGCCGCGCAATTCAAGTGGCGCGCGGCTTGCGAATGGAAGGATGGCACCCACAGCCACTCGACAGTCGAGAGCTTCTACGGTCTCGGCCAGGACCAGCATCGCAAGACCACGTTCGCATTCGACGCCGACCATCCGGAGGTCTTCGCTTCCTTGGATAAGGGCGCTACGCCTGTCGAATACGTGCTGGTCGGGCTGGCGAGTTGCCTGACCGCCGGCATCGCCGCGGTTGCCCAGAACCGCAACATCCAGTTGAAGTCGGTGAAGGCTACAATCGAAGGCGACATGGATCTCGCCGGCATACTCGGCATCGACAGCGACGTCCGCAACGGCTTCAGCGGCATCACGGTAAAGTACAACATCGACGCCGACGCCAAGCCCGAGGACATCGAGGCTCTCGTCGCTCAGTCGCAGAAGCGATCTGCGGTCTATGACATTGTCACCAATCCGACGAACGTCACGGTCGTGGTGAATTGAAAGGCACTTCGAGCGGTAGACTCTGAGAGGGCGCGATTAGTTCCGTCACCACCGTGATCGTCGGTGCAGGGCACGCGGGGCTCGCGATGAGCCGCTGCCTCGCGGAGCGTTCGATCGACCATGTACTGCTGGAGCGCGGCGAGATTGCCCATACCTGGCGCACCGAGCGGTGGGATTCGCTGCGGTTGCTCACCCCGAACTGGCAGAGCCGGCTACCGGGCTTCCGCTATGACGGCGACGACCCCGATGGCTACCGGACGATGCCAGAGGTGATCGATTTCCTCGGGAACTATGCCAAGGCGATCTCGGCTCCGGTCAGAACCCACACGACCGTCACCTCGGTTCGCAGCGACGGGGCGGGATATCTTGTGCGCACGGATCGCGGCGAGTGGCGGTGCCGGACCGTGGTGCTGGCGTCGGGCGCGTGCAACATCGCGCGCCTGCCCGATTTCGCCGTCCGCGTGCCGCCGTCGGTCACCATCCTGACGGCGCAGTCCTACCGCAATCCGGGTCAGGTCGCCGACGGTGGCGTGCTGGTGGTGGGCGCGTCGGCCAGCGGCACCCAGATCGCTCAGGAACTGCAGCGTTCGGGGCGCCAAGTGACCCTGTCGGTGGGCGAGCACATCCGGGCGCCCCGCGTCTATCGCGGCAAGGACCTGGAGTGGTGGATGGACGCCGCCGGCGTGCTCAACGAGCGCTACGACGAGGTAGACGACATCAGGCGGGCACGACGGGTTCCTTCGCTGCAGCTTGCCGGCACGCCCGACCGCACCACCCTCGACCTCAATGCGCTGGTCGACCTCGGGGTCCGGCTCGTCGGCCGCCTCGCCGGCATCACCGAAGACGGCAAGGCCCAGTTTGCGGGGTCATTGCGCAACATGTGCGCGCTTTCTGATCTGAAGATGGCCCGGCTGCTCGACCTCATCGACGAATGGGCGCGCGACAACGGCCTGGACGCGACGGTCGGGCCGCCGGATCGCCCGCCGCCGACCCATGTCGAGGACAACCCGCCGCTCGGCCTCGACCTCGCCAGCGGCGCGATCAGGACGATCATTTGGGCCACCGGCTACCGTCCGGACTACTCGTGGCTGGAACTGCCGGTCATCGATCGCAAGGGCTACGTCCGTCACGACGGCGGAGTTGCTGAACATCCGGGCCTGTACCTGATGGGGATGCAGTTTCTGCGCCGCCGCAAATCTGCGCTGATCGACGGCGCTGGCGACGACGCGCGTGATCTCAGCGCCCATCTGGCATCGTACCTCGGGTAGAATTCAATCCAAGACCAGGGGAACAGGTCGGTTGCCGCGACAGCTCCGAATTCGGTGACCCGCAATCATATTCCCAAGTGCAACTTCGGCTTCCAGAAGGGGCGGAACAACTCAATCTTTGGACAGCGGTTCATCACCACTTTCAAGCCTGCTTCCTCCGCCAACTGGGCGGCAGCGTCATCGCGCACGCCAATCTGACCCCACAGAACCTTGGCATTGATGGCGATGGCTTCCTCAGCAACGTCCAACAGATCTTCGGAACGACGAAAAACCTCGACCATATCGACAGGCCGGTCGATGGCCGCCAGCGACGGGTACACCTTGAGCCCTCGGATTTCATCCAGGCCGGGACTGGGGTTGACGGGGATCATATCGTAGCCGATCTCGTGCAGCACCCGCAGTACACCATAGGAGAACTTGGTCTTGTCGGGGCTGGCCCCCACCATCGCGATGGTTTTGACCGATTTCAGAATTCCTTGCAGATAAGCCTCCGGATAGGGCTCATCATGGTTCATATGGGTCATTTCTGTTCGTCCAACGGGGTCGCAATATCGGCTTTCAATTCATGAGCGGCCAGGGGGTCAAGGAAGGGGTTGCGGTAGAGCTTGTCGTGACTTTCAACGCCGACCTCCAGCGTGCAGTCGCTCAAAGGGCGGGCGACGCAGAGGATTATGTAGCCATTGTTGATCTGGCGGTTGTTCAACGCCCGCTGCGCTTGCTGATTGACTTTGCCGCTGATTATTTTGGCCGCACAGCTTATGCAGCCGCCATACTGGCACCCGTAGGGCAAATCCACGCCCTGCTCGCGCAAGCTTTGCAAGAGGGGCTTGCGGTGATCGACGTCAAAGGCCGCACCGCCTTGGTTGGCGAGAGTGATGGTGAAGCTGGTCATACCCAGATGTCACTCGTGCAATCACCGCCGGGATAACGGGTTTCATGGCAGCGGCTTGGTCCATTTGGTTCCTTGCCAAAATCGACAACAAATCGCGGATCGATTTCCATGCCGCCGTTTTCGGTATCGCAATTGACCATCAGCATGCATCCGCCATTGGTGCGGATTTCCGGATAGAACTGATTGTCCCAGGTGGAGAAAAGTGAGGTTGTCACATACAGGCGCTTGCCGTCGAGGCTGAGCTGTATCATCTGGGGCCCGCCAGTCACTTTCACGCCATTGACCTCAGGCGCACGGCCGAGAAGTCCGCCCATCCACACTTGTCCAGTAAGCTTGGCATTGTGAGGGTCCGAGATGTCGTACTGACGGATGTCGCCGTGTAACCAGTTACAAAAATAGAGGTATCTATCGTCCATGCTGAGCAGGATGACCGAGATCACGCCCGGAATCGGGATCGGCCATTCGGGATGTGGCTCATTGTCGACATCGATAATTTTTTCCCATTGCCAATCACCCGCCGAATCCTTCCACCAATGGATGATATTTGCTGAAAGGGCCGCGCCAACAAAGCCGTGACTGCTGTCGGGATTGTGGTGGAACCGCACTTCCAGTGGGATGAGGCCATCTTCACCGAGATAGAATGTTTGCTTCGGCTCCTTCTTTTCAAAATCCCAGAAATGGATCTCCCGGCCATATTTTAGATGGCCAACCTCTTCCAGGTCAAAACCCGGCATGAAGGTATTGGGAGCGGCCCACTCCGAACTGACCATTACGTTGTGTCGCGGCTGGTACCAGAAATCATAACCAAACTTGATACCGCCCATGGAGTTTTCCCAACGGCCGACAATCTCGAACTCCTTGCTGAGTTGCAAATAGCCGCCGGGGGCATTGCCCTGAGCGTCGCCAAGCATGGAAACGATGATGTCCGAGCCGAGGCAATGCACCGTGTGCGGTGCCGACAAGTTGGTCCTGGCTTTGATGTCAGCGCCGCTTATGACTTTGAACAGTGTCGGATTGCGAGGATCGGTGCCGCAATCGACAATGTGCAGATTGGACGAGCGCACACCCGGCACAATCAGATATTTCCGCTCCATGCTCGCATCGCCATGGCACGACGAACAGGCATTCCAGCCCGAGTGATGAAGCTCATCGCCAATACCCGGCATTTGCAAACGTGAAATCACTTGGCTGTAGGTCGAACTCTCCGGGTCGACATCAATGGTGCACAAATAGTCCGGCTTCTGAATGCCCGTGCCGGTGTAGATGGCAATCGTATAGAGCAGCTTTTCGCGAGGTGCGGTCATCGCCTCGGCTGGGGAAGCATAGCCCGGTCCACAGCAATGATTGGTCATGGGTATGTCCCCAATTTGAACAGATCACTGGGCAGCCCCTACGGGGTCAGGCTGGAATGTTAGTGCATGCTTGGCATCGGCGCTACGGCCGGGTTGGCCGCCGGGGGGACGGAATGCGAACACCCCCGCTCCTCCCCACGGAAGCGTCAGAGGAACAGGAAAGTCGACGAAAGGCCGACTGGCCGATCAACGGGCAACCGGCCAGAACCCGCGTCGCACCTATCGGAGGCCGAAGAAGCTCAATATCGCAATTACGATGACCACCGCGCCAACGAGCCAAATGATGTTGTTCATAATCGTTCTCCTGTTGCCTGGGGAAGCCCGCGCCTCTGGCGGAGAACGCGGGCCGACCAGCCTTTGCCGGCTGATCTTCAGCAGACACGGATGTCGGCTGTGAGGAGTAGAACAATTAGGCGCGCCTAATGTTCCGCCATTGGCAAATCGAGAGATGGCCTGGTGAATTTGCCTTTGTATTAGCTGCGCTTCATATTTGTTGTTACGGCGGCGACAGAATGCCGGTCAGGTCCGGAGCCATCATGCGCAAATTGGTTGTCACAGCAGCAATCGCACTTGCCTGCGGTTGCGCGCCCTCGCAAGCAAACGACGAGCGGTCATGCAAGATAGTAGCGGCGGCAGCGCAGCTCTCCGGAAAGACCAACTGTAGCGAAGGTGATATCGCTGCGATCTCTGGCATGAGCGGCAAGGAGCTGCCGGAGGCAGTAGCCAGATATTGCGATTTTTGGGGGCAGATCGTTGTGCTGCCCGACGTGAGCGAGACCGACGCGTCGAGACGCATCGTTCTTTGCAAATACCATCAGCGAGAGGCAGCCCCTTCTCAGCCCTAGGCGATGCGATCGCCCCTCTTTCGACATGCCGCAAGCGTTTCGGGCTGGCCCAAGCAGGCCGGAACCAAATTGATCACAGGCAGTTATCCAAACGAAGGGCCAATTCAGGAAATGGAGAAACTGCAATGAAAACAATGATCATGTGCGCGTTGGCGCTTTCCGTCGGCTTGCCGGCCATAGCTTCGGCAGCCGAGGCCGATGTGGTTATCAGAACCCACCATCGACACCACAACAGCGTCAGGATCATCAACGAGGACGGTCAGCGCTTGCATCACCGCCGCCATGGCGAAGTTGCGTTCTATGACCATGGACGCCGGCATCATCGCGGAGACATGGTCGTCGTGAGACGGCATCATCGCCCAGACACCGTCGTCGTGACAGGCTCCGTTTCCACTCACCGTCACTATCGCCACCACCCCGTGGTCATCGAAAACGACGGCTACTGATCGCCCACTGCCTGCCCAAGCGAACACGAAAAGAAAGCCCGCCCCAGCGTCAGCCGGGACGGGCTTTCCCGTTTACCAGTCATTGTTTTAGTGCACTCGACGAACACCAACTTCGAGTGACAGAGAACGTTCCTGAAATTTGCGGGAACCCCGTGTGTTCATGTGGCGATGGGCTCGCCTCTGTGATGGGTTCCGCAGCGATCGGAAACTTTGACGAAGATGGCCGTCGGCTCTAGTAGTTCGATGCATATGATGGAGCCAGTGAAACGGCTGTGCCGGGTGCGGACATGAATCTGATTTCAACGACAGCCTCACCACCGGCTCTTGTGATTGCACTGTTTCTTCTCGCCGGCTGTTCGTCGATCGGCCGAACCGTCGATCCGGCGAAATACGACAGCATGAGCTGCGCCGAGCTCAACAGCGCGATGGGTGTCGTCGCGCGCGACATCTCGCAAACAGCAATCACCCGCGGCAAGGTCGCCAACACCAGCGTCCCACGCTGGCTGCTGGGCGGCGCGCGCGTGAAGGGCGCGGTCGCGGAGCGCGAAACGGCCAGGATCGACCGCCTGAAACAGCAGCAAGCGGCTCTTGCCAGCGCCAGGGCACGCCGATGCACCTCGCCTTCGCAATGAGCTTGAGTTCTCCCGAGCGGGCGCGCTTCAGGCGCTCAGCCTGAAGCGTGTGACGTCGATCGCGGCGGCCATCAGCGTCTGTGTGTAGGCGTGCTGCGGGTTGCTGAAGATCGCCTCGGTCGGCCCCTCCTCGACGATCTTGCCTTGCTTCATGACGATGATGTAGTCGGCCATGGCGCGCACGACCGAGAGATCGTGGCTGATGAAGAGGTAGGACAGTTCGTGGTCGGCCTGCAGCTTGCGCAGCAGTTCGACGATCTGTTTCTGCACCGAGCGGTCGAGGGCCGAGGTCGGCTCGTCCAGCACCACCAGCTTGGGCTTCAGGATCATGGCCCGCGCGATGGCGATGCGCTGCCGTTGCCCGCCGGAGAATTCGTGCGGGTAGCGGTTGCGTGCATTGGGATCGAGGCCGACTTCGTTCAGGGCCTCGACCGCGCGCTGATCGCGCTGCTTGCCCGACAGGTTCGGCTCATGCACCAGCAATCCTTCGGTGATGACCTGGCCGACAGTCATGCGCGGCGATAGCGAGCCGAACGGGTCCTGGAAGACCAGTTGCATCTCGCGCCGCAGCGGCCGCATCGCTTGTCGGTCGGCGGTGGAAATGTCGCGGTCGCCGAAACGGATGAGGCCATCGCTCGGCAACAGCCGCAGCAAGGCGCGGCCGAGCGTCGATTTGCCCGAGCCGGATTCACCGACAATGCCGATGGTCTGGTTGCGCTGCAGCCGGATCGAAATGTGGTCGACGGCGCGCAGCATCAGCGGCTCGCCAGCAAGAAACCCGCCGCCGATCCTGAATGTCACTTCGACATTCCTGCCTTCGAGCACCACCGGGGCGTTGGCGGGCGGCGGCGCCTTGCTGCCGGTCGGCTCGGCCGCCAGCAGCATTTTCGTATAGGCATGCTGCGGATTGACGAAGATGGCTTCCGCCTCCCCCTCCTCGACGACCTCGCCCTGGCGCATGACATAGACGCGATCCGCGAAGCGCCGGACGATGCCGAGATCGTGGGTGATGAAGACGATCGCCATGCCGAGCTTGCGTTGCAGCTCGCCCAGAAGCATCAGGATCTGCGCCTGGATGGTCACGTCGAGCGCCGTCGTCGGCTCGTCGGCGATCAGGATGTCCGGGTCGTTGGCAAGCGCCATGGCGATCATGACGCGCTGGCGCTGGCCACCCGACATTTCGTGCGGGTAGGATTTCATCCGCCGCTCGGGATCGGGGATATGCACGAGGCGCAGCAGCTTGAGCGCCTCTTCGTGCGCCTCGGCGGCATTCAAGCCCCGATGCCGGCGGATCGGTTCGATCAGCTGGTTGCCGATCGAATAGAGCGGATCGAGCGAGGTCATCGGCTCCTGGAAGATCATGCTGATCTTGGCGCCGCGGACCTTGTTCAGTTCGGATTTGCTCAATGTCAGAAGGTTGCGGCCGCGATAGTCGACACTGCCGGTGGCTTCGCCATTCGACGCCAGCAGGCTCATCGCCGCCATCATCGTCTGGCTCTTGCCGGATCCGGACTCGCCAACCACGGCAACGGTTTCGCCTGCATTGACGTGGATGTTGATACCCTTCACCGCCTCGACCGCGCCGTCGAGCGTGCGAAAGCGGACGCGCAGGTCCTTGACGCTGAGGATCGTTTCGGAAGCAGCCATCTCAGCGGTCCTTGGGGTCGAGCGCGTCGCGCAGGCCGTCGCCGACGAAATTCAGGGCGAACAGCGTCGAGACGAGGAAGAAGGCGGGAAACAGGAGCAGCCAGTTGGCGGTGCCGATGTTCTTGGCGCCGACCGAGATCAGCACGCCCCAGCTGGTCATCGGCTCCTGCACGCCGAGCCCGAGGAACGATAGGAAACTCTCCAGGATGATGACCTGTGGCACCAGCAGCGTCATGTAGATCACCACGGGACCCAGCAGGTTGGGAATGACGTGGCGCAGCAGGATGCCGCGCTGGCCGACGCCCATGGCTTCCGCCGCCTGGACATATTCCTGGCGGCGGATCGACAGCGCTTGGCCGCGCACGATGCGGGCCATGTCGAGCCACAGCACGGCGCCCACGGCCAGGAACATCAACACGAAGTTGCGGCCGAAGAACACCACCAGCATGATGACGAAGAAGATGAAGGGTAAGGAATAGAGCACATCGACGATGCGCATCATCACCTCGTCGACCTTGCCCCCGGCAAAGCCGGCCGCCGCGCCATAGACGACGCCGATGACCACCGCCACGACGCCGGCGAGCAGACCGATGGCCAATGAGATGCGCCCGGCCATCAGCGTGCGCGACAGGAGATCGCGGCCGGTGTTGTCGGTGCCGAACAGGAAATACTGCTGCTTGACCGAGGCGCTCATCGTCACTTCGAGGCCGTCGGGCGACTTGCTTTCGATCTTGGTGTCGTCAAAGGCGTCGGAACGGTCGAGATAGCGGATGTTGCGGTCGTCGATCGGCTTGGTCGACTTGACGGTGACGAAGACCTGGTTGCCTTCCTGCCGCCATTCCTTGATGTCGACACGCATGCGCTTGATCGCTTCGGTGAGCGCCGTCTCGATCATCTCGGCCTTCGGATAGGCCGACAGGCTGGGCGGCATGCGCACATAGTCGGCATAGATGGTGGTGTATTGATGCGGCACGAACCAGGGTCCGAACACGCTGACGACACCGATCAGGGCAAGGTAATACAGACTGAACATGGCGGCGCGATTGGCCTTGAGGCGCGCCCAGGCGTCCGCCCAGAGCGAGCGGCCGATGACGGCGGGAGCCGTGGCTGCAATGTCAGTCATAGCGCACCCTCGGGTCGACGACCGCGTACATGACGTCGACGATCAGGTTGAAGACGATGGTAAAGATGGCGATCACCACCACCGTTCCCATCACCAGCGTGTAGTCGCGGTTGAGCGCGGCATCGACAAAATAGCGGCCGACGCCCGGAATGGAGAAAATCGTCTCGACGATGACCGAGCCGGTCAGCAGCGCGGCGGCTGCCGGGCCGGTGAAGGAGACGATCGGCAGGATGGCGCCGCGCAGCGCGTGCTTGACCACCACCGACCAGTCGGAGAGGCCGAGCGCGCGGGCTGTGCGGATATGATGGGACCGTAAGGATTCGATCATCGAGCCACGCATCAGCCGGGCGACGATGGCGATCTGCGGCAGAGCGAGCGTCAGCACCGGGCCAACCTTGTTGATGAAGGCGCCATCGCCCCATCCGCCGATCGGCAGGAGCTTCCAGGTCAGCCCGAACAGGAGCTGGATCACCGGCGCGATGACGAAGGTGGGGATTGTGCTGCCGGCGGTTGCCAGCGCAATCACAGTATAGTCGCCAAGCTTGTTCTGGTTGAGCGCGGCAATGGTGCCGAGCACCGAACCGAGCAGAAGTGCAAGGACAAGCGCCGAGGTGCCGAGCTGGATCGAAATCGGCAGCCCCTTGGCGAACAGTTCGGTGACGGTGAAATCCGGCATGTTGTAGCTCGGTCCGAAATTGCCGCGCAGCAGATTGCCGAGATAGTGGACATATTGCAGCCAGAGCGGATCGCCTAGGCCGAATTGCGCTTCCAGATTGGCCCTGATCTCGGGGCTCAGCCCTCGCTCCTGGTTGAACGGGCCTCCCGGCGCGACGCGTATCAGGAAGAACGCCATGGTCACGATGACGAACAGCGTCGGAATGGCGGTCAAAAGCCGCCTTAGTACATATCGCAGCATCGGTGCCCCGCTTGATCCAGAGCAGCGCGCGTCCAGTTGGACGATTGCACTCTAGCCTTCAAATCTTCGCACCGACATTGCCGAAAAGCGATTCCGGTTCCCGGGCCGATGCGATGGCAAACCAGCGCCGCCGCGCATTCAATGCGCGGCGGCTTGGCCAGGGATCAGTCCTTGCTGATGAAGCGCGACGGATGCACATCCATCACATTGTCGTCGAAGCCATGCAGCTTCGAGGAAACGATATCGTGGAAGCTGTAGTAGAGAAGCGGAATGTTACCGACGTCATCGACAAGGATGCGCTCGGCCTCAGTAAGGTCCTTCATGCGCTCTTCTGGCTTGCCACCGGCAGCCGCCGCCTTGTCCATTGCCGCTTCATATGCCGGGCTGACATAGCTCGAATAGTTGTTGCCGCTGGCCTTGCGTGTGATGCCGAGGAAGGTCTCGGGATCCTTGTAGTCGGCGATCCAGGCGGCACGCGCCACGTCGTAATTGCCCTTCTGCTCGAGGAAGGAATAGTGGGTCTTGGTGTCAGTGTTGAGCAGCGTGACCTCGACGCCAAGCGGCTTCAGCTGTTCCTGGATGGCGACCGCGGTGTTCTTGTGGTTTTCCGAGGTGTTGTAGCGGATCTCCATCTTCAGCGGATGCTCGGGGGTATAGCCGAGTTTCTCGAGGATTTTCTTTGCGGCGTCCTCGCGGTCGATCTGCGGCATGTCGGCGTATTTGGCCATTGCCGGCGTGTAGCCGGCTATGCCCGGAGGCACCATCGAATAGCCAGGCAGCATCGAGTTCTGCCAGACCTTTTCGGCGATGAAATCGCGGTCGATCGCCATCGAGATGGCGTTGCGCAGCTCGACATTGTCCCAAGGCGCCTTGTCGGTCTTGATCGCATAGTAGTAGGTGCCGAGATACGGTCCGACGCGGACCTGAGCGCCGAACTTGGCCTTGAGGTCAGCGAGCTGTTCGGTCGGCAGGTCGCCGTAACTGTCGAGTTCGCCGGCCTCGAAGCGCTTCATCGCCGATGAACGGTCTTCGGTCGGGATATAGTTGACGACGTCCATCTTGACGGTGGCGGCGTCCCAGAATTTCGGATTCTTGACCAGCTTCATGTGGTCGTTGGGAATCCACTCGGCCAGCGTATAGGCGCCGTTCGAAACGAGATTGCCCGCCTTGATCCAGTCGGCGCCGAGCTTTTCGATTGAGGCCTTGTTGACCGGATAGGTGGCCTGGTGGGTCAGCATCTCCAGGAAGTAGGGCGTCGGCGCCTTCAGAGTCACTTCAAGGGTGTTGGTGTCGATCGCCTTGACGCCCAAATCCTCGGGCTTGCCTTTCTTGGTGTTGACTTCCTCGGCGTTCTTCACGGGATAGAGCATGGAAGCGTATTCGGCGGCGGTGGCCGGATCCTCCAGCCTACGGAAGGAGTAGACGAAGTCGTCCGCCGTCACCGGGCTGCCATCCGACCACAAGCCGTCCTTGCGCAGCTTGAAGGTGTAGACGGTGCCGTCATCCGATACGGTCCAGCTTTCGGCGGCGCCCGGTATGAGGTTCGTCTTCTGATCGTGCATGACCAGTCCCTGGAACAGGTCGCGAATGATATCGGCTTCGTAGACGGTCGAGGTCTTGTGCGGGTCGACCGTCTCCGCCTCGGCGGCGGCGCCTCTGTTGTAGACGGTCTCGGCGAAAGCCGGCGTGTAGAATGTGCCGGCTGCCAATGCCATCGTCGTGGCGAACACCGTCGCCTTCAGCATGTTTCTCAGCATGAAGTTCTCCCTGTCGGCGCTGCCGTCGGCGCGCCTTTGAGTGTTGACGCCCCGGAGCCGATGTCTGACCCCTTTGAGCGCGCCGCCGGTTCCCTTCCTGCGGCTGGTGCCCAGACACTAACGCGGAGAATTTTTATTTCAACAGACTCTCTGGGTCACCCAAAGTAAGGCGGCACGAAAGTTGTGCCGTGACGGCCGAAACACCAGCCGAAACCAGAAGCTTGACTTGGTTTCCTCATCTCGACGCCATTCTTCACCCGGAATCTGTGGCCGCGCCAGTTTGCCGGAATGTGTTAATGCGTTCTTAAGCAACCATAAGTTACATTATGGGTGCCTTTTATACGATTCCATCTCAGACGCGTGGCAGTCATGAGTACCTGGACAAGTAAATCAATAGAAATCCGTCAGTTAATGCGGAAATTTCAAGAAGAATCCGGTACTTCTGCGGTTGAGTTCGCACTGCTCTCGCCCATCTTCATCCTCCTTCTACTCGGAATGGTTGCATACGGCATATATTTTGGCGCCGCAAACTCGATCCAGCAGATCGCGGCGGATGCGGCCCGCACAGCAATTGCCGGACTGAACCAGACCGAGCGCCAGACGCTCGTCGCCAGCTTCGTCACCAACAATGCCGGCGGGTATCCCTTCGTGGATGCCAGCAAGTTGACCTACCAGGCCAACGACAGCACGGCCGACGGAAGCCAGTTCGTGGTGTCCATCCAGTACGATGCCCGCAACCTGCCGATCTGGAATCTCTTCCCGGGCATTGCCATGCCGGGAAGTACGATCAAGCGCCAGTCAACGATAAGGGTCGGGGGCATCTGAATGCTGCTGCGGGCTTGCGATGCGATCGGCCGGCTCGCCCGATTGATGCTGGCCGACAGACAGGCGAACATCGCCGTCATGACCGCGTTGAGCGCGCCGGTCGCGCTGGCGCTGGCTGCGGTGGCAATCGACGAAGCCTCGATCTATACCGAGCGCCGCGAAGCCCAGGCAATGGTGGACCTTGCTGCGATCACCGCTGCCTCGAACATCACCAAAGTCGACACCGCTGTCGTGACCACGCTGACCGACAACGGCATGCCAGGCGTGGTCGTTCAAGGCTCGGGACAGACGATCGCGCCGGCCGTCGGCAAAACCGTCGTGTCGGTCACGCCCGGCCGCTACGCGGCATCAACCGCCAATGTCAGCCAACGCTTCCAGTCCGGCGTAACGCCCTACAATGCCGTCCGTGTCACCCTGAAGAAGATCCCTGCCCGCTATTTCGCGAGTTCGCTGCTCCCCACTCCCGTCATCGGCACCGAGGCCACCGCCAGCATGACGCCGCAGGCGACGTTCTCGGTCGGGTCGAGGTTGCTCAGCGTCAATGGCGGCATTCTCAACGCGCTGCTCAGTGGACTTCTCGGCGGCAACATCTCGCTCAGCGTCATGGACTACAACGGGTTGATCTCGGCCGATGTCAGCGTGCTCTCGTTCATAGACGGTCTTGCCACACAATTGAGCCTGACCGGCGTCACCTATTCGGACGTGCTGGCATCGAATGCGACTGTCGGCCAGATCGCCACCGCCATGGCCAACGTGCCCGGGCTTGGCAACACGGCCAAGCTGGCGCTGCAGACCATCGCCTCGAAATCGACCAGCACGGGCAAGATCCCGCTCAACAAGCTTGTCGATCTCGGTTCAGTCGGCAGCTTGGCTCTCGGGCAAAGACCAACCGGCCTTGGGCTAGACACCAACGCCATGGGCATGCTGACCGCTGCCGCCGTACTGGCCAACGGCACCAACCAGGCCCAGGTCAATCTTGGCGCCACCGTACCCGGGCTTCTGTCCACGGCGCTTACCATTGCCATTGGCGAGCCGATGCAATCTTCGCCATGGCTGGCGGTCGATGGCATCGGAACCGTGGTGCGCACCGCCCAGACGCGCATCAAACTGGTTGCCAGCGTCGGTGTCGGCACGCCCGGTCTCGGCGGCGGTATCAGCCTGCTGGCCGTCAATCTGCCGCTCAATGTGGAAGTCGCCTATGCCGAAGCCAAACTGACCGACATCACCTGTCCGACCGGGCCTTCCAGCATCAATGTTTCCATCGCCGCGCACCCGGGTATCGCCTCGCTGCATCTGGCCAACAGCAACAGTTCAGGCTTCGGCGATTTCAGTCAGCCGCAGACGTTCACCGACGCGGAGATCGCGGATGTGAGCCTCCATATGCTGCTGATCAACATTCCGCTGATACAGGTGATGGGTTCCGCCGCCACCGCGATCACCAACAATAGCCCGACGACGTTGAACTTCAATGCGACCGACATCGCCAACAAGACGGTCAAGACCGTTTCGACGCGCAACATATCGCAGTCGCTGACCACATCGCTGGTCGGCAACCTGTCGCTTTCGGTCAATGCGCTTGGTCTCGGAATCGATCTGACCGCACTGCTCGCAACGGTGAAGCCGGCAGTCATGGCCGTGCTGAACGGCGTAACGGCGCCGGTCGACGACCTGCTCTACAACGTGCTTTCGGCGCTCGGTATCGGCGTCGGCCAGGCCGATGTGCGTGTCACCGGTGCGACCTGCGGGCGCGCGGTTCTCGTTCAATAAGGCATCAGCAGCCCAAGCGGGATCACCTTCCTCGCAAGCGGCGGCCGAAGCACTGAATCAGTCGAGCTGACCAAGGAAACAGCCAAGCGCCGGCAGCGAGATCTGGCTCTCTTCAACAACCCCGCGGCCACCATCAATAGCCACGACAGCTCCTGTATCCGGCGGCAACGGCCAATTCGCCGGCTCCTCGGCGAAGTTGAAGACACAGAGAAGTTTCTCACCGCCGTCTTCGCGGATGAAGGCGAGAATTTCGCCGTCCGCATCGAAAAACTGGATCGAACCGCCGACCAGCGCCGGATGCCCCCTGCGCAAGGCGAGCATGGTCCGATAGAAGGCGAGCACCGAGGCGGTGTCGGCGTTCTGGACGTCGACCGCGCGGTCGCGATGGCTGGCCGGTATCGGCAGCCACGGTTTACCGGTGGAGAAGCCCGCATTGTCGGCACCGGCCTCCCAGACCATCGGCGTGCGACAGCCGTCCCTGCCCTTGACGCCCGGCCAGAAGCGGATGCCAACGGGATCGCGCAGATCCTCGAAGGCGAGTTCCGCCTCCTCCAGGCCGAGTTCCTCGCCCTCGTAGAGACAGATCGATCCGCGCAGGCAGGAGAGCAGCATGATCGAGAACCTTGCGACCGTATCGGGATCGCTGTCGGGCCTCGTCCAGCGGGTGACGTGGCGCACCACGTCATGGTTGGAAAACGCCCAGCAGACCCAGCCGTCGGACACCGCCGCCTCGAAGGCTTCGACACAGCCCCGCACATGCGCCGCCGAGAATTGTGGGCCAAGCAGGTCAAAGGTGTAACACATATGGAGCTTGTCGCCGCCGGTGGTGTAGGCGGCGAGCGTCTGCAAAGAGCGGCCTTCATCGCCGATCTCGCCGACGGCGGCGCGGTCGTCATACTCGTCGAGCAGCGCCCTGAAGCGCTTGAGGAACGCCAGGTTTTCCGGCTGCGTCTTGTCGAACAGATGTTCCTGGTAGAGGTAGGTGTTGGTCTCGCTGTTGGTGCCGGCGACGCTTGACGCCAAGGGTGGATTGCTGCGCAGCCAGCGGTCGTGGACATAGTAGTTGACCGTGTCGAGCCGAAAGCCGTCGACGCCACGCTCCAGCCAGAACCGTACCGTTTCCAGAAGCGCGTCGTGGACCTCCGGATTGTGGAAATTCAAATCCGGCTGAGAAGCGAGAAAATTGTGCATGTAGTACTGCCGGCGGGTCGAATCCCACTCCCAGGCCGGGCCACCGAAGACGGAGAGCCAGTTGTTGGGCGCGCCGCCATCGGGCTTGGTATCGGCCCAGACATACCAGTCGGCCTTGGGGTTGTCGCGGCTGGAGCGGCTTTCGACGAACCATTCGTGCTTGTCGGATGAGTGCGACAATACCTGGTCGATGATGACTTTCAGGCCGAGCCGATGCGCCTCGGCGACCAGCGCATCGAAATCCTCCATGCCACCGAACATCGGATCGACGGCGCAATAGTCCGACACGTCGTAGCCCATGTCAGCCATCGGTGACTTGAAGAAGGGCGACAGCCAGATGGCGTCGACACCAAGGGAGGCGACATGCTCCAGGCGGTTGGCGATGCCGCGCAGATCGCCGCTGCCGTCGCCGGTCGTATCCTGGAAGGAGCGCGGATAGATCTGATAGATGACGCAGCCACGCCACCATCCGATCCGGTCACCTGCCGCCATTGCGCTTCTCCCCTGTGCCGGCCTGTGCAGCTGCGCGTTCGATCATGAAGATCACCGACCGCCCCGATACCGGCCGCTCGATGTCGGCCGCCTCAGCCGTTTCAATGGCCGGCTCCCAGAAAAATCCCTCGCGAGGCGGCAGGGTGAAAATGCAGGCCCGGCGGTCGCCGTTGATGAGCACCGCAAGACGGCGTTCGTCATCGCTGTCGCCGCCCAGAATCATGACCAGGCGGTGCCGCTGCGGGTCCTGCCAGCTTTGTTGGTCGAGCGGCGCGCCTGTTTCGGTCAGCCATGCGACGTCCGCTATGTCGGAATTTCCTGGTGGCCGGCCCGTGAGAAAGCGCGTGTCGGAGAGTGCCGGCACCGCTCGGCGCAGCGTCGAAAGCAGGACCGTGTAATGCTCCAGCGCCTGGTCGCGCCCGGCCCAGTCGAGCCAGGTGATCGCGTTGTCCTGCGCATAGGCATTGTTGTTGCCCTGCTGGCTGCGGCCGAATTCGTCGCCGGCCGTCAGCATGATGGTGCCGCGCGAGGCAAACAAGGTGGCGAGCAGCGCGTGCTGATCGTTGAGGCGCGCCGTAGCTACGGCCGGCTTGTCCGCATCGCCTTCCACGCCGTTGTTCCAGGACAGGTTTTCATTGTGGCCGTCGCGGTTCTGCTCGCCATTGGCCTGGTTGTGCTTGCGCTCGTAGCGCACGATGTCGGTCAGGGTCATGCCGTCATGGGCGGCGATGAAATTGACCGTGCGGCTGGCGCTTTGTTCGTTTGCCGCAAACACATCGGACGAACCGGAAAGCCGGGTCGCTAGTGCGCCGACCATGCCGGCGTCACCGCGCCAGAAGCGCCTGATATCATCGCGATACTTGTCATTCCATTCGAGGAAAGGCGGCGGAAAATTCCCGAGCTGATAGCCATCCGGACCGATGTCCCAAGGTTCGGCGATCAGCACGCGATCGGCCAGCAGCACGTCCTCGCCCATCGCCTTCAGCAACGGCGCCTCGTCGTCGAATGTCCCTTCGACCCGTCCCAGAATGGGCGCCAGGTCGAAGCGGAAACCATCGACGCCGGCATAGCGGACAAAATGGCGAAGCGTGTCGAGGACCATCTCCCCAGCGATCGGGTGGTCGCATGCCACCGTGTTACCCGTCCCGGTGTCGTTGGCCAGCCTGCCGTCCGGCGTGTGCCGGTAATAGGCCTGGTTGTCGAAACCGCGCAGCGACAGTGTTGGCCCGAGCCGGTCGCTCTCGCCGGTGTGGTTGAAGACAAGGTCCAGAATGACGCCGATGCCGGCCTGCCGTAGCGCGGCGACCGCGTTCCGCAATTCCATGATGCCGCCAGGCGCAAGGCGTGGATCAAGCGCCATGAAGGTGACGGGATTGTAGCCCCAGGCGTTGCGCAGCCCGAGCGGCGGCAGGTGCCGTTCATCGATCGACGCCGTCACCGGCATCAATTCGACAGCACTGACGCCGAGCTTTTTCAGGTGCTCGATAACCACAGGATGGGCGAGAGCAGCGACCGTGCCGCGCAGGTTCTCGGGAATGTCCGGATGCAGCATGGTGAAGGCGCGCACCGGCACTTCGTAGATCAGGCCGCCGGGCTGGAACAGCGGCGGCGCTGCCGGCACTGGTTTCGGCAAGGCAGCGGCAATGGCCTTTGGCATCAGCGGCGCGGTATCGAGGCCCTCGCCCCGGCGCCGGGTCAGCTGCCAGTCATAGGCGTAAGGCCTGTCGATCCCGAGGGCGTAGGGATCGATCAACATTTTTTCGGGGTCGAACCATAGGCCGCGATCCGGCGCATAGTCGCCATCGGCGCGAAACCCGTAGCGGGTGCCTGGGCCAAGACCGGCGACGAAGAGCGCATGCACGCCCTCGCCTTCCAGCTGCAGCTCAAGCCGTTCGATTTCCTGGTTGCCCTGCTCGTCAAAAATCGAGACCCAGAGCCGACGGGCGGCCTGCGACCATGCGGCAAAGCGAATGCCGCCCTCCGAAACAAGCCCGCCAAATCGCGGCCGCTGATCGGCCGGCATCGCAGATTTCATTAAGTGATGACACTCGGCTTGGCGCGGCCGGTATGGCTGCGAATCCCTGCAATATCATCGGCCGCCGATATCAGATCGGCAAGGGCGGCCTGGGTATCGAGATCGTGCCGCGACGTGTCCGGCTCGTAGCGCTCGATATAGACGCGCAAAGTCGCGCCCGACGTGCCCGTGCCCGAAAGCCTGAAGACGACACGCGAACCGCCTTCGAACAGCACCCTGATGCCCTGGTGTTCGCTGGTCGAACCGTCGACCGGATCGTGATAGGCGAAGTCGTCGGCGCTGGCGATCGTCATGCCGCGCACCTTGGTCCCCGGCAATGAACCGAGCTTGGCGCGGAGTTCGTCGACCAGCGCGTTGGCGCGGTCACTTTCGACCTCCTCATAGTCGTGGCGCGAATAGTAATTGCGGCCATAGGTCGCCCAATGCTCGGTGACGATCTGCTTGCAGCTCTCACCGCGCGCGGCGAGGATGTTGAGCCACAGCAGCACCGCCCACAGGCCGTCCTTTTCGCGGACATGGTTTGAGCCGGTTCCGGCACTTTCCTCGCCGCAGATCGTCGCCATGTCGGCGTCGAGCAGGTTGCCGAAGAACTTCCAGCCGGTCGGAGTTTCATAGATGCCGATGCCGAGTTTTTCGGCGACGCGATCGGCCGCGCCACTGGTCGGCATCGAGCGGGCGATGCCCTTCAGGCCTTCGCTGTAGCCGGGAGCCAGGCGGGCGTTGGCGGCAAGCATGGCGACCGAATCCGACGGCGTGACGAATATGCCCTTGCCGATGATCAGGTTGCGGTCGCCGTCGCCATCGGAGGCGGCGCCGAAATCCGGAGCGTCCGGCCCCATCATCTCGTCATAGAGATGTTTGGCATGGACGAGGTTGGGGTCCGGATGGTGACCACCGAAATCGGGTAGCGGCTTGAAGTTGCGGCAGGTGCCGTTGGGCGCGCCAAGCCGGTTTTCCAGGATCTCCTTGGCGTAGGGGCCCGTCACCGCGTGCATGGCGTCGAAGCGCATGCGGAAGCCGTATTTGAAATTGGCGCGGATGGCGTCGAAATCGAACAGGCTTTCCATCAGCTTGGCATAGTCCGCGACCGGATCGATGATCTCGACCGTCATGCCGCCGGCCTTGACCGTGCCGATCTTGTCGATGTCGATCGCCTCGATATCGGTGGTCTTGAAGCTCGCAATCGTCTTGGTCTTTTCGAAGATCGCGTCGGTCAGCTTTTCCGGCGCCGGACCGCCATTGCCGGCATTGTACTTGATGCCGAAATCCTCGTGCGGACCGCCCGGATTGTGGCTGGCCGACAGGATGATGCCGCCGAAGGTCTTGTATTTGCGGATGATATGCGAGGCGGCCGGCGTCGACAGGATGCCGCCCTGCCCGACCATCACCTTGCCGAAGCCGTTGGCGGCGGCCATGGCGATCGCCTTCTGGATGACCTCGCGGTTGTAGAAGCGGCCATCGCCGCCGATCACCAGGGTCTTGCCCTTGAACCCGTCGAGCGCGTCGAAGATCGACTGGATGAAGTTCTCGGCATAGTGCTCCTGCTGGAACACCGGCACCTTCTTGCGCAGGCCCGACGTGCCGGGTTTCTGGTCGGGATAGGGCTTGGTGGGGACGGTCCGTATCATGCTTCAGGCAACCCTTTTCGAAAGCAGCAAGCGATAGAGTTCGACATATTTTTCGGCGCTCTTGTCCCACGACACATCGGCTTTCATGCCCTGGCGCTGCAGCGATTCCCAGACCGCCGGACTGGCATGTGCGTCGACGAGGCGGCGCACGGCGTGCAGCAGGGCGCCGCCATTGTTGGGCGCGAACTGGAAGCCGGTCGCGACGCCGGCCGAGACGGCGGCCTCGTTGGCATCGATGACCGTATCGGCCAGGCCGCCGGTGCGGGCAACCAGCGGCACGCAGCCATAGCGCAGGCCGTAAAGCTGCGTCAGCCCGCAGGGTTCGAAGCGCGAGGGAATGACAATGGCGTCGCAGCCGCCTTGCATGATGTGCGACAGCCCCTCGTCATAGCCGATGACGACGCCGATGCGGCCACGATGTCGAGCTGCGGCTGCGAGCAGCGCGCCTTCGAGGCCGGCATCGCCCGAACCCAGGATGGCCAGCCGGGCGCCCCTGGCAACGATGCCGTCGACGACCATCGCCAGTATGTCCATACCCTTTTGCCAGGTCAGGCGGCTGATGACGCAGACGATCGGGCTGTCGTCGCGCTCGAGGCCGAAGCGGTCCTCCACGGCAGCCCTGTTGGGCGCGCGCGCCTTCAGCGTCGCGGCCGTATAGTCGGAGACCAGATGCTTGTCGGTTTCCGGGTCCCAGATGCCGGTGTCGATGCCGTTGACGATGCCATAGAGATCGCTGGAGCGCATGTTGATAAGGCCGTCGAGGCCCATGCCGAATTCGGCCGAGCGGATCTCCTGCGCGTAGGTCGGGCTGACGGTGGTGATTGCCCAGGCCGCTTGCAGGCCGGCCTTGAGGAAGCCGACGCCGCCATAATATTCGACGCCGTCGAGCGCCATCGCCACCGCCGGCAAGCCAAGCTCGCCGAAGATGCCGGCGCCGAACTGGCCCTGGAAGGCAAGGTTGTGGACGGTCATCATCGAGGGGACACCAACCGCCTTGCCGTAGCGCATGTATGCAAGCGTCATCGCCGACTGCCAGTCATGGGCATGGACGATGTCGGGCTGGTAGCCGGAGATGGCCCCGCCGGCGATGTCGCCGCCGACCTGGCTCAGCGCCGCGAAACGCCGCCAATTGTCAGGCCAATCGACGCCGGTCGCATTGCCATAGGGGCCGCCGGGGCGGTCGAACAGATGCGGCGCGTCGAGCACGAACAGTTCGAGCCCGGCGAGCTGGACGGAATGGACGGAGGCCTTGGCGCCCTGCAGCAAGGGATATTGCAGAACGGCCTTCTTTTTCTTGAAGGCCGCCATCACGGTCGGAAAGCCGGGAATAAGCGTGCGCATGGTCACGCCCTTGGCCGCCAGTGCGATGGGCAGCGCACCGGTCACGTCGGCAAGCCCGCCGGTCTTGATCAGCGGAAAAATCTCGGGCGTGACCGACAGAACCTGCATGCGCCTACAATCCGATCCTGTCTGTCCTAGAGCCCTTTGTCTTGACCCAATTCCGGACGGAAAACCGTTTCACACTTTTCCTGGAATTGCTCTAAAGCGCCAGCTTGTCGATCATATCCTGGGTGACCAGGCAGATGCCCTTTTCAGAAACACGGAAGCGCTTGGCGTCGAGGACGGGGTCTTCGCCGACCACCAGCCCTTCCGGTATCCTAACACCATGGTCGATGACGACGCGCTTCAACTTTGCGTTCCGGCCGACATGAACGTCGGGCAGCATGACCACTTCTTCGAGCGTCGAATAGGAATTGATGCGCGCACCGGTGAAGATCAGGCTTCTCTTCAGCGAGGCACCCGAGACGATGCAATCGCCCGAGACCAGCGAGGAAACGGCGGAGCCGCGGCGGCCATCCTCGTCATGCACGAACTTTGCCGGCGGCTTCAATTCGGCATAGGTCCAGATCGGCCAGTCGCGATCGTAGAGGTCGAGTTCCGGCGTGACGTCGGTCAAATCGATGTTGGCTTCCCAATAGGCGTCGACCGTTCCGACATCGCGCCAGTAGGCCTCGTTCTCGGCGGTCGAACGGACGCAGGACTTGGCGAAGCGGTGGGCGATCGCCTTACCGTGCTGGACGATATAGGGAATGATGTCCTTGCCGAAGTCGCGGCTCGAGCCCGGCTCGGCCGCATCACGGCGCAGTTGCTCCATCAGGAACTTGGTCTTGAAGACGTAGATGCCCATCGAGGCCAGCGCGAACTCCGGCCTGTCGGGAATGCCGGGCGGATCGGCGGGCTTTTCGACGAAGGCAATGATGTTGTCCTTGGCGTCGACATGCATGACGCCGAAGCCGACGGCTTCCATGCGCGGCACTTCGAGGCAGCCAACGGTGACGTCGGCATTGGCGTCGACGTGCTGGCGAAGCATCATCTCGTAGTCCATCTTGTAGATGTGGTCGCCGGCGAGGATGACCATGTATTCGGGCCCGTAAGCCTCGATGATGTCGATGTTCTGGTAAACCGCGTCGGCCGTGCCCTCATACCACTGCGTTTCCGAAACACGCTGGCTGGCCGGCAGGATGTCGAAACTCTCGTTTCGCTCGGGTCGCAGGAAGTTCCAGCCGCGCTGCAGATGACGGATCAGCGAATGCGCCTTGTACTGGGTGGCGACGCCCAGGCGGCGAATGCCGGAATTGAGCGCGTTGGAGAGCGCGAAGTCGATGATGCGCGTCTTGCCGCCGAAATAGACGGCCGGCTTGGCGCGTCGGTCGGTCAGTTCCTTGAGGCGGCTGCCGCGGCCGCCGGCCAGTACATAGGCCATGGCATCGCGCGCCAGCGGCTGGGTCCGTTTCAAGTCTGCCATTTCTAGCCTCCCAAGTTACTCAGTCTCGACATGTTACCCGGTTTCGGGGGTCAGTCCGCAACGAGTTCGAGCATGATCGTCGACAGCGGCGGCAGAAGCATCGTTGCCGAGATGCCGCCTCCCTCCGCCAGCGCCTCGACCATGCCGCCATTGCCCTTGCCGGAACCGCCATATTCCGCGGCGTCGGTGTTGATGATTTCGCGCCAGTTTCCGGCCGTCGGCAACGGCACGCGATAATTGTCGCGCGGCACCGGCGTGAAATTGGAGATGACCGCCACCGGGCTGCCGCCCGGTGCACTGCGCAGCCAGGCAAAAACCGAATTCTGGCTGTCGTCGACGATCAGCCAGGAAAACCCTTCCGGTTCGCAATCGCGGCCATGCAGCGCCGGGCGCGAACGGTAGAGATAGTTGAGATCGCGCACCGTTTGCCAGACGCCGCGATGCGGGCGGAACTCAAGCAGGTTCCAGTCGAGCGCGCGTGCCTCGCTCCATTCGCGGCGCTGCGCGAACTCCTGCCCCATGAACAGCAGCTTCTTGCCGGGATACCCCCACATGAAGGCGTAGTAGGCGCGCAGCGTCGCGAATTTCTGCCAGTCGTCGCCGGCCATCTTGCCAAGCAGCGTACCTTTGCCGTGCACGACCTCGTCATGCGAGAGCGGCAGCACGAAATTCTCCGAGAAGGCGTAGGTCAGGCCGAAGGTGAGATCGTTGTGGTGGTGCTTGCGGAATATCGGCTCCTTGGAGAAATACTCCAGCGTGTCGTGCATGAAGCCCATGTTCCACTTGAAGCCGAAGCCCAGCCCGCCTTCATGCACCGGTGCCGAGACCTTCGGCCATGAGGTCGACTCCTCGGCGATGGTGATCACGCCCGGATGGTGGCCGTAGACCTCCTTGTTCATCTTCTGCAGGAAGCTGACCGCCTCGAGGTTCTCGCGGCCGCCCTTCTCGTTGGGGATCCATTCGCCCTGCTTGCGCGAATAGTCGAGGTAGAGCATCGAGGCGACCGCATCGACGCGAAGCCCGTCGACATGATATTTCTCGGCCCAGAACAACGCGTTGTTGACCAGGAACGACACCACCTCGCGGCGGCCGAAATTGTAGATCGCGGTGTTCCAGTCGGGATGAAAGCCCTTGCGCGGATCGGCGTGCTCATAGAGCGCGGTGCCGTCGAAATGAACGAGGCCGTGCTCGTCGACCGGAAAATGCGCCGGCACCCAGTCGAGGATGACGCCGACGCCGGCGCGGTGAGCGCCATCGACGAAGCGGGCAAAGCCGTCGGGATCGCCGAAGCGGGCCGACGGCGCATAAAGTCCGGTTGTCTGATAACCCCACGACGGATCATAGGGGTGTTCGGAGATCGGCATGAACTCGATATGGGTGAAGCCGGTCTCGACTGCATAGGGGATCAGCCGGTCGGCCAGTTCGTCCCATGACAGGAACGTGCCGTCGTCGCGAAGTTGCCAGGAACCGGCATGGACCTCGTAGATCGAGATGGCTTCGCGCCGATGATCGGCATTGCGCCAGAAACTGCGATGGGCCTCGTCGCCCCACGGATGGGCCGGCGGCACCGCGGTCACCGAGGCGGTCGCCGGCCGCAATTCGGACTTGAAGGCGAACGGGTCGGCCTTCAGCGGCAGCCTGACGCCATCGGGCCCGATGATCTCGTATTTGTAGGGCCGGCCGGCGCCGATATCGGGAATGAACACTTCCCAGATGCCGGTGTCGCGTCGGTCGCGCATCGAATGCCGGCGGCCGTCCCATTCGTTGAAATCGCCGACCACCGAGACGCGCCGCGCGTTGGGAGCCCAGACGGCGAAATGCACGCCCGTGGCACCCTCATGCTCGATGACATGCGCGCCGATTTTGTCGAACAGCCTCAGATGCGAGCCCTCGGCGATGTAGTAATCGTCCATCGGCCCGAGCACCGGACCGAACGAATAGGGATCCGTCAGCCACCAGTCGCCGCCCGCGTTCCTGGCATGATAGCGCAGCGGCTGACGCTTGCGGATCGACAGCTTGCCTTCGAAAAACCCACCGTCGTCGCGCCTCGACAGTTCACCGGCGATGTTGCCGGTCAGCGTATAGGCGGTGACGAACTCCGCGTGCGGGACAAAGCAGCGGGCAAACAGGCTCTTGCCGACCTCATGAACGCCAAGGATAGCGAAGGGATCGCCATGCGTGCCGGCAACAATCGCCGCGACATCGCTGGCTGCCGCCAGTCCGTCCGGCCCGCTTGTCGCAGCGGTCGCGCGCGGCTTCTTCATCAGGCAGTGTCCCTCCCCGGGCACGACTCTTTGTTCTTGTGCATGTCGTTATCCCAAAACCGCTAGGCACTTTTGGGCGACATACACCAATGTTTGTTTCGTGCCTGTCATTGTCCCAAAACGGCTATGCACTTTGGGCGACATGCAACGAGACCGATTGTTCGTGGCCTCATGCAATCACATCAGACGGGCACGTTCCAGATTTCTTTCGCATATTGGCGGATCGTGCGGTCGGAGGAGAACCAGCCGACACGCGCAACGTTGCGGATTGCCTTGGCGTACCAGTCGGGACTGTTGCGCCAGACGGCATCGACTTCGCGCTGCGTCGCTGTGTAGGCGTCGAAATCGGCGGCGACCATGAACCAATCGCTCTGATAGAGACCGTTGATCAAGTCGCGGTAACGCTCCGGATCGTCCGGCGAGAAGACGCCCGAAGATACCGCGGCCACGGCCTGTGCCAGTTCGGGCGATGCTTCGATCACAGCGCGTGGGTTGTAGCCATTGTTGCGCCGCTCGGCGACCTCGGCCGTGGTCAGGCCGAAGATGAAGATGTTGTCGTCGCCGACGCACTCCTTGATCTCGACATTGGCGCCGTCGAGCGTGCCGATGGTCAGCGCGCCGTTCAGCGCGAACTTCATGTTGCCGGTGCCCGACGCTTCCATGCCGGCGGTCGAGATCTGTTCGGAAAGGTCGGCTGCCGGCATCATGATCTCGGCCAGGCTGACATTGTAGTTCGGCACGAACACCACCTTCAGCAAACCGCGCACGGCCGGGTCGCGGTTGATGACCTTGGCGACGTCGTTGGCGAGTTTGATGATCAGCTTGGCGTTGTGGTAGCTGGGCGCCGCCTTGCCGCCGAAGAATTTCACGCGCGGCATCCACTCGCGTTCCGGGTGTGAGCGGATCTGGTCGTAGAGCGCGATCGCTTCGAGGATGTTCAGGAGCTGACGCTTGTATTCGTGGATGCGCTTGATCTGGATATCGAACAGCGCCGAGGGATCGACCTTGATGCCGAGCCGGTCGGCAACGAGATTGGCCAGCCGCGTCTTGTTGGCGCGTTTGACAGCGGCGAACTTGTCGCGAAAGGCGGCATCGTCGGCGAAGGCATCGAGACCCTTGATGGCGTCGATGTCATCGAGAAAACGGTCGCCGATCGCCTCGCRGGCAAGCGACGTAAGCCCGGGATTGCATTGAATCAGCCAGCGCCGCGGCGTGATGCCGTTGGTCTTGTTGTTGATGCGATCGGGATAGAGCTTGTGCAGGTCGGCGAACACCGTCTCCTTCATCAGGTCGGTGTGAAGGGCCGAAACGCCGTTGATCGAATGCGAGCCGACAAAGGCCAGGTTGCCCATGCGCACCCGGCGGTCGCCATTTTCCTGGATCAGCGAGATGCGGCTGATCTGCTCGTCCGAGAACTGGTCGGAGGCACGCGCCTCCAGAAGCACTTCGGCATTGATCGCATAGACGATCTGCATGTGGCGCGGCAAAAGCCGCTCGAACAGCGGCACCGGCCAGCTTTCCAGCGCTTCGGGAAGCAGCGTGTGGTTGGTGTAGCCGAAGGTGCGCTTGGTGATGCTCCAGGCCTGGTCGAAGTCCATACCGTGGACGTCCATCAGCAGACGCATCAGCTCCGGCACCGCGATGGCCGGATGGGTGTCATTGAGATGGATCGCCGCCTTGTCGGGCAGCGACTTAAGATCACCATACTGGCTGAGATGGCGCTGGACGATGTCCTGCAGCGAGGCGGTGGAGAAGAAGTACTCTTGCCTGAGCCGCAGCTCCTGCCCGGCCTTGTGCGAATCCGCGGGATAGAGCACGCGTGACAGGGCATCAGCCTTGTTGCTTTCGGCAAGCGCGCCGATGTGGTCGCCGGCATTGAACTTGTCGAGCAGGATCGGATCGACCGGCATGCCCGACCACAGCCGCAGCGTGTTGACGCGGTTGGCCCGCCAGCCAACGACGGGCGTGTCATAGGCGACGGCCAGGACATGCTCGGTCGGCTTCCAGACATGGCGTTCGAGCCGGYCGTCCTTCGAGGTGATCGATTCCACCGAGCCGCCGAAACCGACCTCGAAGGAGCGTTCGCGCCGTTCGAACTCCCAGGGGTTGCCGTGATCGAGCCAGGTCTCGGGCAGTTCGACCTGCCAGCCGTCGTGAATCTCCTGGCGGAACATGCCATTGGCGTAGCGGATACCGTAGCCATGCGCGGGAATATCGACGGTCGCCATGCTTTCCATGAAGCAGGCCGCGAGCCGGCCGAGGCCGCCATTGCCAAGTGCCGCATCCGGCTCGAGTGCGGCGATGAGGTCGAGATCGACGCCAAGCGAGGACAAGGCTTCGCGCATATTGTCCATCAGGCCGAGATTGGAGAAGGCGTCGCGCATCAGACGGCCAATGAGGAACTCCAGCGACAGATAGTAGACGCGCTTTTCCTTCTGGTCGTAGGCCTCTTTCGTCGCCTGCATCCAGTGATCGACAATACGGTCGCGCACGACCTTGATCGAGGCGGTGAGCCAGTCGTACTGGGTCGCGACGGTGGTATCCTTGCCGACCCTGTATTTGAGGGCCATCAAGACTTCCCTTGCGAGCGTCTGCGGGTCAGGATTTTTGAGCAGTGGCGGGAGGGGTTCGGATGTCATAGCGCGCGTCATGCTGCCTCTCGTACGGTTGCCATGATCATACCGGCTTTCATCGTTCCTCCCAGCCCATGCTAGCCGATACTCCCACATGTTCAATCGATTTAGATGAACCCGCGCGGAGTTACCCTGCGGCAATTTGACAGTTCAGGCCGCCAGTGCCGCCTCCGGCGGAACCTTGGCTCCCGTCATGAAGGCCACGGCATCCGACATCGTATATTGCTTGGGATCGATGACGCAGAGGCGACGGCCCAGGCGGTGGATGTGGATGCGGTCGGCGACCTCGAAGACATGCGGCATGTTGTGCGAGATGAGCACGATCGGCAGCCCGCGCCTCTTCACGTCAAGCATCAACTCAAGCACACGGCGGCTTTCCTTGACGCCGAGGGCGGCGGTCGGCTCGTCCATGATGACGACGCGGCTGCCAAAAGCGGCGGCGCGCGCCACCGCAACGCCCTGGCGCTGACCGCCGGAGAGCGTTTCGACGGGCTGGTTGATGTTCTGGATGGTCATCAGCCCCAGTTCGGAGAGCTTTTCACGGGCGATCTTCTGCATCGCCGAGCGGTCGAGCCTTCGCAGCCACTGTCCGACAAAGCCCGGTTTGCGGATCTCGCGGCCGAGAAACATATTGTCGGCGATCGATAACGCCGGGGACAGCGCAAGGTTCTGGTAGACGGTCTCGATGCCGGCCACACGCGCCTCGATCGGTGAGCGGAAATGCACCGGCTGGCCATTGAGTTCGATCGTGCCTGAGTCCGGAATGACCGCCCCACATAGCGCCTTGACCAGCGTCGACTTGCCGGCACCGTTGTCGCCGATGACAGCGAGGATTTCGCCTGGCAACAGGTCGAAATCGGCATTGTCGAGGGCAACAACCCTGCCGTAGCGCTTGTTGAGGCCTCTAGCTTGAAGGACCGGAGTGTCGTTCATGCCGAAATTCTCCTGATCCATTGGTCGATGGTGACAGCAACGATGATCAGCACGCCCACGGCGAAGTCCTGCCACAGCAACTCAAGCCCGGAAAGCGCAAGGCCGTTGCGGAAAACGCCGACGATCAAGGCGCCGATCAGCGTTCCAACGATCGAGCCGCGGCCGCCAAACAGGGAGGTGCCGCCGATCACGACAGCGGTGATGGAGTCGAGGTTTGCGGTCTGGCCTGCCTGCGGGCTTACGCCACCGATGCGCCCGATCAGCACCCAGGCGGCGATCGCGCAGATGAAACCGGCGAGCCCGTACACGGCGATCAGGGTCCGTTTGGTGTTGATACCGGCCAGTCTGGCTGCATCCGGATCATCACCAGTGGCGTAGATGTGTCGACCCAACGCCGTTCTGTTCAGCACGTACCAAATAACGAACGCCAGGATCAACATGACCAGCGAACCATAGGTCAGCACCCAGCCTTTCAAAAAGGTCCAGTCGAGCCCGAGCGTTTTTGAGAAGAAATCATAAGGTTTGAAGATCGTACCCGTCCACTGCAGGAATGGCGCCGCCGCCTCCATGTCCTGCTGGCGAATGGTTTCGCTCTGGGAATACCAAACGTTCAGCGCGCCAAAAATGCTCCAGGTGCCAAGCGTGACAATAAAGGGCGGCAAGCGCAGCATCGTCACGATCAGGCCGTTGACGACGCCGCATGCCAGACCGCAGAGCAACCCGAGCGGAAATGCGATCAATACCGGAACGCCGTAGAYGACCGCGGTCCGCCCCATCACCACCGAGCACAGGATCATGATAGCGCCGACGGACAGGTCGATTCCGGCCGTAAGGATTATCAGCGTCTGCGCCACACCGAGCACAGCGATGATCGTCACCTGCTGCAGCACCAACGAAAAGTTGAACGGAGCAAAAAACTTGTCCGGCGCTGCAATCGAAAAGATGACCACACCCAACAGCAGAACGAAAAAGGGAATGGACGTGGGAAATTGATGAAGGAAGGCCTGGAGGCGGCGGATCGCGCCGGCATCCGACTCATCAAAACTGGCCAGGGCTTCAGTGGCACCCTTCAGCCCGCGTTCGGCGGTGACCGAACCCGCGGTATCGTCGCTCATCAGGCAATCCTCCCCAACGCCTCGCTGTCAGGGGGCGCCACGTGCGCCCCCTTTGAGTTCTGGACAATAGTCTTCATGGAATGATGTTGAAAGGCGCTCAGCCCCAGCAGAGCTTCAGGCCTTCCTCGACCGAAATCGACGTCACGCCCTCAACCGGCTTGGCTGTGATGAGTTGCGCACCGGTGTCAAGGAAGCCCATCTTCGGGTCGATATCCGGAATCTTGCCCGAGACGATCGCCTCTAGCGCCATCGCCGCCATCTTCAGCGGATACTGCTGGCTGGTCGCACCGATTACGCCTGCCTGAACGTTCTTCACGCCAGGGCAACCACCGTCGATCGAAACGATCATCACGCTGCCGTCATCCTTGCCTACTGCCTTGAGCGCTTCCCACGCACCGGCCGCGGCGGGCTCGTTGATTGTGTAGACCACGTTTACATCCGGGCACTTCTGCAGCGCGTTCTCCATCGCCGTGCGGCCCTTCTCCTGGTCGCCTTGGCTGATTTCGTGATCGCAGATACGCTTGTCGTCTTCGTCGCCGTATTTGTTGGGATCCTTCACGTCGATCCCGAAGCCCTGCATGAAGCCCTGATCGCGCAGAAAATCGACGGTCGGCTGGTTGGTCGCGAGATCGAGAAATACGATCTTGGCGTCCGCTGCCTTGTCGCCCAGGGTCTTGGCAGCCCACTGACCGATCAGCATGCCGGCCTTGCGGTTATCGGTCGCAAAGGTCGCGTCCGCAGCGTCCATCGGATCGAGCGGCGTATCGAGCACAATCACCTTGAGGCCTGCGTCGCGCGCCTTCTTGATGGTCGGCACAATCGCCTTCGAGTCGCTCGGCACGATGGCAAAACCCTTTGCGCCGGCCGAGATAAGGTTCTCGATCGCCGCCACCTGGCCGTCATTGTCGCCGTCGAACTTGCCGGCGGCGGCGATCAGGGTAACGCCAAGTTCCTTAGCCTTGGCCTGAGCGCCCTCACGCATTTTCACAAAGAACGGATTGGTTTCGGTCTTGGTAATCAGGCCGACGGTATCGGCCGCATACGAGGCGCCTGCCATCGCGCCGTAAAAGGCAAGGCCGGCAACAGCCGCCTTCATGATATTCCATTTACCCATGACTTCCTCCCAGTGATGCATTTTCGGGTGCCGGCCAACCGGCCTCCATGGCATCCACGACATTCTCCCAGCATGGACGCCTTATCGCAACAGACACCAGTCGACGATTGCTGTCAATAATTAAATCACTCTTATTTATTATTGACAGCCTTGCGCCATTCACCCATTCTGACCCAAAAGCAGTGAGGGGAAACGACGGGAGGAACAAAGGTGGAGACCGGCATTGCGAGGCACGGTTCGCCTGAGGCAGCCGAGAGCCGTCTGCACCGTGGCACCAACCAGAGCGGCATGCGGGACCACAACGAGCGGTTGGTGCTCTCGCTGGTGCGCCAGCACGGCAGCCTGGCGAAGTCCGACATCGCCCGCATGACCGGGCTTTCGGCGCAGACGGTTTCGGTCATCATGCGCGAACTGGAGGAAGAAGGCCTTCTGCTGCGGCAGGCGCCGCTGCGCGGCAAGATCGGCCAACCCTCGATCCCGATGGCGCTCAACCCCGACGGCGCCTACTTCATTGGCCTGAAGATCGGCCGCCGCAGCGCCGAACTCGTGCTGATCGACTTCCTTGGCCAAGTCCGTTCGATGCTGCAGCATTCCTACCGCTACCCGGCGCCACGCGAGACCGTGGAGTTCGTCACCACCGGCATGAAGAAGATGCGTGGCGAGCTGACGCCCGCGCAGGACAAGCGCATCGCCGGTCTGGGCATCGCCATGCCGTTCGAATTGTGGAACTGGGCCGATACCGCAGGCGCGCCGCGCGATGCCATGGACGAATGGCGTCATCGCGACATCAGGGCGGACATCCAGGCACAGTGCGATTTTCCGGTTTACCTGCAGAACGATGCGACTTCGGCCTGCGGCGCTGAACTCGTCTTCGGCCAGACCGGTGCTGCGCGCGACTTCGTTTATTTCTACATCGGCGCCTTTGCCGGTGGCGGCATCGTGCTGAATGGCCGGCTTTTCGGCGGGCCAACCGGCAATGCCGGAGCACTCGGCTCGATGCCCGTGCCGGGGACGGATGGCAAGCCGACCCAGCTGATCGATGTGGCGTCCATCGCCATGCTCGAAAAGGCGCTCAATGCGCGCGGCGTCGAGGCTTCGCATCTGTGGACGTCGCCGGAAGACTGGGGCGAGATCGGCCCCGAACTCGATGACTGGATTGCCAGCGCCTCGCGGGCGCTCGCCTATGCCATCGTTGCAGCATCCTCGGTCATCGATTTCGAGGCAGCGGTGATCGACGGATGGATGCCGACGGCAGTGCGCCGCCGGCTGGTCGACGCCATCATCGCGGCCATCGCCACGATCGACGGAGAAGGCCTGAAGCTTCCTGCCGTCCGCGAGGGAACCGTCGGCATCCACGCCCGGGCGCTCGGCGGCGCCAGCCTGCCGCTCTCCGAACGCTTCCTGATTGGTTCGACGACGATTTCCAGGAGTGCCTGATGCTGATCGGAATCCCGGCGCTGCTTGGTCCGGAGCTTCTGGCGACATTGCGCGCCATGGGCCATGGCGACGAGATCGCGATTGTCGACGGAAACTATCCGGCAGAAGAGCAGGCCAACCGGCTCATCCGAGCCGATGGTCATCATCTCCTGCCGGTGCTCGACGCGATCTTGAGCGTGCTGCCGGTCGACGATTCCGTGCCAGAGGCGCTGTTTCGCGCCTCGGTCAAGGGAGATCCCTCGCTTGCCGATCCCGTGCATCACGAGATCGAGGCGCTGTGCGCAAAACGCGCGCCCGGTCGCAAGGTGGTTGCGCTGGCCGGCGCCGACTTCTATGCACGGGTCAAATCGGCGCATGCCATCGTCGCGACAAGCGAGCCTCGGCTCTACGCCAACATCATCATCCGCAAGGGCGTGATCTATCCGCCGGAGACCAGGAAGCCATGATCCTTTGCTGCGGCGAAGCCCTCATCGACATGCTGCCGCGCACGACGACCAACGGCGAGCCGGCCTTTGCCCCCTATGTCGGCGGCGCCGTGTTCAACACGGCCATCGCGCTCGGGCGGCTGGGCGCGCCGGCCGGGTTCTTTTCCGGCCTGTCGTCGGATTTGTTCGGCGGTCAGTTCAGGGATGCGCTTGGGGCGAGCAAGGTCAGCTCCACCTATGCGCACACGTCACCACGGCCAACGACGCTTGCTTTCGTCAAGCTGGACAACGGCCAGGCGACCTACACATTCTATGATGAAAACACCGCCGGCCGCATGCTGACCGTCGACGACCTGCCGCAGCTCGGCAACGAGATCGAGGCCATGCTGTTTGGCGCCATCAGCCTGATCTCCGAGCCAGCCGGCAGTGCCTATGAGGAGTTCATGAAGCGCGAGCATGACAGCCGCGTCATGATGCTCGACCCCAACATCAGGCCGAACTTCATCCCTGACAAGGCCAAGCACCTCAGGCGCATCCGCGCCATGATGGCGATGGCCGATATCGTGAAACTGTCGGATGAAGACCTGAACTGGTTCGGCGAAGCTGGCTCGCACGAGGATGTTATCCGCAACTGGCTCGACCGCGGCCCGAAGCTGATCGTCGTCACGCATGGCAGCGAAGGCGCCATAGGCTACACCAAGGAACACGCCGTGACGGTGATGACGGAGAAGGTCAAGGTGGTCGACACGGTCGGCGCCGGCGACACGTTCAATGCCGGCATCCTCGCTTCGCTGCAGGAACAAGGCCTGCTGACAAAGACAGCAATCGCCGGCCTTTCGCAGGACGCCATCGGCAAGGCACTGGCGCTTGGCAACAAGGCGGCGGCCGTGACCGTCTCGCGGGCTGGCGCCAATCCGCCCTGGCGGCATGAGATCGCCTGACCAGGTCTCGAAGGGCTCAAGACAGATCGGGCTTCTCGATCACTTTATGTTTCGCAGGGCCGATCTCAGGGATTATCAAGGTAGGATCGGGCCCGACGAAGGCCGGATTTCCGGCATATCGCGAAGAACACGCCGGAAAATACAGGTAACAGACTGCGACACTTGCGCAATTCGCGGTTTTGCTGCTGCGGCTTTCTCGCCCGGCACAACTCTGATACCAGCGGCCGGTTATCTGGCTAACCCGTTTTGAGGCCGACATGCAGTTCATCGATCTTGGCGCGCAGCGCGAACGAATCCGCGACCGGCTGAAGGCCGCGATCGACCGTGTCGTCGAAGAAGGCCGCTATATACTCGGCCCGCAAGTCACCGAATTCGAGAACAAGCTCGCCGCCTATGTCGGCACCAAGCATGTCGTGGCCTGCGCCAACGGCACCGATGCGCTGCTGTTGCCGCTGTTTGCGGCCGGCGTCGGCCCGGGTGATGCGGTGTTCGTGCCAAGCTTCACTTTCGCCGCCACCGCCGAAGTGGTGGCCTTGGCCAAGGCGGAGCCGGTGTTCGTCGATGTCGACCCGCATAGCTACAACATCGACATTGCCAGCCTCGAGGCAGCCATCGCCATGATCAAGAAGGAAGGCCGGCTGAAGCCTAAGGCGATTATTCCCGTCGACCTGTTCGGCCTTGCCGCCGACTACGATGCCATCATGGCGATCGCCAACCGCGAAGGGCTGATGGTGATCGAGGATGCCGCCCAGTCGATGGGCGGGTCAAGCGACGGCAAGATGTGCGGCTCGTTCGGCGCGGTTGGCTCGACCAGCTTCTACCCGGCAAAGCCGCTCGGCTGCTATGGCGACGGCGGCGCGATGTTCACCAATGACGATGCGCTGGCCGAACAGCTCAGGTCGTTCGCCTTCCACGGCAAGGGCGAGACGCAGTACGACAATGTCCGTGTCGGCATCAATTCGCGGCTCGACACCCTACAGGCGGCGATCCTGATCGAGAAGCTGGCCATCCTCGAAGACGAGATGGTGGCCCGCCAGGTGGTGGCCAACCGCTACGCCGAAGGGCTTGGCGATATCGTCACCGCGGCCCGCAATCTGGACGGCAGCCGGTCGGCCTGGGCACAGTATGCGATCGAGACGCCCAAGCGTGACGGGCTGAAGGCGCATCTCGGCGAAAAGGGCATTCCGTCGGTCATCTATTATGTGAAGCCGCTGCATACCCAAGTCGCCTATCGCGACTACCCGCGCACGCCGACCGGCCTTGCCGTGTCGGAGGACCTGCCGAAGCGGATCCTGTGCCTGCCGATGCACCCCTATCTCGGCGAAGCCGACCAAGACCGGATCATCGAGACGATCCGCAACTATATCGGCTCGAATTCGGCGCAGGCCGCAGCCGAGTAAGCTGCCGGCCCGCCTCAGTTGCGGCTGGCCTCGCCTGCCCTGCTGCTGGCGCCAACCTTGCCACTGGCAATGAAATGCGGATTGGCGAAATCCTCGTCATCGCTCTGCTTGCGCTTGCCGTAGACCAGGGGCTGGCCGTCCAGCGTGCGCGTCATGCCGCCGGCCGCGCGCAGCACGGCATCGCCCGCCGCCGTGTCCCATTCCATGGTGCGGCCGAAGCGCGGATAGACATCCGCTTCGGCGCTGGCAAGAAGGCAGAACTTCAAGGACGAGCCGACCGAGACGATCTCGGCAGCACCGAGGTCGCGAATATAGGCCTCGGTTTCCGGCGTGTTGTGGGAGCGGCTGGCGACGACGGCCAATGGTTCCACGGCCGTCCGCACCGAGATCGGCCGGCGGCCTGTGATCCGGTAGTCGTTGTCGACCTCGATCGCTTCCGCCCTGCCAGGCCGGCCCGAAAAAAAACGGCCGCTGCATGGAGCGAAGACGACACCGACTTCCGGTACGCCATGGCGGACCAGCGCGATGTTGACGGTGAAATCTGTACGGCGGTTGACGAATTCCTTGGTGCCGTCGAGCGGATCGATAAGAAAGAAGGCGCCATGCAGGTCCGGCGGCACTATGCCGGCGGATGCTTCCTCCTCGGCCACGCACGGGATGTCGGGAAATGCGGCGCGCAGCCCGGCGAGAATGATCTTCTCGCTCCCACGGTCCGCCTCGGTCACCGGCGAGGCGTCGGACTTGCGGTCGACCGCGCAGCCGGCATGGAAGACACGCATGACCTCGCGGCCGGCGGCCAGGGCCAGCCGCTCGAAGATTTCGAGCATCAGCCTGTCGTCAGATGCCGCCGCCGTTGTCGTATTGGTCTTCGGCAATGTCGCGCTCGTTCAGCCAGTGTTCCAGGGCGTCTACCATCTGTTCGGCCGATTTGCCGAGCGTCTGCAGATGGATTTCCGGTTTTTCCGGCGCTTCGTAGGGTGAATCCACGCCAGTGAAGTTCTTGATCTCGCCATTCAGCGCGCGGGCATAGAGGCCCTTCGGATCGCGCCTGGCGCATTCCTCGAAGGGCGTGTCGACAAACACCTCGATGAATTCGCCGTCGGCCATCAATTCGCGCGCCATGCGCCGCTCGGCGCTGAACGGCGAAATGAACGAGACAATGACAATCAATCCGGCATCGGCCATCAAACGCGCCACTTCGGCGACGCGGCGGATGTTCTCGACACGATCGGCGTCGGTGAAACCAAGATCGCGGTTGAGACCATGACGGACGTTGTCGCCATCCAGGATATAGGTATGGCGGCCGGTGGCGAACAGCTTCTTTTCGAACAGGTTGGCGATGGTCGACTTGCCGGAGCCCGACAGTCCGGTGAACCAGAACACCGCGGGCCGCTGGTTCTTCATGTCGGCACGGACGCGCTTGCCGACATCGAGCGATTGCCAATGGATGTTCTCGGCCCGGCGCAGCGAGTGCAGGATCATGCCGGCGCCGACCGTGGCGTTGCTGATGCGGTCGATCAGGATGAAGGCGCCGGTGGTGCGGTTCTCGGCGAAGGTATCGAAGGCGATCGGCGTCCGCGTCGAGATGTTGCAGATGCCGACTTCGTTCATGTCAAGCGACTTGGCCGCCTCATGGGCGAAGTCGTTGACGTTGATCCGGTACTTCAGGTCGGTGACGGTGGCGCTGGTCTGATCGGTCTCGGTGCGCAGGATGTAGGAGCGGCCGGGCAGCAGCGCATGCTCGTCGAACCAGACGATGTTGGCGGCGAACTGGTCGGCGACCTGCGGCCGTGCGGCCGGCGAAACCAGCATGTTGCCGCGCGAGATCTCGACCTCGTCGTCAAGGACGAGCGTTATGGCCTGGCCGGCGGCCGCCTGGGCCAGGTCGCCGCCATAGGAGACGATCCGCTTGACGCGCGAGGATTTGCCGGACTTGGCGACGACGACCTCGTCACCGGGTGCAACCGAACCGGACGCGATCGTGCCGGCAAAGCCGCGAAAGTCGAGATTGGGGCGGTTGACATACTGGACCGGGAAACGGAACGGCAGTTCGACCACCGCTTCCTCGACCGAGACGGTTTCGAGATGCTCGATCAGCGTCGGACCAGAATACCATGCCATGCTGTCCGAGCGGCTGGTGACGTTGTCGCCGTAGCGGGCTGACATCGGGATCGGCACGATGGTCTGGAAGCCGAGATCGCGCGAGAATTGCCCGTAGGCCTCGGTGATGCGTTCGAAGACCGCCTGGTCGAACCCGACGAGATCGATCTTGTTGACCGCCAGCACGATGTGCCGGATGCCGAGCAGCGAGGCGATGATCGAGTGACGTCTCGTCTGCGGCAATACCCCTTGCCGGGCATCGATCAGCACGATCGCCAGGTCGGCGGTCGAGGCGCCGGTCGCCATGTTGCGCGTGTATTGTTCGTGGCCGGGCGTGTCGGCAACGATGAACTTGCGTTTCGGCGTGGCGAAGAAGCGGTAGGCGACGTCGATGGTGATGCCTTGCTCGCGCTCGGCCTCGAGACCATCAACCAGGAGGGCGAAATCGATGTCGTCGCCGGTCGTGCCGTGTTTGCGCGAATCGCGTTCGAGCGCGGCGAGCTGGTCTTCGAAAATCTGCTTGGTGTCCGACAGCAGGCGCCCGATCAGCGTCGACTTGCCGTCATCGACCGAACCGCAGGTCAGGAAACGCAGCAGCGACTTCTTCTCCTGCGCCGCCAGGTAGTCGCGGACGCCGTCGGTGGGTGCGAGGCTCTTTGCCATGATGTGGCGCATGGTCAGAAATACCCCTCGCGCTTCTTCTTTTCCATAGAGCCGGCTTCATCGCGGTCTATCAGGCGACCCTGCCGTTCGGAGGTGCGCGCGGTCAGCATTTCGCCGACGATGGCTTCCAGCGTGTCAGCATCCGATTCGATGGCGCCGGTCAGCGGATAGCAGCCGAGCGTGCGGAACCGCACAAGCCGGTTCTCCACCGTCTCGCCGGGACGCAGTTTCATGCGCTCGTCGTCCCGCAGGATCAGCATGCCGTCGCGCTCGACCACCGGCCGCTGCTTGGCGAAATAGAGCGGCACGATCGGGATGTTTTCCTGCAGAATATACTGCCAGATGTCGAGCTCGGTCCAATTCGACAGTGGGAAGACGCGGATCGATTCACCCGATGCGATGCGGGTGTTGAATATCTTCCACATCTCGGGCCGCTGGTTCTTCGGGTCCCACACGTGCTGCGCGTTGCGGAAGGAGAATATGCGCTCCTTGGCGCGCGATTTCTCCTCGTCGCGACGGGCGCCGCCAAAGGCCGCGTCGAAACCGTATTTGTCGAGCGCCTGGCGCAACGCCACGGTCTTCATCACATGGGTATGCGTGTTCGAACCGTGATCGAATGGATTGATGTTGTCGCGCACGCCGTCTTCGTTGACATGAACCAGCAGATCGAAACCGAGTTTCTGCGCCATCTGATCGCGAAAGGCGATCATCTCGCGGAATTTCCACGTCGTGTCGACGTGAAGGAAAGGGAACGGCGGCTTGGCGGGATAAAACGCCTTCATCGCCAGATGCATCAGCACCGAAGAGTCCTTGCCGACGGAATAGAGCATGACCGGCTTGGCAAAGGCGGCCGCAACCTCGCGGAAGATATGGATGGACTCGGCTTCAAGCCGTTGAAGATGCGTAAGTGCAATGGTCATGGACTGTAAGCGTTCTTTCGTGCCTTCCGACAGAAGACCTTGCCTCAAATCATCGGGCTTTTTGCGCCCGGTTCAAGCCTTGCTTCTGGACAATCTCTCTCGTGCCGGCGTTCTAGCAGATCGCCGTCGGAGAGAACAATGCTGGACTGGCCCCACGGCGCACGGTTCGGGAATGAATTTTCCATGGCCGCGGCAAAACCCGGAAATTCCTGCTCACAGGGCGAGCCGCCAGGAAAAGCGAGGGAAAATATTGCCTGGCTGAAGATGCAAATTGCTACGTGATAGCCTCACCCAGGCCATCGTCTGTGGCCATCGATTTCTGGCGCCAATCCCACCTTGCCGCACTATCGAAAAAACGGCCAAGCCGCTATACCGGCTGCTGAAGACGAGCACGAAGCATGATGGAACACGTGCAATTTCGAGGCGATATCCGTTGCCGCTGACGACACCTATCGCTCCCAGAGAATTGTGACCTAGAGCATTGAACCGGTTTTCATCGATAAGACAGCAATTCACTGCCTCGCGGGTGAATGTCTACTTCTCCATCCTTTGCTTCTTTTTTCCACCGGTTCTGGGATCGTTGGTCAGTTTTGTGTTCAATGGCGGAGCCCTCGCCTCCCTCGCGCTGATTGCCGCTGGGAAAAGGCGCTTCAACATCGACCGGCCCATGATCTGGCTGACGGTCGCGATCTATGCCTATTGCGCGGCCAATATCATGGCTTCCATCGTCAACAATGCGTTGGTCAGAGATGCGCCACACCTGATCCCGCTCGTTACCTTCCTGTTTTTCCCAATCTCCTATTCGACCTGGAGCATCACGCAGAAAGCCACGCTTGCGCGTACTATCGTGCTCAGCAGCATGGCCGCCTGTTTTGTCGCGCTGCTGATGGCTGTCATCCAGCAATACTGGATTGGGGTCAGGGCCGAGGGCGGGGCCGGCAATCCGATCGTCTTCGCAACCGTCGTCTGCCTTGCCGTGGTGGTCTGCGTGGCCGGTGCCTTGTCAGGCATAGAGCGAGCCCGGAACCCCCTCTTCTACGCCGCACTGGCCGGGACGATCGCCATCATCTATTCCGGTTCGCGTATTGTCTGGCTGGCGCTGCTGATTGCCGGCATCGCTGTTCTTTTGATCAACCATCAGAGGCTCAGAGGCAGGAATGCCGTTCGCGTGCTGCTGCTGCTGACGGCAGTCGGTGTCGTGATCGCGGCTTTCGGCTCCCAGGCGATATCCGGGCGCGTCGACTTTCTGCGCTCCGATTGGGATGCGCTTGGCACCCACGACAACTACGACACCTCGTTGGGAATACGTGTTGCCCTTTGGGACATCGGCCTCAAGGCATTCCATGACATGCCGGTGTTCGGACATGGTGTGGGCGCGAGCCAGCTTTTGATCAAGCAGGGCTTTCATGACCAGTTCGCAATGGACACAGGCTTCAACCATTTCCACAACGGCTTCCTGACCGCCCTGGTGCAAGCAGGAATTCTGGGCGCCATCACGCTGGCGGCGATCTTTGTCTTTGCCGCTGGAAATGCCGTCCGGGTCTTGCGAAACAGCAGCGATCCGGTCGAACGGTTCGGCGCGACCATGATTGTCATCGTCGTGATCACCTATCTCACAGCCGGGATGACAGGCATCCTGATCGGCCATGACATTCTGGACTCGGTGCTGATGGTCTTCCTGGTGTGCGGGACATATCTTGCCTCCGGACGTCAGGCTCCGTTGGCGGAAGGGCAAGCACTTCCACCAGAGGTGGAAGGGCAGGCGCTTCCACAAGCCACCCAAGAGCTGTCGCGAGCAAGGCAATGAAAGTCTTGGTGACAGGTGCGACGGGTTTCATCGGACGTCTTGTCGTGCACCACCTTCGCGACGCCGGCGCCGAGCTTCGCCTCGCCTCCCGTCACCCGGAGAGGCTGGGTTCGGGAAGCGAAGCTGTGGCTATGCCCGGTTTCGACGCGCCGGCCGCGGCCTTCCTGGCGCTGACCAGGGATGTGACCCATGTCGTCCATTGCGCCGGCCTCAACAATGATCAGGGCGACGCCACCGAAGCCGATTATCGGGCGGCCAATGTGGAATTGAGCGCGCGGCTGGCGCAGGCAGCGGCCGCGCAGGTCAGCGGACGTTTCATCCACCTCTCGTCGATCCGCGCCGTGATCGGCGCTCGCGCCAGCGCAACGATCGACGAGAACACGCTTCCTGCCCCGCAATGCGTCTATGGGCGCTCGAAGCGCGAAGCCGAAATCAAGGTTCTGAGCGCCTATGCGTCGCACGGCCGTTCCGATGCCGCCGTGTTGCGCCTGCCTCCGGTCTATGGAAGCGGCATGAGGGGAAACCTGGCGACGCTGATGCGCCTGGCCGATACGGCGCTGCCGCTGCCGACAGGCGCCTTGGCGGGAATCCGCTCGCTGATGTCCTCCGAAGCCGCGGCGCGAGCCGTGTCGCACCTGCTGAGCCATTCGGAACCGCTTCGCCCGATCTATGTCGGCGCTGATGTGCCACCGGTCACGGTCGCTGCCGTCATTGCCGCCTTTCGCAGGGGTTTCGGACGTCCGACGCGCCTGATCACGGTGCCGGCCGGCCTGATGCGGCCGGCCGCGGCCGTGCTGGGCAAGCGGGCGTTTTGGGACGGCATGACCGCGACGCAGATATGCGATCCTTCGCTGCTGATATCGCAGGGCTGGGCACCGGAAACCGGTACGCTGGAGCGGCTGGCCGAACTTGCGCGGCTCCATGAACGTCGACCTCTCGCTTGACCATGATCTCGTCCCAAACCCGGCTTCCGGTTTTGGGATCATGGCCTGCTCAGCTTCGATAGAGCGTTCCAAACAGGATCCGAAGGTCGAGCCAGAACGATGCTGTGCTGAGATAGGCGGCATCCGTTTTGGCCAAAAGCTCGGGGTTCGACATGTCGATGCCCCTGATCTGGGCGAGACCCGTTATGCCTGGAAGTGCCGCCAAGACCCCTAGTCGCCTGCGACACTCGATCAATTCCGTTTGCGTCGGCAGACAGGGACGCGGCCCAACCAGGCTCATCTCGCCCTTCAGAACGTTCCAGAACTGGGGCAACTCGTCGAGCTTGAATTTCCGCAAGACCTTGCCAACCGAGGTGACGGAATTCGTAGGCGCCTCGTGCGTGGGCAATGACGGCGTTCCAACATACATCGTGCGCAATTTGTGACAGCGAAAAAGCAGGCCGTCGCGACCGACCCGCGTCTGCGAAAAAATGGCCGGACCGGGTGATGATGCGCGAACGGCAAGGAAGGCAAGCACCAGAACAGGCGATGTGACCACCAGCAGCAGAGCCGCGCCGGCAAGATCGAAAATTTGCTTGGTTGCCTTCATGAACGGCCGATAGCGCTCCCTGCCAAAGCCCCGAGACAACGCCGCAGACGAAGCCGGTCAATACGGTCGACGTAGCATGAGGTCATCTCCTGGCCAAGCACACCATGCAGCCGTTCGATGCTCAGATGCGACCCAGGATGAATGCGAGATAGAGCCCCAAGGTGCCGGCAAGGGTCTGCCGATAGACACCGCTTTTGCGCAAGCCGTCCAAACGCTGGAAAAGATTGCCCTGCCGCCCTTTTGTGAACAGGTCGACGCAAGCCGCTGCATCCTCGGTCAGCAGGTCGCGGTTAACGGCAAGTCCGTCAAGATTGCGATCCGTCCAGCCGGCAAAGTCGCCCTTGAACAGACGGCCAAGCCGGGAAACCCTCGCCCTCCACGATACGTTGGCGCCAACCAGGTTTGCTGCATGTTGGCGGTAGCGCACCAGCGGCTGCGGATCGTAGCGGACGATCCCGCCGGCGGCGGTCACGATGAGATAGGCCCACCAGTCGTGGCTGACGAATTCGGTTTGCGCTGAGGCCCTGGCCAGCAGGTCGCGGGCCGCGGCGTTGAGCAGGATGGTGTTGCCGCCGGCGATGCTTTGCACAAGCGCGTTGCGAAAGGATGGCGACCGGCGAAACAGCGGCGAATGGCCGACGAGGCTTCCGGATTCGGTCATGGTCGCGGTTCGCGAGCAAAACATCAGCGGGATTTTTGCGTCATAAGCCTGCATCCAGCGGACAGCGCTCTCCAGCCGGTCGGGCTCCCAGATATCGTCCTGGTCACAGAAGGCATAGCAGTCCGCATCGATACGCCGATCAAGGATCATCGACCGGAAATTGGGGGCGAAGCCTTGCCGCGGCCCTTCCACCAGGGTCACTCGACCCTTGGGCCAGCGGGATTTCCACGTCTCGATGATGGCGATCGTGTCATCGACGGAGCCATCGTCGGAGATCCACAGGTCGATCAGAGGGTGCGACTGCGCGAGCACGGATTGCAGTTGCTCATCGATGAAGGCGGCGCCGTCTTTCGTGCCCATCAGGACTGCGATGCGCGGATCTTCTTTGCTCACGAGCTTCAAACACCCTGCAAATGCCTGGGAATGGCTAGAGCGGCTCATCGTCTCACGGAAACGCAGAACCGCTCAATCTCTTGTTTCGACGCAATTCCGGACGGAAAACCGTTTTCACACTTTTCCTGGAATTGCTCTAGGTTTGTCCAATCCACGATCAAGATCGCTTCTGGATCGGGTTAGGTCGCTTGGCGGGCCGTTTTCGGGATCACGGCCTGATGGATGCTCCCCCTGGCCTTCTTGGCCTGGTCAAGGCCTGCCAGCACGGCCAGCGCAGCATCCTTGTCCTGATTCTTGACCGACTGCTGCAGCGCTGCCAGCGCGGCCTGGACATCCGACCATTCCACGACATCCGTGCTCAGGCCAAAGATCTTCGAAATGCCGAGCTCGACGAGTTCCTCATCCTCGCCATGCAGCATTTCGTGAAGTTTCTCGCCCGGCCTTATACCGGTGAACCGGATCGGGATGTCCGTGTAAGGGCTCTTTCCGGACAGGCGGATCATTGTTTCGGCCACTTCAAGGATCGGCACCGGCTTGCCCATGTCGAGCATATAGACGGCATAATCGTCCCCGCTTTGCCGCGATGCGGCATCGGCGGCCGACATGATGACGAGATCGACGGCTTCGGCCACTGTCATGAAATAGCGTGTCATGCGCCGGTCCGTGATGGTGACCGGCCCTCCGGCCTCGATCTGCGCCTGGAATATGGTCGCCACCGAACCGTTGCTGCCAAAGACATTGCCGAAGCGAACGGCCACGAACTTGGTGACCGAACGACGCGCGCCCGGCTCGCTGGCTGGGGGCCCATGCAAGGCGCTGATGATCTGTTCGGCAGCCCGCTTTGTCACGCCAAGCACCGATGAGGGATCCACCGCCTTGTCGCTCGATATCAGGACAAACTGGGCAACCCCGCATTCGGCGGCGACTTCGGCACAGACAAGCGTGCCGAAGACATTGGTCTGGATGGCCGAATCCCAGTTTTCCTCGAGCAGCGGAACATGCTTGAGCGCCGCGGCGTGAAAGACGATGTCCGGTCTGAATTCCGTGACGACACGCGTTATCTGGCGCCGATCCGCGACATCGACGATGCGGACCTTGAGGCGGTCGTGGTCCTTCTCGTCAATGTACTGGCTCAACTGGAAGATGCCGAACTCGGAGTTGTCGGCGACGAGCACCGCCTCCGCCCCCAGTTCCAACGACCGTTTGACCAATGTTCGGCCGATCGACCCGGCACCGCCCGTCACCAGAACGCGCTTGCCGCCAATAAAGGTCCCGATACGCTCGACATCGGAAGGCACTGTCGGGCGGCGTAGGATCGTTTCCATCTCGACCGCGTCGAGAACCAGTTTTCCCTGCTGTTCCAGTTCCGAAAGACCTGAGAACTGCACCACACTTATGTCGCCATGCCGGGCGACGCGGACGAGTTCCGAATACTCCTCGATCTCGTGCTCGGCGCCACTGCCGAAAATCAGCAAGTCCAGGCTTTCGGTGCCTGTCGCATAGTCTTCCAGGACGTCGATCAGCCGCGGTCGGGTCGCCACCACGGGAACACCTTGAATCCGCGTGCCCAATTGTACGGCGCGCTCGGTCGCCATGATCCCGGCGATGGAATAGTCCGCCGGCTCCGCCGTGCGCGTGAAGCGAATGATCAGGTCGGCTTCGCCGAGTCGGCCAACGAACAACGCCTGCTTGGCCTGCGTCTTGCCGGTCTTGGTGCTCAGAATGCCCCAGCTCGCGCCGTCACGCAGGAAGCGGTAGAACAGCCGGGGCGCCGATATGATCGTGAAGGAGACGAGGAAGAAGACGATGAACTGACGCTCGTTGAGCCCCTGCACAGGCTGGAAGGAACGAGCCAGCATCGACGTGGCGTACAGAGCCAACGTCAAAATCGCGCAGCTCTTCAGGATATTGAAAAAGTCGGGCGTCGAAGCGAAGCGCCAGACGGTCTTGTAGAGACCACAATATCTGAACAGGAGATGGCTGATGACGACAATGCCGCCCCAGGTTCCCAAACCCTGGTTGGAGAGCGGATCGAACGAAAGATTCGACCGCGAAAGCACAAGGCTGAGCGCCACGGCGACCAGGACCATGACCACGTCCTGGACCATGATGAAGGCGCGCCGCATTTCCGGCCTGAGTCCGAATACAGCTTCGAGGTAAGAATTCATTGGACTGCACTAGACTCCAGGCTCACGGACATCAACATCACCAAGGTGCGAGCACGAATATGCTTCGTGGCCGATCGCTCTTTCAAAGTGCTATCCCTGGCCCCTGCCCTGTTGTATCGCATACTGCGGCCTCGAAGTCATAGCTAGATGTTTTTTCAAGAGAGCGCGAGGGCAAGCGATCGGACCCGACGCCCAACTCGCGACATTAAAACGCAGTGCGTTGCCATAAGCACGTCGCAATGGCTATTAAGAGCTCCGTGGTGGTTCGTCACGGGCCTTGAAGCGATGAAGCGCCGGAAAAACCAAGCGCTGGAAAAAAGCAGATTGCGATACTCCCAACGATGATTGCGGCACTAAACGGCGCTTTTGACGATATCTCCAAGGCCGTGCGGTTGCACCGGGTCTGGGTCGCGCTCGCCCATGAGGACATCGGCGACCAGCACCGGCGCACGACCCTGGGTCCGCTTTGGATGCTGGTCAATTATTTTGCTTTCGTCGGCACATTTGTCTTCGTTTTCGTGACCAAGGACGCCAGCGATCCAAGCTACATAGCCTATGTCGCCATCGGCATGCTGGTGTGGTTCTACCTCACCGAAACCATCACCATGAGCGTGTCACTCTTCCAGCGCGAAGCGAGCTTCATTCAAGGCACGACGCTGCCGTTGTTCGTGTATGTGATGCGATTGACGATGCAATGCATCATCCGGGCTGGTTATTCGTTGGCGGGTTGCGTTCTTATTCTGCTGCTGGCCGGTTACGGAATCAACTCAAACTGGCTGCTGTCGTTGCTGGGTCTGTTGCTCATCGTCGTGGCAACGCCTGCACTTGTCACGGTTTTTGCGTTCTTGGGTGCGTTCTTTCCCGATAGCGAGTTCATCGTCGGGAACCTGATGCGGGTGGGCATGTTCTTGACGCCGGTCTTCTGGGTCTACAGCGGGCAAGAGGGCGTTCAAAAATACGCCTATCATTGGAACCCGTTCACCTACTTCCTGGAGGGCGTGCGTGAGCCGATCACGGCGGGCATCTTTCCGACGCATGCGTTGACGGTGACAGGCTACGTTTGTCTCGGCGTCTGGGCCCTTGCGTTGCTGCTGCTGGGCCTTTATCGCAAGCGCATCGTTTTCCTGATCTGAGTTCCATGACCTCCATCAAACTGAACAATGTCAGCCTCGTTTATCGCCTGTTCGAAAAGTTGACGCTTTCGGCGCCTGGCCGGCGTCGGAGCGCGCTCGGCGGCAACATATCGAAGTCGGGCACCAAGCAGGTCGTGCAGGCGCTCGACGATGTCAGTTTCGAACTCAAGGCGGGCGACCGGTTGGGGCTCGTCGGTCCGAATGGCTCCGGCAAGACCACGCTGCTCAAGGTTCTCTATGGAATCTACCAGCCATCGGGCGGCACGATATCGATCGCGGGCAAGGTCGATGCCTTGTTCAACATCAGCATAGGGTTTCGTCCAGAGGCCACCGGGCGCAGAAACATCGTGCTGAGGGGGCTGATCAGCGGTTGGACGCTGGCCGAGATCGAAGAGAAGATGGAAGAAATAATCGATTTCAGCGAGCTGGGCGATTTCATCGACCTGCCGTTCAAGGCTTACAGCCAGGGCATGGCGGCACGGCTGGCATTTGCAGCGGCGACCGCGCTCGAACCTGAAATTCTGCTGATGGATGAATGGATTGGCGCCGGCGACGCGTCATTCCAGGAAAAAGCCAAGCGACGCATGGACGAGTTGGCGGAAAAGGCCGGCATCATCGTGCTGGCCAGCCACGACGAGTCGCTCATCCAGCGCGTTTGCACGAAGAAGATGACGCTTCGAGCTGGCCGGGTAGAGTCGCTGACTTAACAGCGCCTCGCGATTGATTGGCCTCCTATCCTCGGGTGCCGAAACCTCAAATGGGATATCGCCTGAGCGAAATTCGCCTTAGGTCGCCTGGAGCCTTTCCCGAGTGAATTGGCCATGGGGTGAGCTTAGTTTGTCGCGCCGCGACCAAGCGTGATCATCCTTCGCAGACCGCGGTAGATCGGCCTGAGGATCCTGAACGCAGTTGGCGATGTGGTCACGATCGATCTCTTGATCGAGAAGAGAAGGCCACGAAAGGACCTTGCCACTCCCAAGTTTCCGAATTCCGCTGGCGCTCCGTCCGCTAACAATGCCTGCAATTTGGCTTCCAACATGACGTAGTTGTGAGCCGCATTCCTCGCGGTCACCACATGCCGGAAGGTGTATCCGGCGTCGATTGCGACATAGGCAATGATCCGCTCTATGGCGTGGACCAAACTCCCATCCCGATAATCCATGTTGGCGAAGTCGTCCCAGGTCCACTTATGTTCGAAAAGCTTCCTGAGAGCGGCAGGACGAAACCAGTACATTCCACCGTAAGGAGCCACCGGCGAATTGGCATCCAGGTGCACGATCAGATTCAGCTGTTTGGCTATCTTTTGGACGTTGTCCTTGTTGCCAAACCATGAGTTTCCAATGGTCGGGTAGCCGATATGAATCATTGGCGGCATGACAAGACCAAGCGCTGGGTTGTTGGCAAAAAGCTCGAGCAAATTCGAGACATACCCAGGCGTATGAAGAAGGTTTTCAAGGGTGTGAAGCTTGAACAGTTCCCCCTTTGCGCCGTCTTGGGAAGATTGCTTGGAATGTATCCGGCAGATCAGGTCGTAACGGTCCTCAAGCACGAAATCGCGGCACCCGATGAGGAGAGCAGAGGTATCCCTGCCGTCGTTCTCGACAACCAGAACGACGGCATTTCCAACGTTCGGCACCTTTGCGATTGCTTGCTGGATCAACGCCTGCTTGTTTGCATTGTCGGTCGTGATGATCAGGTCGTAACCCTTCGGCACGTTTTCGGTGTAGCCTAGAATCTCGTCGATCATGTCGACGTGATATACGTGCGCGAGAACCGCTATCCGATAGTCGTCCCAGTTCCTTTGCGGACCGACCTGTACATCCGGCAGGACGGAGAGCAACGCAGCGTTGCCATTTAGCGTACGAGGCGAGCCTAGGCGGCCAACGCTCTTCCATATCAGCGACAGATCATAATCGGATTGGTTCTCTATGATCTCCAGCGCGCGCGGCAGATTGATGGCCTCGCGCTCAAGGAACAGCGTGTCATGAAAAAACAGCCGCTTCTTCAGGATCGGGCTGCGATCCTCCAGCGTTTTGTCCGGCTCCATCAGCACTGGATATGACGTCTTGTATCGTGCGGGATCGAGCAAAACCGAACAGGCATAGCCCAGGGCCTGGAAATGCCCTGTGAACACCGTCTCATGCTTCGCGATTGAGTCCATGTAGGAGTTGATGGGCCCCATCTGGGTCCAATAATCCCGAAACGCCTTTGACTGATGCAGGGACCGCCGCACCGCGATGAAATGGGAGTTGAGATGGAAGGGCAGCTCCGCTTTTCTGACGTCGATCGGATTGGGCCTCATCGCCCCGTGAGCGGAGATCCCCCAGAAATCACACTGACGCTGGTCCATCTCCGAGAACATTTCCGAGAAAGGGAAAATCGGCCCGTAGAAGGTGTGGTTGAAGAGCAAGATCTCGTCGAAGTTCGAAAGTTCGTCCCACCCGATATGTTCGAGCGCAGTCCGATAGGCCCACACATCGAACCCTTTGTTTTCCCTGATCAGGAAGCTGTCGGCGGCCTCGGAAAGGCGAGATTCGGCCTCTTTGTCCACCGGACCGTTGCAAACCACCAAAACCTTCTCAACAAAAGGTTTGATCGATGCAATCAGGTGAAAATAATACTCATCTATCTTGCCGTGCTGGTCGTAGTAAAATGCGATAGCCAGACGCCTCATCGACGTATCTCTCTTTGGTGCATATAGCACTTGAAATTGGAGCGCCCCGATACCGGATCGAAAGAGGCGTTGGCCGCATCCTGCCACCCAGGCGTCATCGAGGGATGATGTCTCCGGGTCGTCTCGTCGAAGTCCGTGATATGGGCGCTATCCTGCAGAGGACATCAGGTGCACGCATTAGACCATTCGATGCCGATAAAAAAGGCCGGAGGGACGCGATCCTGTCCGGCGCCGACATGCGGCGTGCCAAATGACCCCACACATCAGCCATGCAGAAGGTAACCGGAGTTACCTCCAAAGAAGCCTTGGGAATGGACAAGCGGCCTACCCCCTTGAAGACTCAGCGAGAACCGGCTCCCCCGTTGCAAGCGCGCCGACGTTTTTGCGGCCGGCGACCCGAGACGAAAAGCGCTTGCCCCATTTGTTGACTGGATCTTCAACGAAATAATTGAGCAGGAAGGCAGACGGGATTACCAAGGCTAAAGTCATCGTCAGACTGAGTATGAAAGCAATCGTTGGACTCTCGACCATCCCCTGGATCGACCTCATGGTCGGAATGAGCACGACGATAAAAATGCTGTGAAGCAGATAGACCGAGTAACTGATTCTCCCCAGCCATGCCGAAACAGGATTGACGATGACAGCAACGGGGAGAAGGCCAAGCCCGACCACCAACGCACCAAACATCACCCCTTCCCAATAATACTTGTCGAATATCGCAACCTTATTTGCGGTGATTGCAAAAAACATCACAGGCACAAACGTCAGTAGAGCCAACCCTATCTGCTTCCTTTCCGGACGCTTTTCCAATATCGGCAACAAATAGAAAGCGATAAGGCCTAATGTAAAAATTGGAGCGCGATAAAGAATTGAATACAGATAGTAATTGAATGGATCAGCAACAAATAGATTTATATTCATAAAGAAAAGGGTGGCTATGCATATAGAAACAAAAAATACCGAAACCGACAGAATTACACCTTTAGAAAACCGATACAACAAGGGGAATATCATGTAAAATACCATTTCCACGCCAACCGTCCAACCCGCAGGAACAATGGACGTCTGGTAGCCTGGAACCAGATTAAATAGAAATGTCATATTCAATAGGATCGATTTGCCGTCGATCTTTACGCCGCTGAAATTGTGAATGCACATGACCAGGATCATCAAGTAAAATAGGGGAGCAATCCTAAAAAAACGGCGAAGCGCGAACCCCAGAATCGGTCGAACTTCCCGATCATGAACCGGCATACTGAGGCAGAGTGAAAACGCACTCACCACGAAAAACAGTTCCACTCCCATGGTGCCGTTTACGACAAACAGATCGAGAAACGGTGCAACTTGAAGTCGCGGAGATGGAAGCATCGCTACGTGCACAACGACGACCCAAATGGCTGCCAGCCCACGCAAGGCGTCCAAGAAGGGCACCCGATTTGGAGCTGCGTTGTACCTGCCTGCCAATTTAGGACCTCACGGAGATTTTAGCAGCACCCCTACTTGGAACAAGGCGGCTACGCAACCTGTCGGCTTTGCGAGGGGCATCGGCAAAGGCGCTACGTCAAGGCCGGCGCCACCATCGACACCGGGAGGACTATGACTATCGGCGGACAGCATACCATTGGCAGCGGTCAAATCTGTTCCGGCGCCTTCGGCCCCAGCCGCCGCTCTAAGATTGCGCGAAATTCAAAAGGTGCGGCGTGGCATTGACTTGCTGCATGTCCAGGCCAATGAGACCGAGATTGGCAAGTGCCCCTATTGCGGATCGGAACATCGGGGCGTGAATTGCCTAGCGTGCGCATCAATGTAGGCTGCAGGAAAAGCGCTACTCTTTTCGCTACAGAAGTACGCCGAGAATTGGCTTCAGGACCGCCCTTATGCCGCGATAGAACGGTCTGAGTATTCTGAACAAGATAGGCGATCTGAACTTCAGAGAGCTCTTGATGGCGAAATTGAGTCTGGCCAGAGCGTGTTTCACTGACGTCTGCGGCCCTGACATCAGCGCCGTCTGCGTCGCTGGCGTCATTGGAATCTGCATCGTTGACGCCCCCAAGGGATAACCGGCGTTCTTCCACTCAGACAAAAGATGAGCATGCCACGGGAAGTCGTGGAGTGGCAGCATGCCGACAAGCCTTTGCATCTTGAACTCCAGCATGGAGTAGTTGTGCGCCACCTGATGCGCGCACATAATGTGCTGCGTGGTAAATCCGGCATCCTGAGCAGAGTAGGTGATCAGCCGCTCCAGCACGTGAGCCAAGCCTCCGTCAATATGATCGGGCTCGGCATTGAACTCTTCCCATTTCCATTTGTGTTCGAACATTTTGCGCAGCGCGCGCGGCCGGAACCAGAACATGGTGCCATAGGCTGCCACCGGAGTGGTGTCATCGAATTTGACGTCGATGTTCAACAGGCGCGCCGTTTCCTCGGCCCTAGGCTTGTTGACAAACCACGAGTGCCCCATGGTCGGGTACGAGATATGAAAGATCGGCGGAATGGCGACGCCGACTGAAGGATTGTCGTGAAACATGTCCAAAACATTCTGCACGTAACCCCGGGTATTCAGCAGATTGTCGAGCATGTGCCGCTTGAACAGATTGCCTCTCGACGACTGAACTTGAGGCGATTTTTTTGTATGCAAACGACAGACAAGGTCGTAGCGATCGTCGATGAACAGATCTCGGAACGAGATGAAAAGCGACGACATGTCACGGCCGCGGTTCTGTTCGACAACGCGAACGATGGCCTTCTTCACGCCAGGGCGCTTTGCCAAGGCGGCTTCGATCTCGGCCTTCTTTTCCGGCGTATTCGTGGTGGCAATGAAGTCGTAGGGAACCGGAATGTTCTCGGTCAGCGCCAGCAACTCGTCGAGCAACTCGGTGTAGTAAATATGCGCGCAGACGGCCACCTTGCCGTAGTCGGCAGCAGCGTCGTCATCCTTGATCCGCTTGTCCGGCAGGACGCTCATCAGCGCCGCGTTGCTGTTGAGGTTCCTCAATTCCGAAACGCGCAGAACGTTGCGCCAAATCAAATTAACGTCGTAGTCGGATGTCTCTTTAAGTATCCGCAAAGCGCGCGGCAGATCGACGGCATTGTGCTCCAGAAAAGTCGGATCGTGAAAAAACGTTCGCCGCTTTAGCAGGGGGAAGCGGTTGATGATTGTTTCGTCGACGTTGATGAACGCCGGATAGTGCGAGCCATACTGATCCGGATCAACATATGCTTCTGCGGAATAGCCAAGGTCTGTAAAATGCTTGGTAAACTGCGACTCATGAAGCAGAACAGCATCGGTGTAGGTTTTTATCTCCGGCAGGTTCTCCCAATATCTCTTGAAGGCGCGCGACTTCAGCATCTCGTTGCGAATTGCAATGAAGTTTGCCGTGAGATGACGGGGCAGATGGCCTGTCCCGGTAAATGGGTTTGGCGTCATTTCCCGATGGGCAGAAGCGCCCCAGAAATCAGTGTTCCGCCCTTCCATTTCCGAAAACATTTCTGAAAAGGGGAAAAGAGGTCCGTAGCAAGTATCGTTCAGCAGGATAAGTTCGTCATACTTGGAAAGCTCATCAAAGCCGATGGCTTCGATTCCGGCCTTGTATCCACCGACATCAAATCCCTCGTTCTTACGAATCAGGAGCTGATCACACACTTTTGCAACCGCGACTTCAGAATGTTTTGAAAGATTGCCGTTGGAGACAACGACAATTCTTTCAACCAGTTCTCTCAGTTTGGTCAGTAAAAATATGACATACTCGTCCGCGATGCCGCGTTCGTTATACAGAGAAAACACCGCAACACGACGCAATACAGAGCTCATTCGTCGTCCCCTCAAGAAATCCAGATTTTCCAAACCAGCAGGGCCCAAATTTTAGCCGAGCTGTGCATCTATCCATTCGGAAAGCTGGTCGATCCCCTCGCCCACACTTTTCAAAGGTCGCCATTCCAGTTCGCGGACCGTCCTGTCGATGTTGGCGACAGCGCACCGCACGTCGCCGTTGCGGAACATGCCGTTGACGTGCGGCTCCGGCGCCCCATACCGCTTTGCGATGATCCTCGCCAGATCGAGAACCGTGGTCTTGTAGCCAGTGCCGACATCATAGGCGAACGATTGCGACAGATTTGCTCTTGTGGCCTTGTCAATCGCCGAGGCGACGTCGTCGATGAAGACAAAATCCCTTCCGATATCTCCGTCTTCGTAGATCGGGATGCTCTTGCCTTCCTTGGCCATCCTGATGAACAACGACACAATTCCCGTGTAGCTGTTCGTCAAGGACTGGCCAGGACCGTATACATTCTGGAGGCGGAGCACGTTGACGGTTGTCCCGAACGAAAGAGCCCAAGCTCGCAATATCTGTTCCTGGGTTAGTTTGGTGGCTCCGTAGATGCTGGTTGGGTTCGGTATCGTTTTTTCCGCGTCCATCGGCAGAGGCTCGAGCCCAGGGAAATCCCACTCCGCGCGTTCAAGCTGCTGCTTCGATCGCTGACCCGGATAGGTTACCTCTCCTGGATTTCTGGACCGCCATGCCCCTTCTCCGTAGACGGCGCGGCTCGAAGCCAGGACAAAGCGCTCGGGAACATGCGATACCGTGGCGAAGGCATCCAACATGCGGGTTGTGCCGAGGACATTTGCTATCGCGTGGCGAGAAGCCTCTGTGAGCGACTGTCCCGTGCCCGTTTCAGCCGCCAGATGCACGACAACTTCAGGTCGGGTGGTTTCCAATGCCTGCGCCCAGGTGGAAGCCTCCGTCACATCCGCAACCATGAGCTCAACGCGAGGATCAAGTTCGGCAGGGCGCTTTCGCTCAGCGTGAATCTGCGGATGCAAACTGTCGATGACAACTACGCGATAGAAGCGATCTGCCAATTTGGTGGACAACGCGCATCCAATGAATCCGGCTCCACCGGTAACCATACATGTCTTGGACATTCAAGCAGCATTCCGTGTTCCATTAACCAGGCTGTTCGTTATCAGCGTCAACCTCATTTGAACAGGTATAGAGCACCTCTCCGGTGGAATTGGATTTGAGGTGTCGCATTCGGGCAGCCACGCGCAATGCCATGCGCTAATCTGGTTCCGCGGTCCATTTTCGATAGCCAAACTCGCCAGCCGACAACAGAACATCGCCCAGAAGGGTGATAATCCGATGCGTAACCGCAACGGCGGTGGCCGCGGCCGCGGGTATGCCGATCGAGGAAAGGCCCGCGATGAAAACCGCTTCCCTCACACCCAAACCGCCGGGAGCCCCAGGCACAACAAAACCAAGCAACCAGCCGGCGGCTGAGACCCCGATCACCATCTGCCACTCGATCGTGGGTCCGTACAGCACATGGACAAGGAGGACGACGATCAAGCCATTGGCAAGGAAAAACAGGCCGTAGCAAGCGACGCTGATCGCAGCCATCGAAAATGCGAGGTGTTTTCGGCTCTGCTTGAAATATCGGCCCGCAACGAGGGGGGCCAGCATAAGGGCCGCCAGTCCGGCGCCGATATAGACTGCTGATGCCAGATAGCGGCTTATTCCGTAGTCCTCGCCGATCTTGAGCAGGAAGGAGAAGGAGAAGAGCAGTGCCACGCTTCCGGAGGCGAGGACCATCAAAACGATCTCCATCACCTGCGCGTAAGAAAGCGCATCCTTTGCAGCACCATATCGGGCCGCCAGGACAAAGCGTCCGACGAGATGGATGACGTTGGTCGGCAGATATTTGTAGACTTGGGTCCGCGCGAAAACGCGCATTGCACGGACCGCGGAGATTGCCTTTTCTCCGACCGAAACCAACAGGGTGAACCAGGCAAAGCCCACCAGCTGCAGAGCGAGCGCGTAAAGAAGCGCACAGGACACGACCACAGCAACGAACCGAGGACGCTGCAGCATATCGGCGAGCTGATCGGCATATCCGTAGACGGAGCGTATGACAAAGTACATTGCCGCAATGGCAATGACGGTACCGCCGGCGCGAATGATCCTAGAGTTCGGCACGAGCGCCGATCGGCTTCACAGGCAGCCTGCCGTCGGAACTTGCAATTTCGGCGACAATGCCCGGGTCGCGATTGCCACGGGTCGCAACAATCAACTCGGCGACCATGCCAAACAGCGTGAACTGCACCCCGACGATCATCAAGAGTGTCGAAACAAGCAGCAACGGCCGGCCGCCAATGGCTTCACCGCCAAACCATCGCGCACAGAGAAACAGGAAAATCAGGAAGCCGATCGAGAAGACGGCCACACCCAAGCCACCGAAAAGATGGCCGGGGCGCGAATTGAACTTCGTGATGGTCACGACTGTGAGCAAGTCCAGGAAGCCCTTGAGCAGGCGACCAACCCCATATTTGGATTTTCCAAATCGGCGCGGGTGGTGCTGCACGACGATCTCACTGACCTTGAAACCAGTCGCGTAGGCCAGGGCTGGAACGAAGCGATGAAGCTCGCCATAGAGGCGGATGTTGTCAAAGACCTCGGAGCGATAGGCTTTAAAGCCGCAGTTGAAATCGTGCAGGCTGACGCCGGTGACCTTGGCCGTCACTCGATTGAACAGCTTCGAGGGCAGCGTCTTGCCGAGCGGATCGTGGCGCACCTGCTTCCAACCCGAAACGACATCGGAGCCCTCTCGGATTTCGTCCAGAAAACGTGAAATTTCCTTCGGGTCGTCCTGCAGGTCTCCATCCATCGTGACGATGATATTGCCCGACGCGTTGGAGATCCCTGCCTGCAGCGCGGCTGCCTTGCCGAAATTCCTCCGAAGCCGAACGCCCTTTACATGGGGGTAAGCCTTGGTGGCGGCCAGAATCTCCTTCCAGGTATTGTCCCGACTGCCGTCGTCAACAAAGATGACCTCCTCGAGCGAGGCGGCATCGATCTGCTCGAAGGCGGCCTCGATCTGGGCAATCAAAGCCTGAACAGTGTCTTGCTCGTCCTTTACAGGCACCAGTATCGAGACTGTCTGCACGTCAGGCCCTCTGCGTCAAAATGGAGGTCTGGCTGGGGAATGGCAATGCAGGCGCAAGCCCCCGTGTCACGCGCTCCTGCAGGCCGCAAGAATTGATGGCCTGGCGATATTCGGGCCTGTTGCTGTTGTCGAACAGAATCATACCGCCCGGAGACAGACGGCGAACTGACTTCGCCAAGCAGGAAACCCTGGCCCGGCCGTCGATCACAATGAGGTCGAAGGTGCCGTCGACCCGGTCGATCGATGACACGTATTGATCGAAAGAGCATTGCGTATAACCCTTTCGATTGGACCTGGCCTTGCTGGAAGCAGAGGCGGCTACCGGCTCCACAACTCGCACGGCGATGTTGGGATAGGCGCCAAAAATGCCGCCCATTGTTTGCGCGAACGGAGCGTCATGCTCGACGGAATCGACTGAGCCGCTTCGTTTCGCCAACCAAACTGTGCTGGCGCCGGCACCAAATTCATAAACGCGGGCCTTGTGATTGCGCGAGGCCAGAAAACTGTTCACGGCATCAATCGCGGAGAATGTCCACCACGGCATGTCAAGCCGAACCAGGTCAGCGCTGTCGTATATGCCGAACAGACTTCTGATCCAGAGGGCAAAGCGGTTGTTCGACCGCTCCAACGCCGCAAGCAATCCACAGCGCTCAGCTACTTTCCGGGCGAATCTGACGACGCTTACATAGGTACTTTTCAAAACTGAAATCCAACCCCAGGTGCCTGCAATCTCGTCCACCCAGACGGCGTGAGCAAAACTGCATATATCGATCGAGAAGCAGGGCTAGCCGGCACACGTCGAAGATCTATGTAGCCACTCCAGCCATAGTCGTCACGCCCTCGCCCGAGGAACTTCGCCACGTCCGGCCGATGCGCTCCTCCCAATCCCAACCCCACGACTGTTCCCGTGCCGTCAACGAAGGCAATGCAGCGGTAGGTGGTAAGAATATCGCTGCCCAGCAGTGGGGGCCACTTGTTCGAGGTGTCCGCGACCCAACCGGAGACGCGTCCCCACTGCGGATCTTCTATTTTGGACACGGCATCAATGTGGCCCGTCAAGCTGTTCGGCTGGGTAGGGATTGCCAGCCCGGCGCCGAGCGAGGGGCAGCCGAAGTCTCTGCCGTTGAACGGGACGTGATTGAATTTCTTCAGATTGTCTTCGACATTGTAGTAATCGACCCCAGCCAATGTAACGTATCGCATCAAGTCGGGGTCTTTGACGCCGAGCGACAATGCCAATGTTGCGAGATCTTTTCCTTCAGCCCTGACAAGAGCGTCATTCAGCCTCGGCATGCCGTTGACGACGATCAGTGCGGCTACCGCCGCGAATATGGCGATCGACAGACGACGCTTGAAATCAACTTGCCACACCAGACACGAAACAGCTCCAAACAGTCCGACCCAAAAAAGCGCCGGAAGGGTTGCATATCTGCTGGCTAAGGCTGCCGCGTCTCCTCCCATATTCGATCGACCAATAGCGGCCAGCACGCCCGACATGACGGCATAGGCCATGATCGCAATCCAGAAGGCTGATCGGTACCTGCTTTCGCCAGGCCGCAAAAGGCAAAACCCAACGATCAAAGCGGCCGCTGCGATTCCGATTGCGCCCAGCGGAATTGCGGCTGCTTCGGTTGTTACGATGCCGCCACCAATGAATGTCAGGCAAAACAGCGCAATCCCAATTGGATCGAAACTGCGTGCGGCGTGATAATCGGGGACTTTCTGATTCATCGCGACAAAAATCACGAGGGCCAAGCCCGCCGCGAAAATCAAGATGCCGAGCCGCCGTGTTTTGGCAGTGCAAAATCCTTGGATGCCGATCACACACAATGCGGTCAGGCCCGTGCTGTAGAATTGCGTGGCAAAAACGGCCAACGCGATCGCAGCCACATAACCTATAGGCATGTCTTTTTCGGTCGACTGCCAAAAAGCCAATACAGCCAGCACGGTGAAGAGATTTGCACCGATCCAGGCTACTCCACTCATGCCAACAAAGAAATTGTGTGCGGCAAGCGGACTGAATACAAACACCGACACGGCTATCCCGACGACAAATGCTTCAAACCAGGATCGCGCAAAGAGCGACAATGCGCCCGAAAAAACCAACGCTATGAGAAGGGAGAACGCGACAACAGTGACCGACAGGCCGATATTGTCCCCTTGGGTAAGGTGAAAATTCAGCAGATAAAACAGTTTTGCGCCGGCAATAATATGCTCGTTTGCCGTTACATACAGGTCCTTCAGCGTCGGTACCCCGTCCAGCGATCCGACCATTGAAGGGAGAATGCCCCAATAGTCGTTATCCGGAACACCTCTCGCCTGCACCGTGAGCAGGAGCGCAACCACGAACACCGCGATCGGACCAACAAACGCGACCGCGAAAGCGGGGGTTGAACGGCTGACAGAGAGGGTGCGAACGGTGGCCGACATTAGTCCTGCGTTTGCTGCGTATTGCCTTGCGTTGGCATAGGTGGCACCTCGCACACACCGCCAGACTGCGCAACAAAAATTCGACGACTTGGCAAGCGGACCGGCGGATCGGTCCGGTGTGCGTCTCAAACGCCACAAGTTGGCGCGACTGGAACGATCAGCCGTCGCATGAATGAGAAAGCATATCCGGTGGCTTGATGTTGCCCCTGTTCTGAAGAAACCGATTTCCGATGGAGAGGCCAAGAGCAGAGCTCGCCTCTCTCCAATTGAATTTCGCTTTCAACGAAAAACCGCGGCGATCCTTTTCAGCAACAGCGTGACAATCGCAGACAGCGCTCGCAGGGGGCTGGTTATTCGCCAGCTCGTTGAGTCCTTGAACTCTTGAACGACCCGTTCACTTTGCTCCATTCTTTCCTGGAGCGCTTGCCCACGTGCTATCTCGTTGTCGCGCTCGGTCTGCAGCGCACTAACAGTCGCGTGCGCGGCTGAAATCTCTTCGGCCCTCTCGACGAGATCCGACTCCATCCGTGCGATCTGGGCGTGACCGCTGTGGAGCTGTTCACGTATCTCGGCCACCTCGCGGGTGAGTTCCTGTATCCGCGCCCCGCGGCTCGTCACCAACGCCCTGTTGGTCTCGATTTCCTCTTCCATGGTCGTCGACGCTAGAGACCATGGATTTCCGGCTTGATCGAACGCTTTGCTTGTCGTGCCGGCAAGAGAAATCATTTCCCTTTCGGCGAGCGCGATCCGGCCTTGCACATTGCGAGTCCCAAGAACATTTTGCGGACTTGGTCGCTTGGTCACAATGCAGAGCGAGTTCAAAAACTCGACGGAATGAATGGAGGCCAGCAAGGCTTCCCCGAATACGGTCTTATACCTGTCGGAGAACGTGGCTAAGGCATCCGCCCGAAAGCGGGGCAGTCCCCAATGCTCATGGTTGACCACATCGAGCAGGCGCTTGAAGAACGACATCGACGAAAGCGGATCATAGAGACCGCCTTCGAATTCCCGCCAGTAGCTGCAATGCAAATCTTCCGCTATGAAAACCCCGCCATCAGAAAGATGAGAGAAATAACGGGCGAAAGAGCGCACTATGTCTGATGAAGTATGCGACCCGTCATCGATTATGATGTCGAATGTCGCGGATTTCGCAACAATTTTTCTTTCTACCTCATCAGTATTGGCATCCCCGATGACCAAAGCAATCTTTTGATCGTCGAAGACCAGACCGCTGCAGGCCGTGTCGATATCGCAGCCAAGAATGAGTTCCGAATTCGGGAAATATCGCGGCCAGATTTCGAGAGAACCACCGTTTTGGACGCCAATTTCCAGGAGTCGAACCGGCTTCTTCCGATAGTCCACAAAAACGCGGTCATATGCATCCAGATAGCTAGACCATTTGTCCGACACTTTGCCGCTATGGGCATTGTACAGGTCGTGAAGCGAAGGGGCGTGCGCATTGACCGGCATGGCATGCGCCTCGGTCCGAACAATCGCCGGGACGTCACCGACCGCCTCGGGGCCGACTGCCTCCGGGCCGACCGCGTCTAAGTCGACCGCCTGTGAGCCGGCCTCTGCATCGCGCATGTCTTTCGGCGATAGGTCCTTCTTCATGCCTCAAGCCCATCCCGTCTTTCAGACCAGGACACGACGCGCCACCGCTTCAGTCGATTGCCGCCAGTCAGGCGCATTCCATCCGAAGACGGAGGCGAATTTCGCGCTTGATAGCCGGGAATTGGCGGGGCGTCGCGCCTTGGTCGGGTAGTCCTTCGTAGCAATGTCCCGTACTCGCGCCCAAGGGCCACCAGACACTCGGCTTGTGTCCAGGATATGGCGGGCAAAGCCGCTCCAGTTGGCCTCGCCCGTGCCGGCCAGATGATAGACACCGAACGCAGCGAAGCTCTTGTTGCCATGCAGCGTCGCCGCCGCATGCAGGACTGCGTCGGCGATATCGAGCGCGGAGGTGGGATTTCCCCACTGATCGGCGACCACCGATATCTCATCCCGGTCGGCGGCAAGCCGCAGCATGGTCTTGACGAAATTCTTGCCGAACGGGCTGTAGACCCAAGCCGTGCGCAGGATCAGATGGCGCGGATTGGCGGCTGCCACCGCCTGTTCGCCGGCGAGCTTGGAGGCACCATAGACGCTGCGTGGTGCGGTCGCGTCGGTTTCGACATAGGCACCGGAAGCGCTGCCATCGAAGACATAGTCGGTCGAAAGATGGATGACGGGAATGCCAAGCTGCGCTGCGGCTTCGGCCACCTTGCCGGCGCCGACAGCGTTCACAGCAAATGCCAGGTCAGGCTCATCCTCAGCCTGATCCACGGCGGTGTAGGCGGCAGCCGACACGACGATATCCGGCTTCGCGGCCGCGATAGCATCGATGACGGTATCGGGCTTTGCCAGGTCGAGCTCCGGACGGCCGATGGCGATGACTTCCACGCCGGCGTGCCTCTGGCCGGCCTCAAGAAGGCTTGACGCGACCTGGCCCTCGCGCCCAGTGACAACGAGCCTCACGCGGCCCCCTTGCGCGCTTCGCCCAATCGCTCACCGGCATAGCGCTCTTCGCGGATCGGCCCCCACCACCACTTGTTTTCGAGAAACCAGTCCACGGTTCTCGCCAGGCCACTGTCGAAATTCTCCTTCGGCGCCCAGCCAAGCTCGCGACCGATCTTGGAGGCGTCAATGGCATAGCGGCGGTCATGGCCTGGACGATCGGTGACGAAAGAGATCAGATCGCGATAGCTCTTGCCGCCGGCCCGAGGACGCCTGATGTCGAGCAGATCGCAGATCGTCTCGACGACGCCCAGGTTGGTGCGCTCCGAATTGCCGCCGACATTGTAGCTCTCGCCTGGCGTGCCCTTGGTGGCAACCAGCTCCAGCGCACGCGCATGGTCCTCGACGAACAGCCAGTCGCGCACATTGGCGCCGGCGCCATAGACCGGCAGCGTTTTTTCGTCGAGCGCATTGAGGATGACCAGCGGGATCAGCTTCTCGGGAAAGTGGTAGGGTCCGTAATTGTTCGAACAATTGGAAAGCACGACCGGCAGGCCATAGGTTTCGTGCCAGGCCCGCACCAGATGGTCCGACGCCGCCTTCGAAGCGGAATAGGGCGAAGACGGCGCATAAGGCGTTTCCTCGACGAACAGACCGCCGTCAAAGGGAAGATCGCCGAACACTTCGTCGGTCGAGACATGATGGAAGCGGAAGCGGCTTTTCCTGTCGTCGGGAAGGCCGCGCCAATATTCCAGCGTAGCATTCAGCACCTTATAGGTGCCGACGATGTTGGTCTCGATGAAGGCGCCAGGTCCGTCGATCGATCGGTCGACATGGCTTTCGGCAGCAAGGTTCATGACGATGTCGATTTCGTCCCGATGCAGAATGTCGAGCACCGCCCTCTCGTCACAGATATCGGCATGAGCGAAGCGGTAATTGTGGGCATTCTCGATCGGCCGCAGCGAGGCCAGATTGCCCGCGTAGGTAAGCTTGTCGAGATTGGTCACGCGATAGGCCGGGTTGGCGCACAGATGCCGGCACACCGCAGAACCGATGAAACCGGCACCGCCTGTCACTAGAAAATTCATGTTGCTGTCCTCATGCAACCCATCAGGCGAACACTTCGGCGGCGGCCAACACCGGCGCCTTGAGGTCCTTGTCCGAAAGCTGGAATCCGCCAGCCAATGACGGCCATTCGATGCCGATGGCAGGATCGTCGAAACGGATCGAGCGGTCGTGCTCGGGCGAATAGGTATCGGTCACCTTGTACAAGACTTCGGTGTCCGGCACGAGCGTCACGAAGCCATGCGCAAAGCCCTTCGGCACCAGAATCTGGTTGCCCTTTTCGGCGGTAATTTCGAGCGCAACCCATTTTCCGAACGTTGGCGAGCTGCGACGAATGTCGACCGCCACGTCCAGCAGCGCACCCCGCACGACACGCAGCAGCTTGTCCTGGGCTCGCGGCGCAAGCTGGTAGTGCAGCCCGCGCAGAACGCCCGCCGCGGCGGAATAGGACTGATTGTCCTGGACGAAACTCAAGCCTATGCCGGCCTGTGAAAAGCGCTCGGCATGATAGGTTTCGACGAAGAAACCACGCGCATCGCCATGTCGTTTCGGAATGATTTCCAGCACGCCTTCGATGCCAAGGGACCTGACCTCCAGCATTTACTCCTCCAACCGCTCGACGACGCGCCGGCGAAGATAGACGGCATACTCGTTTTTTCCCAGGCGGGTGGCGCGCTGGAGGACATCGTCCGCCGTCAACCAGCCCTGTTCGAAGGCGATTTCCTCCGGGCAGGCAACCTTGATGCCCTGGCGATGTTCGATCGTGCGCACGAACGAAGACGCTTCGTGCAAGCTGTCGTGGGTGCCGGTGTCGAGCCAGGCATAGCCACGCCCCAATCGATGCACATGCAACTGACCACGCTCGAGATAGACATTGTTGACCGCCGTGATCTCAAGTTCGCCACGCGCCGAAGGCCGGATCGCCGGGGCAATGTCAACGACATCGTTGTCATAGAAATAGAGGCCGGTGACGGCCCAGTTGGATTTCGGATTGTCTGGCTTTTCCTCGATCGTCAGGGCGGTTCCGGTGACCTTGTCGAAGGAAACGACACCGTAACGCTGGGGATCTTCGACATGATAGGCGAACACGGAAGCCCCCGTCTCGCGCGATGCCGCCGCACGGCAGAGTTGCGACAGGCCTTCACCGAAATAGATGTTGTCGCCGAGGATCATCGACACGCTGTCCTTGCCGATGAAATTCCGGCCGATGATGAAGGCTTCCGCAAGTCCGTTGGGTTGCGGTTGCTCGGCGTAGGACAAATCAAGCCCGAACTCCGATCCGTCGCCAAGCAACTCGCGGAAAATCGGCAGATCACGCGGCGTTGAAATGATCAGAATCTCGCGGATACCCGCGAGCATCAAAACGCTCAGCGGATAATAGATCATCGGCTTGTCGTATATCGGGAGGATTTGCTTGGAGACTGCCAACGTTAGCGGATAGAGCCGCGTTCCGCTGCCTCCAGCAAGGATAATTCCTTTCAAGAAGTTCTCCTTGACATGCCTAAACCCCCAGCCCTGACATAAACCGCGCTCGTGCTTAGGTTCCATGCAATGGCTTGTCAATCTCGGCGATCGACAAACAGCCGGACTATTGGCGCGCCAGGCGCGCCCTCCGCTAGGTCAGTCCAAAATACGCCCGGTACCAGTCCACAAACCGCCCTACCCCATCGGCAACCGTCGTCACCGGGCGGTAGCCGACCGCCTGCTCCAGCGCCGATGTGTCGGCAAAGGTATCGGGCACGTCGCCGGCCTGCAGCGGCAGCATTTCGATGATGGCTTTCCTGCCAAGTGCGCTTTCCAGCGCCTCGACATAGGCGGTGAGCTTCACCGGTTTGCTGTTGCCGATGTTGAAGATGCGCCAGGGGGCGCTGCTGGTGGCCGGATCCGGACGGCYGGAGTCCCAGGCRGCATTGCCGACAGCCGGGYTATCGCTGGCCCGGACGACGCCTTCGGCGATGTCATCSACATAGGTGAAGTCGCGCGTGTGGTTGCCGTTGTTGAACAGCTTGATCGGCTCRCCGGCAAGAATGCTTCTGGTGAAYAGGAAAAGCGCCATGTCCGGACGCCCCCAGGGACCATACACCGTAAAGAAGCGAAGCCCGGTCGTCGGCAACCCGAACAAATGGCTGTAGCTATGCGCCATCAGCTCATTGGCGCGCTTGGTCGCGGCGTAGAATTGCAGCGGATGATCGGCCGGCCGATGCTCGGAAAACGGCATGTCGGTGTTGGCGCCGTAGACACTCGAGGTGCTGGCATAGGTCAAATGCGCAACGGCGCTGCTGCGGCAGGCCTCGAGCATGTTGGTGTAGGCGATGATGTTGCTTTCGACATAGGCATGCGGGTTTTCCAGGCTGTAGCGAACCCCTGGCTGGGCGGCGAGATGGATCACCCGGTCAAACGTGTGGTTCGCAAAGCAACCATCGACCACGCCCTTGTCGGCGAGATTGCCGCGGATGAAATGATAGCTCGCATTGGTCTTGCGGCTGGCTTCCTCCAGCAGCCGCAGCCTCGCCTCCTTGATCTGCGGATCATAGTAGCTGTTGACGCTATCGATGCCGACAACCTCGTCGCCGCGCTCCAGCAGGCGCTTCGATACGTGACAGCCGATAAAGCCGGCGGCGCCGGTGACCAGGACCTTCATCAGAAGCGCCCGTCCAGTCCTCGATCTCTCCCGGTGTTCAGGAGCGCTTCAGCAGCGACCACACGGCCGGCACCAGGCTTGCCGCCAGGGCAACCTTGATCAGATCGCCGACGATGAATGGCACGACGCCGAACTGCCACGACTTTTCGGGACCGATCAGCAGCGCCAGCCAGGCAAAGCCCATCGCCATCATGACGACTTCGGCAACCAGCATCGCGCTGAAAAGCTTGCCCGGATGACGGTCCCAGCCCCGATCGGCGGCCCAGCCGACAATCGCCGCCATGGCCACGAAACCCAAGAGATAGCCGCCGGTCGAGCCGAGCATGTAAGCAATGCCGATACCCTTTTCCGGGGTGCTCTGGAAGACCGGAAAGCCCATTGCGCCCTCTGCCATGTAGAGCAGCACGGTGGCGACGCCCAGACGCATCCCGAAGGCAGCGGCGATCAGCAACACGGCCAGCGTCTGCATCGAAATGTCGACCGGCCCGAGCATCACCTTGGTCTTGGCCGACAGGGTCAGCAGCAGCGTTCCGGCGATCGCCAGGAAAAGCTGCGTTGCCAGCCGCGCCGCGCCCTCTTGCGGCAAAGCCAGAGACACAAGCGGACGCATCGTTGTTGCAATTGCCATCGTATTTCCCCAATCCGATTGCCGCTATCTCATGTTCGCGGCCTCGCGTTCTCCTATATTGGCTTGTGTGTTATGCGGCAATCGGTTTTGCCGTCTCCTCGAACAAGGCACCGATGCACCTGCCATGGCTCTCAAATTCGAAACCGGCTTCGATCCCGCCTATGGCAAGGCGGTGAGCGTCGCGCCTGATATCCAGCGCATCACCGCCCGCAATCCAAGCCCCTTCACCTTTCACGGCACCAACAGCTACATCGTTGGCCGCGATACGCTGGCGGTGATCGATCCTGGGCCGGACGACGAGGCGCATCTGCAAACCCTGCTCGAGGTGATTGCAGGCCGGCCGGTCAGCCATATCTTCGTCAGCCATACGCACCGCGACCATTCCCCGCTGGCGGCCCGGTTAAAAGAACGCACCGGCGCCGCCGTGCTGGCGGAAGGACCGCATCGCCCTGCAAGACCCCTGCATATCGGCGAGACCAACGCGCTCGACGCCAGTGCGGACACGGCTTTCGTTCCCGATATCGCATTGCCCGACGACAGGGTGGTCGACGGCGACGGCTGGTCGATCAGGACGATTTTGACCCCGGGCCACACCGCCAATCATGCGACATTCGCGTTGGAAGGAAGCGGGATCCTGTTTTCGGCCGATCATGTCATGGCATGGGCGACGTCGATCGTCGCGCCGCCGGATGGGGCGATGGCCGACTATATGGCCTCGCTGGACCGGCTGATCGAACGTGGGGACCGCCTGCTGCTGCCGGGACACGGCGGGCCGGTGACCGCACCGCGCCGTTTCATGCGCGGGTTGAAGACGCATCGCAAGATGCGCGAGCGCGCCATCCTGGAGCGGGTCAGAGCCGGCGATCGGACGATCGTGGACATGGTCAAGGCGATCTATCGCGATACCGACCCGCGGCTGCATGGCGCTGCCGGATTGTCGGTGCTTGCCCATCTCGAGCACCTGGTGGAACGCGGCCTGGTCGTGACAGACGCCGCACCGGCCATTGACGGCAATTTCACGCCGGCCAGATAGGCCGCCAAGCTCATTCGGCCGGAGCCGCGCCAACCTGACCGGCGACTTCCTGGTCGAGTTCAGCGAGGAAATCGACGATATGCGCGGCATTGTCGCCGAGATCGTAGCGGCCGTAGCGAGAGGCCGACCGCATGTCGACGATGATCGTGTCCCCGTCGTCGGTCACGCGGATCGCGACGTCGGCGGGAAGACCGAGCACAAAACCCTTGGCCACTGCGGTAATCGTCACCTCGGTTTGCCCCCTGAGGTCTGGATAGGGCTCGGAAAGGTCCCAATCGCGCCGGTCGAGCACGGTCTCGACGGCATCCACGACGGTGTCGAACGGCAGGTCGTAGCTGCGTGCGCTAACCAGCGGATAGCTCTCCGTCTGCAGCCGCTGTTCGCCAGGCGTGGATGGGGAGAGCACATTCATGTCTTTGGTCCGGTCGCTCACGTCGAGCGCGGGCGGATTGTCGAAATCCGTCGAGATATCCCTGAGCGGCGGATAGATCGTCGCCCAGTAGGCGGCAATGCCATAGGGTGCGAGCACCAGCAGCGCCAGCAAGGCGCCGACTGTCAGGTCACGACCACCAAGGTCGCCGAAGTTCCACAGCCGCGAAAAGGCAAACCCGGCAAACAACAGCGCCAGGGCCGCCAGCAGCGCCACAATACCCATCACCCACAGGAAGACAGGCGTTTCGACGAGGTCGAAGCGATGGCCGACGAAAGCGGTCAACAGCAGCACCGCCGAAAAGGCGGCCGTGCGTCGCGACCATCCGGCCGCCTTCGAGGTCTGCCGTTCAGGAATACTTGCCATCAATTGCCGCACCACCCCAACCCGAACGGAGACTTAGAGCGGTTCGTCGTTTCACGGAAACGATAAACCGCTCTATCTCTTTGTTTTGACGCAATTCCCGGAATTGCTCTAGAATCTTTTGCTGGCGGCTTGAAGCCGAAAGACGCAACATTCCCGTCAATCCGTCGGCAAGCGATAGTCCCGGAATTGCTGACGCAAGGTGATCTTCTGGATCTTGCCGGTGGCGGTGTGCGGTATTTCGCCGACGAAGGCGACATCGTCCGGCATCCACCATTTGGCAACTTTGCCATCCATGAAGTCGAGAATGTCAGCCTTGGTCGGTTCCTTGCCTGGCTTTCGGACAACGACCAGCAACGGCCGCTCGCCCCACTTCGAATGATGGACGCCGATGGCTGCTGCCTCGGCGACGTCGGGATGACCCACAGCCAGGTTCTCTAGATCGATGGTCGAAATCCATTCACCGCCGGACTTGATGACGTCCTTGGCGCGATCGGTGATCTGCATATAGCCGCCGGCGTCGATGTGGGCGACGTCGCCGGTGTCGAACCAGCCGTCCTCGTCGAACTGCTCCGAGCCAACACCGCCATAGTAGGCGCGGGCAACGGCAGGTCCACGCACCTTCAAGCGGCCAAATGTCTTGCCATCCCAGGGCTGAGCGTTGTCGTCGTCGTCGGTCACCTTCATTTCGACGCCGAAGGGTGGATAGCCCTGTTTCTGCTGGACATCGAGCCGGGCTTCGCCCTGGAGACCGGCATAGTCCGGCTTCAAGGTGCACAGTGTGCCGAGCGGCGACATTTCGGTCATGCCCCAGGCGTGGATGACCTGGACATCGTAGTTCTGCTGAAACTTGGTCATGATCGCGCGCGGGCAGGACGAGCCGCCGATGACGACCTTGTTCAGATAGGGAAGCTTCTTGCCGGTCTCCTCCAGATACTGCAGCAGCATCATCCAGACGGTCGGCACAGCAGCGCTGAAGGTCACCTTCTCGGTGTCGAGCAATTCATAGATCGAGGCGCCGTCCATCTTGCAGCCGGGCATGACCAGCTTGGCGCCGATCATCGGCCCGCTCTGGCCAAGGCCCCAGGCATTGGCGTGGAACATCGGCACGACCGGCAAGATCGTATCGCGTGCCGACAGCCCCATGGCGTCAGGCATGGCGGCGATCATGGCGTGCAGCACGTTCGAGCGGTGGCTGTAGACGACGCCCTTCGGATCGCCCGTGGTCCCCGACGTGTAGCACATGCCGGCAGCCGTGCCTTCGTCGAAGGTCTTCCAGGCGAAGTCGCCATCCGCCTCATCAAGCCATTCTTCATAGGCAACCACATTCGGCAGGGTCGTCTGCGGCATGTGCGCCTTGTCGGTCAGCACGATCACCTGTTTCAGTGACTTGACGGCGCCGGCGATCTTCTCGAGCAACGGCACGAAGGTCAGGTCGACGAAGACAGCCTTGTCCTCAGCATTGTTCATGATCCAGACGATCTGCTCGGGAAACAGGCGTGGATTGAGCGTATGGTAGATGGCGCCGATGCCCATGATGCCGTACCAGGCCTCGATGTGGCGCGCCGTGTTCCACGCGAGTGTGGCAATGCGGTCGCCCAGGCGATAGCCGTCGCGTTCCAGCCGCTGGGCGACCTTCAGGGCGCGGCGATGGATGTCCGCATAGCTGGTGCGCACGATCGGCCCCTCGATCGAGCGCGACACGATTTCGCGCACGCCATGCTGCCGCTCGGCATTGTCGATGAGCTTATGGCAAAGCAGCGGCCATTCCTGCATCAGTCCCAGCATTCGTTCCTCCCCTGCGCTTTGCGTCGTGCTTTTCGTGCCATTGTGGAGCGAACCGGCGGATTGTCCAGCCACCAGCACCGGCAAGCCCAGCATTGATCGGCATGACGGACAAGACCGCCACAATCCGGCCATCGTCGGCGTTAAGGTTCGTTAACGGGCAAGGGGCGATTGGCGACTGAAAGAGGTTCGCATGGACGCGCAGCTCGACGACAAGTCCCTTGAGAATACGCTTGCCGAAAGTCTGGCCGATCTGGGCCCTGATACAAAGACTGTTTCCGAAGATGAATTTGTTGAAGTTGTCGGCGGCGCGCTGGAAGCGGTCGGCGGCACACTGCTGTTCAAGATGTGCGTCCAGAACGAAGGCGAAGGCCAGCACGTCGCGGCCGCGTCGATCGGCGACGGTGGCAACCGCCAGTTCCTGCTGCTCACCTTGCCAACCGGTGGCGGCCCCCTGAAGGTCGAGACCACGTCGAGAAGCAGCAATCCGGTGGCCGGTATCGCAGCCGCCTATGCCGGGCTGATGGATGCGTTCAAGACCGCCGCCTGACCATCTCAGGCAATCTTCGAAACCGTGATCGGGCCTGCACCCGGCCTGGGCTAATTGTTTGCGTGTTGCGTGGCGGCAGCAGGGCTTGCGCAACGCGTTTGCGCGACACACCTTAAAGCCGAGGCAAGGAGAACCCGCATGGATCAGATCGTCAACCCGGCACCCGGGTTCCAGCGCAATCCCGACAAGGTCATCACCATCGAGCCTTATGTCGGCACGGTTACGGTGCGAGTCGGAGACACGGTCATAGCTTCATCGACGAAGGCCAAGGTGCTGACCGAGCCTCCCTATCCCGCAGCCTTCTACATTCCGTTCGCCGACATCGATTTCGGCAAGCTCAGCAGCACGGAACACTCGACCCACTGTCCCTACAAGGGCGATGCCAGCTATTGGAGCGTGCTGCCTGCGGGCGAGACCGGCCAGAACGCGATGTGGGCTTACGAGCAGCCTTTCGACGAAATGGCTGAAATCCGCGACCACGGCGCATTCTACGCCAGCAAGGTCAGCATCGAAGCAAACCCGGGCTGAGCGCTTCGACTTGCCTCTCAGGTGCATCGGGAGTCAGGTCGGGCCGACATCACCCGAATCTCAACGCACCTAGAGCAGTTCACCGTTTCACGGAAACGGCGAACGGCTCTAACTCTTTGTTTTGACGCAATTCCGGACGGAAAACCGTTTCACACTTTCCTGGAATTGCTCTAGTCCGTGGTGCCGTGATTGCCGAAGCCGTCGGCATCGTCGAGCCGCACGAAGGTCAGGCCCTTGGCCTTGAGCGCCAGAAGCCCCTGCACCACGCCTTCGCCGGCCGCATGGGTCGGCTGGTTGATGTGCGAGATAATGACGTCGCCGTCCTTGGCCGCCGCGATGCGCCGCGCGGTTTCCCTGGCGCCGAGCAATGAGCCACCATCGCCGTTTATCGAGAATCCCGCGATCTTGAAGCCAAGCTTGCGGATCATGGCGATCGCCGACGGGCTGTATTCGGCGGTCGCACCACGAAACCATTTCGGCGCCGGCTCGCCGGTCTTGGCAAGGGCGGCGGCACCCGACTGGACCTCGGCCAGCACGGCGTCAGGGCTGCCGGCGCTGCGGATGCCGTAGATCTTTTGCGGCGTGTCGACGGCAGGGATATGATGGCCGCCGTGGTTTTCCAGTTCGAACAGGTCGGGATGCGCCCGCATGACCTCGACCGCGGCAGCGTTTCGCTTCAGCCAGATGCCGGTCACGAAAATGGTGGCGGGTATCTTGTTTTCGACCAGCGCCGAAAGGATCCGGGTGTCGGTCTGTCCACCGCAGGCATCGAGCGTGAGCGCAACGCGGCCGGCTCCGCTTGCCTCGGGCCTGATGTGCAATGTCGGCTCGACGAGCGGCGCGGCATGGCCGCTGGACACCACGGCCAACGACATGGCGATCATGCAGAGAGTTTTTTGCAGCAGGCGCATCAAACCGAATTCCCGACCGGGTGCTTTCAAGCAGGCATACCAAGACCCGCATGAAGGCGAAAATCGGGTTGGTGCATAGCAGAAAGCGCCCGGCGCGACAATTTGACTGTCCGCGGTGTGAGCGGCTTGTTCCGCGACCAGCGATGGCCGTTGTCCGCGCGACGCATGAACTCAGATGGCGCGTTCGAGCTTCACGTCGGTGCGCGAAAGGAGTTCGCGCACCGCATCGACGACTGGTTTGACCTCCAGTCGCCAGACGCAGTAGGCCCTGCCGAAATCCGGCCGGCCGCAACGGTCGCTGGCCACGCAGTCGCAAGGCATCGGCGGTTGAAGCGCGATATTGGGCACGCCGACGGGACCCCACTGCGACGGCGGCGTCAAGCCGAACAGGCCGACAACCGGGATTCCGGCTGCAGCCGCCATGTGCATCGGGCCGCTCTCATTGCCGAGAAACAGCCGGGCCTGCTTCAGCACCGCCAGCAACGTCTCAAGCGACAGCGCTCCAACGAGATTGACGACGGGCGACGCTGTCCTGGCGACGATGCGTTCGGCAATCTCCCGCTCGTCCGGGCCGCCCACCAGAACGACGTCCAAACCGGTTTCGCCGACAATCTCGCCAATCGCCTCGGCAAACCGCTCCGGCTGCCAACGTCGCCCTTCGAAGCTTGCGCCGGCGTGCACGGCGATGAAAGCGTTTGGATGAAGATGATGCTTGCCCAGCAGCGCCAACGCATTTGACGTCTCGGGCGGGAGCGGTTGGAGGTTTGGAACCGTCACATGGAGACCGACGCCAAGCGCCTGGAGCGGCGAAAGATAGCGGTAGACGAAATGTTCTTCACCAAAGCCAAATGGCTTGGCAAACACGTTGGCGGGCTGCCGCTCCAGCAGACGCAATGGTCTCTCGGTGGGATTGTAGCCGACACGGGTCTTTGCATTGACCAGCCCGGTGAGCATGCGTGACGTCTTTGAATCGGTCAGGTCGATCGTCATATCGAAATGGAAACGGCGCAGCGCCCGCACGACGGCGTAAAGCTCTTTACCGCGCTGCAGGGGAGTGCCGCGCAGGTGGGCACGCTTGAACGTGACCACCTCGGAGGCAATGTCATGGGCGACGACGAAGCTCGCGAAGCGAGCGTCGCACAGAAACACCAGCCTGGCATCGGGGAATTCGAGCCGCAGGTTTTCTGAGAGCACCGAGGCGAGAACGAGATCTCCAATGTACTTCGTTTGAATGACCAGGATCGAGCGAATCGGCGCGGGTGCAGTCTGCAACATCTGTTTCCCAGGACAATTGGCGGGATTTCGAAATTACGCAATGATTACGCAATACCGTCAGCACGTTCGTGTGAATTGCTTTACAAAACGGTAAGCTCGACCGGATGGATCCTATCCGCGGCCGGCCTTAGAGCAATTCACCGTTCACGGAAACGGCGAATCTCCTTTGCTTTGACGCAATTCCCGAGGCAAAAGCGTATCACACTTTTCCTGGAATTGCTCCAGCTCTTTGCTTTGACGCAATTCGGGACGGAAACTGCTTCACACTTTTCCGGGAATTGCTTTCGCAACCAGCACCGCCGCCTGCGCGGCCGCTAACCTCGCAATCGGCACGCGATAGGGCGAGCAGGACACGTAGTCGAGGCCGACCTCTTCGCAAAACCGAATCGAGGCCGGATCACCGCCATGTTCACCACAGATGCCGAGCTTGATGTCGGGCCGTGTCGCCCTGCCCTTTTCGGCAGCCATGCGCACCAGTTCGCCAACCCCGTCGATGTCGAGCGAGACGAACGGATCCTGATCGATGATGCCCTTCTGGCGGTAGGTCTCCAGGAACGAGGCCGCATCGTCGCGCGAGATGCCGAATGTGGTCTGGGTCAGGTCATTGGTGYCGAAGGAGAAGAATTCGGCCGTAGCGGCGATGACATGGGCGCGGATCGCCGCGCGGGGGAGTTCAATCATGGTTCCAGTCAGATAGTCGATCTTGACGCCGGTTTCCTCCATGACGCTTTTGGCGACGGCATCGATGCGCGCCTTGACGTAGTCGAGTTCCTTCACCAGGCCGACCAGCGGCACCATGATTTCGGGAACGACAAGTGCGCCGGCCTTCTTGCCCGCCTCCACGGCGGCCTCGAAAATGGCGCGTGCCTGCATCTCGGCGATCTCGGGGTACGAAACCGCAAGCCGGCAGCCGCGATGGCCGAGCATCGGGTTGAATTCATGCAGCGCGTCGGTGCGCTGGCGGAGCTTGTCGGGCGACACCTTCATGGCGGCGGCAACCTCGGCCACCTCCTCCTCGGTCTTCGGCAGGAATTCGTGCAGCGGCGGATCGAGCAGGCGGATCGTCACCGGCAGGCCTGCCATGATCTCGAACAGTTCGAGGAAATCCGAGCGCTGCATCGGCAGCAGCTTGGCGAGTGCCGTGCGCCGGTCCTTCTCGGTGTCGGCCAGGATCATCTCGCGCATGGCGACGATGCGGTCGCCATCGAAGAACATGTGCTCGGTGCGGCAAAGCCCGATGCCTTCGGCGCCGAAGGAGCGCGCCATGCGCGCATCGAGCGGCGTTTCGGCATTGGTGCGCACCTTCATGCGGCGAACGGCGTCCGCCCACTCCATGATGGCGGCGAAATCGCCGGACAGTTCCGGCTGCAGCATCGGCACCGCACCCTTCAGCACCTGGCCGTTGCCGCCGTCGATGGTGACAATGTCGCCCTTGCGGAAGGTCGACCCCATCGCCATCAGCGTGCCGGCCTTGTAGTCGACGCGCAGTGAGCCCGCGCCAGACACACAAGGTTTGCCCATGCCACGGGCGACGACCGCGGCATGGCTGGTCATGCCGCCGCGCGTGGTCAGGATGCCTTCGGCCGCATGCATGCCGTGAATGTCTTCAGGACTGGTTTCGATGCGCACCAGGATCGCCTTGCGACCTTGCGTCTTCAACTCTTCGGCGTCAGCAGAGGAGAAGACGATCTCGCCGGTGGCAGCACCGGGAGAGGCTGGCAGCCCGACGCCGATGACGTCGCGCGCCGCCTTGGGATCGATGGTCGGATGCAGCAGCTGGTCGAGCGAGGCCGGATCGATGCGGGCGACCGCCTCTTCCTTCGTGATCAGCTTGTCCCTTGCCATTTCGACGGCGATCTTCAACGCCGCCTTGGCGGTGCGCTTGCCGGAACGGGTCTGCAGCATCCACAATTTGCCGCGCTCGATGGTGAATTCGAGGTCCTGCATGTCGCGGTAGTGCTTCTCCAGACTGTCGGAGATGGTGACGAAGGATTGAAACGCGTCCGGCATCAGCTTCTGCAAGGACGGCTTGTCCGATCCGGCGGCAATGCGCGCCGCCTCGGTGATGTTCTGCGGCGTGCGGATGCCGGCAACGACGTCCTCGCCCTGCGCGTTGACCAGGAACTCGCCATAGAGCATCTTTTCGCCGGTCGACGGATTGCGGGTGAAGGCAACGCCGGTGGCCGAGGTTTCGCCCATATTGCCGAACACCATGGCCTGGACGTTGACCGCCGTGCCCCAGCTTTCGGGGATGTCGTGCAGGCGCCGGTAAGTGATGGCGCGGTTGTTCATCCAGCTCGAAAACACCGCGCCGATGGCGCCCCAGAGCTGCTCATTCGGATCCTGCGGAAACGGCTTGCCGAGTTCTTCCTCGACCTTGGCCTTATAGAGCGCGATGACGCCTTGCCATTCGAGAGCCGTCAGTTCGGTGTCGAGCTCATAGCCGAGCCCGCCCTTCTGGTCTTCGAGGATTTCCTCGAACACCTCATGGTCGAGACCCATCACGACATCGGAATACATCTGGATGAAGCGACGGTAGCTGTCATAGGCAAAGCGCGCGTCACCCGAATCGGCGGCCAGCGCCTCGACTGTCTCGTCGTTCAGCCCGAGATTGAGCACGGTATCCATCATGCCGGGCATCGAGGCGCGGGCACCCGAACGCACCGAGACCAGCAGAAGTTTCGACGGATCGCCGAACCGGCGGCCGGTCAGCCGTCCGATATGATCGAGCGCGACCGCGACATCCGTTTCCAACCCTGCCGGATAGGTGCGACCATTGGCGTAGTAAGCGTTGCAGACCTCGGTGGTGATGGTGAACCCGGGCGGCACCGGCAGGCCCAGACTGCACATCTCGGCCAGATTGGCGCCCTTGCCACCCAGCAGATTCCTGTCGCCGGCACGGCCTTCCGCCGCACCATCGCCAAAGGTGAAAACCCATTTGGTCATGCTTTGCTCTCCGGTTGCAGGAGATTGGAAAGATTGGCGAAACGGAAAGTTCCGCCGTGTCCGACTGTGGAGCGATATGATGCTGCAGTGCGAAACGCAAGGCGTCGGCAAAGTTGTGCGGCCGCTACAATCGATTAAGCAAAAGCTCTGTCCAAGGATGCGGCAAAAAGACTTGTCATTCCGGAGCTTTTGGAATAGAACATAACCGGAACAAAGGTGCGCCATGAAACTACACGGAAAACTCGATTACCTGGAAATGCCGGCGACAGGCGGAACGCTGGACCGGCTCAAGGCTTTCTACAGCGCTGCCTTTGCCTGGTCGTTCACCGACTATGGACCGACCTACTCAGCCTTTGCCGAGGGGTTGGACGGAGGCTTCCAGGCCGACGCGGCGGAAGCCCCCGCCAAGCCGCTGCCCGTGCTCTACAGCAGGGATCTGGAAGCGACACTCGACGCCGTCGAAAGTGCCGGCGGCACGATTGTCAAGCCGATCTTCTCGTTCCCCGGCGGCCGGCGCTTTCACTTTGTCGATCCGGCCGGAAAYGAGATGGCGGTGTGGGCCGAATAGCCATCGCATGTCATCTGGCAGCACTGCGTTGCCTGCCCATTTTGGGCGTTCCCATCGTCGCTCATAAGGATTGTGCTTTTCGGCTGCTCTGCTAAGAACGCGCCGCACAAGCGACTCTGACGGCAATTGGGGCGTCGCCAAGTGGTAAGGCATCGGTTTTTGGTACCGACATTCCCAGGTTCGAATCCTGGCGCCCCAGCCATCGTCATTTAATTCAATAAAATCACATACTTACAGAGATTTCAATTTCTAGGCGCGGGGTATTCTAGGTCACCTATCTAGGTCTCATTCAGTCGGCATTCACGGCGTATTCATCAGGCAATACGCCTGTAGCGCCGATCCGAGAATGCAGAGCGCCGACAGGATACCCGCAGCTATGCCAGCCCAAAAGGTCCAGCCGATCCAGCGGTTTGTGCCGTCATCGAATTTTGGCCAATGCTCATCTTCGAAGATCATGCCGGGGTTCACGGCTTCATAAACGCGAGCCTGAAAGCTCCAATTCGCCCAAACGAGAAAGCCGCATAAGAAGGCCAGAAGCAGCCCGGTGACGTGCCACCAGAACACAGAAGGCAATATGGACTTCGACAGCCGATCGTTTTGCGCGAGGAAGGCGACAGCGGCACCATGCACCAGCAAGAGCGAAGCTATCAACCATCGGCCATAGTCGGCATTTAGCTGGAAAGCGTGACGCTTGCTCGTCTGGTAATCCTCATAAGTCAGCTTCCGAACCTCGATAGCTTCCTCGCGTGTCATTGGCATGTGATACCCCTCCAGCTACTGCCGTTAGCTCACCGTCACAGAATCAGCTATCCCGCCTTTCGGGAGAATATCATGGCTGATGATTTCGAGGACGAACTTGATAGCGAGGACGACCTTGCACAGGCCCTTCCCGACACCTCGCTATCGACCAAGTTCGCCGATCCGCAGGCGGCCGTCGATGCAAGGATCCCTGACGACATTCGACAGAAGTATGAGTTCTTCAGCTACAAGAACGCCGTTGTCGTCCTTTCTGTTGATTTCCACCGAGAACTGACCCGGCATTTCCACCGAGAAGTGACCCGCCTCTCATGTATGTTTCGGTTCGGTGTTGACGGTCAAGGTTCTGGCTTTCTCCTTCGCTTTTTTAGGCTCGTGTGCGGAGCTGTTTTTGAACCGGAAGCTGTCGTTCCCGGTTTCCAGGATGTGGCAATGGTGGGTCAGTCGGTCGAGAAGCGCGGTCGTCATCTTGGCATCGCCGAAGACACTGGCCCACTC
>NZ_JBFUFB010000020.1:0-68510 GCF_056403655.1 Mesorhizobium sp. P2_F8
GATTGTCGGCCTTGGATGGACAGGCGGCATCATCGCCAAGGAGCTCGCGTCGACGAAGCTGAAAATCGTCGCCCTTGAGCGGGGAGGCCCGCGTGACACCAATCCGGACTTTATCGATCCGCAGATCCATGACGAACTGCGCTACGCCGCCCGCTACGACCTCATGCAGAACGTGCGGCGGGAAACCATCACCTTCCGCAACAATGAATCGCAAACGGCGCTGCCGATGCGACAGCTCGGCTCGTTCCTGCCTGGCCAGGGTGTCGGCGGCGCCGGCGTGCACTGGAACGGCGTCACCTGGCGATGGCTCGAGTGGGATCATCAGGCGCGCACCAGGACGATCGACAAATACGGCGAAAAGATCATCCCTTCGGACATGCATTTGCAGGACTGGCCGATCACCTATGACGATCTCGAGCCCTATTACGACAAGTTCGAGAAGACATGCGGTACTTCGGGCAAGGCCGGCAATCTCAACGGTCGGAAGGTCGATGGAGGCAATATCTTCGAGGGGGCGCGCAAGGACGAGTATCCCAATCCGCCGATGATTGCCGCGCAGAGCATGGTGATGTTCGACAAGGCCGCCCGCAATCTCGGCTACCACCCTTTTCCCAATCCTTCGTCAAACGCGTCGCGGGATTACGTCAATCCCGATGGCGTGGCCTTCGGCCAGTGTCACTATTGTGGTTTCTGCGAGCGTTTCGGCTGTGAGGCGAATGCCAAGGCGAGCCCACACTTCACCGTCATCCCACTGGCGTTGGAGAACCCGAATTTCGAACTGCGCACCAACTCGATCGTGCTGAAGGTCAATCTCGACTCGACCCGCAAGAAGGCAGTCAGCGTCACCTATCTCGACGCACGCGGGCGGGAATTCGAACAGCCTGCCGACCTCATCATTCTCTCCGCCTATGCGCTCGGCAACGTCAACCTGCTGCTCCATTCGGGGATCGGCGTGCCTTATGACCCGGCAACGGGAAAGGGCGTGGTCGGCCGCAACTATGCCTATCAGTGCGGTGGAGGGGCTACGGCCTTCTTCGACAAGGAAACCATCCTGAATCGCTTCATGGGCGCAGGCGCGCTCGGCACGACCATGGACGATTTCAACGGCGACAACTACGATTTCGTGAAGGCTGGCTACATCGGCGGCGGCGGCATCAGTTGCAGCAACTCGGGCGCCCGGCCTATCCAATCGCATCCAACGCCGCACGGCACGCCGCGTTGGGGCTCTGAATGGAAGAAGGCAGTGGTCGACAATTATGACCACGCGGCCAGCGTTGGCAATCAAGGCGCGGTGATGGCCTACCGACAGAACTATCTCAGCCTCGATCCAACCTACACCGACGTCTTTGGCCGTCCACTGATGAGGATGACGTTCGACTTCCAGGACAATGAGGTAAAGCAGATGAACGGTCAGGCTGACATCTGCGTAAAGATCGCCAAGGAGATGGGTGCGACCAAGGTCGATCGGAGCATTCCCCCCGTGCCCTATTCGATTGTGCCTTATCAGAGCACGCACAACACTGGCGGGGCAGTCTTTGGAGCTGATCCGAACACCAGCGTTCTGAATAAATATCTTCAGGTCTGGGATGTTCCAAACGTGTTCGTCACAGGCGCTTGCGTGTTTCCCCAGAACGCCGGGAAGAACCCGACCGGACCGGTAGGCGCTCTTGCCTACTGGGCGGTGGACGCGATCAAGAACCAGTATCTGAAGAACCCCGGCCCACTAGTTTCCTCCTGAGGCAACGCCTGCCGGATCCGCGGTTCGGATCCGGCAGGCTGGGCGTGTTTCGAACCCCATATTGCAGGGGGCCGGTTCGTCAGGAACCGACCCGCGCTCACTGAAAGAAGCAATCATGAAATCGACCTTGCTTGGATTGATGACTGCAATTCTCACTGCAGTCGGCTCGGCCCATGCGCAGGACTCGTCCCCCGGCAACGCCGAAGCCGGCGCCGTCGTCTTCAGGAGGTGCATGGCCTGCCACAAGGTCGGCCCTGACGCAGTGAACGGAGTAGGTCCGGTCTTGAATGGGGTCGTCGGCCGGGCGGCCGGCGCGTATCCCGATTACAGTTATTCAACGGCGAACAAGAATTCGGGTCTGACGTGGGACGAACCGACGCTGACGACCTATCTGCACGCGCCGCGCAAATTGGTGCCCGGCACAAAGATGACATTCGCCGGTCTCAACAAGGACCAGGAGATCGCCGACGTGATCGCCTATCTGAAACAGTTCAACGCTCAGGGCCAGAAGGTTGTCCCCTGAGTCAGGCGCGCGACCTGTCCCGCCTGCAAAAGCACAACTTTGATGAAATTTCTCCTGCACCAGGGTCTGGGCCATTTCACGATCCATCAGATCGGTGACTACTTGCGCAGCCATGGCACAGGTCATCACTGGATCGAGCGATATCGGGGTGACATCTTCGTGTTTGTGTCGGATGCAGCCGACCAGGCAATCCTTAGAAACGAATTCTCCAACCTCCTCGATGTTGTCGACGACCCGGAGACGGACGGGACATGACCTCTTTATCGATGTGCCAGCAAGATCTCCCTGAGAACGACGGCATCGTTGTGCGTCTCGTCGTGAGCCGAGTAGACGAGCGTGACCCTGCCTTCCCGCATCAGGCCATGCAATCGGTCGAGTTCATTGCGATGCTCCTGGATTTCGGCAGCGTATCGGCGCCGGAACTCCTCCCAGCGAGCTGGATCGTGTCCAAACCATTTCCGAAGCTCGGTGCTTGGCGCAATTTCCTTCATCCAAGTGTCGATTTCTGCTTCGGTCTTCTTGACCCCGCGCGGCCAAAGCCGGTCGACCAACACGCGCATGCCGTCGTCGGCAGCCGGGTCCTCATATGCCCGTTTCAATCTCACTCTCTCGTTGGAGATTTTCTCACTCATTGACTTCGCTCCTCACTATTCATTGCCTTCAAGTACATAGGGCGTGCGATCACAACTGCGAGAGCAAAATCATCTTTCTGGAACCAAGCTAAGGAAATCTCATCAAATCATTGATGGACGTATTCACGTTGAGGAGGAAGACAATGAAGTTCTTTATCGATACAGCCGATATTTCTGAAATTCGCGAGCTTGCTGCTGCTGGTTTTCTCGACGGGGTGACCACGAACCCGTCCCTTATCGCAAAGACCGGCCGACCGATTAGGGATGTGATCAAGGAAATTTGCCAGACAATCGAGGGCCCGGTTTCAGCGGAAGTCACCGCGATCCACTTCGACGGTATGATCGCCGAGGGAGAGCTTTTGGCCGGCATTGCCGCCAATGTGGCCGTCAAAGTGCCGTCCACCTGGGATGGGTTCAGGGCTTGCCGGGCGCTCAGTCAGCTCGGACACAAGGTCAATGTCACCCTGTGCTTTTCGGCCAACCAGGCACTGCTCGCAGCCAAGGCAGGCGCGACCTTCATTTCGCCGTTCGTTGGCAGGCTGGATGATCTTGGTCTGGACGGAATGGAGGTAATCCGGGAAATCCGCAAGATCTACGACAACGACAAATCCTTCACGACGGAAATCCTGGCGTCCTCAATTCGCACCCCTCTCCATGTCAAACAGGCGGCGATCGCAGGCGCCAATATCGCGACCGTGCCACCTGCGGTGCTCAGAAACCTCGCCAAACACCCGCTCACCGACAGGGGACTTGAGTCCTTTCTCGCCGACTGGAGCAAGACGGGGCAAGCGATCCTGTAATCGCCCGCAGCAGGCTTCCCTGGGAGACACCTTGCCGTCCGCCAGCCACATCATCGCGTGTGTAGGAGGGTCTCGCGAGGACTTGGACCGGGCATCACGGGCCGAGGTCCTGATCGTCAGTTGCCAGCGCCGAGGATGTTGGACACGCCATTGTCCTTGGATTCCTTCGCGGCTAACCGGTCAACGATGCCCTTTTTGATGCCATCTACCATTGCCTGAAGCTCAGGCCGCATGGATTCTATGGCTAGTTTTTCAGCTGGCATGTCGACAAACAGCCGGTTCGCGGTAAGGCGCGAGCTGACGTCATCGAAAATCATGCCGGGCTTGAAGCTTTCATACATGGAAGTCGCCGACCAATGTGTGGGGTCGGAATTATCGACGTCTATCAAGCATCGATGTGACTGATCCATATGTGACATCTGGCTCTCGATCTCGCCGCGAACGCTGCAGCCGAAGTCGACAACGTATCTCCGTTCCGCTGCTTCGTACTCACCATCCATGAAGCGAGACCATCGAAAGTCCAGAAGTCGTGGCTGTCCCTGTCTGGTGTAGCCATATGAGTTCCGGGCCTTGATCGACTGGTAGAGTATGGTGTCGAAATCCTTTTCCTTGAGGTCAACACCCTCGCATTGTGCGTACACCAACGACGCGTCCATTACCAAAAGCGAGTGAGCCTTCTCCTCTCGTGACTCGCATCGGTCAAACACCAGTTCGATCCGGAAGATGCGATCCATAAAGGAATATGCGGTCGCTGTGGCCTCTCTTCCTATCGAGCACACGGATTTCTCGATCTGTTGCGCAACATATCGCCGGTCTGGATCTCGATCTACGCGCGGATTCTCTTTGCCAACTACGAACACCAATGACATGAAGTCGTGCACTGCAACCGGCGAGAAAAGGTCAGCCCCGATTGTGGTCCCCAAATCGACGGTCTCCACCGGCACGGAGTGTTGCACTCCGTGGGCACATTTTGCGTTCGCCCCTAGAGCAGCCTCAAGCTCGGAGGGCGATTTCTGCAATTGTTCAGACCAGACGAATGCCTGAGCGGAGGCCAAAGATGGCATCAGGGTGAGAGCCGCTAGGGCCAGTCTGATTGCGTGCATGGGCATCTCCCTGGGCTTCGTAAGGGTTGTCTATCTGCTGCCTGCTCAACCTGCAAGAATCGGTGGTCTTTTCCTGGACTTCACACCCTTCAAGGTTTTCTGGGCGGCGGCGAGAGCGATCGAGAAGCCCGTCATCAACGCACGCCGGACCACCATTGAAGGCGCGAACGATAGGCTATGGCACAACGTCGCGATGGTGGTGTCGGCGTCGACGAGAAAGGCAAAGCGAGAAGCCAAACCTGCTTCGCAAAGAACCTGCTAGCAACTTGCCTCCCCAGCAAAAGCCGTTGTTTAACGTATCATAAAAATTGCATGCAATTGCTGATTAAATTCGTTTGCACGATACCTAAGAAGGCGGGAGACTACACTGTGTATGCGGCTCGGTCGCAACGAGTGAGCTGGTCTGGGCCTTTGGCAGTCCTGAAAACCTGACGACGCGCTAGCCAGGCAAAGAATATTGCGATGTTGGTGGGCTTAGGAGTTCCCGCTTCACCGTACACGTGATGACACGGGATCGCCAAGGGAGAAGAAAATGGCTGAAGGCCATAGCAAACTGGATGGGCCGGATCTGGCTCAGGGGATCGCGTTCTCCGATCTTCCCGATGGCGGAAAGCTGATAGGCCATAGCGGCGATGAACAGGTGCTGCTGGTGCGCCGTGGGGCCGAGGTTTTCGCCGTCGGGGCGACCTGCACACATTACGGCGGGCCGCTCGTCGACGGTCTTGTGGTGGAGGATACCGTTCGGTGTCCCTGGCATCACGCGTGCTTCGATTTGCGCACAGGCGAGGCCTTAAGAGCGCCTGCCTTCAATCCACTCGCTTGCTGGTCGGTTGAGCAGCGCGATGATCGGATATTCGTCGGCGAGAAACTCAAACGGACAGCTCCGAAACCACGCACCGGAGGCTCCGGCCAGGTCCCCAAGAAAATCGTCATTGTCGGCGGCGGTGCAGCGGGTTTCGCAGCGGCTGAAATGCTGCGGCGGGAGCACTACCAGGGCAGCATCGTCATGATCAGCGACGACCATGCGCCGCCCGTCGACCGACCCAACCTCTCCAAGGACTACCTCGCAGGAAAGGCCCCGGAGGATTGGATTCCGCTCCGCGGCGAGAAGTTCTATTCAAAAAACAACGTCGACCTGCGTCTCAATGTGAAGGCCGTTGACATCGATCTGCGGTCCCGCGAGGTCATCCTCGCTGATGAAGGAAGGATTCCTTACCACAGGCTGCTGCTTGCGACCGGCGCCGAACCCGTCCATCTTACCATCCCCGGCGCCGACCTGCCTCACGTTCACACGCTGCGCTCGTTTGCAGATTGCAAGGCGATCATCGAGCAGGCCAACACGGCAAGCCGCGCGATCGTGCTTGGAGCCAGTTTCATCGGGCTCGAGGTTGCCGCGGCCCTGCGGGCGCGCGATATCGAGGTTCATGTCGTGGCGCCGGAAAAACGGCCCATGGAACGGGTCCTGGGGCCGCAAATGGGCGACTTCATCCGCGCCCTCCATGAAGAGCATGGCGTCGTATTCCATCTCGAGAACACGGCGATAAGCGTCGACGGCAGGAAGGTGAAACTTAGCAGTGGCGGTACGTTGGCGGCGGATTTCGTCGTCGCCGGCATCGGCGTGCGGCCGCGGACCGGACTTGCCAAGACGGCGGGGCTAGTCGTTGGCCACGGCGTTGTTGTGGACGCCTTTCTGGAAACGAGCGAGCCAGGGATATTCGCGGCCGGCGACATTGCGCAGTGGCCAGATCCCCACAGTGGCGAGAACATTCGGGTCGAGCATTGGGTGGTTGCAGAGAGGCAGGGGCAAACAGCGGCCCTGAACATGCTCGGCGATCGGGAGAAATTCGCGGCCGTGCCGTTCTTCTGGAGCCAGCATTACGATGTTCCCATCAACTATGTCGGCCATGCCGGACAATGGGATGAGATCGCGGTCGATGGAGACATCACAGCCAAGGATTGTCTGCTGCGCTTCAAACGCGAAGGACGCACGCTGGCTGTTGCCTCGATCTTCCGCGACATCGAAAGTCTGAAGGCAGAGATGGAAATGGAGCACCAGATGGCGACTTAGCAAAGCGCTCTCGGGCGCCGCAGTCCGAAGAAGAGCGCAATGAGAAATGGCTGAGCGGAATGCCGTCGTGACCGAAAGGAGTTCGGATTATGTCCACAATGCAACAGGAACTGAGCACCACCAATGGTTTGGGCACGGTCGCGCCCGCTCAACATTATTCAACGATCGTCAAATTCATGGAGGCGGTCGCTAAGGACGAGCCCAACGAGACGTCGACGTCGGTTGAAATCTTCTCGATCAATGGCCAGTGGTACTGCCAAGTCCGTCGCGGCGATGAAAAGACCAAGCCGATGGGCCCCTATACCAAACTACAGGCCGAGCGGATCCAGGAAGCTAGGAGAATGTTGATCGCGAAGAAAGGTACTGCCCGGATCATGTTCGAGTAGGGCGAGGAACATCGACGGTCACCCCAGCCGGCGAACGCTTCATGACGATGATCGTTGTGACGCCGAGCTTTTTGAGGCGTTGCAGGGCAGAGCTTCGTCCTTCTAACGCTTGATGACAGCTGACGCGCCGCGTTTTGCGGCGCATCGCCGGTTGGTCTTTCTCCCTTAGCAGGATCGACTCATTACCCATCCAAGGAAGGAAATCCAATGGCCTACAAGTCAATCGTCCTCAATCTCGACATCGACGGTATGGTCGCTCCTGTTATCAAGCTCGGTGTCGAATTGGCCCAGCGGTTCGATGCGCGCCTGATCGGCCTTTCGGCCGCCGACGTTCCGCCGCCCGTTGTAATGGAAGGAGGAGTGGCCTTCGACGGAGAGAGCATGATGTGCCAGCGCAAGAACATCGAGCGACGAATTGAGGAACTCCGCGCGGAATTCGAAGATCTTGCTGGCGCAACGGTTGAGACGGAATGGCGTGGGGCCGTGGGCAATCCGACTGGCTTACTGATCGGCTCGGCGCGTATGGCCGATCTCATCGTCACAGCATCGCCCGAGGGTGCCTCTTCTGGCAACGTCCATCGGTCCACCGATCTCGGCAACCTGATCCTTCAAGCGGGACGACCTGTACTGGTCGCCTCAACCAACCAGGAAAATTTCCGCATCAACAAGGTTCTTGTAGCATGGAAAGACACGCGTGAAGCCAGGCGTGCGGTTACTGATGCTATGCCCTTTTTGCAAATGGCCCAGGAGGTTCGTGTCGTTACGATCGACAATGACGTAACGGACGAAACCTGGAACAGTCTGGATGATGTCGTCGCCTTACTTTCCTTTCACGGCGTAAAGGCGAAGGCGGAAGTGTTTCCGGAAAAATCCGATGGCGGAACGATCGCCGATGTGGCCGACGCGATGCATGCGGATCTGGTCATATCCGGCGCCTACGGCCACAGCAAATTCAGGGAGTGGATCTTCGGCGGTGCTACCCGCTCGCTGCTGGAAAATGATCGATTGAACCGGGTCATGTCGAATTGATCACGTTGCCCGAGAGTCGGTGCGCACCGTCAGATTGGAAAATGCGAGCGGGAACCCTGCCCTGGCGGAGCGTTTCGTCTCGCCGTCCCCGGAGCGAGTTGCACGCCCAGGCTGCAGGATCGAGTAAGGAGGCTTTTCATGAACTCCAGTACACCTGACATTGACTATTTGGACTTCGGCATTGGCATCCTTCTGAGCCAGATTGCAGACGGCGCCATGCTCGCCGGCCGTGTTGACAACGAGCCCGTCTTGCTGGCGCGCCGAGGCGAGGAGATATTCGCCGTTGGATCGGTTTGCACGCACTACGGCGCACCGCTCGCCGACGGACTCCTCGTCGACGACACCGTTCGTTGTCCCTGGCATCATGCCTGCTTCAGTCTGCGCACGGGGGAGGTGCTCCGCGCCCCTGCCCTGACATCGATCCCGTGTTTTGATGTCGAGCGTAAAGACGGCCGCATACGGGTTCGGGCGCGGCGCAAGCCCGCATCGCGCCGGTCGCTTCCAGCCCACTCCGGCCTGCCCGACTCGATCGTGATCGTCGGCGGCGGCGCTGCTGGCCAAGCGGCCGCTGAAACCCTCCGGCGTGAGGGCTACAACGGCCGGCTGACGATGCTGAGCGCCGATACGTCGGCCCCTTGCGACCGTCCTAACCTGTCGAAGGGGTATCTCACGGGGACCGCCTCGGACGACTCGAATCCGCTGCGCACGGCTGAATTCTACCAAGCTCAGGACATCCAGCTGAAGCTGGGTGCGCGTGTGGGTTTCATCGGCACAAGGGCACGGCACGTCGAACTCACTGATGGGACCCGATATGCCTATGACGCGTTGCTGCTGGCCACGGGCGCCGAGCCCGTGCGGCTGGGTGCAGGCGACGAACGACCTCACGTCCGCTACCTACGGACGCTTGCCGATGCCCATGCGTTGAACGCCGACGCTGTCGCGTCACGTCGGGCCGTGGTGATCGGCGCCAGCTTCATCGGCTTGGAAGTTGCTGCGTCGCTGCGCGCGCGTGGCGTCGACGTCCATGTGGTCGCCCCCGGAGCAATCCCCATGCAGCGGATTCTTGGCGACGACCTCGGGCAGCATATCCGGACGCTTCACGAGCATCATAGTGTGGTCTTCCACCTCGGCACGACGGCGGCTTCGATCGGTGTCGGCGGCGTCACCCTGAAGAATGGGGCCACACTCGCGGCCGATTTTGTTGTCGCGGGGATCGGCGTGCGCCCAACTCTGACACTGGCCAAGCAGGCCGGGTTGGAGCTCGACCGCGGAGTGACGGTGGACCCCTATCTGGAAACCAGCGTTCCGGGGATTTTCGCCGCCGGCGACATCGCGCGCTGGCCCGACCGCCGCACGGGTGAGAACATTCGCGTCGAGCACTGGGTGGTCGCTGAGCGCCAAGGGCAGACCGCCGCACGCAACATGCTCGGACGGCGTGAGCGGTTCGATTGCGTGCCCTTTTTCTGGACCGAACAGTACGACTTCAGCTTGGCCTACGTCGGCCACGCCGAAGGATGGGACAAGGCAGAAATCGACGGTGATCTCTCAGCAAGAGACTGCACAGTCACCTATCGCCGTGGCGGCCAGAAGCTGGCCGAGGCCTTCGTCCATCGCGACTTGGCGGGACTCCGCGCCGAACTGGAGTTCGAGCGGGCGATGGTCAGGAACGAGTGACCGCCAAGATCCAGTCCCTCAGCCTGCACCTGAATTGCGTCTGCCCAAGCGGAGCACAGAGAATGACAGAACACAAGAAGGTACCGCGGCCCCGCGCCGCGACGCTCGTGATGACGAAACGGTTTGAGGTCGGGGATCGGGTGAGTTGGAATTCGGAGGCTGGTCGCGTCAGCGGTACGGTCGTTGAGATTCATACCCAAGATGTAGACTACAAGGGCCACACGCATCACGCGAGCCCGCAGTCTCCACAATACGAGATCAAGAGCAGCAAGACCGACCACGTGGCCCTGCACCGCGGCCAGGTGCTCACACGATTGAGCGACTGACGGCCTAGCCGAATTGATCGAATCAATCAGGCTGCGTAGGCGTGCGGTCATGGCGTTTCGGAGTGCTCCCGTGGATTCATTGCCGAATAGCCGTCGACGATCCCGCTCGCCGCGGGGCGACAACCGTTCGACTGCTGAGGAGTGTCACGGCTGCGGTTAATACGACCGGTACCGAGTCCGCCGCGAGTTGATCATGACGCCGGCTCATGACGGGCAGCTGCGCCGCTGAGGATGGCAGCAACCCGGGTGCGAAGATGAGGCGCCAATTCGTTCTCGAACCACGGGTTGCGACGCAGCCAGACTGTACTGCGCCACGATGGATGAGGCAGCGGGATCACTGCGGGACCATAGGTGCGCCATGCGGCGACGGTCGCGGTCATCGACGGCCCCGATGTGTGCTGCAACGCCCACCGTTGAGCGTAAGCACCGACGAGGAGCGTCAGTTCCACCCTCGGCAGGCACGCCAGAAGCGACCGGCGCCAGAGCGTGGCGCACCGGGGCGGTGGCGGATAGTCGCCGCCTTTGGGATTGGTCCCAGGAAAGCAGAACGCCATCGGAGCCACGCCGATTCGCGAGTCCCCATAGAAGACATGACGATCGAGCCCAAGCCACTCGCGCAAGCGATCACCTGAAGGGTCGTCGAACGGCAATCCGCTCTCATGCACCCGTCGTCCTGGCGCTTGGCCGCAGATCAAGAGCCGGGTCTCGGAGGTTACCTGCACCACCGGACGGGGTTCATGGCTGAATTCCCCAGCACATGCGCGACAGGCACGAATGTTCGAGAGTAACGCGTCGAGTTGCGACTCTTCCGAGCTAACGCTTGTTTTGGGGCTCCGCAGGTCGAAGTTAGTTGCAGCAATGTCCACCAGGTCGTTCCATTCCTGAGATGAGAGAAGCCTCCGTGGCATCATGCCCAAACAGGAGGACGGCCGCGATGACGAACAACAGTACGGCGATCACTCGATAAAGGGTTCCGATTTGAGGCGGGTCGCCCGCCCTCCTTGGCCGAGCAGTCCGAAATTCTTGCCGCATAATTGGCCTCGAACCTAGCCTCTTTGCGCATCCAGCCAGCCGTTGCAACAACCTCATTCATGCTGGTCTTTTGGGTCACTGTTTGGCGGCTCGCGCCTCCATGATGAGAACGGACACGTTCGACCATGCGGGCTTCTCGGAGAAGCGGCTGCGCACAAACGTCACCAGGTCAGCAAGGTCGCTGGCGGAGAGCGATCCGCCGAACGCCGGCATGGAGTGGTCGAGAGCGTTCTGGGGCGGCTCGATGCCTTGGTCGATAATGTGGATCAGGTTTCTCGGGTCAGGCCCGCTCACGACGCTGCTTAGCGCCAAAGGCGCCGTGTTGGTGCCGGCGCGGTGGCAGTTCGCGCAGACGCGGGCGAAAGTCGCCTCGCCGCGCTCGGAGGCGGCACCCAGCTGCGACGGTGCCGGCGAAGACGGGCCGAAAGCGACCTTCTCGGCGAAGGACTTGGCTGCCTTCGTCCGCGCGTCCACGTTGGTCTGATCCTGGAAGGAGAGGATATAGGTCGCGATGGCGTAGGCGTCGTCTTCCGAAAGTGAGCCGAGTCCATTGACCACAGCTGTCATGGTACCGGCAGCGATGCCATGATCGCCATCCCAACCATCAAGAAGAAAGTTGACCATAGCGTCGGCCGTCCACGGTGCCGGCGCAGGCGAGGCCATGTTCAGCGCCGGCGCATGCCAACCTTCCAGCGTTTCGCCGGCAAAACGGGCGCTGCTGCGGCGCTCGGCACCGAGGATGTTGCGTGGAGTGTGGCATGCGCCGCAATGGCCAATACCCTCAACGAGATAAGCACCCCGGTTCCATTGGTCGTCGCGTGCCGGGTCGGGCGAGTAGGCGCCTTGGCGCAGGAATAAGAAATTCCAGCCGGCGAGCAGGACGCGCACGTTGTATGGGAACGGTAGTTCGTTCTTCGGTTTTGGCGCACTGACCGGGGGAAGGGTCATCAAATACGCGTAGATCGCAGCGATATCGTCGTCCTTGACTTTGGTGAAATGGTCGTAGGGGAAGGCAGGGTACAGATAGCGGCCGAGGCGATCTACGCCCTCCCTGAGCGCGCGGGTGAAGGCGGGCAGTGACCAAGCGCCTATGCCCGTATCGACGTCCGGCGTGATGTTTGTCGAGACGATGGTGCCAAAGGGCGTCCTGATCTCGCGACCGCCGGCGAGAGACTCACCCCCCGGTTTAGTATGGCAGACTGCGCAATCACCGATCGCGACGAGGCTAGCGCCCTTGTCGATCACGGTCTTGTCGAAGGCGTTGACGGCTAACGGTTTGATCGCATCAATCTCGGAATATCGGTCTACCCACGCGTAAAGACCTACGATCACCAGGAAGAGGACAATAAGGGCAGAGATCAAATAACGCATGGCGTCCACCCTTTCACAACAATCCTCCCTCCATATCGACGCATCGGCAGTAAAGGTTCCGTCGCAAAGTTCAGAATAACCGCACGCGCTACTATTCGGCTTTCTTCACTAGGCGAGACAACATCACTTCCAAAATGAGGTGACTTTCATGCAGCTGCGCCAGTTACAGAAAGTTTGTAACAAAACTGACGCATAACCGTGCCGGTCTTCTTTTGTCCTGGTTGGAGAGGTCAGCCTTTCTTGGCGTCCATCGCCGCCTTCACGCGATCAGGCGTGAAAGGCAACGTGCGCAACCGCACGCCTGCTGCATCGAATATTGCATTCGTCACTGCCGCGGCAGTCGGCCCCTGACCAGCTTCCCCGGTGCCGAGGAACGGCATGCCCGGCTGATTGATCACCGCAACGTCTATGCTGGGCACTTCCTGGAAAGTGATAATCGGATAGCTCGCCCAATCGGCTGACAGGATCGCCGAATCGCTGAATCTAACTTCCTCCTTGAGCGTCCAACTCAATGACTGGATAACCGCTCCTTCCATCTGGTTGGCGATACCGTTCGGGTTGACGACCTGACCGCTGTCGTCGGCGACCGACGCTCTCAGCACCTGCACCCGCCCGCTACGCGGGGTGACGCGAACCTCTATCGCAACCGCGGTCAATGCCGCGTAGTTCTTGTATCGCGCGAAAGCGATGCCGCGGCCCTGGTTTGGTTTACGCTTGTAGTTGCTCCAGCCGAACAGGTCGGCCGCCTTCGTCAGCACGGCCCGCGCCCGGTCGTCCTTGAGAAAGCGCAGTCGGTACTCGAGCGGGTCCACCTTCGCGTCATGCGCCAACTCATCGATGAAGGACTCCAACGCGAAGACGTTTGCATAGGCGCCGAGCGAGCGCGTAGACGACACGCGAATCGGCATCTCGCTGACAAAATGCGTTGTTACGGTCTGCCCCGGAAACTCGTACAGCGGGATGGCGTTGCGGCCAGCGCCATAATTCGGACCGGAGATTTCTTTTGGCGTCGGCTGCTCGAACGGCGGATCAAGATAGCGCGCCGACAGGAGGTTGCCTGGGTTTCCACCCGGCCGCGTGGCGTGCGACGTGGACCACACGTCGGTTTCCCAATCGAGCACGTTGCCGTCGCCGTCCACGCCGGCCTTGATCTTAATGACCATCGCGGGGCCGTAAGGCTCCCACTGGTGCTCCTGGGCGCGCGTGTACTGAAGTTTCACCGTTGTGCCAGGAACGGCAGCTGCCAACAACGCCGCGTCGGCCGCGGCATCATCGGCCATGTTGTGACCGTAGCAACCTGAGCCCTGGGTGTGGATGCAGCGGACCTTGTCAGTATCCACCTTCAGCATCTTCGCGATCGCTTCCGCGGTCTGCCACACGCTTTGGCTGTGCGTGTGGATGGTCATCACACCGTCCGCGCCCAGCTGCGCGATAGCCGCCGACGTTCCAATAGAACCGTGCATGACATACGGCCGTTGAAACGTCGCCTCAATCGTCTTGACGGGTGCGGCGCCGTCTGCGCGCTTCTGGTCGTGGATTATGTTAGGACTGCTCGGCGCCTTCAACAGCCAGTCATAAATGCCTGCGTTCCCGATCATGTCGTTGGGAACGTCCCACTTCCCGGCCGTGCCCAGCGCGGCCGAGGCCGCCATGGCCTCGTCTTTCGTCTTGGCTATCACGCCAAGAAAGCTGCCGTTGCGCACCACCTTAATCACGCCGGGCATCTTCTCGATCGGCCCTGTGTCGATACTTGTCAGCTTCGATCGGTAGTTGGGCGGGCGAGCGACCATACCGTAGACCACACCATCGGGGTGCATATCTTGAACGAAGGACTCGCCACCGGTCATCTTCGCCGGAATGTCGACGCGCGGCACCGAGGTACCTTCGATCGTGTATATCGCCGGGTCCTTCAGTATCGGCTTCCCGGTTGCGTTGACGTCCAGTGCCTTGCCGACCACGAGTTCCCAGTAGGTCGTGGTCTTGCCATTGGCGGCAGTAATGGTGCCGTCCTTGACCTTCATGGTTTCAGCTGGCTGACCGAGCTTTTCTGCTGCCAACCCGAGAAGGATGCCACGGACTTCGGCCGAAGCATATTGGACAGCGGTCCCACCGTCAGGCATCGACGTCGAACCCGAGGTGACACCTTCGTCCGGGCAGAGTTTGGTGTCGCCGGCGATGATCTGCAAGCGGCTGAAATCGACGTCGAGCTCTTCGGCGCATACTTGCCCGATGGCGGTTCTGTTGCCTTGGCCGAATTCGACCTTACCGATCAACAGCGTGACGGTTCCGTCCGAGTTGATGCGCAGCCAGGCGCTGAGCATCGGGTTATTCTTCAGGTCATGCGGAAGACCCGGTCCACCAGCAATACCCAACGCCTCCGGCGCCTGCTGACCGAACAAATTCGACGGCATGGCAAAGGTCAAAGTAAGAAAGCCAGTCGTTGCGAGAAGCTCGCGCCGGGTCATCTTTTTGAGCATTGTGTTCATGATTGGCCTCCCTATTCCGTCGCGCGCAATACGGCGCGGATAATCCGCGTATGCGTCCCACAGCGGCAGAGGTTGCCATTCAGCGCGGCGCGTACGTCTGCTTCGGTCGGCTTGGGATTGCGATCGATGAGCGCTTGGGCAGTCATGATCATCCCCGATAGGCAATAGCCGCATTGCGCCGCCTGTTCGTCAATGAACGCCTGCTGCAGCTTGCTTGCCTTGCCGTTCTCCATGAGCCCGGAAAGCGTGGTGACCGACCGTCCCCCGGCGCTGCTGGCCTTGGTCTGACAGGAACGGACGACCTCACCGTCAATCATCACGTCGCACGCTCCGCATTGTGACAATCCACAGCCGAATTTCAGGCCGTGTTGCTTCAAATCGTCTGTGAGCACCCATAACAACGTCGCATCGTCTGGCGCGTCTGCAGTGACATCTTGACCATTGAGTTGGAAATTTAACATCTTCGCATCTCCAGGATCGTCGCGTCCGTATGGTAGTGTTTACTCGGTTGGCTTATCAGTTGGAGGCAATGAGAAGCAGAACATCGGAAAATGCCGACGAGGTCGCTGTTACTTCGAGGAACCAGCAGCGGCTCAACCAGGCTTAGCTGCGTGCAATCTACGACCGTTCGATGAGTGCAAAGTCTCCCGCGCTATCTGTACAAAGTCGACGACGCATCTAGCGTTCCGACTGGCGAATTCAGCAAAAGCCTACTGACCGCGATAGCTATTTGGCAAACGAATAGAAATGTTATTTAAGTGCACTTTTTGTGCTGCCACATTAGGTATGTGGATATCGAACTCCACGAGGTGATCCGGCAACGGCAGATTTCCTCGTTGAGCGTTCGAGTCATGTCGCCGGGTGGCGATTGTTTGCCCATTGGCGAGCCAGGCAAAGAGATGGCCTCGGCGATCCCTGCGACGAGGTCGACATGCTCGCAGGAGACAGCCAGCTCGATACCTTTTGAGGCGACGCGTTGTCGTCCGCGCACTACAACGGTAGCTTCCACAAAAGAGCTCGCCCTAGACGGCAGCACCCCATGTCACTGACAGCCCCTGGCATCTGGTCCGTTCCCGCCCGCTCGGCACGTCCGGCCGCCAGATCCGGCAGCGACGACCTCTCCTCTCTCGTCGATATGATCTCCCCTGTCTCGTTATGAGCAACATGATGCAAGTACTGAGACGAGCATCGGGCCGAGCCAACCTTCGCCGACGAAACCAACCGACGCCGCGCTTGGCGGATTTTCCGAGGCCTAAATATGGGTGCTATCTATCTGACAAATGATTTCGATTGACCTTTGAACGCAATTTTTATGTTATACTGCCTATGGACATCGAGCTCGCTCGCACTTTTATCGAGATTGTTTCCAGCGGAAGCTTCATCCGGGCGTCGGAACGTTTGAATGTTGCTCAAACGACCGTGAGCGCGCGAATTCGCAGCCTCGAGCAACAACTCGGCCGCCCGCTTTTCGTCCGGCATAAAGGCGGCGCTTCGCTCACCCCCGCTGGCGAACAGTTCCTGCGCCACGCTCCGATGTTCGTCCAGCTATGGCAGCGCACGCTCCATCAGGTTGCTGTCCCGCCCGGCCGTCGTGCTGTTCTGACCGTCGGCAGCGAAGTCAGTCTTGCTCAACCTCTTCTGCTTGACTGGGTTCGATGGATGCGTCGATCCCTTCCGGATATCGCACTTCGGGTACACGTCGATGTGCCGCAGGATTTGATCAATCAGGTCGCGTCGGGAATGGTCGACTTAGCTATCATGTACGCGCCCCCGCACAGACCGGGTTTGAAGATCGATCTGCTGCTGGAGGAAAAACTCGTCCTCGTAACTACCAATTCAGAAGCGCACCTCCTGGGCGGATCCGATTATGTTTATATGGATTGGGGGCCGGACTTTACGCTTCACCATGGGATGAATTTCCCGAGTGCTGCGCCGGATCTTTCTTTCGACCTCGGTCCGCTCGCACTGAACTATGTACTTGCGGCCGGCGGTTCCGGTTATTTCAGGATGAGCGAGGCGCGGTCTCACATTGCGGCCGGGCGCCTCTACCTCGTACCTGAAATGCCGCAGTTCTCCTACCCGGTCTATGCGGTGCAATCTGCTAACGCCGATGAAACGGTAGCGGTCCCTGCCTTGGCAGGACTGCATACCGTCGCGAGCGGCGATATCAAACCATAAGAATTCTGGTACGACGTTCAGGGACTCGGTTGGATTGACGGGAACAAAAGATCAACTGTTGTTCCAACCCCGGGTTCGCTTGCAATGCTAACGTGACCACCAACCATTTGCACGAATGCACGTACCTGCGACAGCCCTATTCCGGTACCTTTCTCACCTTTCGTCGTAAAGTAGTGAGTGAACACCTTTCGCAAGACTTCTTCAGGCATGCCGCAACCGGGGTCCTTGACGCGAACGCGCGCATAGCTTCCCGGCCCGGGCGGATCAGGTGATGCCGCCGTCTGTACCATTCGCCCGGTAATGACGCGGATCTCGCCGCCATTTGGCATGGCATCGCGCGCATTGATGACGAGATTAAGCACTGCTGCGTCGAAAAATGCCGGGTCAATCAGGCACCCCGGGACATCGGAACCTAGTTCGAGCTTAACGCGGACATCTGGCCCGCCGCCATATCTCAAGAAAGGTTCAAAACTCCTGAGAAATTCATTCATGTCGCCAGTGTGGGCATCGAGTTCCTGATGCTTTGCAAAGGCGAGCAATAGCGACGTCAATTCGACCCCTCGATCGATCCCTTCCCGCGCTGCCGCAATGTAGGCACGCACACTTTCGGGCTCGTCTGCTCTCCGCTCGGCGAGCCCGAGCCCGGATTCGATTACTGTCAGGAGATTTCTGAAATCATGGGCTATACCGCCTGTCATTTCGCCCAGCGCGGCAAGCCGGTGCGTTGCGCGCTCCCGTTGCTCAGCTGCAGTTTGGACATCGAGAGGCGTGTCCGGCGCCTGGGTGCGCGCGTCGCGTTCCGACTGAGATGGTGGTTGAGTTTCACACGGAAACACGCAGCCTGTCATGAAAGTCGCCCCTACAGGTCACTGACGACGCCCGAGAAGCTCGCGCTCTCATTCGTATCGTCTTATTCGGTCCAGTTGTTGCCAAGGGTCGTGCCTCTCATGCGCATGATCTAAGCGCGCCGGACGATCCCTTTCGTCATGATGTCTTCGATGGTCGGAAATGCCTTGAGGGCCTCCTCCGGTAGGTCGCCATTCGCTCCCACCAGTTGAGGCCAGCCATGTGCCTCGGGTTCGCCGACGATAATACGGCCGACCATTCCAGCATGCTCATGAGGGATGCAATAGTAATCGTAGACCCCTTGCTCGGTGAAGGTAGCCGAAAAGCCTTCGTTGGGCAGGAGATAGTCGGAATCCCACGGCTTTGCGGCCTTGGGCATACGGAGCGGTCGCTCGAAGTTTGCCGGATTATACGCCGTCGTCGTGTGCGAATTGCCAGGATTGAGATTGGTCCAGCGGATCGTCTGTCCTGGTTTGATCAGAATACCGATCGGGTCGAACCAGACGTGTGAGCCGTCGTCGCGCCCTTGCATCCTAATGTCCACCACCTCGCTGGCCCACGCCGTCAATGGGAATAGGGAAAGGGCGGCGGCAAGCCCGCCGCCCGCGCCCAGCATCTCACGACGCGTGAGTGTCATTTGGCAACCCGCGCTTCGTCGGCAACCGAGACATGCCACAGCACGACGTGGGCATGCGGGACTTCGACGCCTGGATGGCCGGCATTGTAGTAGACGTCGACATGGTCGACATTCCCGCCCGGTGCCGCGAGGTTGTCAAAACGCTTGTCCGGGTTGAGATCCTTGATCGGCAACATGTAGATCGTGCTGACAAGCTTGCCATCGTGATCATAAGCAAGGAACGGACCGGCCGGCAGTGTCGCCGGATCGACGAAGAGCTGGCCCATGCCCGGCAGAAAGTCAGGCAACTTTACTAGCTTGCTTACCTGTTGGTAAGGCGCGGCCGGCGGCGATTTGGCTACGTCAGCTGCCGCCATGGCGCAAAGCGAGCTGGCCATTGTCACGACAAGTGCGAGGGCGAGCTTTTTCATAGGGGTATCTCCTTGTTGAATTCAAAAGCCGCGATGGCCGAATTTGGGAGACCGGTAAAAATGTGATTTTGCTGTTGATACGGCCTGTTCGCGCCGCCAGTAAGTAGGAGGCCCTTATGTTCGTCAAACGAAATTAACTGGCATTTCAGTGCACTATTTCTGCATGCCCGTGCGTTTTGTTTGGTATTCTTTTGGATCCGGTTCGAGACCAATGAATCCTGGTTCCGAACCTATTGGACAGGTTCGGAACGCGCGTTGCAGGATGTCGTTTGCCAGCAAGCCGCCACAAGGCAGGTCGGGTTGCACTCCCCGTCACGGCTGCCTTTTGTTGGTCCGAACCTTAACACAGTCCGCGGTAGGGCCGGAGTTCTCTGCCCCACGCTGTTTGCTTGATTTCGAAAAACCTTTCACTACATTTGAATTGCCATGAATAGTTCAACACTCCATTTCCGACGAGAGCCGCAGCGCCTCAAAGCAGGCCTCTAGCCCGGACGCGAAAAGACTCTGGCTTTGCGTCCGGGACAGCCAGATCCCAATTCAGTCCAAAGCGAACATCGCCTTGCGTAGGCAATGTGGCCGAACGCTCGTTCGCAATCGCGTTTGGATCAGGTTAGAGGCGACCGTGATGATCCCCCACCTCTTGTCAGAAGAAGACATTTCGCTTGACCTCGTCACAAAGGGAAAGCATTCGGCCTTGTCGAGGATCGCCGTCAGGATTGCACGGAGATCCGGGCTGGACGAACAGATGGTTCTCCGCGGTCTTTGGCACCGCGAGTGCCTCGGCTCGACCGGCATCGGCCGCGGCGTGGCGATCCCACACGCTTTGTTCGACATGATCTCTTCGCCTGCCGCGTCTTTCACACGACTGGCTCCGCCTATCGATTTCGACGGACCGGACGACGATCCCGTCGACATCGTTTACACGTTGCTCTGGCCGCGCTCCGCCGTTTCCGCCTTCCTTCCCGCTCTTTCACAGGTGTGCCGGGTGCTTCGGGCGCCTCGGACTCGAGAGGGACTGCGACAGGCACAGTCAGACAGTGAGGTGATGGCGGTACTGGATGCTGAGCTCCGTCCGGCCATTTCCATCAATTCGCACACTTACCAGGCCGGGCTTCATGCCTAGGCAGTTGAGTAATGCCTAGACGCATTAGTCGCGGACGTACGCCGCAGCCTATTCGCGAAACCAAGTACGAAGTCCCTGCCCTGGCCGATCGGCAAACCGTTGCACAAGCTCGATACGCCGTTAAATGAGGTCGTGATGCGACGAGAGTGAAGGGCCGCAATGATGGACGGAGCCACGCCACACGAGCTGAAAATGTTGCATCAGGTGGTAGAGGAGTATTGCCACGAAAATCGTATGCCGATGCGACCGACCGCGAATATATCGCCCTGCGGGTGTTCACAGCATTCAAGCTAGGAGTGACGTCGCCCGAGGCGCTTAAAAAGGGATTGCCAAAGCGTGCGGCTATCACAGATGCAACGTGGAAATGAGCAGCTGGGCAAGAAAGGCGTTGGGTCCGAGGTTCTGAAGCAGGTCGCTGGCAGTCGCACCCAACTGGCAGCCGCCCCGCCGACGATGCCATTCTCCGACGTCGAGGTCGCTACGTCCGACAAGTTCCCCCTTTAAGACCTTGGCCATCATCCTGACGCTGCCGGAGCGCTCGAGCCCGTCTAGGACACTGACCTTTTCTTCCTAAAAAAGCCTTCAAAAAACTGCCCACTGCGTTCCACCGCTATCACCTTTCTTCTTCTGCCGCGGAAAGGGTCAGGCGCCGGGTTGCTGACGTCGACCGTCACAACGGGCCTTTCTGTCGCCGCTACTGTCAGGACCTGAAAGCGTTCAACAGACAGAGCGCCAATTACGACGTAGCCTCCCGGTTGATCGTGACTCCTTAGGCGACGAGCTCGCAGGCGCGAAAGAGACACTCGCGAAGGCTCGTCCGGCCGTCCTGGGTAATCACGATCCTTTCGCCGAAGGCCAACAGCACGTCCACCATAAAACCTACCTTGCAATTGCATTCCCGTTTTATGGCTGTCTTCTCCTAAAACATAGATTGACAATATATCTTTTAGCGGGGATGCTGGCTGAAATACACAGACTGAGACATCATACGAATGCAAATCCATCGATCATCGTCCCATGACACAGCTGCAAGGTTGCGCATTTTCGCTGCTTGCGTCGAGGACGTCGCTCACATCGGCTATCGGGTCATCAGCCGTACAAAGCGAGCCGTACAGTCGGCTGCCTCGATCTCGCGTGGAATTCACTACGTCGAGGTTTATCCGGCATGTGAACCGTCAGGGACCCGGCAGATGGTGGACGACGATATTGAACGGCGGCTTGGCCGTGCGAAAAACGGAGCTGGCGGATGACTGGGAATGGTCGAAGCGCGAGAACGATTGTCATCGACGGCGTTCCGTTGCCTGAAGTGCTCGACGAGGCCATGATCCACGGTGTGGTTCACGGCTTCTACGATGAAATTCGCAGCGATGAGCTGCTCGGCCCCATCTTCCAAAGCAGGATCGATCCGGACGAATGGCCGCGCCATCTGGCGAAGATGTGCGACTTCTGGTCAGCGACACTGCTGCGAACATCCCGATACGAAGGGCGGCCACTGCCGCCACATCTGGCGATCCCGGGCCTTGGCGAGACTCATTTCCGGCGTTGGTTGAAGCTGTTTCGCGCAACGGTGCGCCGCATCTGCCCGCCCAAGGTCGCAGCGCTGTTCATGGATCGCGCACTGCGCATCGCTCACAGTTTCCGCCTGGCGGTCGCTTTCAGCCGCGGCGAGACCACGATTGGCATCGAACCGATCACCGAAGAAGGGCTGTAATGCCAGACTGGTTTCTGATCGGTTCCTGTAGCAGCACGACGATCCATTGGAGGAGCCGTCCATGCGGTTGACCAACTTTTCGGATTATGCGTTGAGAATGCTGATGTACGCGGCTGCTTCGGGCGGTCGCCTCATCACGATCGAGGAAGTTTCGCGCGTCTTTAACGTGTCGAGGACGCACCTCAACAAGGTTGCCAATACTCTGACGCGCAGCGGCTACCTAAAGGCCATCCGCGGTCGTTCCGGCGGCTTGGTTCTCGGGCGCCAGCCCGAAATGATCCGCATCGGCGACGTCATACGGCTGACCGAGCCCGATTTCGCGCTCGTAGAATGCTTCGCCACCGGAAACCAATGCGTACTCACTCGCTGTTGCAAGCTTTCGGGCATGTTTGGCGAAGCGATGGCCTCTTTCCAGAACACCCTTGACCGCTACACGCTTGCCGACGTCACGCTGATGCCTGAGGACTTCTTTGGCGGGCCGCTGCCTGGTCGAAACGGCGCGCAGCGGGGCAGCGGATAAGGCTCTATCTTTTTGTGTCGCTGGAGACAGAGCGATTGTGACGCGATGAATGAAGAGCACCACTATCGCCACGGTCAGTGCATCGACTACGTGCTTTTCCTCGGATGGAGACGAGCCATGATTGAACGAAAGAAGAACGAAAAGCGGGTAGTAAAACAGTTTGAGTCTGGAATCGACCAGGACAACAGCTTGCTGCCAATGCTGATCGCCGGGCTTGTCTTGATAGTTGTCGGCGCGATCGTGGTCATGATGTTTGTCTAGTTTCGGGACGAGGCAGCGAAAGGTTCGACCGACAGACCGCCTTACGCTCTTTGACTGCCGTGTGGGGTGCGACATCCCCGGTGCGATGCCTCCAGAAGCCAGGAACCTTCTCCCTGTTGAAATGCGCCATCTGTTCCAGAAAATGTACGTCGTGCAGCAGCAGAGGACCGTTCGATCCGATTGACAGGGAGTTCCGATCACTTGGCGCTGGTGCACCACTACTCATGGTGGAGCCGATGCTCTCCTTCTTATCCAGTCGCTCATATCGTCATTCCTTTCCGGACCGCCTCCGGCTCGTCGCCAAAATATCTTTGATCTTTGCGGTCATAGGTCCGCAATTATTTCGACGTCAATTAGACCGATAAAGAACGCGGAACTGCGGCGGTACGGGTCGCCCCATCGCTTGCCCCGGGACAGTGAGCACAGAGATAATCTGTTCGATTTCGACGCCACGTTCCAAAAGAGCGTCATTGAGCGCCACGACAGTGTCATCCGCGTAGAGCTCTCGAATTCTAACAGTTTGAGTTAAAACAGTTTTTTCCTTTTCAAGGGGCATGACAAATACTCCAAGAGGATTTCTAGAGGAATAGAGACGCGCGACTAGCGACTGCCGGGCACGGTGTGGCCAAGTGAATATGGTGTGGCTTGCTGTGCAGCGGAGGCCGATGTAGCGCATGCCTATGTCGAAACGCTTCACGTGTGTATTGCGCACACTGGTAACGGTTGCAGGTGAAGGGATCGAGCGTGGTTGGGAACGGACGGTTACCCCGGCGGTCTGCTCGTCTTATCTTAAGACGTGAGTACAAAAGGTCTTTGAGACGCGGGTACTGCCGTGCAAGCAACGTCAAGTTTGATAGAAACACCACGCTTAATGGCCGAGGCTACGACAATTTCCTCTAATTCCCGATCAGTCGCATCGCAATTTGGCAGACAAAGACGCATTGCCTGGATCGCGCGAGCCGTCGACAAGAATCCCGATTTACCTCTGGACCGCACATAAGCGTCAGCCACGTCTTCTGTCGAGCGCGTTGCGAAAAAGAGAGAAAGCGTCATTTTAGAACTCCGGCCTCATAAAATAAACATCGTAGATGATCACAATGCACACCTCCTGACATCCAGCATTAGTCTACATAAATTTTAACAAAAAAAATTCTAGTTGTTGGCAATAAGAAATCAATTCACTCTCGGCTCTGCATACAATACGGCTTGACACCTCTTGCCACGCACCTCGGAACAACCGGAGTGTATTGTTTCTCGTTAATTTGACAAACGAATTTCTTTGTCATTTGACCGCAGCTTTTTTGCTTCCACTATTCGGGTAGGCCCAATTCCGGGCTCGCGTTCGTGGATGCTGTCCGCCCCCTAGCCAAGCTGGACGGTTTGATCAACGTACCGGCTGAAGGGTGACCGACAGATTTCGGCGCGCAACCGCGCCCATCGGCCGTCAACACCTCACTTTTGCGGCGACGCGCGGCCCTTTCGGCGGCGGTTCATGCGATGGCGACGCGGTCCAGATAGATCAGGCGCTTCATACTGTAGAGGGATGTTATACTGTAGAGGATGTTGGCCATGCCAATCTTCGTCGTCGTGGCGCGTGCGATGCCAATGGGGTCGGAACAAGAACTGTTCCCAGCGACACGCTAAGGTCGAACCGAGCGTGAACGTCATGCGGCGTGGCGTAACCGAGCCGGAAGTCTGAGCGACCGGAAGCCTTCAGGCATCTGATGTTCTGCATCCCAGGTGTAGATGCCGGTCAGATTGATGTGTTCCCAGCTCAGCGGCGAGACGTGCTTGAGCAGATGGTCCGGGATCTCGCGATGCATTTTGCGCAAGTGGGTGACGGCCCGTTCGATATAGACCGTGTTCCAATGCACGATCGCGCTAACGACGAGGTTGAGGCCGGAGGCGCGGAACGCCTGGCTTTCGAATGATCGGTCACGGATTTCACCACGCTCGTGGAAAAAGACGGCGCGCTTCAGCTTATGCGCGGCCTCGCCCTTGTTGAGGCCAGCTTGGCACCTTCGCCGCAGTGCCGGGCTTGAGTACCATTCGATCATGAAGAGCGATCGCTCGATCCGACCGAGTTCGCGTAGAGCTCTGGCGAGTTGGCTTTCCTTCGGAGATGCGGACAGCTTCTTCAGGATCGTAGACGGCACCACGGATCGCGTCGTGATCGACGCCGCCAGATGGAGCAGATCGTCCCAATGGTCGAGAATCAGGGTGGTGTTGATCGGTGCCCCGATATGGTTCGACAGCGCCGGGTATGCATCGCCTTTCTCGAATGTGTGGAATTTCCGGTCTTTAAGATTGCGCAGTCGCGGTGCGAAGCGTTTGCCGATCAGAGCGAATAGCCCAAAGACGTGATCGCTCGCGCCGCCGGTGTCCGTGAAGTGCTCTTGGATGTCGAGGATTGTGTCCTGGTCGAATAGCCCATCGAGCACATAGGCGGCCTCGCTTTCGGTCGGACTGATGGGCAGAATGCTGAAGTAGCCATACTGATCGGAAAGATGGCTGTAAAATTTCGATCCGGGTTCGCTGCCATAGTGCAGATTGACGTCACCGCGCTTTGCGGCACGGTCGCTCGCGCGGAAGAATTGGCCATCGGACGATGATGTTGTTCCGTTGCCCCACAGTCGAGAATGCGGATGTCGGGTGTGTGCATCGGTGATACATGCTTGCGCCGCCCGATAGGTCTCGGACCGCGCGTGGAAGGTGCGCATCCAGCCGATCTGGTGCGCGCTGATGCCCTTGGACGCGCTCGCCATTCGCTTCGGACCGAGGTTGGTCGCATCGGCCAGCACGCCGGCCAGCATGGCCGAGACATTTCTTGGGACGTCGCCGGTGCGAACATGCGTGAAGAAATCCGCAAAGCCGGTCCATTCATGCACTTCCCTCAGCAGGTCGGGAACTTCGACCAACGGATACAACTCGCTGATCTCGGCATTCAATTCTTCGGCTGCGGCAGGCACCTCACCGACGATCGGCGTGACGATCAACGTTCCATTTTCAAGACGAACACCTTCGAGCTTTCCGGACCGCGCTCTATGCGCCAGACGCTTCAGGTTGAAGTCGAGCATGTGACGCGCTTCGGCAAGCCACTGCGCGCCGTCACCTTGGACGCCCAGTCCAAGACGGTCCTCCTCCTTCATGGACGTGAATGTTGACCGCGGCATCAGATGCTCGTCGATCGGCCGGAAGGATCGGCTGCCATCGACCCAAATGTCCGCAGATCTAAGCCGGTCCCGCAAAGCCGCGAGCGTCGCAATTTCATAGAGACGACGATCAGGTTTGTCCTGGCCGAAGATGAGCTTTCGATCGGACTGGCTTAGGTGAGTGACGGGAACGCGATCCGGAAGTGTCCGACGCTTCTCGGCATAGAGGCCTTTCAGGACCGAAATTGCCGCAAGAAGCGGATCGTGGCGGCGCGCTGAGCGGAACGTGAACGCCTGTAGGAACGCACCGGCATATTTGTTGACGGTCGCATATTGCTCTGCCGCCAAGGTCAACGGTGACGCCTCATTGTCATCGACCATCGACTCAAGCTCAGGCTTGATTCGGAGCAGGCGGTGCCACCCGACTTCCTGATCGAGAACCTCCAATGCGTTCCGGCCATAGTCGTTCGCGGATTGGAGAGCAGTGATGGTTTGGAGGAACATGCGCAGCGCCTTGGCGGTATCCGGCCTGCAGTCCATGTGCCGCTGCTTCTTGCGGTTATTGGCTTGCGAGAACAGCCGACCTATCAGCTTGTTGAACATCGACACTGCATCGTCCGTGAGCTTCTGGCCGAGCTTGATAATCTGCGCCACGATCAGGGCGTGTCGACGGCTGGTATTGAAGTCGTTGGCCAGCCATGCCGGTGTGGCGTTGCTCTCACGGATCATCTGATCCCACCGTCCGGAGGATATGCGCATCTGCAATTTCGGATCGATCTCCAGCGTGCGCAAAAATGCGATCCGTTCGGTCAGCCCAATCAGGTTCGAAGCACCAGGCGCATCCGGCGCCGATCTCAGCCAATGAAAGCGCGTCTGGCCGAGGGCCGGGTCCACCTCCAACAGCCTGTCCAAAAATGTAAGCCGATCGGGCGGGATACCTTCGACGAGTTCTTTCTCAGCCCGTCGGCGAGCTATCGCGCGACCGCCGAGGCCGATCTTCTCGATGGAATGCAGCGAGGGCAGGAGTGCGTTTCGTTTCCGGAACTCGGCAATGACTGCCGTCGCGATCGGCAACCCGTGATCGCCATTGGTCGCCGCATCGATTGCAGCCACAAGGGCGGCGCGGCGATCGTCTCTAGATGCAGTCCGGAGACCGAGGTAAGCCATCAACGATCGGCTGTGATCGAAGCGCGTCTGTACTCGATGCGCATAGAAGGCGTAGAGGCGCGCGTCGATACCAAGCTGATCCGCAAGATAGTCGATCACAGCCGCGGGTGGCTGCTCGTTATCCCACAAGAGCCGCCCCGTTTGTCGCATCGTGCAGAGTTGAACGGCGAAGCCCAGCTTGTTCTGCGGTCGCYGGCGGAGTTCGCATTCCAATCTATCTGACGGGTCCAGTGTAAAGTGACGGATCAGACTATCCTCGTCCGTCGCTATGCCCAGAAGTATCGCCGCTTCCTTTGAACTGACAAGCCGTCTTCTACCCACTCGCCTTCTCCCTCGGCACACTAAATTCCAAGGGAATTGGTTCGTCATCGGCCGGAGGCTTTCAACCAGCCCAGTGGCTTCATCTACAGATCTATGCGCGTGTTCGCGCTTCGTTCGACCTTAGCGTGTCTGCGGGAACGGTTCTTGTTCCGCCCCCTTTTTGCCATAGCTTCGCCGGCCAGCGCGATTGACGCCGAGCCATGGTCCTTTTCTGCTTCAGATCACGCTGAAATAAGGAACATATTCCTCCCCCGTCAAGGGCATGCTTGACTCTTTGTTCTCTTTTTGTTCACTATTGGCGGAAATGGCCATAGGAGGCAGAGGCGGCATTGCTCTATGTCAGTCGCAACTGCTTGCTGCCGACTGCACTGGTAGCTTCGGTGGTTAAGAGGATTCCGATTGGATCAGGCTTTCTAGCAGATCAAGCAGCCGGTCCTGCTGCTGGGCACCGTAGCGTTGCTCGATCGCCTCATAGATCGCGGCACGCTCAGGCGACAGGTCCTCGATCAGTGCCAGCCCGGCCGGACTGATGGCGATCAGTGCCCGACGCCCATCATCCTTTACCCTGTTGCGGGTGATGAACTGCCGCTCCTCCATCGCCTTGATGATGCGGGTCAAGCTAGGCGGCAAGATCGAGGCTCGATTGGCGAGTTCGGTTGCTTCGAGCGGCCCGGTTTCGGCAAGCACCCGCAGCACGCGCCATTGCTGCTCGGTGATGTCGTGTCGGGCAAGCATCGGTCGAAAGACGCCATGATCACTTCACGGGCACGAAGCAGGGCCATTGGCAGGGAGCGTTTGGTTTCCGTTATTCGCAAGGAAGACTCCACGAAGGCGCGCATGAGCCCATTGGCAATCACCCGCGAACTCACAGCCAAGTTAGGATGTCGAGCGCACGGGAAAGGATGTTGACCAAACTGCAAAGCAATTGACAATACATCAACAAAATGTAATACGCACGTTAATTAAAGACAGCGTATATGTCCGACTGGAGCGACAGCTTGCCGCACATGGTGATCGACTATTCGGCGAATCTCGACGCCAGGGTCGACATGACGGAGCTCTGCGCTTTGGTCTCGCGGACAATCCTCGAAACCGGTCTGTTCGAGCCGGGCGCGGTCAGGGTGCGCGCCTTTCGCGCTGATGCTTATGCCATCGCCGACCGTCTGCCCGAGAACGGTTTCATCGACCTGAACTTCCGCATCGGCAAGGGCCGCACTGACGAAGAGAAGAAACGCACCGGCGAAGCGATCTTCGCGGCAGTGTCCGAGCATCTCGCTTCATTGTTCACGACGCCGCATTTCGCGCTGTCGCTGGAGATCCGCGAGATCGACGCCGAACTGAGCTGGAAGAAGAATGCCATCCACCCGCGCCTGCGAGGCAAGTGACAGGGCGTGGCAAGTGACAGGAAAGACCTCATGGCTCTAGACGACAATCTGAAGAAGGCCGAGGCCTATCTCGACCGCTTCAAAAAGGGCGGCGTGCTCAACCAGATCGGCGGCGAGGCGGTACCCGCTGCCGACGGCTCGATCTATGAGACGATCTCGCCGATCGACCTGAAGCCGATCGCCACCGTTGCGCGCGGCAAGGCAGCCGATATCGACCGCGCCGCCAAGGCGGCGAAGGCGGCCTTTCGCGACTGGGCGGCGCTTGCCGGCGACGCCCGCAAGAAACTCCTGCACAAGATTGCCGACGCCATCGTCGCACGCGCCGAGGAGATCGCCTTTGTCGAGTGCATGGACACCGGCCAGTCGCTGAAGTTCATGGCCAAGGCAGCGTTGCGTGGTGCCGAGAACTTCCGCTTCTACGCAGATCGCGCGCCCGAAGCGCGCGATGGCCGCACGATCCGCGCGCCGAACCAGGTCAACATGACCACGCGCGTGCCGATCGGCCCGGTCGGCGTCATCACGCCATGGAATACGCCCTTCATGCTTTCGACGTGGAAGATCGCGCCGGCACTCGCACCATCGTCCACAAGCCGGCGGAACTGTCACCACTGACGGCGCGGCTGCTGGTCGAGATCGCCGAGCAAGCCGGCCTGCCCAAGGGCGTCTGGAACCTCGTCAACGGTTTTGGCGAGGATGCCGGCAAGGCGCTGACCGAACACCCTGACATCAAGGCGATCGGCTTCGTCGGCGAAAGCCGCACCGGCTCGATGATCATGAAGCAAGGCGCCGATACGCTGAAGCGCGTGCATTTCGAGCTCGGCGGCAAGAACCCGGTCATCGTCTTTGCCGACGCCGATCTGGAGCGCGCCGCCGACGCCGCCGTCTTCATGATCTACTCGCTCAACGGCGAGCGCTGCACCTCGTCCTCGCGCCTGCTGGTCGAGGCCTCGGTCTACGACAAATTCACCGCGCTGGTGGCGGAGAAGGCAAAGCGCATCAAGATAGGCCACCCGCTTGACCCCGAAACCGTGGTCGGTCCGCTGATCCATCCGGTGCATGAGGAGAAGGTTCTCTCCTACATCGAGATCGGCAAGTCGGAAGGCGCCACGGTCGCTGCCGGCGGCGGCAAATTCGCAGGTCCGGGCGGCGGCTGCTATGTCAGCCCGACGCTGTTTACCGGCGCCAACAACCGCATGCGCATCGCCCAGGAGGAAATTTTTGGACCGGTGCTGACCGCCATCCCGTTCAAGGACGAGGCCGAGGCGCTGGCGCTGGCCAACGACACCCAGTACGGCCTGACCGGCTATCTCTGGACCTCGGACGTCACCCGCGCCTTCCGCTTCACCGACGCGCTCGACGCCGGCATGATCTGGGTCAACTCAGAAAATGTGCGCCATCTGCCGACGCCGTTCGGCGGCGTTAAGAGTTCGGGCATCGGTCGCGACGGCGGCGACTGGTCGTTCGATTTCTACATGGAAACCAAGAACATCGCGTTCGCGACCGCGCCACACTCGATCCAGAAGCTCGGCGGCTGACCGGAGACATCAAGATGCCCTTGCCCACACCCAACCTCTACCCGGCCTTCAACATCGTGCGGCTGAGCCATGTCGAACTGGCAGTGACCGACCTCGCAAAATCACGCGCCTTCTATGTCGACACGCTCGGCCTGCAGGTGACCGACGAGAGCAAGGACGCGATCTATCTGCGCGCGCTGGAAGAGCGCGGCCACCATTGCATCGTGCTGCGGAAGGCTGCCAAGCCGGAAGCCCGCGACCTCGGCTTCAAGCTGTTCTCCGACGAGGATCTCGACAAGGCCGAGCACTTCTTCAGAGGCAAAGGCCTGCCGGTGGAATGGGTCGAGCGGCCGTACCAGTCACGGACCTTCCGCACCCGCGACCCGCACGGCATTCCGCTGGAGTTCTACTCGAAGATGGAGCGGCTGCCGCCGATTCACCAAAAATACGCGCTCTACAAGGGCGTCAAGCCGTTGCGCATCGACCACTTCAACTGCTTCTCGCCCAACGTCGATGAATCGGTGGCGTTCTACAACGAGCTCGGCTTTCGTGTCACCGAGTACACCGAGGATGCCAGCAGTGGAAAGCTCTGGGCGGCGTGGACGCACCGCAAGGGCGGCGTCCACGACATCGCCTTCACCAACGGTGTCGGACCGCGCCTGCACCACGTAGCCTTCTGGGTGCCGACCCCGCTCAACATCATCGATCTGCTCGACCTGATGGCGACGACCGGCTACCTCGCAAACATCGAGCGCGGACCCGGACGGCACGGCATATCCAATGCCTTCTTCCTCTATATCCGCGATCCGGACAACCACCGCATCGAGATCTATTGTTCGGACTACCAGACGGTCGATCCCGATCTGGAGCCGATCAAGTGGGACCTGAAGGACCCGCAGCGACAGACGCTGTGGGGCGCGCCGGCGCCAAAAAGCTGGTTCGAGGAAGGCAGCGTCTTTGCCGGCATCGAGCCGCGCCAGCCCGATCTCTCGGCCTCACCGATCATCGCGCCGTGACGATGGCTGGAACAGGCGTGATAGGGAAATCAGCATGACGGCACAGGCACGGCTCGCTACCTTCACCATCGGCGGCAAGACACGCTACGGCGCGATCACCGGCAAGGGCGTCGTCGACCTGTCGGCGCGCCATAGCCAGTGGCCGACTTTGCGCGAAGTGATAGAGGCCGGCGCCTTGCAACATCTGGCGGAAGAGGCGGATGCCTTTGCCGCCGATTTTTCCCTCGACGACATCGCCTACGACACTCCGGTCCCCTCCCCGGAAAAGATCATCTGCGTCGGCGTCAACTTTCCCGACCGCAACGAGGAGTACAAGGACGGCCAGGCAGCCCCCTCCAACCCGTCGCTGTTTATCCGCTTCCCGCGCTCCTTCGTCGGCCATGGCGCGCCGCTGGTACGGCCGCCGGAATCGCCGCAGCTCGACTATGAGGGTGAGATCGTCATCGTCATCGGCAAGGCCGGCCGGCGGATCGCCGAGAAGGATGCGCTCGACCACATCGCAGCACTTTCGCTCTGCAACGAAGGCACCATCCGCGACTGGGTCCGCCACGCCAAGTTCAACGTCACCCAGGGCAAAAATTTCGACCGCACCGGCGCCATCGGCCCATGGCTGGTGCCCTACACCAGCGAGGCGCAGATCGCCGACATCGCGCTGACCACCCGCGTCAATGGCGAGCTGCGGCAACAGGACCGCACCAGCCGCATGATCTTTTCCTTCCGCAAGATCATCAACTATGTCTCGACCTTCACCACGCTGGTGCCCGGCGACGTCATCGTCACCGGCACGCCGACCGGCGCCGGCGCCCGTTTCGACCCGCCGATCTGGCTGAAGCCGGGCGATGTCATCGAGATCGAGGCCGACGGCATTGGCCTGCTGCGCAACGGCGTCGTCGACGAGGGGACAGCGCAATGACCCCCGAGCAAGTCGAGGACGCCGCAGCGCGGCTGTTCGAAGCCGAACGCAACCGCCGGCAGATCAGGCTGCTCAGCCTCGATTTTCCCGATGCGACGATGGACGACGCCTACCTGGTGCAGGCAGCACTGGTGAAGCGCAAGGTCGCGTCGGGCCTGACGATCAAGGGCTGGAAGATCGGCCTGACTTCCAAGGCCATGCAGTCGGCGCTTGCCATCGACATTCCCGATTCCGGCATTCTGTTCGACGACATGTTCTTCGAGGATGGCGGCACCGTTCCCGCCGACCGCTTCATCCAACCTCGCATCGAGGCCGAGATCGCCTTCGTCATGAAGGCGCCGCTGTCGGGGCCGGACGTATCGATCGACGACGTGCTCGACGCCACCGACTACATTACCCCTGCCCTTGAAATCCTCGACACCCGCATCGAGCGCGTCAACAAAGAGACCGGCAAGATCAGGACCTTCTTCGACACCATCTCCGACAATGCCGCGAATGCCGGCATCGTCATCGGTGGTCGCGCGTCTGGGCCGCGCGAGGCCGACCTGCGCTGGATCGGCGCCATCCTGTCTCGCAATGGCGAGGTCGAGGAAACCGGCCTTGGCGCCGGCGTGCTCGACCATCCGGCCAAGGGCATCGTCTGGCTGGCCAACCGGCTGCATCAATACGGCATGCAGATCGCCGCCGGACAGGTTGTGCTGTCAGGCTCGTTCGTGCGCCCGGTGGAGGCGCGCCACGGCGACAGCATCGTTGCCGATTTCGGCCCTCATGGAACAATCCGCATCGCGTTCGCCCGCTAGAGCGGCGCTTGAAACAGACTTGCTGTGCCTCGTCACTTCAGCCTATGAGCAAGCTTCAGTCGGTCGAACTCGCCCGCACCGGCCGCATTAGCAAAGCCAAAGCCGAGATGGTGCGGACCGCCCTCACCTTAAGAAGTGGCAACGACATATGAGCCGTATGGTCAATGGTCCGCGCGTCTGGGCCGTGAGGCCGCCAATCGGCAGGCTCCGAAAAAAGCCAAGATCGCACTCGCCCGAAAGCTCGCGGTCATCCTTCGTCGCATCTGGGCGACAGCACCGAGTTCCCGCCGGACCGATAGAGGTGAATCGGCTGCATAGGGGCACTGCTCTCACCTGTAGCGAGCCTAGATCCTTGACGGGACGCTGGGTCGAGTGGAAACCACCATCGGTGGAATGGTCCACGTCAGGCAGAATGGCTCCGAATGACGCGTATTTGCCGCCAATCGCCGCATGAACGGACGGAGATCGTTCGGAGTCCCAGCACCTGGACTTGAATATGGCCGATCGTTAACGAGCGAGAGAAATTGAAGCCCGGACAAAGTGCGGACTTCCTGGGCGCACGCCTTGCATCCGATACGCGTGCCTCTACCCGTGCTTTGATTAAATGCTGGGGAGACATTGCTGTTAGTCGAAGCGAAGAACGACGGTGGCTTGCTGACAGAGACCTCACCGAAAGGCGCGGCAGTCTTTTGGGTCCCAGCCTATCTTCACATCAACGCCAGGCCGCAGTGGCAGGTCGGATCTTGCGTTGACTGTCTTAATGATGAAGTTCTCCGAGCCCGCCGCGTGAACTTTCACCCGAATATGGTCGCCGTGATAAATCGTATCGAGCACCTTGCCATCGAATTGGTTCATCGGGTCTGGAAAGTCATGGCCCAATAGACAGCGTTCCGGGCGGACCGAAATTATCACGCTATCGCCTGGCGCGAGAGACTCATCGGCGACTGCACGCACAACGCCACCGCCTGACAAGGCAACATCGTACAGTCCGTCCTTGCCGGACTTGGCGACCTTCCCTATCAGCGTATTGTTCTCACCAATGAACCGGGCGACGAACGCGTTGGCGGGACGTTCATAGAGGTCCTGCGGTGTCGAAAGCTGCTGGATGATGCCATCCTTGAACACGGCTATCCGGTCCGACATGGTCAGGGCTTCGGATTGGTCGTGGGTCACGTAGATCATTGTGATGCCGAGACGATCATGCAGCGCCTTGATTTCGTATTGCATCTGCTCTCGCAAATGCTTGTCCAACGCGCCCAGCGGTTCATCCATCAGAACCACTGTCGGCTCGAAGATGAGTGCCCGCGCCAGCGCGACGCGCTGCTGCTGGCCGCCGGAAAGCTGCGAGGGGCGTCGCCCTGCGAAATTGGGCAGCTCAACCATCTCGAGCGCGCGTTTGACCCGGTTGGCGATGTCGGCCTTGGCGACGCGGCGCACCTCAAGGGGAAAGGCGAGATTCTGTGCCACGGTCATGTGCGGGAACAGTGCATAGCTCTGGAACACCATGCCGATGCCGCGCTCATGCGGCGGCGTCTGGGTCACTGGCCGTCCGTCCAGCAGGATTTCTCCTGAGGTGGCATCCTGAAAGCCAGCAAGCATCATCAGAGTGGTCGTCTTGCCGGAGCCCGACGGGCCGAGCAAGGTGAGGAATTCGCCCCTGAGTACGTCGAGGTTGAGGTTTTTGACGACGAGGCCAAGGCCTCCATACGATTTCTGTACATTGATGAACCGGACCAGTGCGGTCTCGTCATGGGCTCGCGCGGGATTTGCCGACAAGTCGCTCATCATATCTGGCTCACGAATTTGCTGACGAGACAGGTCTCAAGGCCTTCGACACCGTTTTCGGCCCCGTGTCCGCTGTCCTTAATGCCCAGAAACGGCGTCTCGGGAAAGGAAATGGTAAAGCTGTTGATCCCGACCATCCCCGTTTCGAGCCCGCTGGAAAATGCCTTCGCCGCGTCTGCGGTCGCGCCGAAACCATAGCTGGCCAGACCGTAGGGAAGCCGATTGGCCTGCTTGATTCCACTTTCGATCGAGTCGATCGGATTGATCAGAGCCACGGGGCCAAACGGTTCCTCATTCATGACACGCGCATGTTCTGATACATCGCACAACACCGTCGGTGAAAAGAAGTAACCGGGGCTGTTACGCCGATGGCCGCCGGCACGCAGGTTAGCCCCGTGCTTTTCGGCATCGGCCACGAGTTCATCCAGCGCAGACCCGCGTCTCGAATGGGCAAGAGGTCCCATGGCCGTATCTTCCAGGAAGCCATCGCCGACCACAACGCCATCCGCAATGGCAGCGAAGCGTTCGACAAACTCAACATAGATCGCCTTGTGGACATAAAAGCGGGTCGGCGACACGCACACTTGGCCGGCATTGCGATATTTCGCCATCGCTGAAAGCCGCACGACGGCATCGATGTCGACATCACGGTCGACAATGACCGAACCGTGGCCGCCGAGTTCCATCGTTGTCCGCTTCATGCCTGCGGCGCAGAGCGCCATCAGATGTTTTCCGACTGGCACCGAACCGGTGAACGATACCTTGCGTATGATCGGGGAGGCGATCAGATACGATGAAATCTCGGCAGGTATACCGAACAGCATTGATATCACGCCCTTGGGAATCCCTGCATCGTCCAGCGCCTGGACGATCGACATGGCACTGGCTGGCGCTTCTTCGGGTGGTTTGAGAATGCACGAGCAACCCGCGGCCAATGCCGCGCCCAGCTTTCTGGCCGGATTGACGGCTGGAAAATTCCAGGGCGCGATCGCCAGCACCGGGCCGACTGGTTCCTTGACCACGAATTGCTGCATCCCTTCGATGCGCGAGGGTATGATCCTGCCGTAAGCCCGGCGCCCCTCCTCGGCAAACCATTCCAGAGTCTGCGCAGCGGCTTCCGCCTCGATACGGGCCTCGGCCAGAGGTTTGCCTTCTTCGAGCGTGATCAGACGCGCGATGCTCTCACCCCTTTCCCGAACGATTGCGGCCGCGCGGCGGATGATATCGGAACGGTCAAGGGGCGAACGTCTCCGCCATAGCTCGAAGCCGGTTGCCGCCGCCGCTAGAGCGGCATCCATGTCGGCCTGAGTTGCCACGGGCAGGTTGCCAAGAACGGCCTCGGTCGCGGGATTGAAGACCGGTATTGACTCACGATCGCCTCGCTCATGCCATTCGCCGCCGATCAGTAAGCGCAGATCGGGATAGGATTGAACCGCTGAAACGGTCCTCTGAGGGTTGTTGGTCATGCTGCCTCGTGCTGTATGGCCATTCCGCAAATAAGCTGGATAAGACCGAGCGGATCAGTCGGTGCGGTATCACCCCGCCAGGCGACATGCTGGTCGGGCCGCGAGAGGACCAAGGCCTTGTCGTAGACGCCAGCAGCGTCCTCCGCCGTGACATCGAGCAACCGGACAGGAACAGCGATCGCGTTCGCTGCGGCCAAGAATGTGGTCACGTCAATCGAAGGATCAAAGCGAAGCAGCGTGTAATCGGGACCCATCGCGTCGTAGAGCGAGCGGCCATCGTCGAGCCAGACGTGAGGGGTCCGGCAGCCCGGAACCGTGGACGGTGTGAAGTCGGCCATGCCGTAGGCAGGTGGTTTTTCTCCGTCATAGGCGATGATGGGGGATTGGTCATAAAAATAGCCAAAGTTCAGCCCGCCGCAGCAATATTGCTGAACGTTGAGGTCATAGGCGAGTTTGCCAAGCGCGGCTCTTGCTCGCTGGCCCTCGGCGTCGTCATCATCGATGTTGTCAGGAATGTCGCCGCGTTGCTTCGACAACGCCAGCGCATGGTTCATCGCAAAATGCGACACCTGCTCGGTGATGGGCAGCCGCTCTTTCTCATGGGCGTCAACAATGGATGCCGGCGCCCAGCCGTTCAGGTGAGCGGCGAGCAGCCAGGCGAGGTTTGCAGCGTCTGCGATGCCGGCATTCATGCCGTACCCGGCCATCGGCACCCATAGATGGGCCGCGTCGCCGCAGATGAAGACGCGCCTGTCGCGGAACTTGTCGGCTACCAGGCGCCGACCGATCCAGTCTTCCTTGCTAAGAATTTCGTACGCGAAATCAGGACCGACGCCGAGGATGGTTCGCAACGCCCAGTCGCGGTCGATGGCTTCAAAGTCTTCCTCGCCCGGCCTGAGATAGTTGTGAACCAGCCACTTCTCCTTGCCGTCGATCGCATAGACATTGCCGGAACGCTGCGGGTTGAGGGAGAATGTCGCCCAAGCGGGCTTCAGGTTGCTGAGCGACAGCAGCGACGGCGCTCTGATATAAGTGGACTGGACGCGCTGCACGACCGCCGTACCGGAAAGCTTGGCGCCAATCGCCTTACGCACGCCGGAACGCGAGCCATCGCAGCCAACCATATAGCGAGCGCGAATGGAGATGGTCTCGCCCGTATCGAGCAGCCGCCCCGTTGCCTGAACGCCATCGTCATCCTGGGTGAAATCATTGATCTGGACACGGTTGAGCAAGGAGAGATTCGGCATCGCCGCGGCATGGGCGAACAGCACCGGTTCGATATAGATTTGGTTGATCCGGTGCGGCGGCTCCGGCGTCGGCCACCATGTGTCAGGGCCGCCGGTCGCCGTATAGCGGTCCTTCCGGCACGGAATTTCGATGCGCGACAATTCCTTGCCGGTGAAGCTCACTCGGTAGGAAATGTCGTTGGAATAGTCGGCCGGCAAGCCGGTTTGCCGCAGCTTTCCGGCAACGCCCAAGCGGCGGAAAATCTCCATCGAACGAGCTGCTATGTGATTGCATTTGACACTCGGCGGCTCCCCCTCATGCCGCATTTCCACCACCAGCGTCTCCACGCCGCGCGACGCGAGATCCATGCCGAGGGTGAGGCCGACCGGGCCGCCGCCGACGACAAGCACCTGTGTTTCTATCGTTCGTGTCATTGCGAATGAATACCTATGGGATTGAAGTGATCAGGCGATCGTCGCCGCCAGACGCCGGCTGCGACGCTGCAGCATCAGGATCACAGCCATTAAAGCGACCGAAATCAGGATCATCAGCGAGGCAGCCGCCGTGATCGTAAGGCGAAAGCCGTCGACACTGGCGGTGAGCATCTGGCGCGGCAGGGTGCGCTGTTCGGGTCCGGCCATGAACAGCGCGATGACGACGTCATCGAACGAAGCGGAAAATGCAAACAGTGCGCCGCTGACCACGCCCGGAAGAATGAGTGGCAAGGTGATCCTGCGGAAGATGAGCAAGGGCGGCGCGCCGAGGCTGGCACCGGCACGCAGATAATCCGGATTGAATCCAGAAAGACTGGCCGAGACCGTCACGATGACGAAGGGCACCGCGATCGCCGTATGCGCCAGAATGAGTCCGATATAGGTGTTGTTGAGCAGGAACGGTGCCGACGCGTAGTAGACAGAAACGCCGGTGATGATGACGGGCACCATCATGGGCGAGATCAGCAGTCCGACCAGCAGGCTCTTGCCGCGGAACGTCGCTTTCCACAGGCCGAAGGCCGCTGGCGCGCCCAGAGCCATGGCAAGCGCCGTCGCACACGCGCCGACCAGCAATGAGTTGAAAAGAGAGCGGATCCAGAAGGGTGAGGTGAACAGATCCTGATACCAGCGCAAGCTCAACCCATCGAGGGGGAAGCGAAAGAAGCTGCCGGAGTTGAAGGACAGCGGCAGGAAAATCAGGATCGGGGCGACAAGAAATATGCAGGCGAGCGTGGCTACGACAGGAACTCCCCATCGGCAGGCAATCTGCAGTGGCGTGGCCCGGATGCCGTGTGCCATGGTCAGACCACCCCGACTGTTTTGCCGCCAGCAATCGAGCGATAGACACTGGACAGCAGCACGATTGCTACAAGGAGTATCAGCGAGAGAGCTGCAGCCAGCCCCCAATTGGAACTCTTCGTCACGTAAAAGGCGATGATCGGCGCGATCGTCTGGTCGTTCGGATTGCCGAGCAGCACCGGCGTAATATAGGCGCCGAGAGCCTGGATGAAGACGAGAAGGCAGCCGGACACCACGCCAGGCATAACCAGGGGCAGGTAGACGCGGCGAAACACCGTGAACGGCTTGGCACCCAGCGAGGATGCCGCCCTCAGATAGCCGTCGGGGAACGCTTTCATGACGCTGAAGATGGCAAGGACCATGAACGGCAGCAGAATGTGCGTCATTCCGACATAGACTGCCATACGGTTAAACATGAGGTCGAACGGCGCGCCACCTGCACCGAGCCCCGCAAGCACGGCGTTGACGATGCCCTCGCGTTGCAGGAGGACGGTCCAGGACAGGGTTCGCACGAGTATGGATGTCCACAGCGGCAGGAGAATAAAGATCATCAGAAATCCGGCCCGCCGTGGCGGTGAGCTGGCTATGAAATAGGCGAGCGGGAAGCCGACGATCAGGCACATGAGTGTCACCCAGGCGGCCATGACCACCGTACGGACAAGCATGCCGACGAAAAGCGCCTTGTCAGGCGCCACCTTGGCGATAGCGCCCTGATCGGTGCGCTTCAAGTCGAGCGCGGCAAGTAGGTTGGCGTCCGTCAGCGGACCGCCGGCGCGCTTGATTGCCGCCCACGTCGCGATCTGGCCCCATCGCGCGTCGATGGCGACGAAGTCCGGCCCCGTCAGCGTAGCGGGCTCGGCCGACACGGCGGTGACCGTCTTGAACAGAAGTGACCGGAAACCCGGCAGATCCGAATTGATGCGGACGGCAGCCTTGGCCAGTGTTTCCGGAGCGGTGGTTTTTAGGTCGTGCTGCAAGCCGGCGAATGCTGGGCTGTCCGGCAGCGAACTTCCGTCGAACTCGCCAAGAGCGGCAATCGTGCGCGGAAGTGCCTGCCGGGCCAGCGGATCCGAAACGCTCTGCCACAGCGTCGCCGCTATCGGCACGAAGAACGTGACGAGCAGGAAAAGGAACAGCGGCGCGACCAGGATAAGGGCCTGCGCGTTCCCGAGCCGCCTGAGAGGGGCCGCTATCTTTGCGAGGTTGGTAAACATGAAACCGAACATGCACACAGTATGGGCACCCTGTGGAGGCGCCCATACTGTGTCATTCTATCATTGGCCGATGAGGGTCGTCATGCGCTGGTTCAGCGCATCGTAATTGTCCAGCCAGAAGCTTGCATTGGACTGGATCGCCGTCTTGATGTTGTCAGGATTGGCCGACAACAACGGCAGCACTTCCGGCTTGACCAAGGGCAGAGCATCGGTGTTCGGAACCGAGATCCCCATCTTGGATGCCAGTTGCGCCTGTCTCTCCGCTTCGGTCGCGAAATTCAGGAAGCTATAGGCCGTATCGAGATTCTTCGCCCCCTTCGGGATCGCCCAGTAGTCGATGTGGCGGATCGAATTGTTGTTGACGACCTTGTTCTTAAGCCCTTCGCCGAGATTGGTGGCGTTGATACCGCTGTCGTAGGTGGCAATGAACACCGCCTCGCCGCTTGCCAGAAACTGCCGCGACTGTCCCGGATTGGTCCACCAGATGATGTTGGGCATCAGTTCCTTGACCTTGGCGAAGGCGCGATCTTGGCCTTCCGGCGTGGCGAGCGTCTTGTAGACGTCGGCCGGCGCAACTCCATCGGCAAGCAGCGCTGCCTCTAGCGTATCGCGTGGGTCGCGATAGAGAGATCTCTTGCCAGGCCATTTTTTGACGTTCCAGAAGTCGGCCCAATTTTGAGGTGCTTCTGAGGTCTTGGCGGGATCGTAGGCGATCGACATGTTGTAGAGTACCTCACCAAGGCCGCAATCGAGCTTGGCATCCGGGATCAGCTTGGCGGCTTCCTTGATCTTGCTGTAGTCGATTTTTTCGAAGAGCCCTTCCTGGCATCCCTGGATCACCTCGACATCTTCCGCGGCAACAACGTCCCACGTGTTGTTGCCCCCTTCGATGCGGGTGCGGATGACGCCGATGCCATAGTCACGGCTGTCTTCCACCAGCTTCACGCCAGTGGCCGCGAAGGGGCTGAAATAGAGCTCCCGGACCATGTCCTGAACGAGACCGCCGAAGTTGGCGACGGTGATCTGCTTTTCTTGAGCACTGACACTTAGGGCGGTGGCTGTGACCAGAGCGGCGCCGAGACACAGTGCCTTGATGTGAGATTTGAACATTTTCTTAGTCCTCCGTTTTGTTGAGTATTCCCCGGTTTTATGTTCAGGCAACCAACACGTTGAGGACGGCCTGACGTCCCTCCTGCTCTACGGCATACAGGGCACGGCGAAGCGCTGCCGGCAGGTCTTTCGCCTGCTCGACCCGCTCGCCGTAGCCGCCGGATGCTTCGACGATCTTTTCATATTCGGGACTTGGCTCGAGATACGTGAAGACCGCATTTCTGTTCAATCTGGTTTCGCTGTCCGGGTAGACGGACAGCGTGGCGCGCCGAACTGCTGCCCACATGCTGTTGTTCATTATGATGGTCAGCGTCGGCAATTGATTTGCCCGGGAAACGAAATGGGCAGGGGTCGGGTTGCCAAACATGTAGGCGCCGTCGCCAACCAGGCTGATGACGCGTCTTTCCGGCGCGGTCAGTTTTATTCCGAGAGCCGCGCCGAGTGCCCAGCCAAGACCGCCGGAGCTTGGCGCGCCAAAATAGCCCCCACCGCCATCGAGTGCGAGAAGCTCAGTCGGGAATGCCGTCTCGGCGAGAATGGTGTCGCCTTCCCCCGACACGTCGGCCAGGCAACGTGCCACTTGAGCATAGCTTGGCAGTTCGACGTCGGCTACGGCTCGTTCTCTCAGGGTCCTGAACGCAGTCCGCTTGGTATCGAGCCAGGCAATCCTTTCCTCGACCACATCTGCCTCGGCGTGGCTTGCGGCCTGGATCAAACGCATGGCTGTGGCGACATCGCCATCGATCGCCAGGTCGGCCTGAAATCCACGCACGGGATACCGCGAGAAGTTCGGATCGAAGGCCAGGTGGATCACGCGCGTCCTGGCACCAGGACTGTGATGCAGGGGAATCCACGGCACGTCGCAGGACGCAACGATGATCAGGTCGGCTTCCTCAACCAAGGGCCCGGGTTCGAAACCAACGAAGCTTGCACTATCAATATCAAGCGGCATGAAGCGCGGGCGGTGCGCCGCCACCGCAATCGAGTGGGCTCCGGCAAAGGCCGCCAATGCTTGGCGTTCGCGCGCCTCACGACCAAGCGCGCCGGTCACGATGAGTGGACGCCTCGCTTCAGCCAGCCATTTTGCAGCAATGTTGATGGCGTTCTCGTCAGGAGCGGGCGGCGCCACCTGTGGTGAAGTCCGTGCCGGTTCAACAGACACGGGTTCGCCAAAGGTCTCGCGCGGCAAGGTGAGATAGACCGGACCACGTGGATGGGCCGTGGCAATGCTTATCGCCCGGTCGACGACAAGGTCGGTTTGATCTGCCCGACGTAGCTCATAGTCCCATTTGACGACCTCGCGAACCATGGCGCCCTGGTCGAACATCTCCTGAGCCCAGTGGATGAAAGCGTTGCGCGATGCCAGGGAACCCGTTTCGGTGATCGGGTTGCGGCCGGCACAAAGGATGAGCGGCACCTGTTCGCGAGAGGCGTTGATGAGCCCGCAGATTGCGTTAGCCGTCCCGACATTGACGTGCACCATGACCGCTTGCGGATTGCCAGTGGCAAGATAGGCGCCGTGCGCCATGGCCACCGCAAGATTTTCGTGCGGCACGGTGATCGGTCGAGGAAGGGCGGATGGCTGGGGATGCGTCGCATAGGCCTCGATGATCGCGGCAAAATCCGTTCCTGCATTGCCGAACAGGTAGTCGACTCCACGCCGCTTCAATGCTTCGAGAAAGGCCGTGGCTGCAGTCGTCGCTTTCACCGGTTGCGTGGCGACGATCATACGACGGCTCCGACAGCGCGGGCAGAACGGCGAATGAGCGTCGCCTTGATATCCGTGAACTTGTCGAAGGCGTGCAGCGAGCGATCGCGACCGAAGCCGGACTCCTTGAAGCCACCGAACGGCATTTCGATGTTCACGCCTCCGGCGGCGTTGACGAAGACGCTGCCGGCATGCAGGCGCTCGCTGGCGTGGAGTGCCTTGTCTATGTCACGTGTCCAGACAGCGGCACCAAGGCCGTAGCGTGTGCCATTGGCGATCGCGATGGCTTCATCGAGCGACGTGAAAGACATTACGGCGAGCACCGGCCCGAACACTTCCTCCTGCGCCAGCTTCGAGGCGGGTTCGACACCGACGGCAATCGTCGGTCCAATAAAGCAGCCCTCGGAAGGCCGTTGCGCCTTGCGTCCATCAAGCATCAGGCTCACGCCCTCCTGTCCCTCGGCAACAGCGATTGCYCGGGTAATGCCATCGAGCTGCCGAGCGTTGACCACCGGGCCGAGATCATTGCCTAGATGAAGCGGGGATCCGGTCTTCAGCGTTGCGGCGATTTCCGTGATGCGCTTGACGAAGTCATCGTGAATGGCGGTATCAACCAGGAGGCGGGACGGTGCATTGCAGATTTGTCCCTGGTTGCGAAAGATAGCGCGAGCGGCGGTCTGGGCGGCCTCTTCCAGATCCGGTGCGTCGGCCAGCACGATGTTGGCGGTCTTGCCGCCACATTCGAGACTGACCCGCTTGAGATTGCTTTCGCCTGCGTAGCGTAGAATCCGTCCGCCCACCCGGCCCGACCCGGTGAAAGCGATCGCGTCGACGTCGGGATGGAGTGCAAGCGCGCGACCTGCTTTGTCGCCGCGCCCGGTCACTACATTGAAAACGCCGTCCGGTACCCCTGCTTCACTGGCAAGTTCGGCGAGCCGGATGATCGCCAGCGAGGCGTCTTCGGCTGGTTTCAGGACTACGGAATTGCCACTGGCCAGCGCCGGACCCAACTTCCAGGCTGCGATCATCAACGGGAAGTTCCATGGAACGATGACGCCGACGACTCCGAGCGCGATCTTGGCGACGAGCCCGGTCTCGCGATCCGAGATCGGCAGCATCTCATCGCTGAGCTTGTCGAGCGCCTCGGCATACCAGCGGATGGTGCCGGCAGCTTCGCCGGCATCCATATGGATGGCCATCCCGACCGGCATGCCCATGTCTCTGGATTGCAGAACACCCAGTTCGAATTGATGCTGGGCGATCAGATCGGCGAACCCCAGGAGGATTTTCTTGCGTTCGCGCCGACCGAGCCCGACCCAGCGCCGGCCCGCGAAGGCCCGCCGCGCCGACTCAACCGCGACATCGATATCGGCCGCGTCGCCTTCGGGAAAATCGGTAAGTCTCAGTCCGTCGATTGGCGAAATGCTGTCCATGCGCTGGCCGCTAATGGCCTCACAGGACTTTCCGTCCACGAATGACATGGCCGGCGAAAGGGACTTGGCGGCTTCCGCATTGATGCGTTGTTGAAAATCGGGGTTCGTGTTCATCAAGCGGCTTTCTGGACCCGCTCTACGGCGGCAACTGCCTGACCGATCGTCTCGACGATAGTCGTGACCTGCTCGGCGTTGATCGTCAGTGGCGGCGACAGGATAACCTTGCTGGCCATGACCCGAACGATGACGCCCTTGGTGAGGCAGGTCTCGGCAAAAACCCTCATCTCTGGATCAGCAGGCCCGAAAGACTTCTTGGTATCCTTGTCGCGCGCCAGTTCCACGCCCACCATCAACCCGCGGCCGCGCACATCACCGATGATCGTCGACTGCTCTGCAACGGCCTTGAGCCCGTCCATGAGCTCAACTCCCCGCGCGGCTGCGTTTTCAGAAAGCTTTTCACGCACCACGATGTCCAGCACCGCGGTCGCCGTCGCACAGGCCAGCGCGTGGCCAGAATAGGTATAGCCATGCATGATCGGTGCGGGATTGGCCGGGTTATCCCACGCCGCCGCGACTTTGGCGCTGACCATTGTTGCGCCCAGGGGAATGTAGCCTGCCGTGATGCCCTTGGCGAAACACATGATGTCGGGCTTTACGCCCCAGAGCCGACATCCGAACATCTCGCCGGTGCGACCGAAGCCGGTGACGATCTCGTCGGCGATCAAAAGCACACCATGACGATCGCAGATATCGCGCAGCAACGGCCAGTAGTTCTCTGGGGGGACAATTACGCCCCCGGCACCTTGGATCGGTTCGGCGATCACGGCCGCCACGGTATGGGCGCCCTGATAGACGATTTCACGCTCCAACTGCTCTGCACAGATCCGTCCCAGTTCCTGCGGGTCGGTCGTCCACTGGTTGCGGTACAGGAATGGACTGTCGACCTGAAAGAAACCAGGCATCAGCGGCTCGAAAGCCTGCCGGAACGGCGGATTGCCGCCGGCCGACAATCCGCCGAAATGGACGCCGTGATAGCCGTATTTCAACGAGAAGAACTTCGTGCGTTCCGGCTGCCCGGTCAGCTTATGATATTGGCGCGCGAGCTTGAGCGCGGTCTCGACTGCGTCCGAGCCGCCGGATGAAAATAACACCTTGGCCATTTGCTCGGCCGCGAGCATTTCACTCAGACGCGTCGACAGTTCGATCTGCGGCGGGTTCGAGGTCTTGCCGAAGGTTGTGTAGTAGGCGATGCGGTCGAGTTGCTCGACGATTGCGTGTTTCACTTCCTCACGCCCATGGCCGATGTTGACGTTCCAGAGACCGCCGACCGCATCGAGATAGGACCGTCCGTCGATATCCTCGACGAACACGCCCTTGCCCTTGCTGATGATTAACGGCGCCGACCTGGCCGTCTCCTGAGGCGAAATCATCGGATGCAGAATGTGCCGCGCGTTGTTGGCCTTGATGAAGGCAGCATAGTTTTTGAAATCCGGGCTCATCGCATTCTGTCTCGTTTCAAATAAATCAACACCGGTGTCGATATCGATACGCTATGGTCAAAAGCAGTTCGTGTCAACAAAGCTGGCGGGGGATCGAGCCCACTTTGTCGGGCGCGTTGCCACGGGCTCGGCTTAGGGGCTGCGCTGTTATCTGGCGAAATCCCAAACCGTCATGCGAACGGCGTTCGTGCCGGCTGAACGCCTGAAGTTTTCCCTAAACAATTGCATGATTTACATTCTGCGCGCGAGACGTCATTGATAATAAGTCAACGCTGTATCAACAGGAGTTCACACCATCACCGGCGTAGTGCGCCAACGCATCGGCGGCCGCGAGCATTCTCTCGCGAAATCAACGCCAGGAGTGCCGCACCAGCAAAGCTGGTTCGGGTGGTTCGAGCGACAGAACTAAAATCGGAGGAACTCTTTGGGATATCTCAATCCACCGCCACTTGAGACTTGCTACACGCGACTGCAAGACAAGGTCATTTTCATAACGGGCGCTTCGAGCGGCATTGGCGCAGCAGCGGCTGAGCTCTTCGCTCGGGAAGGCGCCAAAGTCGTAGCAGCGGCCCGACGTACCGAACGTGTTGAAGACGCTATGTCCAAATTGCGTGCCGAGGGGTTGCAGGCTGCCGCGGTCGCCTGTGACGTATGTAATGAAGTGTCCGTGGAGAACGCCGTTCGCTTCGCATCAGAACGTTTCGGTCGTCTGGATGGCGCTTTCAACTGTGCAGGAGTGAGCGGCGCGCGGATGCCAATTCACACGGCACAAGTGAAGGAATTCGATCGGGTCATGCAAACCAACCTGCGTGGCGTGTTCCTTTGCTTGAAACACGAGGCCGCAACTATGCTTCAATCGGGAGGTGGGTCGATCGTCAATGCCTCGTCCATTGCTGGCATGATCAGCGCCGCTGGCAACAGCATCTACGCTACCAGCAAGTGGGGCTTGACCGCGCTAACGCGTTGCGCCGCGCTTGACTATGCCCGTGATGGAATTCGCGTCAACGCCATCGCACCTGGCCCGACGCGGTCGGAAATGTTCGATGCTTGGAAGCCATCTGAAGAGGATCGCGAGCAACTCGCAGAGGCATTCCCGATGAATTATGTCGCGCACCCTCAGGACATGGCTCGCGCAGCGCTATTCCTGTTGTCGGATGAATCGCGCTGGACGACGGGCGCTATTTTACCTTGCGAAGGCGGTAGAAGCGCTGTCTAGAAAGCCTTAACTAGGACGTCTGCGCCGCGTTCGCCGCCAACACCTCCATTCCGACTGGAATTTTACGACCAATTCTCCGGGCCGTTTCGGTTAACACTGATCGGTGTTTAAGCAGTTCCACTGTCGAGAGCCGGCTGGCCGGCGCAACTATGCTAAGCGTGGCAATCAGGGAACCATCCCCATCGCGAATAGGAACCGCAATTCCCCGCACGCCTTTCTGGTAACTTTGGTCGGCAACTGACAGCTGCTCTTGCCGTACCTTGGCCAGCTTCTCCGAAAAATCGTTGATGTCTGGCGCGGGAAATGCCGGATATGCGCGGGCTGCCTCCTCGACCACGCTCGCCGAATCTTGCGCCGACATCTCCGCGAGACTGATGAGCCCTGTAGCCGTGACGTGGACCGGTGATCGCTCACCCAAAGTGAAACGAACAGTCAGCGGGTGTGACGCTTCGTTATAGTGTACGCAAACCATATCGCGGCCATCTCGTACATGTAGGCCAACGCTTTCACCAACCTCTTCGCGAAGGCTGCGCATCTCGCCTGCGGCGAGCTCAACAAAGCCAAGCGCCTGAAGACGCGAAGCCGCCAAATCCAAAATCGCCAACCCTAGGCGGTACCTCTTGGTCGCCAAATTCTGCTCAATAATGCCTTCTTCGCACAGCGATCGCAGGAGTCGATGTATTGTTGCCTTGTCGAGCACCAGCCGGCGGGCGAGTTCGCTGACCCCGAGTTCGGGATGCTGAACACTAAATTCTCGAAGCAATCGGATCGTAAGCTTTGCCGTTTTCATAGCGCCCTGACTTAAATGCTCCTCGTGACTAGTCCCCTCGCAACCTCTCGGTCAAGTAGCTGCAATGGTGCGATGGGACCAGGAGCGCGCGGTTGGAAAGAGCAGGCTTTGAAAAAGGCACGGTGCGGACGGAGCCGCACAAACCAATATGACCGCGATGCGAACCAACCTGTCGTTTCTATTCATGATCCAAATACCAAGTTGCCGTTTCGGCCGCTTTCTTTGACATTCTGACTCCGGTCTCACGCGCCGCATCGCTGTCGGCTCGACTTTGCATCCACCCTATCATTGCAAAAGCGCGTAAGGCGGTGAACAATGGCAGTGCCTTGATGTCACGCGCTGTCAACGTCCTTTCGGAGGCATACCCCTCCAGCAATGCGCATTCGATGACGTCATAGAGCGGATCCTCTCGATTCTGATAGAGACTCACCGCAACGTCGTACATACGCCATCCGAAGCCGCAATCATCGAAATCGATGACTTGGGCCGAGTGGTCCTCGCTCATCAAAATATTTTCGCGCACAAGGTCTGCATGTATCAATCCGAAAGTCCTGGCGCTTTTCTCGAAACCCACTAAAGCACCCATCGCCTTTTCCCGAGATTTCGATACGAGGTCACGCAAGGCATGATCGAGCAGACGCGAGTTGGTAAAAGGCCCCCACAATGGATTTTCGGAGAAGAAAGCTCCGAAGTCCCATGCGTGCCTTTCAAAATCACAGGGAAGAGGCCACGCCTCAGTCAGATTGTGCATCCGCGCGATCGTGCGTCCCAAGGCTGAGAAAGAACGCTTCGCTTCGTCACCTGACATGTTTAGCGGGACGCCACTCTGGCCAAGCGGCCGCCCCTCCACCCAGGACATGCAGTCAACTTGCCGCGACTGAGAGGAAGCCTCCGTCCGAGCATGCACGAACAACTCACCCGACAAAGCTGCAATCGGCCGGGGCGTCGGGATGCCACTGGCTTGCAGGTAGTTCATCCACTGCAACTCCGATCGCAACGCGGCGTCGGAATGGTAGCCAAACCGGTGGATACGCAATGCCGCAGGCAGGCCACTTGGCATGACGACACGAAAAACGACGTTCTCCCGGTATTTGAGCAATACTGGATCGCAGTCTTCGACCCCCCAGGCTATCAGCGCCTGACGAGCCAGATTCTTCATCGCGACGGCTTCATCGGCGTTGTTCTGATGCCCGGTCATCAGAGCGCCTCGCAGGCAAGGTCGGCAAGAACCTCATCAAGGATACCAACGAGGAATGTCGCATTCTCAATGCCAAAAGGCATTGGTGGTCTTATTTTTAGAACGTTGCCGTGAATGCCGGTCTTGCCTATCAGAACGCCACGTTCGCGCATTTCATCGACGACGGCGGTCGCCAAGTCAGGCGCTGGGTCGCGGATAGCGCGGTTACGGACCAACTCCAGCCCGAAAAACAGCCCCGTACCTCGGATATCGCCGACGCACTTATGACTCTCGGTCAAGGGGCGCATCAGTGCCAGCGACGCTTCACCTACTCGCTGTGCGTTGTCGATGAGGTTCTCGCCCTCTAGCACGTCCAGCACCGCGTTGGCTGCCGCACACGACACTGGATTGCCGCCGAAAGTGTTGAAGTAGCGGAAGGCCTCGCGAAACGATGCCAAAATCGCTTCTGATGTCGCAACGCCAGCAACGGGGTGGCCATTACCCATCGGCTTGCCCATGGTTACGATATCAGGCAGGAAGCCGACGCGCTGGTGGCCCCAGAAATGCGTGCCTGTGCGACCAAATCCAGGTTGCACCTCGTCGGCGATCACCAGTCCACCAGCCAAGCGCACGGCTTCGATGGCGCCATCGAAGAAGCCGTTGACCAAACTTGGAAATCCCTCATTGGCCAGCATCGGACACACGATCAAGGCCGACATGCCTATTCCGGCGGCCTGCAGCGAGGCGATAGCTTCGCGGACGTCGGCAGCGAACCGCTCACCTTCCTGCCCATCCCCTGGCCTAAGGCTATCCGGTGCCGGTACGAGCCGAATATGTTGAGCATGGCCGCCGATCGGCGGCATGCGCGTGCTTAGCTGTGAGACCGCGGCGGTGTTTCCATGATACGTCGCGTCCGTAGCGATAACGCCCAGGCGCCCGGTAACAGCTTGCGCCATTCGTAGCGCGATATCATTCGCCTCGCTGCCGGTACACGCAAGAACCGCAGTCGAAATCGGCGGAGCGAACGTCGCTGTCAAACGTTCGACATAGTCGAGAATGGTCGTGTGCAGATAGCGAGTGTGGGTGTTGAGCAGCGACGCCTGTCGATGCATCGCCTCTACGACATGCGGATGACAATGGCCGACATGGGCCACATTGTTATAAGCGTCAAGATAGCGCCTGCCGTCCGAGTCGAAAAGCCAAACACCCTCCCCACGCACGAGGTGGATCGGATTGGCGTAAAAGAGCTGAGACTTGGCCCCCAAAAGTTTGGCGCGCCGCGCCACCAGATCGGATTGCTGGGCCATGTTCTTATCTGTCAACGATTGTATGAAGTTTGGGCGCTGCCGAGCCGAAGCGCCCTTGCCAATTGGCAGCGACTTCTTGATTGTACAAATGGCGCGGAGGGTTACCGGCCAGCAATTCGTGCAGATTGTCGATCAAGGACTCCGTAAGTGCGCGCATCAGTTCAACGGTGTGACCCGCATTATGCGGCGTGAGGATTGCGTTGGCACAATGACGCAGCCGGCTTTCGGCTGGCAGGGGTTCGATTGCGAAGACGTCAACTGCCGCCCCGCCGAGGCGACCTGCCTGTAGCGCGTCTGCCAGCGCATCTTCGTCGATCAACGCGCCTCGTGACGTGTTGACGATCACGGCGCCTGGTTTCATCAGAGCAAGTTCATCTCTCCCAATCAAGCTACGACTGGCACCGGTCAACGTCATGTGGAGCGATACGACATCGCTCTCACGAAGGAGATTTGTTAGAGGCACTGCGGTCGCGTCCAGGTCTGCATCCGTCACTGCGGGGTCGGCGACAAGGATTCTCACCTGCCACGGCGCCAAAAGCTCAGCCACCGCTCGACCGATGCGGCCAAATCCGACCAGCCCTACTGTCTTTCCTCGTAGCATACGGCCAAGCACCAACGGCTCGCGCCAACTTCCATTCATCAACACCGTTTGCTTTTCTGCAACACGGTGCATCAAGCTCGCAATGAGCATCACCGTTGCTTCCGCCATGCTGTAGACACTCTCAGCCGGTGCTCCATGGCCGACCGCTATACCGGCGAGCGTTGCAGCCTTGACGTCGAGTGGATCGACGCCGATCGTCGGAAAAACAATGCTTCTTAACCTCCCTGCCTTCTTCATCAAGGCGACCGGGAAACGACCCCGCGGCGTCAGCACCAGAATGTCGACGCGGGTAGTGAGGTCTCCCCACTCTTCCGGTGGCAATCGTGGTGAAACCACTTCGTGGCCGGCGGATTTCACCATCGCTCGAGCATGATCGAGTGCATCGCGCAGAATCGCGCTCTCCGGGACTGCGACCACAAATCGCGACGGTTCTATCTTGCTCGAACGTGGCATCTGGGGGTTCACATACGTGTCCGTTCGCCAGTCGGATCGTAGAATGGAGCCAATTGAGCCACGGCAGGAAACTTCGCACCTGCCACCTCGATCTCGAAGCTTCCCTGTTTCAGCCAATCAGCAGAAGCACCGCCGGGGGCGAATACGTAACCCATGCCGAGCGATCGGTCGATGCGAAAGCCCCAGCCACCGGAGGTGATGTTGCCCACCCGATCGCCGTTGCGCCAGATGATCTCGTTGCCGATCAGGATCGGTGCGTCGTTGCCTTCCAAGGCGAACTGAACGAGCCGAGATTCTGGGGGGCGTCCCCGCTGCGCCTCGACCCTTTCCCGGCCGATAAAGTCGCCCACCTTGTGCCAGCCCACCGCGAAGCCGAGACCGGCCTCAACCGGTGTTTCGTCGGCAGTGATGTCCAAGCCCATCAGGCGATATCCGCGCTCCAGGCGACACGCCGCTACCGCATAGAGTCCAGCATAGCGCAATCCGAAGCCGGCACCTGCTCCAACGATCAGGTCGTGGAGATAGCCACACATCTCGGTAGGCACCAGGATTTCATATCCGAGTTCACCTACAAAGGTCACGCGAGAAGCGCGAACTGTTACATGTCCCAGGTTGATTTCGTCGGAATACCCAAAATTGAGGGCATCGTTCGAAAGGTCAGAATCGCTCAGACTCTGTAGCAACTGCCGGCTCTTGGGGCCCATTATAGCCAAGAGACCAAAAGAACTTGTGACATCCTGAACGACAGTCGCCGCGCCTTTCGGCAAATTGGCATCCAACCACGCGAGATCGATCCTCTGATCGGCGAAACCAGAAATGACCAGGAAGCGATCCTCGGCCAATCTTGTGACCGTGAGATCCGCCTCGAACCCACCCTTCTCGTTCAACCAAGCTGTGTAAACCACTTTTCCGACCGGTGCGTCGATTTCGTTTGCGCAGAGCCTGTTGAGATCGCGGAGTGCATCCGGACCGGAGATGACGAATTTGGCATAGGCCGATTGGTCAATCAGCGCGACATTGTCGCGGACAGCCAGGCTTTCTTCGCGCGCAAACGGATACCAATCCTGCCGCCCCAATCTGTATCGGAACTCGCTGGAATCCTTGGGTGCGTACCAAAGCGGGATTTCCCAGCCGACGCGCTCACCAAAGCGCGCACCAGCCGCTTTCAGTTCATGGTGCAATGGCATCCGACGCACATCGCGAGCGCTCTTCATTTGCTTGCCGGGCCAAGGCATGTTTGACCAGATGCCAATCGACTCGGTCACTCGTTCGGCCATAAAGTGGCGATTGGCTTGGAATGGCATTGTGCGGGTAAGGGCGAACGCATGCATATCGACCGGGCTGTTGCCTGAGGCAACCCATTCCGCCACGACCTTGCCCATGCCGCCTGATGACATAATGCCGCTGGAATTGAAGCCAGCTGATACAAATAATCCGCCGACCTCGGGGGCCGGCCCTATGAGATAGCGGCCGTCTGCGGTAAAACTCTCCGGCCCGACGAAAAGGGTCTGCACACCAGCGCTTTCTAGACGCGGCACGCGCTTTGTTGCCATGGCAAGTTCGTTTTCGTAGTGCTCGTAGTTCCCCGGCAGACTATCGAACTCGAATTCCTCTGGAATGCCGTGCGTGGCCCATGCCTTGCCACGCTCCTCGAAAATACCGACAAGCAGCTTGCCTGCGTCCTCCTTGTAGTAAGATCGTTCTTCCGAAATCACCAGAATGGGTGTTTTTGAGTCGAGCTGGGCGATCGGTTCCGTAACCATATAGAAGTGTTCGGCCGCGTGAAGCGGCACAGCCACGCCGACCTTGCGCGCCAGTTCCCTAGTCCACATGCCGCAGGCCAGAACAACCGTGTTCGCCTCGATCTGCCCGTCATCAGTCTCGACGCCGACGATCCTATCGCCGCGTTTGAGGAGTCCAGTGACATTTGTATCCTCGAAGATGCTGACGCCACCTTGGCGAGCGCCCTTGGCCAGGGCCATGGTATAGTCCACAGGATTGACCTGACCATTTTCGGGAATATGAAGCGCCCCTAGGATGCCATCAATGTTCAGAAGCGGCCACGCCTCTTGAAGTTCTTCTGGCGTCACCATGGGGGCCAGAACGCCAATATATTGGGCATAGGAAGAGGAGCGCCTCAGGAGTTCCAGCCGATTTTCGTCGAGGGCGATCATAAAGCCGCCATTCTGCTTGAATCCTGTGGATTGCTCGGTTTCTTCTTCGAGGCGGCGCAGAAGATCTATCGAATATTTCGCTAAATCAGCCATTGATCTCGATGGCCTCAGTCGACCGACAATGCCGGCCGCGTGCCAAGTCGTTCCGGATGTCAGTTTCTTGCGCTCCAGCAAGACGACGTCACGTTTTCCGAACTTCGGCAGATGGTAGGCAATCGAGGTTCCAACGATTCCACCCCCGACAATTACGACGTCGGCGCGTGCGGGAATTTGCTTGGACACTGACTTTCTCCCTCAAAAAGCGGCTTCCAAGCCGATCTGGATAAGCTCGAACAAGATGGAAAAGTGATCGCCTTCAGGCATCAGCCCTCCGCGTTTGTCTTGCCGCCTATCGGTCCATACGCGACGCTTGTTCGATACGATCGTGAATCGTTGATTATATCGCAACGCCGTTTCATTACTATTTCCGGCGCAAACGCGACTGTCAATGCCCGTCCAGCAGTGAAGGAGCCGATTGAAGGCTGGACCGTCGTGCAAAGCCGTTGACCCAGAGCGCCTCTGCACGGCCTCGGTTATCAGGCTCGTCAGCCTGCGGCCGGCGGTGACGTCCGATAGAACTCGGCGCAAGCGAAGTCAGACCAGCAATGCGATGTCAGTTCGGTGTTTACGCGAAGAATTGCAAAGGGCAGGATTGCCGACGCCGAAGCCGGCGAAGCAGGCCAAATCGGACGCACCGGTCCGGAGAAGTTTTTGGTGAGGCTCAGTTCTGGCCCTGTGACAGCGCGCCCGCGACCGACGCGGCACCGGCCTTCATGGGAAGGCTATCGGGCTGCTTTTTATGTCGTGAGCTGGCGTTCAAGTGGTCGCCCTAGGTGCACGGGGCGAACTTTCGCAATCATGTCTTTGCCGCTTCCGGATGGGCCGCGCGAAAGGCTGGCAGTTCCGCACAAGTGGAATCGATGGCCCTCATGCGGGGCATGTCCTTGAGATCGACACCCCATCGCTCAGCATTGTAGACCTGCGGCACAAGGCAGAAATCTGCCATAGTCGGGCTGTCTCCATGACAGAATCTGCCAGTTGACGGATGCGTGAGCAGGGTTTCAAACGCGCGAAGCCCCTCGCCGATAAACTTACGCATCCAAGCAGTGCGGACTGCGTCGCCGCCTCCAGTGAGTTCCACGACATGGGCGCAGACGCCCATGTTACACACAGGATGAATATCCATGGCGATCGCGTGGGAGAGAGCCCTAACGCGCTGGCGGCCCGGCGCATCTTTCGGCAGCAACGTGGCCTCGCGGGTTTCGCAGAGATATTCGATGATCGACAGCGACTGGGTCAGCATCACGCCGTCGATGTCGAGCACGGGTACGAGACCTTGCGGATTGCGTGCCAGATGGTCCCGCGATTTATGGGTCTTGTCCAGGAGGTTTACGGTGACTGCTCGATAAGCGAGGCCGATGCTGTTAAGCGCGATGCGCACACGGTAGCTCGCAGACGAGCGCCAGTAGTCGTAGAGAACGATGTCGCTCACGTCGGTTTGCCGCAGTGTAACGCAGTTTTGAGCGCTTCACTCAGCACCATTCGGTCACCGATATGGTTGGCGAGCAGCAGAATAAGACGGGCATTCAAAGCATCGCTTTCAGCCTTGCTCAACCCCTCATGAGCGTCGAGCAGTTCCGCATAGAAATCGTCGGGTCGAGCTATGTTGGGCATGGTTGTCAGTGCCGTCATCGCAATCTCCCGATGGCTTTCAGCAACGCACTCCGAACCGCTGTCTCGTCGAATGCGTGCCAGCGGGCAGCGACGTGCTGATCTGGACGAAGCAGGTAAACGGCGCTCGTGGCGGTCCCGAGCCAACGTGCGCGAAAAGCCTCGGTGTCGCCGCCGGTCGCGGCCACGACGACGCGTTCGATCGGAATGCCGTCGATGTCCAGCATCTCGGGCGCTCCGGCATTGATGGTAAGAAGCTGGAAGCCGCCACCAAGGCGGTCGAGTAGCCAGCCTCCGCCCACAGGCGCATCCACAGCCGGCGAACCTGGTCGGGTTTGCATCGGCAAACCGTCACAATCGGGCCCGTTCAGCGGAGAGCCGTCATAGGTCGATGGAACCGAAAGGCGGCCTGAGTTGACCATGGGGCGCGTGGCTGGAAGGTGCTCTGAAAGATCGAGCACGGCGTCGCGGAAGAGGCGGCTGGTCTCGGACTTCGGCGTGATGAAGTCTGTCGAGCGCGACGAATTGAGGATATTTTCATCCGCTGCCTGCACCCGCTCGGCGTCATAGCTGTCCAGCAGGCTCGCAGGCGCTTTGCCGTCGATCACCAGCTTGAGCTTCCAGGCAAGATTGTCAGTGTCTTGCAGGCCCGAATTGGCGCCGCGAGCGCCGAAGGGCGAGACCTGATGCGCGCTGTCGCCGGCAAAGATCACAGGACCATGGCGGAATTTCTCCATGCGCCGGCATTGGAACGTATAGATCGAGACCCAGTCGAGTTCGAACTGCGCGTGCTCGCCGAGAAAAGCCTTTAACCGCGGGACCACCTTTGCCGGCGTCGATTCCGCTTGCTTGTCGATGTTCCAGCCAAGCTGCAGGTCGACCCGCCAGACATTGTCAGGCTGCTTGTGCAAAAGCGCGGACTGGCCGCGGTTGAAGGGCGGATCAAACCAGAAGCGGCGCTCAACCGGAAAAGCAGGACTGTCTTCCATAACGATGTCGGCGATCAGGAAGTTGTCCTCGAAGATCCTGCCGATGAAATCGAGGCCGAGTGCCTTGCGCACGGGGGAACCTGCGCCATCGCAGGCGATCAACCAGTCGGCGATCAGATCATACGGGCCATCCGGCGTATCGACGGAGACACGGACACCGTTTCCGGTATCATTGACGCCTGTCACGCGATTCTTGCCGCGCAGCTCGATCGGTCGCCCTTCCGCCTCCAGCGTGCAGGCACGGTCAACCAGATACTGCTCGAGGTAGTATTGTTGGAGATTGATGAAAGCCGGCTGTTTGTGACCACCTTCGGGTAACAGGTTGAATTCGAAGACCTGTCGTTCGTCGAAATACACCTTGCCTACGCTCCACTGCACACCCTTCTCCACCATCGGAGCCGCACAGCCGAGCCGATCCAGGATTTCCAGCGAGCGCTTGGCAAAGCAGATGGCGCGCGAACCGAAGCTCACCTTGTCATTGTCGTCGAGTACAACGACGGCAATGCCCTGACTGGCCAGGTCGATCGCCAAAGCAAGGCCCACAGGCCCCGCCCCGACGATGGCGACAGGGCGGCGCACGGGTCTCTCGGCGTCCTGGTCAGACGATCGCCGGTAGGTATAGAGCGGTGTTTCGAAGATCTTGGTGATGTGTGCCTCCCAATCGAACCTTTCGACAGCATTTATCGCTGCAGGGCGTCCCACATCTGGCGGTCGCGTTCGGCGGTCCAGATCCGTGGAGTGTCGATGCCGAGCGCTTCGTCGTAGGCGCGTGCGACGTTGAATGGCAGGCAGTGTTCGTAGATCGCGTAGGCGGCAAATTTCGGGTCGCACTCGGCTCGGCAGGCGTCCCACGCTTCCTTCAGCGTGCCGCCGCCCTGGGCAACGCGGGCGATCGGTCGATAGGTCGAGCGCACGAAGTCGACAGTGTTGTCCAGAGCCTTTTTCACCAGCTCCTTACTGGTCAGCGCGTCGCCGCGCCCCGGCGCGATCGCGTCGACGTCAAATGCACGGATCGCCTCGATCGTTGCCGGCCAGTCGCTGAAGTGACCATCGCCGCAGTAGCAAGCAGAGTGATATTCGATGATGTCACCGGTGAACATGACGTTCTGGTCGGGGACATAGGCTACGATGTCACCCGCGGTGTGAGCGCGACCAAGATGCATCAGGTCGACCCGGCGCTGGCCCATATAGACCGTCATGCGTTCCTTGAAGGTCATGGTTGGCCAGGTCAGGCCCGGAATGCTTTCGTGTCCCTGGAATAGGCGCGGGAAGCGCTGGAACTCCGAATCCCAATCTTCCTTGCCGCGCTCGGCGACCATGCCGCGCGCCTTTTCCGACATGAATATCTGCTCCGCATTGTAGGCGGAGGCACCGAGAACCCGGACAGCATGATAGTGCGAGAGCACGACATATTTGATCGGCTTGTCGGTGACGCGGCGGATATTCTCGACAACCTTGCCGGCGAGCCGTGGGGTGGCCTGCGCATCGACGATCATCACGGCGTCGTCGCCGATAATCACACCGGTGTTCGGATCGCCCTCGGCCGTAAACGCCCAGAGGTCCTTACCGACTTCGGTGAAGGAAATCTTCTTTTCCGCAAGGTCGCCCTGCGAAGCAAATGCTTTTGCCATAGTCAAAATTCCTTGTTTTTGCTCGTAGAGAGCTGGTGGAGGAAGGCGGTAACCTCGCCTCAGGTTTGAACTCGTTTCTGAACGCTCTGCTCGATCGCACCGAAGATCGACTGTCCTGCCATGTCCTTCATCTCGATACGCACCGTGTCGCCAAACTTCATGAAGGGGGTTTTCGGGGCGCCACTCTGAATAGTCTCGATAGTGCGGATCTCTGCGATGCAGGAATACCCCATGCCGCCCTCGGACACAGGCTTGCCGGGGCCGCCGTCCAGCTTGTTGGACACGGTCCCCGAGCCGATGATCGTTCCTGCGGCGAGCGGCCGGGTCTTGGCGGCATGGGCGATCAGTTGAGGAAAGTCGAAGGTCATGTCGATGCCCGCGTTGGCTTTGCCGAACGGTTCGCCATTCAAGGCAACAAGCAAGGGGAGGTGTAGTTTCCCATCCCTCCAGGCGCTCCCGAGTTCATCGAGCGTCACGGCTACTGGCGAGAAAGCGGACGAGGGTTTTGAGTGGAAAAAGCCGAAGCCCTTGGCCAACTCCGCGGGAATGAGACCACGCAAAGAGACGTCATTGACCAGCATTACAAGGCGGATGGCTTCACCGGCCTGATCGACGGACACGCCCATTGGGACGTCATCCACAATCACGGCCACCTCACCTTCCATGTCGATCCCGTAAGCTTCGTCGGCCATGACGATGGGATCGCGAGGGCCAAGAAAGCTGTCAGAGCCACCCTGATACATCAGAGGATCGCTCCAGAAGCTCTCCGGCATCTCGGCGTTGCGGGCCTTTCGCACCAACTCGACGTGATTGACGTAAGCCGAGCCGTCAGCCCATTGGTAAGCACGCGGAAGTGGCGAGCAGACGTCACCTTCATAAAACGGCGTAGAGGGTTGCGAACCTGCCTCGAGGCCTTCGGCGATCTCTCGAAGTCGGGGAGCAGCATTTCGCCAGTCATCGAGGGCTGCCTGAACAGTGCGCGCGATATGACCGACCTCGCAACAGCGGCTTAGATCCCTTGAGACGACGACAAGCCTTCCGTCCCTGGTTGTGTCTTTGATCGTTGCGAGTTTCATTCCGCCAAACCGTCCTTCTTCACCACGTGGCATCAGGATTCATGAATTGATGCGTAGTTGAGGCATCATTTGATGCCTGGGGTTCCGTCAAATTTCCGGTCCAGATGATCCCAGCATTCAAGGTAGTCATCCTGCAGAGTCTCGAGCTCGGCGGCGTAGCGAGTCAGTTGCTGCGGATACCGGGTCTCGAACATGAAGGCCAAGGTGTGGTCTAGCTTCACCGGCTTCAGTTCCACGCTGGATGCCTTCTCGAAGCCCATGGCATCCGGGCCATGCGGCAGCATCATATTGTGCAGACTCATGCCGCCCGGTACGAAGCCTTCTTCCTTGGCGTCGTATTGGCCCTCGATGAGGCCCATGAATTCGCTCATGATATTGCGATGGTACCAAGGTGGGCGGAACGTGTGCTCGGCCACCAACCAGCGAGGCGGGAAGATGACGAAATCGACATTCGCCGTTCCCGATTCCTCGGTTGGCGCCGTGAGCACCGTGAAGATCGATGGATCGGGATGGTCGAACAGGATCGCGCCGACCGGCGAGAAGGTGCGCAGGTCGTATTTGAACGGCGCGTAATTACCATGCCAGGCAACAACGTCGAGCGGCGAATGCCCGATTTCGCTGACATAGAATTTGCCGCACCATTTCACATGCACGCGGTATGGCGTTTCCTTGTCCTCATAGGCAGCGACCGGCGTCTTGAAGTCGCGCGGGTTTGCGAGGCAGTTTGCGCCGATAGGGCCGCGATCCGGCAGGGTGAACTTGGCACCGTAGTTTTCGCAGACATAGCCGCGCCAATCGGAGCCCTCGCCGAGCCGTGAGACCTTGAACATCATGCCTCGCGGGATCAGGCAGATCTCGGAAGGCTCAACATCAATGATGCCCATTTCGGTGATAACGCGAATAGCGCCGACTTGCGGCACAACCAACAGTTCGGCGTCGGCATTGAAAAAATAATCGTCGACCATGTCGTCATTGAAAACATAGACATGCGCCGCCATGCCGACCTGGGTCATGACGTCGCCGGCCGTCGTCATGGTGCGAATGCCGGCAAGAAAGTTGAGTTTTTCCGTTGGGGCCGGGATCGGGTCCCAGCGCAATTGGCCGAGCGGCAGGGAATGATCATCGAGGCACGGCGCCGATTTCCAGAACGGGTAGCTGGCGTTGGAAAACCGGCGCGTGTGCCGCACACTGGGGCGGATGCGGTAGAGCCAGGATCGCTCATTCGTGCCACGGGGTGCGGTAAAGGGCGAGCCTGACAACTGCTCGGCATACAGTCCGAAGTTGCACTTTTGCGGACTATTCTGGCCCTGCGGCAGCGCGCCCGGAAGAGACTCCGTCTCGAAGTCGTTACCGAAGCCCGGCATGTATTTTGGAGTGTTTGCGCGGTGTATCGGTGCCTGGGCCATTTTCGAAACCTCCGTTCCGCGAAAATTCTAATCTGGTAGCGTTGCCAACCGTCACGTTTGGAACCAATCAGGGCTCGGTCGCACCTGGGCTGGCAGCCGGCGCGATTGAGGTCGAAAGGGCCAGCCGATTAGGCGAGCCCTCTCGTCTTGTCTTGAAGTTGTTACACTCTGTCGGCGTTTAACCGAGCGACGGCTCCAGGCCGCATCATTGCCCTCACCGCCCCAATGGCGGCAGCCACCAGGATCGTGGACGGCAGCGCGACAGCCAACGGGCCCGGAGTGCCCGTGAGGATGTCGAAACCGCTAATGCCGAAGTATGCCACGGCAGCAAAGCCTACAGCAGCAAGAGCAGGCATGATCTTCGTCTTGATCGGCTGGTTCGGTTCCAGTTCCGGGTTCTTGTTGAAGAATGCTATGACTGCGAGGCAGACCGCGAGCATCAGAAGGATGATGCATATGACGGCCACGTTCGCGATCCATGCGAACAGGGTAAGTAGCGGATCGAGGCCTGCGATGGCGAAGACCGAGATCACCGCGAGTGCGATAACCGTCTGCACGATCGTGGCGCGATGAGGACTCTGATAGGTGTCATGAGTGCGGCCGAGCCAGGCCGGCACAAGACCTTCTTTGCCGAGGAAGTAGAAATACCGGGCGACATGATTGTGGAAGGCCAGCAGGCAAGCGAAAACACTGGTCACGAACAACACGCGCATCAACACAGCCAGCCAGTTGCCGACATATTGATTTGCGATGTTGAACACGAACTGGATCGGGTCGCCGATGTTCTGCAGCTGGGTGACAATCGTTGACGTGCCCGCAGCCTCGACGATCCAGATGGTCGAGATGGAATAGAAAACGCCGATCAGGAGGACTGCCGCGTATGTGGCGAGCGGAATGGTCCGCTTCGGATCTTTCGCCTCATCACTGTAGAGGGTTGTGGCTTCAATGCCGATGTAGCAGCCGAAGGCAAACACGAATGTGACACCCAGTGCGGACGTGCTTGGCATACCCGACAGCGAAAGCGGGGCGAGATTGAACCCACCAGGAACGCCTTTGTAGACGATCATCAGGTCAAGGATCAAAACCACCGCGAATTCGGCGATGACGAGAATACCGAGCACCTTCGCGGAAAGGTCTATGCGTCGATAGGCAAGGATCCCGATCAGAGCCGACGCGCAAAGACTGAATGCCCACCACGGCACCGTGACACCGGTGAATGTCTTGACCAGATCGGTGCAGACAGGGCCGAACATCCCCGACATGCCGATCTGCATGCAATTGTAGCCGAGAAGCGCCACAATGGCGGCCGCTCCGCCGGCGGTCTTTCCTAGTCCTCTTGTAATCAGGGTGTAGAACGAAGCCGCATTGTGCACGTGGCGGGCCATCGTCACGTAGCCCACCGAGAAAATCAGTACCAGTATCATCATCAGCATGAAGGCCGGGACGATCGCCGTGCCGTTGCCGAAGAGAATGGCGACGGGCAAGACGCCCGCCATATTGGTGAGCGGGGCTACGGCAGACACCACCATCAACGTGATGGCCGCTGCTCCCAGTGTCCCTGCCCGCAGCCCACGATCAGCTGAGGTTTGTTCCTTTGACATCCAAATTCCCCTTCTAGAGTTCATCGGCGTCATTGGTTCATTATTATCACCGATGGTTCTTTATCATGTGATTGTTTTTGGAAATGTCAACCGGCCTGCAGCAACGCTATTTTGCGATGGCATACTTGACATCGATCAAGCCTCGGACCGATAATCTATCTGATGGATACAATAATGAACCGATGGTCGAACAAACCACAACAGGCTGGATGATGGACGACACGCAGGCTCTGCTCGCCAGGCGCGAGAAATTGCTCGGAAAGAACACCTCGATCTTCTACGAGAATCCTGTGCATCTCGTCCGCGGAGAGGGTGTCTGGCTGTGGGACGCGGACGGCAAGCGTTATCTAGACTGCTACAACAACGTGCCCCATGTCGGCCATTGCCACCCGTATGTAGTGGATGCGATCTGCCGACAGGCTTCAACGCTGAACACACACACCCGGTATCTCCACGAAGGCATCCTGAACTACGTAGAACGACTTTTGGGTTACTTCGACGATTCGCTGGATGCCGCCATCCTGACCTGTACCGGTAGCGAGGCGAACGACATCGCTCTTCGGATGGCACAAGCCGTCACAGGAAAGACGGGAGTGATCGCAACAGACTTCACCTACCACGGAAACACGACGGCCGTTTCCCAGCTGTCGACACGTATGCCACCTGTCGGAGGCTATGGCGGCCATGTCCGTCATGTATCGGCACCCGACAGCTACCGGCCACTGGGTGGGGTTGCGGGCGAACCGTTTGCAGCTGCTTTCACCGCTGAGGTAGAGAAGGCGATCCGTTCGCTTGACGAGAGCGGACACGGGTTCTCGGCTTTGATCGTCGACCCGTTCTTCGCGAACGAGGGCTTCCCCGATTTGCCCAAGGGATTCTTGACGGGAGCGGCCGAAGCGGTGCGAAAGGCTGGGGGTCTTCTAATTGCCGACGAAGTCCAACCTGGGTTTGGCAGGACTGGCGACAACATGTGGGGACATCAGCACGCCGGCATCGTTCCCGATGTCGTCACGCTGGGCAAGCCGATGGGAAACGGACATCCCATTGCTGGCGTCGTGGCGGGATCGGAGACCCTGAACGCATTCCGCAAGGCGTTTCGATATTTCAACACCTTTGGCGGCAATCCGGTTTCCTGTGCTGCGGGCATGGCCGTACTCGACGTGCTGGAAGACGAGAAACTGGTCGAAAACGCAAAAAACGTCGGCAAATATGCCAAGGACGGCCTCGTGCGGTTGGCGCAAAAGCATTCCGTCATCGGCGACGTGCGTGGCAACGGACTGTTTTTCGGGGCGGAACTTGTGCTCGACAGGGCGGAGAAGACGCCCGCGCCTGAACTCGCAACGCGGCTCATCAACGAAATGCGCAAGCGCGGGGTTTTGATGGGCAAGCTCGGCATCCACCAGTGCGCGACGAAAATCCGCCCGCCGATGCCCTTCACTACGGAAAATGCCGACCTGTTGATCGGCACCCTCGATGACGTGCTGACAGCGCTCTAGGGAGATTTGTCGTGGGAGACATTTCCGAGGCGCTATCTGCACGTCTTTCAGTCAGAGCCAAGGAAGCACTCGCTCACTGGGGACTCTCGCCCCAGCAGCCGGAGCTTCTGAAGTACCGTGAGAATGCAGTCTTCAGGATTGCACTTTCGGACGGGCGCCCCGCGGTCCTGAGGCTCCACCGTCCTGGATACCACAGCGCCGCGGCCCTTGGTTCGGAGCTGCAGTGGATGAAGGTGCTGAGGCAAGGCGGAATCGAGGTCCCGACGCCCCTCCCCACTCTCAACGGCGGCGACTATATAGCGCTGCCGTCGAGCGTGGACTTTCCCGAACAGAACGCCGACATCGTGTCTTGGCTCTCCGGAGCGCCGCTGGGCCAGTCGGGCGTGATGCTTGAGCACGAACCGCAAGATCTCGTTCGCCTCTTCAGCGCCCTCGGCAACAAGATGGCCGATCTCCACAACATCAGCGACGCCTGGGTATGCGGCGGTGCTTTCGACCGTCCATCCTGGGACAAGGACGGTTTGCTCGGGGAGACCCCTCTATGGGGACGTTTCTGGGATTTCGACGCTCTGTCGGTGGCAGACCAAAACAAACTCGGTAGGCTTCGCGGTATCTTGTCGTCCAAACTCGAGGGCGTCCAGAACCTTGATTTCGGCCTGATCCATGCAGACCTCGTCAGGGAGAACGTCCTGGTGACGCCAAGCTCCATCCAGTTCATAGATTTCGATGACTCCGGTTACGGGTGGCGTGTCTTCGATATCGCAACGACGCTATTGCGCAACCGCAAGGAGCCCCACTACCCGGCAATCAAGAAGGCGGTTCTCGATGGCTATAGGCAAAGCAGGGAACTGTCTGAACGTTCCGAATCGCTGCTGCCGCTCTTCCTGCTTCTGCGTAGTCTTACTTACATTGGATGGATCGGAGAACGCCCGGAATTGGCCGACAATGGCGCACGCTTGTCACGCTACCTCGACGATTCATACGGTCTTGCGGACGACTATCTTGGCACAGGCTGGTGATCTTGAACGCGGTTCCTTCTGCAATTTGGTGGCTTAGGAAAGGGTAATCGGAGATGCCTTCGGCAGTCGACGAAAGCAGGCCTGTAGCCCTGATAACAGGCGGAGGCACCGGGATCGGTGCAGCCATCGCATTGAAATTGGCGTCCACGCATTTCGTCGCAATCTGCGGGCGAAGAGAGGCAATCCTGCAAACCGTCGCCAACCAGACGGGCGGACTGGCGATTGCGGCTGATATAAGCGTGCCCGCTGACGCGGCAGCCGTAGTTGAAAAGGTCGTTGCCCATTTCGGTCGCCTGGATTCGCTGGTCCTGAACGCAGGCACTGTCATCGCCGCATCCGTCTCGGAGATGTCCATTGTCGACTGGCAAACCCAAATCGACGTCAATCTGACCGCGCCGTTTGTAATGGCGAAAGCTGCAATTCCGCATCTGCTGCGGACAAAAGGAGCGATCGTCACCATCTCGTCCGTTGCGGGCGCAACGGCCGGTGCCGGGCTGGCTGCCTACAGTGCGTCGAAAGCCGGTGTGACGCTCCTAACCCAGACGATAGCCCTTGAATACGCTCGCCATGGTCTTCGCGCCAACGTGATTGCCCCGGGCTGGGTGCGAACGGAGATGGCCGATATGGAAATGAGCATGCTGACCGAAGGCGGGGACCCAGAGCCGGGATATCGCCGTGTCACGCGGCTCGTGCCGCAACGGCGGGCAGCTGACGCGAGCGAAATAGCAAATGTCGCCGCGTTTCTCCTTTCGCCGGAAGCCTCGTATGTCAACGGCGCCCTGATCAACGTCGACGGAGGCAGCAGCGTGGTCAATCGAGGACTCGTGGAATTCGACCAAGGCTGAGGCAATGATTGGTCGCTGCTAGAGTCTTCTTCACCGAGCGCTGCGCTGGGCGGCCTTAAGGGTGTTGGCCATGAGCATCGCGATCGTCATCGGCCCGACGCCGCCGGGCACGGGAGTGATTGCCCCGGCAATTCGACAAGCGTCCTCGAAATCAACGTCGCCGACTAAACGTCCCTTTCCGGTGCCATCGGCTGCGGGTAGTCGGTTAATACCGACGTCGATAACCGTGGCACCCGGTTTGATCCAGTCTCCCTTCACGAAGTCCGGCTTGCCGACAGCGGCGACCAGGATGTCGGCCCCTCGGCAGATCTGTTCGATTTCCGCTGTTCGGCTGTGCGCGATCGTTACGGTCGCGTTCGACGCGAGCAGCAGATTGGCCATCGGTTTGCCGACGATGTTGGACCGCCCGATGACCACCGCCGTCAAACCTGACAGGTCCTTGCCCCGGACCGACTCAATCAGCAGCATCGCCCCTGCTGGCGTACACGGGACGAGCGCGCCCTCGAGTTCGCCAGTTCCCAGCATACCCACATTGACATAATGGAACCCATCAACGTCCTTGTCAGGCGATATCGCCTGAATAATCTTTCCTGCATCCAGATGTTTTGGCAAAGGCAACTGCAGAAGGAGTCCATGAATTTTCGGGTCTTCGTTCAATGTGTGCACCAGGCCAAGAAGTTCTTTCTCGGACGTGATTTCGGGCAATTCATACTTTCGTGAGAGGAAGCCGCACTCTTCGGCCTTCCGCCCCTTCGAGGAGACGTAAACCTGGCTGGCTGGATCACTTCCGACGATAACCACGGCAAGACCAGGATTGATGCCGGAACTCTTCAAGGCCTCAGTTTCGAGTTTTACTCGTTCGAGTATTGAAGCCGCCACGATTGCTCCAGAGATGATGACTGGTTCTCTCATCTGGCCCTGGTCACGCGAAAACGATTGTCTTGTGGCCATTGAGCATGACCCGACGCTCCAGGTGCATCTTCACCGCCCTGGCCAGCACCCTGCTTTCTATATCCCGGCCCGTGGCGACGAAATCGTCGGCGGTCATCGTATGCGTCACACGCTCCGTTTCCTGCTCGATGATCGGCCCTTCGTCGAGATCAGGCGTCACATAGTGGGCTGTCGCGCCAATCAGCTTCACGCCGCGTTCGAAGGCCTGATGATAAGGCTTTGCTCCCTTGAACGACGGAAGGAACGAGTGATGGATGTTGATGACTTTTCCGAACAGCCGGGTGGAGAGGTTGTCCGAGAGCACCTGCATGTATCGGGCTAACACCACGAGATCTGCCTCCGTCTCCCGGACGAGATCGAGCAGCACCTTCTCCTTTTCCGCCTTGTTGTCCTTGGTGATGTTGAAGACGTGATAGGGGATACCCTCTATCTCTGCGGTTCGGCGGCTGTCCTCGTGGTTCGACACGATAGCTACAACCTCGACCTGCAGCCATCCCACACGGATTTGGTAGAGCAGATGCAACATTGCGTGGTCGAACCTGGAAACCATGATGATGATCTTCAGCTTGCGGCCGGCGTCGACGACATCGGCCTTCATGCCGAAGCGGTCCAACACGGGCTTCACGGCGTGTTCGACCTGTTCCTTGGTTGTGGGCTGCCTGAATTCGACGGCGATGCGCATGAAGAAGCGGTTGGAAAGGCGGTCCCAGAACTGGTTGCTCTCGGTTATATTGGCGCCCAGGGCGGAAAGTTCCGTCGCGACCGCCGCGACGATGCCGGGTTGGTCGTCGCAGGACAGGGTAATCGTGTAGGATTGCGGCACGTTTTCATTCCCCTCGTGTCAAATTTTGGCAAGTTCGGGAAGGACATCAAAAAGGTCGGCGACGAGACCGTAGTCGGCAACCTGGAAGATCGGCGCCTCCTCGTCCTTGTTGATGGCGACGATGACCTTGGAATCCTTCATGCCGGCGAGGTGCTGGATGGCGCCGGAGATGCCCACCGCGATGTAGAGATCGGGAGCCACCACCTTGCCGGTCTGGCCGACCTGCCAGTCGTTCGGCGCATAGCCGGCATCGACCGCGGCGCGCGAAGCGCCAACAGCCGCACCGAGCTTGTCGGCGACCGGCAGGATGACCTCCTTGAATTTTTCCGCCGAACCCAGCGCACGGCCGCCCGAGATGATGATCTTGGCCGAGGTTAGTTCCGGACGGTCGGTGTCGGAAAGCTTGTTCTCAATGAAAATGGAGAGCCTCGGGTCGGCTGCCGGCGAGACAAGCTCGACGGCAGCCGCATTGCCTTGGGAGGCGCTCGAATATGATGCGGTGCGCACGGTGATCACTTTCTTGGCGTCGGTTGACTGCACCGTCTGGATGGCATTGCCGGCGTAGATCGGCCGCTTGAAGGTGTCGGGCGACACGATCTCGATGATCTCGGAGACCTGCGCGACATCGAGCAGGGCGGCGACGCGCGGCGCGACGTTCTTGCCCGACGAGGTCGCAGGCGCGATGATGGTGTCGTAAGCGCCGGCCAGCGAGACGACCAGCGCCGCCAGCGGTTCGGCGAGACGCTCGGTCAGTTCATCGGCATCGGCCAGCAGCACCTTGGTGACGCCCTTGAGCTTGGCTGCGGCATCCGCCGCCGGCTTGGCGCCCTTGCCGGCGACCAGCACATGCACGTCCGAACCGATCTGCAGGGCCGCGGAAAGCGCCTTGGCGGTCTGGTCGGAAAGGGTTGCGTTGTCGTGTTCGGCAATCAGAAGAATAGCCATGTTGTTGTCTCCTTTTCCGATCGCTTACAGCACGCCGGCTTCGTTCTTGAGCTTGTCGATCAATTCGGCCACCGACTTGACCTTGACGCCCGCCTTGCGGCCGCTGGGCTCCTCGGTCTTGAGCACCTTCAGCCGCCGCTTGACGTCGGCGCCGTAGTCGGCCGGGCTCTTTTCGTCGAGCTGCTTCTTCTTGGCCTTCATGATGTTGGGCAAGGAGGCATAGCGCGGCTGGTTGAGGCGAAGGTCGGCGGTGATGATCGCCGGCATCTTCAGTTCCACCGTCTGCAGGCCGCCGTCGACTTCGCGCGTCACCTTGGCCTTGTCGCCGTCGAGCACGACCTTGGAGGCGAAAGTGCCCTGCGCCCAGCCGAGAAGGGCCGCCAGCATCTGGCCGGTCTGGTTGGAATCGTCGTCGATCGCCTGCTTGCCGAGGATGACGAGGCC
>NZ_JBFUFB010000021.1:0-60161 GCF_056403655.1 Mesorhizobium sp. P2_F8
ATCGCTGCGCTCGCAACGAGAGACACGAGCAACATGAAACCTAGCGCAGCAACCAAACCCAAACTTGCTGCACGGGCGCGGACCAGACGCGACAAGGAACTCCCCCGAGGTTCGACCTTCCATATTGTGTTCAGCGATTGCTGCATTTCGCCAATACGTCCGCAGCATCTGATTCATCGGCAGATCTTGTGAAAAGGCCCGCCACGTCGATGTGGCGAGCCTTTTCGGCCCTGCAGCGTCAGGTCAAAATCAGGACGATCTTCAGCGTGTCCGGATCGACGATGACGACCCGACCGTCGGCCAATACGAAATACTCGTAGGTTTCGTAGGCTGGTACAGACGATGCAACCGAATCTTGTGCCGGGGAACCTCAATGCCGACCGAAATATCGAAATCGACACTGGACACCGGCTCGACCCTGGTCTCCTTGATGACCTGGGTGATCTGGGTTTTCTGTTCCACCGTGACATTGGTGATGGAAGCAGTCGACCCCTGATCAGTCTGTGTCGATGCCTGAGCCTGCTCGTCGGTCTGGACCTTTGCTTTCCCCTGGGCCTGTTGGTTGGTGGTCGCACTAGCCTTGCCCTGCGCCTGCTGGTCTGTCTGGATCTTGGGCCTCACCCATCTTCATCTTCGAACCCTTTTGGCAGTCGGCCGCGCCGGCTACGCAATTGGCGTTAGCTGCGCGAATGAGTTTCGGCCGGCCGTGTCTGAGCTACCGCCGCCCACATGGGATGTCTCCTCGAAAGTATCAGTCCTTTCGCTGGGTAAACCTCCGCTGAAAGGCTTTGTTCCAGGCGATTGGCACGTCTGACAAGGCAGAGATTGGCCGAAACCAGGAACCGATGGCGTCTACGGCCAGGCACCGGAGAAGACGGAAAATCACGGCCGCTGAAGACTGCCAGTCAGACAGCCACGATCGACGGGTTGGCGAAGGCGTTTACGGTTCCGGGCTACTTTCTCACTCGACCTCAATAATCTTTCGTGCTGCTTTCTTGACGGCGCCTCGATGACGTTCGGCGGGATCCTTCTTTTCGACAGATGATTCCGCAGAAAGGCGCTGCGCTCGCAGCCGCGCCGTCTTCGCACCTCTGGCCAGACGCTCAGCCTCGATCGTCAGTTTCGATTCGCGATCAGCGCGCTCAATCCGCTCCTTGTCGACGCGTCGTTGGGTCATGAAAGCCTCCACCGCTAAGAGACCCATGAATTCCTAGCCGGCAAAAATGTTCCTAAATCTGTTTGCTGGTCGACTGACGTCGCTGGCTCACGGCAGTTTCGTCAACTTCCGCTTCCATCAGGTCGCCGACCGGCTTGGCCTTGTTGGCGCCAGTGATGGGCTCACCGTCAAACCCCAACAGCCATGCATCGGCGATTCGTCCCAGACCTGCGGAACAGTTCGAGCCTTGCCGTCCTTGCGGGCCTGCGCACCCGTACATTCCCCGCGTATGTGATGCGCTCCTGGTCCTTCTTAGCCACGGCCATGTTCGTCCTCCTCGACACGTTGTCGCTGAACGCGAAATTGCCCGCCTCGGTATGTTTTGCCCACTCCGAGCGGATGCAGGGGACATGCGCAAACCGACAGGCGCGGGGCAAGCTCTAGCGGCGCACTCCAAGGATTGCCAGAACCTCCGCTGCCACCGGGCAAAACCCGCAAGCCGCCATGAAGAAAGCGCATAATCACGGCCGACTCCATGGCAGCGACCACCTGCCCTTGCAGACTGTTCAGGTGTTCAGCTGAAAGCAACCTGCACTGGCGAGCCAGTTCGGTTTTCCGTGTACCATTGCCTGATGTGCAATAGGCGAACCGGCAGAACTGTTTGCGGGCGGGCACATTCACGGACGACTGGTCACCGGGTTCGAAACAATCGAGCATCTGGCATTCCAGCGAAACTTAACTCCGTTGTTGATCGCGCCCATAGCACCTCAGCGGTGGGCCACGTAGGCGTTCATGCCCCTCTTGATTGCCCTGCGAGCTTCCGCGGCGTTCTGCCAGCCCTTGAACTTTATGGTCTTGCCCGTTCCAAGCACCGACGAGAGAAAGAACTGTTCGATTTCGCGCCGCAAATCATCAGGAACACGATCCGCGGCCACCGGCTCGTCTATAGCGTCCTCTCGATGGGGAGAGAAGATATACCGATCGTTGCGCACCGCCTTCCCGCCTTCGTCCTTCTGCTTGACGCTCAAAGCGCCTAGCAGATTGCATTTGATCACAACGCCAGGGGCGGTCGATGCCTGATGGATGACCAGCCCATCGAGAGGATCACCGTCTTCGCCCAATGTGGACGGGATGAAACCCCAGTCATAGGGATACATCATGCCGACCGGCAAAGGGCGGACATAGCCAAACACCAGCGTTGCTGGATCGAAGGCAAGCTTCGCTGTAGCGCCGCGTGGGGTTTCGATCACTACGCGAATGAGGCCGTTGGAGGTTGTCGGCAGCTTCTGGTAGTTGGGCATCGGGATGCCTCTCTTTCGGATTTGTGTGGCGATTTCGGCAGGTTCCATCCGCTCTCGTGACACGCGATGGAACTTCAGAGCGCGCGGAATGTTCCGAAGAGCCGACTAAGAAGAGGTCCAGATATGACAAAACCCTCTCTGCACATGCTGAAGGGAGTGGGCTATCTCATCTCAACGACGAGCGTGATCCTGCTCGCCATTGTAAGCTGGTCGAGCGCTTCTTCGAAAAGCTACGTGCTCACAGCATGTCTGGTTGGCGGCGCGGTCTTATCCATCATCGGTATGTTCTGCCGCTGGCTGACATATGAGATTGAGAAGCGCCGGGAGAAGAACTAGCCGACGAGAGTATTGGTTGGCCCGTTGTCGATGAAAGTGTGCATAAGCCTGCAGAGATGGGACATCGTGCAGATCAGGCATCTTCTTCTCCATTTAGGAATGCATCGCCCGTTCCCTAGCAGGGGGAACCGACCTGCGAGTTTGTTGTTGTCCTTCACACACCGGAGACAGCACCATGCCAAAGGACCAGACCAAATCCCAGGATACCGACCGCGAGGCGATGCACCTCGCCGAGACGACCGACGTGTCGCCTAAGCAGGCGAAGGATCTTTTGCGCGAGCACGGCGGCGACAAGAAGAAGGCCGCCGAAAAGGCAAAGAATTTCAAGGCTGAGGGATAGCGGTGCAGGCAGCGCTGGACGACAAAGCAACGCCAGACCGGAAAGAATTCGGTGCCTGAGGTCGAACTTTCGATCCGTCCAAAGGTTTCGCCGATGGGGGATAAGGTAGTCAATAACCACCTATGATCGGCAGGATTTCGCCGGTGATGTAGCTTGAACATTGCGGAGATGCCAGAAACACATAGGCGGGTGCGATCTCTTCCGGCTGCGCTGGACGTCTCATCGGCGTCTTCGCACCAAACTTCGAGACGTCGCCAGCCTGTTTTTCGGAAGGGTTGAGCGGTGTCCACACTGGACCCGGTGCCACTGCATTGACGCGGATGCCTTTGTCGACAAGGTTGCCTGACAGGGCTCTTGTGAAGGCGTGAATACCCCCCTTGGTCATCGAGTAGTCGATCAGTTCTTTCGACCCGTCTATACCGGTTATAGAACCCGTATTGACGATCGCTGAACCGCGCTTCATATGCGCCACCGCCTCCTTGGCCATATGGAAATAGCCGTAGAGGTTGGTTTTCATTGTGGTGTCGAAATGCTCCTCGGTCAGGTCGGCAAAATCCGTCGAATGCACTTGGAACGCTGCGTTATTGACCAGCACGTCGAGCCCTCCCAGTTGCTTGACGGTAGTGGTCACAGCCTTGCGGCAGAAGGTCCGGTCTGCGACATCGCCGCGGAGCAGGATGCAGCGGCCACCCTCGCCTTCTACCGCTTGCTTCGTCACCTCGGCGTCGCCATCCTCCGACAGATAGACGATCGCGACGTCGGCGCCTTCGCGCGCGAAAAGGACTGCGACTGCCCGCCCGATGCCGGAATCGCCGCCAGTGACCAGTGCCACCTTGCTTTCCAGCTTGCCGGAGCCGCGCCAGAACGGCGCATCGTAAAACGGAGCCGGTCTGATCTCGGCCTCATGGCCGGGTTTGGGGTGATGTTGCTTGGGGAAAGGCGGTGCCGGGTATTGTCGCGCCCCGGCCTGCATCGCGCCGGCCGGTTTCGATTTCGATTTGGCCCCGTCGTCCGCATCGACTTTGCCCTGTATGCGTCGCTGCTTTTGCATGGCGTTGGACGTGTTGGTTTTGGTTGCGGTCGGCATGGATGTCTCCTGGGTTTCGGGGACAACGTGCGTTCAAGGAAATGGTTGACCGTTGCCACGGCATGGACGGCGACGTCGCCGATTTGCGCGTTTATTTGACCCATCACTCGATGGCCCATAGGCGCCGACACATCTGATTGTTGGCGGTGCCGTTTTTAGCGCGGCGTGGGGAGTTGGAGTCTTTGGACTAGAAACTGGGCTTCTCGGTTTAGCGGCGACCAATTGCTGCCACCCAGAAGATTGACGAGATCGCGGCCTGATCTTCTCTGATGCCTGTTTAAGCGCTCAATACCGAGCCGTCCCTTGATTGTGGCTTCCGACATGCGTCTGCATCTCGAGGTTGTACAGCTCTAGGTTAAGTCGGATCATCCGGGTTGATCGTCGGTTGATCGTTAAGCAGCGTAGAAAGAGCCGTGATAATCTGGGGCAGGAAGAAGGGTTTCGTGATCATGACGCTGTTTGGGGCGCCCTCAGCGCCCCAATGGATAGCGCTGTCGCCGCTTATGTAGACCACCGGGATGGTAGAGTTAGCTTGCCGCAAATATTTGGCTAACTCCCAACCGGACTGGCCAGCCCCAAGGCGAATGTCCGTAACAATGCCCCTAAATTTGGCAGGGTCAGCATCGAAGACCGCAATCGCTTGCGCGGCATCCTGAGCCGGTACGACTTCAAATCCTGCTTCTGATAAGGCCGACTCGAGATCAAGCAAAATAAGCGGTTCGTCCTCAACGACCAGAACCGCACTGACACTCATTTGCTAATTCTCCAATCGCGCCCTATTACGCTTGAACCCGCAGTTTGGTTCCGTAGCGCTACCATCTAACGAACGGCGCATCCTTGCGGTTATCTCCGGAAACGATTTTTGGCAGCGCTTTCAGCGTTCCCTGTAGCGCAGACGACAGCGGCTGCATGGTACTCTTTTACAAACCGTTCCGCCTCTCCCATAGGCCGGCGCCATTTGGCAAGCTCCCGCCAAGGCGGTGCCGCCTTTCGACGGTCGGCCTAGCCTTTCAAGCGCTCGGTCACGGCAACTTGCCATGTTCGAACGGCCGACGGCATAACGCGGCTCTCTATCGCCGAAGAGCATGAGAACGCCGCCGACCGCATTGCGGACGTGTCGCGGGCGGGATCTGCAAATAATTCTTCGACGTGCTGCCCTGATGCTCCGGAACGTTTCGGGTGTGCCGCTGGAGCCGGCGACGGAGGATGCGCTGAACCCCATTGCCGGTGAGATGGGAATTGGCAGGCCGGATTTGATTCAGATCGTATTGCGCGAGTGGCTGGAAAAGAACGCCTATCTGCCGGTCCGGATGATCGACGCGGAAAGCGAGACGGACGGGGGCGCCTGAAGACCGTGGAGACAACAACAAGGTGTAGGAGTGGTCCAGAGTATATCGTTTTACACAATCGCTAATCGCTAGACTCACGCGCTAGCTCGGCTGTAATTTTGCCTCAGGGTGAGAGGAAAAAGGTAGCGAATTGGGAGGAAGTAGTCGCATGAATTATGATTTCGGCATCGACCAACCAGCTGAAGATGATCGGCCTTACGAGGTTAGCGCTTTCGCCAAAAAGCATGGCCTGACGATCCCAGCTGCGGACGCCGTTCTTTTCGCAAAAGGCCCGTCTCGGCCCGCGTGCGATGCCGCCGCATTGGCTTTCCTCTGTGCAGTCGCCGCATACGCCAAGAAACAATCGGCGCGCTAGCCTTCCGCAATCACGATGCTTCACTTTGCATTAGCACAAGCGCATAAGAGCCCAGCCGGCGGCGGTGTTCTCACAAGCACCCCCGTCAGCTAGGCCCGGTACCCCTAGCCACATCCCAACAGAGAGGGTGCCGGGCCGCTGCATCCAAGCCCTCCAGCCGAAAAGCCCGCCGCCAGGATTGGCAGCGGGCCATTTGACAGAGAGGCCGGCAGGAGTGACACAGGCACCGACCGATGCAATAAACGTCGATGGTCCGAAATGTGTCCGCTGCCGTCATCGTTGGTTATTTCCGTACAAAGTTCCACGGCTATTCACCTTCGGCGGGTCGCTCTGGCCTTTTCGGTTGGACCTGCGGCGGGCCTGCCGCACAAAACGGGCACTTTCTCTAGTTCTCCGCATGGCTAAGAACGACCGTGCCGTTTGCCTTGCGACATCTTTTGCCGTTATCTCGGCGTCGAACATTTCCTTATCGACGATGCCCTGTCTTCCATAGCGGATGACAGTAAAGGCCATATTTGGTCGTCCCTTCCGGGCAGCCACCAAGGGAACTGTATGGCAGCTGGAACGGAAAGTCACAATTAAACAAGCGGCCTTTGAGGGCGGGCAGCCTCACAGGGACTCATCAGCGCGTTTCCACCGGCCGCTGTCCTACGCCGCCGAAGTCCGGGAGCGTACCTGGTGCGTGAACCTTCAGGGGAACAGAAGCTCAAAGCCCCACGTTCTAATGCGATCAAGGGAGTACAAAAATGGTACGCCAAATCGCAATCACCCTGACACTGCTCATTCAGTTTTCAGCTTCGGCATTTGCGGACACCTCCCAATATTGGGTCGCTAAGGATGCTGTTTCGAAGCAGTGCGAGGTGGTCACAAAGAAGCCGGACGGAACCCTGGTTATAGACCTTACGAAGGCCACATATAAGACCGAGGCGGAAGCGAAGGATGCCCTGAAGAAGCTTCCAGATTGCAAGTGACCGCGTCTGCTCGAAACGCGTCAAAAATCGCCCGGCCTTGCCCTCGCCAGTACCGTATAGCCATCGGCGCCGTTTCCCTCAAAGCGTCGCCGATAAGGCTCGGCGCCTTGCTGGTTAATGGTGCCGAACTGCAGACTTCTCCCTGTAGGTGCTACAGGAAAATGGCCGACGCGGCTGCCCGGGTGGGAGCATTGCCTAAGCCGCGTCGGCCACTACGGCAATTTGAGGGGTTGCCGTCTGCCGGAGCTAGAGCGCGCAAACTGGCCGGCAATTGCAGACCAGCACTTGGTTAAAAACGTACAGTGAATCCTGATTGAAGCCCGCTCACAGCGTATTAAAATACCGAATGTCGCCGGCCTGAGTTATGGCGCGTCGGCGCTTGAGAGCAGAGCTAAGCTCCCGCCTATGAGGGGGTTGGCATCATGTCCCAGCCATGTGTTTCTGTGTCTGCTTTCGACTGCGATATCCTGCGCAGCGCCTTCATGAAATTGGTCACCGAAGAGAATATTCCAGAAGACCAATGGCGGTCAATCGCGGCGCTTTTGATCCGCGACTATACCGATGGCGATGACATCGATCCCGGCTTGTTGGAATGGCTGGTGCGGAAGTAGGCGTGGCACAGTTCATCTTAAGCATGTTGGTCAGGTGAGGCCCCGCGGCTACGACGTTGGATTTCGACGTCGAAGTTCAGCACCGCTTGCAGGACGATGTGGCCTCCATCGTCGCGCACTCTAATCTTCAGCTTGTGGTGGTCGCCGTCGGGAAGGCTTTCCCCGATCAATTCGACAAGAGATCGGATCGCTTCTTCCTTAACATGATCGAAGTCCCGGCAATCGGTCCCTTGGTCATCAGGGAAGTCGTGGCCATTGTCATCTACATCGAAATAAAAAAGAGCCATCGGCTACAACGAGCGTCGAAAAAGGAGGTTCCACGCGTGCTCATCAAAGCAACCCGTCTACCGCGCCGCCAATATGGCTCTGAGGGAGTTGCCGCGTCGACCCATCCAGGGCTTGCCAATTTGCCAGCAATAAATTGGTTCGCTTCCGTACCATCTTTTTTAATGAAGGACCGGTTTCTGAGGCCGTATAAATTCGCAATTGTCATCTAGGGGCGAGGACAATTGGGATGGATATCATTGAAGTAGGAGATACCGGCCGGACGGCGGTTGAAGTGGTCGGACCCTGCGGTGAGTGGCGCGTCCGAGTGATTGAGGCCGACCGCGAAAAAACCCTGACATTCGAGCTAAAGGTCCACGATGAGGCCGTTAGCCAGATCACAGCCGCGACGATACCTAGCCGTGGGGCCGCACACGGCCAATTGAATTGCGGCGCGGGCGGTGAAGCTCCCCGTTCCAGTGTCGCCCGATCTTTGCCGTGTTTAGCTATCAGTTCCTTTGCCTGCTGGACTGTTATGCCTGCCTTCTTGGTAAGTACTCGACCTCATAGTCCTCACTGCCCGACAGTCGGTCACGATCACGGAAATCGAGCTTGGTCTTGTCGTCGACCATTTCGGTTCCTCTCTGCGGTTGATGACGCCGGAAACGTGTAGCCGGCGAGTTTGTTGCAGCAGAAATCCATTGCCGTTCCGGAACCATTTTTAGAGCATGCCAATTGAATCGCGGTTTTGTTGAATCGCGGTTTTGCGGGTCAAGAAGCCTCCCGAAAGTGACGACTGGAGTCACGAAGTCAAATTCGACGGCTACCGCTCGAGGAAGACCTTCTAGAGGTCAATAGGACCGGCCGGCGAGATTATCCTGCATCAGCGCTGACGTGCCATGGCAGCGGTATTTGGGGCCGGGCATTCGGCGACCCGATACTGGTTGTCGCGATGTGCGGAAACCAGCTCATAGGACCCGCTAAGGCCGTCGATCACCAGATCGAGGAATGCGTTGCAGGCGGCAACCCAGTCCACACTATCAGACACCGCGAGCGAGAAGGTCGTGCCCTGGCAATAGTTGGCATACAAGACAGCTAGTGAGCCGCCTCCGGTGTACCCTATGCTTAGTTGAACCCATTCATCCGGCGATCCTGTCTGCTGGGGTGCAGCCCGGGCTGGAAGTCGACGGCGACTGCAACACTCCCCCAGGATCGATAGCCGCCGGTCAAATCCTCGGAGCTGGATCGTAGGCGATTTTCCCAACCTCTTGCGCGGCGCACGCCACCAGCCCGTCTGCGCAAGCACGGGATGGCCGAACGATTGCTTATTTACCAAGGCCGAAATGGCATCGGCCATAATTGTTCTGCGCGGAAGGTCTGCCCTCACATCAAACACCCCGCACTCATAGTATCCATCCTCGCGCATCATCATGGAATTCCAGTCTACGGCGCCGAACATTGACCAAGCAGTGACGGCACGCACGTCAATGCCCTCAGCCACGCATTCGCCTGCAGCGTCCCATCCCTCCATGAACCACCGCAGCTGTTCCTCACGGGTGCAGGCGTTGTGCACTTCTCCAATTGCCAACGGTAGAGAGTAGCGGCGCCACACCTCGCGCAGGCGCGAGGCAAATCCGAGTTCGCAGGCTGGCGCGTCGGCGCGGACAGCGGCGAAGTCGACATAGGGATCGATGCCGTTGCCGCCGACCGGTTCTTGAGGGTGCCTTTCGACCCGATGATCGAGGAATCGATCGCTGGTGAGGTAGTAATCAACGCCGATGAGGTCCGGAGGGCAGGGCGCGCCCTCCAACTCTGCCAAGTGGGCTGCATCGACACCAGCGTCGAGGAGGCGTTCATGGAACGGATGGCTCTGACCGACCTGCCCACAAAGCAGATCCAGCGATAACCATCGCCGGCCATTCTCGTATTCAGCCTGGTATGTCAGCTTTGGCGTCGCAAAAATCTTTCCGAAATCCTCGGTCTGCAGAAGGCGGGCGTCGGGAATGACCTTGCGGATAGCCGACATTGTCATGGCTATCGCAAGGCACTGGGCAACAAGAAGCCGCAGGCAACTTGGCTCGTCCGCGCGGTGCGGATGCCAAAACCCATAAAGACCGCTTAGGCGGGCGGTTGCCATCGGTTCGTTGATCGGCGTGAAAGTCTTTACCCACGGGTACCGACGAGCAAGCCGCCCGCCAAACGCGGCGAGATGTTCCGCAAAATCGGGTGCGAGAATGGACGTCCAGCACGGCCCGCTCCCATGGTGGACAAGAGCTGCAATTGGACTGATGCCGAGTTGGCGCATGCGTTGGAACCGCTCGTCGAGCCAGTTCCAGTCATCCTGACCCTCCAAAGGCTCGACGTGCTCCCACAAGGCAGGATATCGAAGTGTTTTGATACCGAGGGAAGCGACGAGATCTAAATCCTCAACGCGTTTTGAATGACCGGTTTCGGCGAGCTGATTGCGGGTCACGCCACCTACACGAACGACGCTGCATTCAATGCCGCCCCAAACTTCAACCATGACTACCCCGCCGCGCCCTTGGCAAGGGATAGCTCCTGCGCGCCCATCTTCTGAATGCGATTGAACGCGGCCAGCGCTTGACCAATTACTTGGTCCATATTGTAGTACCGGTAGGTTGCCAGCCGACCGACGAAAATCGCATCGGTCTGCTGAGCCGCGAGTGCCTCATATCGCTTGTAAAGCACTTCATTGTCCGCCCTGGGCACCGGATAGTAAGGATCGCCGTCATCCGTTGGATATTCGTAGGTCAGGCTTGTTTGAGGATGCTGCTGTCCCGTCATATGTTTGTATTCCGTGATCCTGGTGAAGGCCTCGGTCTGCGGGTAGTTGACGACGGCGACCGGCTGGAACCGTGGGGTGTCGAGTGTGACGTGCTCGAAACGCAAAGATCGGTACGGCAATTTTCCCAGCCTGAAGTCGAAAAATTCATCGATTGGACCGCTATAGATGAGGCGCCGATAGGGGATGACCTCTCGAACCTCGCGGTAGTCCGTTTGCAGCATCACTTTGATATTGGGATGGGCCAGCATCCGTTGAAACATGCGTGAGTAGCCGCCCGCTGGCATGCTTTGGAACGCGTCGCCGAAATACCTGTCATCGCGATTGGTTCGTGTCGGCACGCGCGCTGTCACTGACCTGCTCAGCTGCGACGGGTCGACCCCCCACTGTTTTCGCGTGTAGCCTTGGAAAAACTTCTGGTAGAGTTCGCGTCCCACCGTGCCCACGACCACGTCCTCGGCGGTGCGGATTTCTTGCACGCTCTCTCTCCGTTCGACCAGAAACTGCTCCATTTGCTCGGAGGTTAGCTCGAGGCCATAGAGACGATTGATCGTGTCCAGGTTAATTGGAATTGGCAGAAGCTGACCGTCAACCTTGGCTAGAACACGGTGCTCATAAGGGCGCCACGCCGTGAACTGAGACAGGTAGGCGACAATGGATTCAGAATTGGTGTGAAAGATATGCGGCCCATAGCGATGCACGAGAATGCCGGCTTCATCGTACCAATCAAAAGCGTTGCCGCCGATGTGACTCCGACGATCGACGACGAGCACTGTCTCGCCGCGCCGACTGGCTAGTCGCTCTGCCAAAACGCTTCCGGCGAAGCCTGCGCCGACGACAAGCCAATCAAACATGGTCGACCAACCTCTTGAACCCGGGGCGGCGCACAACCTTCCCGGGCTCAAACAGGGCGTGCATGGCACTCCAGGTCGAGTCCCAAGACATTCCGGAGAGGAACGCATCGACCTTGGCCATTGCACCGCGACCCTTGCGCAGAGCGGTGCTAAGGGCGGCTGGCATAGACCCTGTATCAGCAATCTCGACCAGTCCGCGACCGCCGTAGGTTCGCACCACATCGACGATAGCAGTCGAGACCACCGGCAGTCCGCCGGCTAGGAACTCAGGCGTCTTCGTCGGACTGATAAACCGCGTGGCGTCGTTCAAGGCGAAAGGCATCCACCCTACGTCCCAACCAGCCATGTATCTGGGCAGCTCGGCATACGGCTTAGCGCCCAACCAATGAATGTTTGGGCCGGCGGGCAGCGTGGCCGGGTCGATCTTGACCACTGGACCGATCGTGACGAACTGGACCGTAGGCATCGCTGTAGCGGTTCGAGCCATCAGGTCGACGTCGAACCGCTCGTCGATGACTCCGAAGAAGCCTACGCGGGGATGGGCAATGGTCTGCTGGTCGGCGGGGTCTGCCTGAGGCCGGCGCGCCTGATGGAAGTGTGCCGTGTCAATGCTGCTTGGAAATGCATGGACGGAGTGATGCCGACTGCGCTTGGACTCGTAAAGGCTCATTCCGCCCGTGAACACGACGTCGGCCTTGCCGAAGAGCTGCTCCTCAAGTCGCTCAAGTTCGGGAGGTGCGTTTTTGAAGGCAGAAAGTTCGTCCATGCAGTCGTAAATGCAGATATCCTCCTGCAGCGCGGCCGTGAACTTAAGGGCCATGGGCGTGTAGTACCAGGTCACCAGCTGGTCGTGCTCGATGCCCGCCACGAGATTCTCAAGCAGAATGGCGATGGCTCTGTCGACCTCCATTCCGGACTGGTGGTGTGGCAGTATCGGCGTCACAACGTCCAGGCTTGGCCCAACCGCTTTGCGACGAAGAAGAGGGATCTGGACGGGCTCGAAGACGGGTTCTTCGAAGAACACGACGGTGTAGTCGGCTGCGGCGCGCGTCATCAAATGTTGCGGGCGTTGAAAAACAAAGTCCCACCGCAAATGGGAAAAACATAACAGAAGTGGGTTACTACAAGGCACGAGCAAGGGGTTGGATACAGTCTGATCCATTGCAACGATCCGCATTAGGTTTGACTTGTGCTGGTTCAAGTTCCGTCCGCAGATCGGGTTCCACGGACGACGGAATTTTGTCTTCCTTAGCCTGGCAACCCGGGAAACCACAGCCTGGCAACCCGACAAGCACGATTTCTCGTGATGGCTGGAACGGGCATCGCCTCCGTAAGTTGTGGGCGGGGAGGCGCCTATGATTGTCGATGCACACCTTCATACGTCGGGCCGAGAAACGACGGCAGATGTGCTACAGACGCTTGATGATGCAAGCGTGGATGTCGCGTTCCTGCTGGCGCCGTTCCTGACACCGCCCTATTCGCTGAATGACCGGGAGTCGTTGCGCGCTGGCAACCGCTACCTTTCCGACCTTATCAGAGGCCACTCGGATCGGCTCGTCGGGTTCGCGGTTGTCAATCCGCTCCATCCGCAGGCAGCCGACGATCTTGAGGAGGCAGCCGCGCTTCCCGGTATTCGCGCGCTGAAATTGGTTCCGACCGGATGGTATCCGTATGACGAGTGCGCCCATCGCGTGTACGCGGTCGCCGCAAGGCTCGACCTGCCCATTTTGTTTCATAGCGGAATTTTCATTGACGGCCGATCCGGCCGTTTCTGCCGGCCGTCTTTCTACGAGGCCGTTCGCGATCATCCCGGCCTTCGCGTCACCTTGGCTCACCTTGGCTGGCCATGGTGTGACGAAGCCAACGCGGTTGGTGTTATCGACCGGATAAATGGCGTTGACCCAGCCGAGAGCCAGTTTCGCTTCGACCTGTCCTTTGGACCACCTCCCATCTACCGCGACGAGGTCTTTCGCAAGGCAATCGACGTGATCGGCCCACGCTCGCTGCAATTCGGCAGCGACCGATTCTTGCCGTGCAGTGGTCCTCATATCCACGCTGCTCTTGACGAGGTCACGGCAATTCTCGAGCAGCTCGACGTCGCAGCCGATGACCGAAATGCGATCATGTCGGGGACTGCAATGGATTGGCTAAGGCTACGCCCCTCGCAAGGAGGAAACTGATGGGCCGGACCCCGCGTGCGGTGCCAGGCGGCCAGACTGATGAGCGCACGCATGTGCTTGAGGTCTTGGGCAACGCCATCGTCGGAGGCATGGAAAACTACGTGCGTAATCTGGCTGCGAACCTGCCATCGAACGAGTTCAGAGTGTCGCTCCTGTGCCCGTATGAAAGCCCTTATACCGCATTGTTAAGGTCCGAAGGCAGAGACGTATATATTGCGCCCCTGCGTGATGATCCACCTTGGAAGACAATCGAACTGATATGCACACTCGTCCGTGAAACCGGTGTCGACTTGCTCCACGCTCACCTGATGAACGCGCATACCGTGGCGGCAATGGCCGGCCGACTGAGCGGGACGCCGACCGTTGCCACGTTGCACGGGATGAGCTTGCATCCGCAGGAAATTAGTGTGGCGCGCACAACCGGGAGCCACACCATTGTTGTGTGCCGCGAAGCTTGGTCGCAAGCACTTGCGGTGGGATTGGCGCCGGAGCTTGTAAGTCTCGTTCCGAACGGGGTCGACCTCGCTGTGTATCATCCGATGTCGGCTGACCCCTTGGACTTCCGCCAAACGATTAACGTCGGCCCCGCCGATATTTTGGTCGGCTTTGTTGGCAGGCTGGCCTGGGAAAAAGGCCCTGACAAATTTATCAAGGCAGCCGAATTCATATTGCAAAGGCGCCCCGATGTGCATTTCGCAATGGTTGGCACCGGGTCAATGGAAAAGGATCTCACGGCCACCGTTCGACGTGCAGGGCTGGAGCCGCGCATCCATATGGTTGGCCTAGCGCGCGAACCACATCGGATTTATCCGGCATTTGATTTGCTGTTGCATACTTCGCGCGCTGATGCGATGCCGCTTACCATCCTGGAGGCCATGGCATCTGGCGTACCAGTCGTGGCGATCGGCGTCGGTGGCGTGCCGGAAATCGTCACTACGGGCGAGACCGGGATTCTCATAGGAACCACCGAATGGCCCGGCATCGTGTCGGAATATCCCGGCGACTGGGAAGGCGTCGCCCTCGCGGCTATCTCGCTGTTATCCAATCCCGTTAGGCTAAAATCGATGGCTGGCGCGAGCGTGAGGCGAGCGCAAGCGAGCTTCGATATCCGCCAGTCAGCCACTCTGACGGGTCATATTTTCCGGCAGTTGCGAGGATCTCGTCCCGATAAGGCCCGCCTCCACTCCATCCCCTGAATTCCAGGTAGCACGACCACAGGATTAGAATTTAGTGGCCCTGATCCCGGTAATGACAGGGTAAAGGGGATCAACAACGTCGAGGCTTGCGCGGTCGATCTCCTCCAAAGCAAGACCTTGCAGAAAGGCTGTGGCGGCCAGAACATTGCCGAATTGCTGCACTTCCACTCCAGCTGAGCCAAACCTTTCCTCGAATAGGCGTCGTGCAGCACTCTGGGTCATGGCCCAGAACCACTTTTCTGGCCCGTCATGGGCGTCGATGGAAGTGATGCCTGGTACCGTCGCCAACACCACACCACTTGGTGCCAAGGCGCGGTGGATCGTTGCAAGTGCCCCCCGCACGTCGTAGATCATGTGCAGCGTCTGGGTCACGATGATGCAGTCAAGGCGCCCGCCCTCCACGGCATTCTCGCTCTGAAGATCGATGCGCATCGTGGCGTGAGGATTGGCACTCTCTGGCGAGTCGATAATGTCGGAAGTCAAAACCCGCTCCAGGCCAAAACGGAGCGTGTAGACATTGTCGCCGATCTCCGCGACGCGCCCTCGGATGTCCTCTGCGTGGCGCCGTAGGAAACTCTCGATGTAGTAGCGGTCGAGTGGCGTGCCCCGATCGCCCCCAAATTTCCGGCTTATAGGTTCGACCTCGCCAAGGTCTCCAAAGACCACCGAACCAGGTGCCGGGACAGCTCGCATCTGCGATTCAAACCTGGGAGCCAGGGGCGAGGATCTTGCTTGGGCTGTCATCACGTCGCTCCCTGAAGGCTTAGTTGGTGTGGCCTTGTCATGAATGCGAGGACCACTCGATCGACAGCATATCGCTGGCTCATGAGAGGCATGACCACCCAGATTGCTTCTGCCTCAGCCATCAGCTTTCTTCCTCGCTGCCGTCGCATTTTGACCGCTGGGGCCTGCAGTCTTTGCGTCCTTCGAGTGAGCTGCCAATGCAGGACCAGCCCCGGTCGCCTTGCACATGTCGCCGCTGCGCTTTTCTGGCTATTCTTTTTTGCCCAAGAGGCCCGAAAAATACTTGCCGAAGAACCCCATGATTTCCGCCTCGATTAAGCAATTCAGTCATACCTAATACGAATTTGCCGGGAGATGTTTTGTTCCTCCGGGAGCAACGTCGCTACGATTCCGGCTGTTCCTGGTTCAGGCGCTCTTCGTTTCAGCGCATTGGGACCCTCTTGGTGATTTGATGTCGTTCAAGATCCGGCAGGACGGCGCGATGCGTCGCGTTTTTAGCGGACATCGATTTGCGACCGACGCGGTGGAACGTCTTTACCCGATCGACGTTGGCACTGATCTCTACTCGAGGACACTTCGGTATGGTGATGTCCGCCGAGACCAAGGCTCAACACATAGCCGAAGACGGATTGCTTTCGACTGAAGAGAAGATCGCGCAGTTGTGCGAACTTGACGCTCGTCTCGACGCGTCAAGATCGAGACCGCTTTTCTGATTAGGTCGGTCTGTAACAACGCTCGTTGGTGGCAGCTTCTTGTCTTGGGTGCACTGCGGAAAGCGTTCAGCGGTTTGGCGGGCCCGATGTCCAAAAAGGCGAGAGCCTTAATCAATTGCTGGGCAAACCGGTATCCGCAGTTCAATAGACGGCGATCGATTGTCCCTACTCAACTACCGCTACATCAACCCGGCCGGCTCAAGTCTTGACGTTCGCCGCAATGCGCGCGAATTTTGTGATCGTCGATCCACCTTGGTGATCGAGGAGCGGGCAATGCAGGGCCGCAGGTCGAGCGGACGGGGCAATACGGTGCAGACGAATTCGCATCGAAGCACGGCTTGTCCGAGAAGTCGGCGCGGCTCATTCTCAATCTTTATGGACCATCCAGGCCGGCATGCGATGCTGCCGCAGTGGCTTTCAAGGAAGCGGTCGCACAGCGGCAAGCTGGCCGGTTGATAAACCTCCTCAACATCGACTAGGACACGCGGCCCACTGCGGATAAAAGGATTCACATTAATCTCGTGATCTATGCGGCGTTTCTTGAGGGCCTCGACAAATCCGGACACATGCGCCGATGTGACGAGAAGGTGACGACGGTCCGAGCAAATCAGCCTGCCGAAATGCGGGTCGGGTGGCCCGACTTACCGTTTAATGTGCAGCCGGTTGTGACGGCTGCGCCCCTTGCTGATCACCGCCTGTGCTGAACTGCGGCGTTGGATTCTTGTCCACCTTGGGATTGTGATCGATCGGCTGGCTGTTAACACTGTCAGACTGAGATTGAACGCGATTGGTCGAGGCCGGGTTTGTGCTGGAGGCAGCGGGAGCCTGGCTGTCCTGCAGGTCTGTCGAGGGTCCTTTGATGATTACGCCATAGATCTCGACGACACCCCAGGCGGCAATGGCCAGCAGGAGCGCGGCTATGAGGACAATTCGGACGGGCCGCCCAAGAGGTCCTTGTCGAACTTGGTTTTCAGGAACGTTGTTAGTCATAGGACACCTTGGGAAAAGAGGGGTGGCCCGCGACTGCGGTCAAAGCTGCGCGGGCCGACCGAGACGAGTCAGCTTGGTCAGCGGCACGGACCGATGAGAACGTGCTGCTCCGGCTTAACCTTGAACGATCCCAAAGGTTCCGGCCGTCTAAAGCGAGATGAGAAACGAACAATGAAGCTGAGTTCCCATCTGCGATCGGCTCATGAGTTCCGAAGTCATGAGTCTTGCCGTCAGCTGTTGCCTACCAATTGCGAGGGAGGGAGAGACCTTGGAGTCCTCATACACCAGTAAATTTTGCCTGCGTTTTGACAAGCACCAAGCCCAGGCCTGCGCTGAGTCTCAACTCTCTGAGCCGGCGGTCTAAGCGTCTCTGGCCTGTCGTTCGGCGTCTATCAGCTTGCGCGCCTCGCGGTCGGCTCGTTCAAATTTTCCCTTGTCGATGCGATGTTTTTCCAAGGCAGCCTCCTGTTTTGCCGCCTTGCTCGAAATTTCGTCATCTACCAATGTCGAACTAGCTTTTTCCACACCGGATCCTCGCCTAGATCCGTGTGAAATCTGCGAGTGCCAAGCGTCGCCCTTCCGCATGGCGGGATAGTTAAGCGAGCTTGCCGCCTGTACGGGCTCAAGCGGCTGAGAGATAGGGGTGCTCGTGCTCTTGCCCCCAGACGGGAGGCAGAGCATGAGCGAGGCTCAGTAATCGACCGCTCGCAATGTTGGAGGGCACCGGAGCCATTCGAGGGGTCACGATGCGCGATCGCGAGAAGCTGGAACATCTTGCTGGGCAGTCCTACGTGTTCGCGCTCCCTATCAAGCGAGGCCAGTGAGTTGGATGTGCGCTATTTCAACATCCGCTATCGCGGCCGTACCGATTATGAAGTCGACGAGTTGCCCGAGTCTTAAAGACCGCGACGAACCATGCCTACCTTTGTCTCTTAGGGAGGCTAAAGATGAACCACATTTTTCAGGCGCTCACGGTTGAGAAGGCAGCTGAAGCTTATGTTCTCTCCAGGAGCAAAGGGCCGGTTCATGTCATGGCGCAGGCGATCCGCGCCATCAGAACGCTAATGCCGGACTGTGCATCTCCATAGATCTATAGCCAACGTCCTCCATAGTTTGAGGAAGACGTTGCCGCTTGACGAACATACGGATCGGGAGCTTGAGGAACTCATTGCGCTGATTGCTGTCGATACCGCAAACTGGATCCCACTCGGCATCAACTTGACCCCGCCTCCGTCGGCGTCGTCACCCAAACTCCCGCAGGTCTTTCGCTTCTCGTTCGAGGATAGCCGCCACCTCCTCATGACCGAGATGTGTAAGCATTACCGCGATGCAACATTCCAAATACGTGAGCGACGAGCGGCGCAAAAAGTCGGCAGTGGCGCTTTCTGCCAATCGGTCAATCCGCTCGACCTCACTCCTACGAACTCACTCATCGCCTAACCTCTCAGCATTTTACGATCTGGCCAATCGCAGGGACAGCATGACAACTTCCGACATGCCAAGAAGTGTCATCTCAGTTTTCAGTTGTTCGTTCACAGCGATGCCCCTGCGGAGTGTGCTGGCCCGTGATTGGTAAAAATCGAACATTGAACCTTTTCCAACCATGGAAATTAGACGGCAATGGCGAGATATTTCTTCGATATACTGGATGCCGATATCGCTGATCCAAACGATCTTGTCGACGTGCATGACGCGCGGGAGGCAGGACTGCGAGCCCTCGCAGCGATCATGAGGGAATCACATCCGGACGGCACCAAACGCGCCTTCGAATTCAACGTTTGTGATGAAGTAGGCCGACACCATCTGCACCTCACCATCACACTCGAATGGAGGGATGCACCTGGCCATCCTTCAATGGCAAGCCATTAACCTGATTGAGGCCAGGAAGATCACCTTTGGTCGCCGCCGGGCTGCGCATCGATTTCGATCCAAGCCGGCGCGTGATCGCTTGGCTTCTCCCATCCGCGTGTCTCCACATCGACGCCGGCACTTCGCAAATGGGAAGAGAGGGAAGGGCTCACCAGAAGGTGGTCCATTCGAAGTCCTGAACTTCGGTCATATCCGCCGCTATAGGAGAAGTTCCAGTAGGTGTAGATGGCGCTCTCTGGATGAGTATGACGAACGGCATCGATCCATCCTTGCGCGAGCATCCGGCTGTAGGCGTCCCTGCTTTCAGGGAAGTACACAGCATCGCCGATCCATCGCCTTGGCACGACCGCATCGCGTGGGGTCGGAACCACATTATAATCGCCGCAGAGCACGGTTGGCCTACCGGCTTCAAGCAACGACCGACCGTAGCTGATGAGCCTTTCAAACCAGCCGAGCTTATAGTCGAATTTAGAGCCAGGCGCTGGATTGCCATTGGGCAGATAGAGACAGCCAACCACAAGCCCGTTTACATCGGCCTCGATATAGCGGCTGTGCGTATCGTCGGGATCGCCAGGCAAGCCGCGCCGGAGTTCTACGGGATCGGTCCCGCGGGCAAGGATTGCCACGCCGTTGTAGGACCTCTGGCCGTGCCAGATGGCGCCGTATCCGGCGTTACTGATCGCCCCCAGCGGAAACTTTTCGTCAGATGTTTTGAGTTCTTGAAGGCAAACGATGTCGTATTTGGTTTCATCCAGCCACCTGAGAAGCACCGGCAGCCGACCGTTGACGCCGTTTACATTGAAAGTTGCGATGTGGGTCATTCGCACCTCTTATTGGGCGGTGGCCTTCCTGCTGGAACGGGCGCGTCACTTATCCGGATCAAGACTATAGGCAACTTCATCCTTCTCATCGCGAGGCAGAACAGCAAAGGCACACGCCGTCGGTTATGATGATGGGCCATTCTAGCTTCATGATGCCGAAGGCTAACCACGGAGACCCGCCCTTGTCTCGCGTTTTGATGATCTTCCAGGCCTGAGGCGTAAAGCGGGTATGGAGCAGACGGTGCCAGGTAACCTACAAGAGTGACTGAGTTCATGCGTGCCGCCCTACCAACTCGGATCTTCAGACAGGCGTGCCCGCGGCGCCACTCGTCAAGATTATCGCGAAAATTAGGCGGCTAGCTTCCCCGCTAAGGTGCAAACTCATGCCGGGAATGTGGTTTAGGTTAATTGCCCGCCTCTTCGAACGTGAAACACGCTGGGTTTTTCCGCCTGCAGCAGGTCTGACCCTGATGCACGGTCTTCCCGAGGCTTTCCCAGGTAGCCAACCTCCCAAATAGAAAAAATTAATAAAATCAAGGTGGTGACACGAGGATCTAGCATTGCCAATTTTCGCGACGCCCAAACCGGCCCGCTGCGGTTTCCAGAGCCAGTTCGGACACCGTCCTTAAGACCGGCCTCGCAGAGCCTGGGTGATGCCGGTCTTACTGGCGAAATACTCGACCTCGTAGTCCTCGTCCGCCGATATACGATCTCGGTCACGAAAGTCTCGTTTGCTTTTATCATCAGCCACTTTCGTTCCTCCACAGTAAAGCAATCGACCGAAACGCCATTCGAGGCGATTTGGCCGCCTTGCGAGTGTCACATCAAAGATCGCGTCCACGTCTATCCCGCTGTAGGTCTTCTCCGCTATAGACGTCGGCGTTCGGGTCGAAACCGGTCCAGCCGCCAGCCTCGTATTCATTGCGTCTGCCAGCGACGTCGACCGAATTGTATTGCTTGAGGATTTGTTCGGCATTCGGCGCAAGGTTATCGTCGACCTTGGCCGTGACCATCGTCCCACCGCGACGAACGCCTTCGGCATAGACATGGGCGTCGTTTTCGGGGACGCCGGCGTTTGTCATGGCGCCGATGATGCCCCCTGCTGCACCACCGACCACGGCCCCGCCAACCGCGCCGACAGCAGTGGCAGCCAACCACCCGGCTGCAACCACAGGTCCCACCCCAGGAATGGCCATCAGGCCGAGGCCTGTTGCCAGGCCGCCGGCGCCGCCAATGACGGCTCCCACGCCAGCGCCAGTAGCCGCGTCCTCGCCGGCGTCGGTCTCCTCATCCTTGTGCCAGCCGGTCGCATTGTTGGCCACAATGCTGATGTCATCGCGCGGGACGCCGGTGGCCACGAGTTCGCCTACGGCATCATTGGCATCGTCATAATTGTCGAACAGTCCGGTTACGGTTTTCATCTGGGTCTCCTCGCTTTCTATTCACTTGGTGCCGGCAACAACGTTGCCTTGGTAATCGAGCGCGATCGGCGTCGACTTCCCGTCCTTGCTCGCTGTTCCGCGCCAGATGCCGTTGTCATCCTTTGTCAGCGCAGAGACGTCGGCATAACCCGCCTTTTCGATCGCGCTCTTGGCCTGGGCTTCGGTAAAGCTGTTGGCGCCGGGAACTGGAGCTGCCGGATTGGTGGCGCCGCTGGTGACAGCCGGTGTGCTACCGTCAGAAGCAGGCGCAGTCGTTGCAACCTTCTGAATCATGTCCTGATGCATCTTGAGTGTCGGCAAAGTTTCGGCCGCAAAGGATTTCAGGGCGGTGTTGTCGCCGTCCTTGGCGTAAGCCCCGAACAGACTGACCGCATCGGCATGGGCTGCCTTCTGCATCTCTGCATAAGGTACGTCTACTGGCGCGGTACCCGACTGTAGCTTGTCGACATCGCTCTTGTGCGCAGCATCGAGGTCGSCAGGCACCTTGAACTTCTGTTCGCCCGCGATGCTCTCAAGCTTCGCATTGGCTGCACCATGATCGGAGATCATCTTCTGGGCGAAGTCCTTGAGGCCCTGGTCCTGCAGCTTGTCTTGAGCAACCTTGCTCGATTGGACTTCGAACATCCCACCCATCGCGGCTTTCGTGACGAAGTTCTGGGCGGTCTCGGCAGCGAGGGCTGGCAAGGCAAATACCATCGACGCTGCTAACGATAGCGACGCGAGGCGGAAACTGTTTCTCATGAATGATATTCCTCAGTTGAGATTGATGAATCCAAACCTGCTCGCGGCGGGTTTGTTCCAGGCGATACGAACGCGCTGCGAAATTAACCAAGCCGCTGTTGGCGTTCACATGCATTGGCGCAGGCGACATGTACTCAGCGAATGAGGGGCCTGAGCAGTCCTCTCACTAGCTGACTTGTGCCCGGGCCGAATCCGTAACGGGGGCTCTCACGGGTTTCGCGGTGTGGATGTTCAAACCGAGCAATGGATCGCGCCGGATCAGAAGGCGCTGACCTGGCACGGCAAGAGTGACATACGCTGCGAGCAGGTGGATGACCCGATCATTGAGGACGACCGCGATGTCATCATCAAGGTTACGGCCTGCGCGATCTGCGGGTAGACCTTCATCTGATGGGTGGATTTGTCCCAGAAATGCACGCCCATGACGTGCTTAGGCACGAGACCATGGGCGAGGTCGACGAGGTCGGCAAGGGTCACTCCAGGTTCAAGATCGGTGAGCGTGTGGTAGTGCCGTTCACCATCTCCTGCGGCGAGTGCGGATGTGCAAGTGGCAGCTGTTTTCGCTCTGCGAGAGGTCGAATCCAGCCGGACGCCAAGCAAGCAGAGCAGATGGGTATCCAACTGCTGGGCTATTCGGCTATTCGCACATGTATGGCGGCTTCGCGGGCGGCCAGGCACGCCACCAAGCGCCAGCATCACAGCAAGCCCGATTGCGATGCACAGGGCCTGCGCGGCCGTGCTCGCCTTGTCGATCGCTGCGTTCGCGTCCGGCTGCAGCGGAAACCAGTCCGCGCTCACCCCTATGGGGCTCCCGCCGCCCATTCCCTGTCGAACACCTTATCGCTAGGCATCGTCGTGCGCGGCTCTCAAGGCGACAGCCCCTGGTCAGGATGGACCCTCGCCGGCCCCTGGTCGAAGAGGATTTTTGCGGGTCCGCGATTTTGTCATCGTTGCAACTGGGCGCCGCACCCTTGGGCTTGTAGGCGCCGATCGTCTGAACATAGCCCGCGAGCTGCCATATCTGCTCGGTCGCCATCCGGTCGCGAAACGCGGGCATGCCATGCGGCCGGCCGTCGCGGACGGGCGCAACGATGGAAGCGATCTCGGGTGCGTAGAGCCACCAGCCGTCCGGGAAGGACGGGCCCGCGCCGCCGCGACCATCACTATGGCAAGTTGGGCAGCCGAACCAGGCATAAAGACCTTGCCCTGACCCAGATTGTAGGCGTCCGTTTCATATGCCTTGCCCAACGCAAAATAACTCTCGGGCGGCGTTCCGCTGATGCCGTTTGGCATCAGCCGAAATCCATCAAGATCAGACGCGACAGGCGGATCCAGCCGAAGCTCTCGCGACTTGCCAAGCCATCCCAAGGCGGCACTGGCAATGCCGAGCGCTATCGCCGCAGCCGCAAAGGCGCCATTAGAGTAGCTCATCTCCCTCTTCATCATTCGCCTACAAGGGACTCAACCATCCTGGGACAGGGTTGATCGGCTCAAACGCACCGGCAAAAGTTTATACGAAGGGGTCTTGGACTTTGGATCGTGATGCGCCAAGGGAAACAGCGGATTTGTCTCAGGATAGTAAGCCGCACAACAGCCCTTGGGAATGTTGTACCGGACGATCCTGAGGCCACCGACGCTGCGAAGGCTGTTGTCGTCGATTGCTGTCGTCATGTCGACGATGTCACCATCGACGAAGCCCAGGCGAGCGATATCTTGTGCATTCATGAATACAATCCGGCGCGTGCCCTCAACGCCACGGAAGCGGTCGCTGTAGCCGTAGATGGTGGTGTTGAACTGGTCGTTGGAGCGCAGCGTGGCGAGATGCAAAACACCTGCTCTGTCGGCGGTTGAAAAGTCAGGGAAAAGCTTGTCCGGCGTGATAAAGTTCGCCTTCCCCGTTTTCGTCACCCATTTGCGCTCGCGCGCCGGCAGCGGTCTCGCGAATCCGCCGGGCTTGAAAAGCCGTCCGTTGAAATCCTTGAAAGTCTCGGGGTAAGTCCGCTCAATAGCATTGCGGATCTCGGCGTAGTCGCCAACCCAGGCGTCCCATGGAACCTTGTTTTGCCCAAGCGTAGCCTTGGCAATGCCGGCAATAATGGCCGGTTCGGAGAGAAGTTCAGAGCTCGCCGGTTTGGTCTTGCCCCGCGAACCATGGAAATGGGCGATCGAGCTTTCCATGGACACCGCCTGCGGCCCACTCGCCTGCTGGTCGAGTTCGATGCGGCCAAGGCACGGCAGCAGATATGCGACCTCTCCATGCAGGACATGGCTGCGGTTGAGTTTGGTGGCTATCTGAACGCTCAAACGAAGTTTGCGCCATCCCTCTTCCATGGCGGCGGTGTCTGGCACCGCTCTGAGGAAATTGCCGCCAAGGCTGATAAAAGCACGAGACTGACCCGTCACAATCGCTTCGCACGTTTCCACCGTCGAGCGACCGGTCCATTGCGGCGGCTCAAAGTCATAGAGCTCGGAAAGTTTGTCGAGGGGGGCCAGGCCTGGCTTCTCCGTAATCCCGACGGTGCGCTGGCCCTGCACGTTGGAGTGACCGCGAACGGCACAAATATTCGCCCCTGGCTTGCCGATGTTGCCGCGCAGCAGCGCGAGGTTGCAGACCATGTGAACGTTCTCGACGCCCATGAGCTGTTGCGTCAGACCCATGCCGTAGACCATCATGACTGCGTTTGAGTTGGCGTATGTGGCGGCGGCCTTATTCATTTCGGCGCGTGTCAGCCCCGATACGCGCTCAAGCTCGTCCCATTGGTGGGCGCGCGCAGCTGCTGCGAATTCCTCGAAGCCGGTCGTGTGTTCCTTGATGAAATCGTGATCGAGAACGTGCTTCTTGGCAGCGGATGCCATCGATGCCGCAAAGGCAATCATGGCTGCGTTGTCCGGGTCTTTCGGCGTCGCATCGCGTCCGGCGACAGGGGTTTGACCGGAGGCTTTCATAGCGTCGTCTGCTTCGATGAGCGCCTTGCAGACGCCGAACAACGCTGCGATATCGCCGCCGTTGTTGACCTGATAATAGTCCGACGAAATCGGTGTCTCTTTCCCGGTCAGCATCTGGACGGGTGATTGCGGATTGACGAAGCGCTCCAGCCCGCGCTCTCGCAGCAGGTTGAAAGTAACGATCTTCACGCCTCGGTTGACTGCGTCCTGCAGATCATGAAGCAGGCGTGGCGAGGATGTCCCGACATTCTGGGCAATATAGAATATACAGTCCGTGTTCTCGAAATCGGACAAAATGGCGGTGCCGACCGATGCGCCGATGCTCTCGGGAAGCGCAACGGAGGAGCTTTCATGGCACATGTTCGAGCTGTCGGGCATGTTGTTGGAGCCGTACATCCGCGCGAACAGCTGGTACATGTAGCTCGCCTCGAGTGACGCCCGCCCGGATGTGTAAAGATCGGTCTGATGCGGGTCCAGAGCGCGCAACTCCCTGCCGATCTCTTCGAATGCAGCGGGCCATTCGACCGGCACATATTTGTCGCTGGCAGCGTCCCAGCGCATCGGGTGCGTCAGCCGACCCTCCTCTTCGAGATCGTGATCCGACCATCGCTCGAGTTCGCTCAGCGTGTGCTTGTCGAAGAACGCCGGGCCTGCACGTCGCGACGTGGTTTCCCAGGCTGTCGCCTTGGCACCGTTTTCACAGAATTCGAGCGGATGCGGCTGCGCTGGCTTTGCCCAGGCGCAGCTCACGCACATATATCCTTCAGGCTTGTTCTGGGTCGAAAGCAACCGGCTCCCTTTCAAGGGAACATGTTCTTTTAGGAGAACATCAGCCACGGATTTCGCTGAGCCCCACCCACCGGCGGGCCCTTTATATGGCTTGATAATGGCTTTTCTCGTTTTCGACGTCATTTCCCGCCTCGTTTCCCACAGCGAGATTTCCGTCGATCTCGCTCTCATTTGCCGTGGAGGTCCAAGCAACGCTACCTTGGCCACGACGTCTTCCCTTCGCCGCCCACGGGATGACTTGCTGGCTGCGACATGCTCGACAATGCGAAAGGCACGCCAATCAACGTTTCCCGGCAATATGAAACTTGGGATCTGCCTGACGGTTCCACGCATGGACTGACTTCGTTGTCCTCAACTTTTGCCACCGATTTCTGACGTCAGAGAAGCGTGGCGTCGGCCGCTTCGGGATTGCATGGCGGCTCTGGAACCTCGTCTCGTGTGGAAAGTTGTCCACCGTCCTTGAAGGAGATTCCCATGGCGCGTCCAGCTAGCAGACCCGTTGTCCCGCCCACCATCGGACGTATGTGAGGGAGGAAAATCGATGAACGTCGCCAACCTACAGCTGGAGGGGCTGCTGATGGCGGTCGCAGCGGTCAACAACGCCCTGGTACGGAAGGGACTCCTCTCGATCGATGATATCGATAGGGCCTTGAAAACCGCGGAAGCCTCGTTCACCGGCGACGAGCGCTGTTCGAGGACATGTCACCGGCAAACCGCGATGCCGTCTGCTTCCCTTTGCGACTTCTGCAACTCGCGAACACGAACCAGTTCGAGGCCGGCGTGCCGCCGTTTTCAGAGTTGGCCAAGCAGGTCGGGCTTACCAAACAGCCTTACAATGACCAGATGTGAAGGGAGCATAGGTATGGAGGTTCTGGAAATCGTCGTTGCCAACAACGTTGTGGAATTCCGCGGCGAGGGTGGTGACAACATACTGGTTACCGTCGCGCAACCGGCGGTCTTATCCCCTGAAGAGCTGATCGAAAAATCCAAGATCATGCTTTTGCATGCCGCCAAATTTGGTGTCGACGAAGAGAATTCTGGCGAACAGCGGATAGCCGATGCGGGGGATGAGTATCGGCTTGAGTATCATGACAATGGGGAGATCCGTGACGTGGGTGGCTTGGTCTTTCCCGATCTGGACGCGGTGCGCGACGAATGCAGGCGCTCGGCGGAGGATTTGTGGAAAGACGCCCTGTCTCGGGGTGAAGCACCGGTGGGCTGGGCCGTCAGGGCGCGTGACCGTCGCGGTGACATCGTCGCCTCAGTCGATTTTTCCGACTTGCAACGCGCCGCCGCCGAGTTGGATCAACGACCTCAGTCCGAAATTTGAGCCCGTAATTCTCAAGCGTTTCAAAGGAGAGCACTATGCCGCGTAAGCCAGCAGCCGAAGCCAGCGCATCGTCCGCCACCGTCCACGACTTGACCTTGGTCAGAGGCCAGGGAGGAGAATTGCATCAAGTTGCGGAGGGCGACACTGACGTCCTGACAACAGCCCAGGGCGGGCCGGTCTCAGATGACCAGAACACGCTCAAGATCGGCGCACGTGGTCCCACGCTGATCGAGGATTTTCATTTCCGCGAGAAGATTTTCCATTTCGACCATGAGCGCATTCCTGAGAGGGTAGTGCATGCGCGTGGCTATGGCGCCCACGGCTTTTTCGAAACCTACGAGTCGCTCGCAAAATATACGCGCGCCGACATCTTCCAGCGAGCTGGAGAAAAAACGCCGGCATTCGTGCGGTTCTCGACGGTGGCCGGCAGCAAGGGGTCATTCGACCTTGCCCGCGACGTCCGCGGATTTGCCGTGAAGCTTTATACCAAAGAGGGCAACTGGGATATCGTGGGAAACAATATCCCGGTGTTCTTCATTCAGGACGCGATCAAGTTTCCCGATGTAATCCATTCGGTCAAGCCGGAGCCTGACCGTGACTTCCCGCAAGCGCAGTCGGCGCACGACACGTTCTGGGACTTTATCAGCCTGACGCCGGAATCGATGCACATGATCATGTGGGTGATGTCGGATCGCGCCATCCCGCGCTCTTTCCGCTTCATGCAAGGGTTCGGCGTGCACACCTTCCGCCTCGTCAATGCGGCCGATGAATCGACGTTCGTGAAATTTATCTGGAAGCCCAAGCTTGGCATGCAATCAGTCGTGTGGAACGAAGCGGTCAAGATCAACGGCGCCGATCCCGACTTTCATCGGAGGGACCTCTGGAATGCCATCCAATCCGGCGATTTCCCCGAATGGGAGTTATGCCTGCAATTGTTCGACCAGGAGTTTGCCGACAATTTTGACTTCGACATCCTTGATCCGACCAAGATCATTCCGGAGGAGATCTTGCCGCCAATACCTGTCGGCCGTCTTGTTCTCGACCGGATGCCGGAGAATTTCTTTGCCGAGACCGAACAGGTCGCGTTCATGACCCAGAATGTTCCGCCTGGCATCGACTTCAGCAACGATCCGCTGCTGCAGGGCCGCAACTTCTCCTACCTCGACACGCAGCTGAAACGCCTGGGCGGCCCCAATTTCACGCATCTGCCGATCAACGCGCCGAAATGCCCATTCCATCATTTCCAGCAGGACGGCCATATGGCGATGCGCAATCCGGTTGGACGGGCTAACTACCAGCCGAATTCATTCGGCGTCGGCCCGCGCGAATCCCCTGAGCGTGGGTTCCGGTCCTTCGCTGACGGGGAGGAGGGCCAAAAGGTCCAGCTGCGGCCCGAAAGTTACGCCGATCACTACAGCCAGGCTGCCCAGTTCTTCAACAGCCAGACCCCACCCGAGCAACGCCACATCGCTCAGGCCTTGACCTTTGAACTGAGCAAGGTTGAGACCCCAGCCATCCGCGAGCGGATGATCGCGCACTTGCTGAACATCGATGAGGGGCTTGCTGTCACGGTCTCCGACAAGCTCGGCATCACCGAGATGCCGAAGCCGGCCGACGCAGGTGTATCGCCGCGCACGGATCTCGAGCCCTCGCCAGCGCTGAGCATCATTGCCAATGGTCCGGAGAGCTTTGCTGGCCGCAAGGTTGGCGTCCTGATTGGCACCGGCACGGACGCCGGTCTCTTCAAAGCCTTACAGGCTGCCATTGAGAATGAAGGGGCCGCCATGGAAGTTATCGCGGCAAAGGTCGGCGGCGCGGTGGCCAGCGATGGCACCAAGATTGTGGCCAAGCATATGATCGATGGCGGCCCATCGGTATTGTTTGACGCGGTCGCCATCCTGCTCACCGAAGAGAGTGCCAATCCGCTGGCCGGCGAAGCAGCGGCTCGTGATTTCGTGGCGGATGCGTTTTCTCATTGCAAGTTCATCGGCTTCACACCCGGCGCCGTGCCGCTTCTGGCCAAAGCGGGCGTCGAGCCCGGGGCTGACGAGGGAATGCTGCCGCTAGCTGACAAGGCGAGTGCCACGGATTTCATTGAAAGTTGCAGGGGTCTGCGGCTGTGGGCACGGGAGGCCGCAGTCAAGCTGTGAGGCCGCGTCTTCAGGCTTGCAAAAGAGGGGCCCGCAAAGTGGGTCCTTCATTTTGCTGAATTTCTGACAGAGCACAGCCCCGAATGGTGTGCACATCGTGTCGGCGCTGACCGACGCAGCTTTTGCCGCTACGACTGCTCGCTAATGTGAACGGTTGCTACGTTTCGCTGGTGACGTTAGGCACTTCGACGACGATTCTCACGCCGCGATCTAACCATTCGCGCTCGGTAGATCCTTGAAGCTGCCGCCGTATCGTAGCTTCGGCGATCACAGTGCCAAAGCCTGCCTTTCGGATGCCCGCAGGCGGCGGGCCTCCCGTTTCTTCCCAAACGAGCGCAAGCCCTTTGGTTTGCGGGATTTCGTTCCAACTGATTGCGACCTGGCCAGTGTCCTGCGAGAGCGAGCCATGCGACGCCGCGTTTACGGCGAGCTCATGAATGAACAACGCAAGCGGTTGGACCGCATGAGCTGCAAGCATGATCTCCGGGCCGCTCAAAACTGCCCGTGTCGCCCCGTAAGGCTCTATCTGAGTCCGAATGGCCTCCCGTAGCGGAATCTGATGCCAGCCGCGCCGGGAAAGCAGAGTATGGGCTCGGGCCAGAGATTGCACACGCTGCTGTACGGAGGCCGCATACAGGGCAGCGTCGTCCGATCGAGTAAGCCGAACGATGCTGTCGACAAGCGCAAGCACATTGTTGGCGCGATGGTCCACCTCTAGCAGAAGCCGGTGCTCGGAGTCTTCGAGAGACTGGATCCTGCGATAGTCTGTGCGGTCGATTTGAGAGCCGAAGTGATATACAACACGGCCGCTGTCATCGTGAATTGGGCTGAAGTGAAGCTGGTTCCAGAAGGGCGATCCATCCTTGCGGTAGTTGAGGAGTTCGACACTGGCCTCGCGCTCCTCTCTTATCGCGGCTCGTATTTCGGAAACGGCGATTTTGGATGTTGCCGGACCCTGCAGGAACCGGCAGTTTTTGCCGAGAACCTCTCCTGCATCGTATCCTGTTAATTTCAAGAAAGCTTCGTTTGCCAACACTATAGGGTAATCCTGCTGTGTGGCATCGGTCACCACCATCGGCATGCGTGTCCGCTGAAACGCTGTGGCCGCCAACTCTTTGCGGTCTGGCAGCGCATCCGCCGTCACTGCGGCCGGCTGATCACCGTGAATRTGGGACAGGTCTTTTTCGTCCATTAAGGCTTCCTTGGTGCCGACTAAGACCTTGAACGTGAGAGGCGTTAAAGCGTTGCCGATCGTTGGCGAATTCGCTGCTGATGCCAATCTGGTCGCGACAATCGTTGACGAAGTTGACGCCTTCTGCCCGAGCGGTGGAACAAGGATCGGGTCCGCAGATTGACAGCGATTGAAGGTCGGGCGGTTCCCTCCAAGGGCGCCGGTCACGGTTGATCTGGGTGGAGGATCAAGATGTCACACGAGGTAGAGGAGCGCCGCCTCATAATGCTTATCGAGCAGTACGTCGAGGTGCGGAAGAAGCGGCACGATGTTGTGTCCGTGAGTCAGGCAGCAGCGGCTGTCCTGACTGTCATGAAAGCCTGTCCGGTTTCTAGAAGCGAGCTCGACGACATGATCGCCGCAAGCGCCGTGGCTCATGGCCTGGGTGTTGCGTTCGATGTGCAGCAATCCCCGTCGCAATTTGCGATCTCGCGCTGACATGGCCGCTGACCTACGCTGCGCGAGGAACCCATTGGCCGCAACGCAGTGCACATCTGCGTCGACATGCAGGCGATGTTCCGCGACCCGTCCCAATGGTCGTTGCCATGGATGGACCGTGTGCTTCCCAGGATCGTAGATCTTTGCAGCACACAGCCGTCGAGATTGGTCTTCACGCGGTTTATACCGGCCAGGCGGCCCGGCGCCGGGCAGGGGACTTGGAAACGCTACTATGAACGATGGGCAGACATGACGCTTGAGCGCCTTGGCCCGGGAAAGGTGGACTTGTTCCGGAACTTCGAGCGTTTACGCCGCCGGCGCCAGTTGTAGACAAGCCGGTGTATTCGCCTTGGCTTGGCTCGAGCCTTCGCACTCTACTGGCGCAGCGGCGCTGCGACACAGTTATCGTCACCGGCGGCGAAACAGATATGTGCGTGCTTTCAACGGTGTTGGGCGCGGCAGACTATGGCTTGCGTACCATCGTGGAGGATGCGGTCTGCAGCGCCTCGGATGAGGCCCATGATGCCATGATCGGGCTGTTCAGCAATCGCTACGGCCAGCATATCGAGACCGCGACCACTGAACAGCTTGTAAACTGTTGGATTGGTGGGTGACCGACCCTAACGGTAAGGGCCACGACGATGTCGCCGTGGCCCTTTTTTAAGTGCGTGGGATCAAGCCGCTTTTTGCTGCTCGGCCGCCCTGTCATTCACACCTGACTCACCGAGGGAGGTGAGGGCTTCGTCGGTGGCCTTCTCCTCTTCGAGTGTGGCGTTGAGGAGTTCGACGATGTCATCCTTGCCCAGCGATGTCGCCCAGGCGATCAGCGTGCCATAGCGCGCGATCTCATAGTGTTCGACGGCCTGCGCGGCGGCGACAAGGCCCGCGTCGATCGAGGTCGAACCCTTGTATTCCTCCAAGATCTCGGATCCTTCCTCGATGATGCCGTCGATGGCGGGGCAGGTTTTGCCGCGCGCAGCAATGCCAAGGATATCAAACACCTGCTCGAGTCGCTCAACCTGGTCCTCGGTCTCGACAAGATGTTTCTCGAAGGCGGCGGACACTTGGGCGTCCTCCGCGCCCTTGGCCATCTTCGGCAGGGCTTTGAGAATTTTCTTTTCGGCGTAGTAGATGTCCTTAAGCCCGTCGAGGAACAGATCCTCGAGGCTCTTGGTGCCGGCACTGGCTTTCTTCGTGGCTGCCATCTGACAATCTCCTTTGGTTGAAACAACCCCTTCGGGTGCTAATCCAACTCCAATCTTCAAGGCAGGTTCCTGCCAAAGTTAGGTGTGACTGATTTTTCTTTAGGTCTCGAAAAGCTGTCCAAATGCGACGGGAAAGATGAGCGAGCTTTGGCGCGCGACGCGCCTGAACAAGATGCCTTGCGGCCAGCACCATAGGTGTCCCTGGTGGTCGAGGCGAGCTGGTCAATGCTACGATCGTTGATGGGTTGTCGAAATCGGATCTCTTGGCTAGGGCGATTTGGGCACGACGTGGAACAATCGCAATGGCAGACCGTTCCCAAGCGAATTTCCTAGGTTAGGGATTCCTCTTGTTGCAGCGATCAAATGAAACCCACAAAGAGCGCCCGCAAACGGCTGGCGGTTCCAGCGGGAGTGGGGCTTTACGGGGCGCGGGAAAGCACCCAGACGACAATGCCGACCCGTGTCGTTTGGTTGTTGTCTCGAATAGGCTGGGGAATATTCGCGATCTGTCGCAAGCCGGAGGCCTCGCTATAGGCGTCGCGGATGCGTTGGCCGAGCGTGGAGGTCTCTGGCTGGGAGCAAGCGCGGAGCATCGAGATACCGCTCCGGGCGACGAACCCGTCATTCACCTTGAACGCCTGGGAAGGATCGAGACAGCCGCGCTCAGCCTGCCGCGCGAGGCGTACTCCCTCTACTATAACGGCTACGCCAACAGTACGCTGTGGCCGCTTTTCCATTACCGGCTCGACTTGGTGGATCATCGCAGCGAGTTTCTTCACGCCTACAGGCAGATCAATGCGCGGTTCGCCGAGGCGCTTGCACGATTGCTGACGGGCAAAGACGACCTGGTCTGGATCCACGACTATCATCTTATCCCGCTTGCCGCCGAGCTGCGGCGGCTCGGATTCGGAAATCGGATCGGCTTTTTCCTTCACATCCCGTTCCCGCCACCTGACCTGTTGGTCGCCACATCCGACCATGAAGAACTCATCGATGACCTGCTTCAGTACGATGTGGTGGGTTTCCAGACCGAGACTCACGTGACGAATTTCCGGCGCTCCGTGCGGGCGACAAATTCGATCACCTTCGACGACAATGGCGCGGCGGAGGCCAATGGCCGGACCGTTGTGTCCCGGAGCTTTCCGATAGGCATCGATGTCGGCGCGTTCGCACGCATGGCTAACGAGGCGTCGCAGGATGTGCAGATTGATTCCATGCGTCGCCAGATTCTGGGTCTTAAACAGATCATCGGCGTCGACCGGCTGGATTACTCCAAAGGATTGCCCGGCCGCATGCAAGCCTTCGCGCGGCTTCTGGAAAGACATCCCGAACATCAGCGGGCGGCTACGTATTTGCAGATTGCGTCGCCCACGCGAGAAGAGGTCGGTGCTTACGCTGAAATAAGGGCACAGCTCGAGGCGACAGCGGGCTCTGTGAACGGTAAATACGCGGATTTGGCTTGGACACCGATCCGCTACATACACCGAGCCGTGCCACGCTCGCGGCTGGCTGGCCTGTTACGCGCCAGCCAGGTCGGGCTGGTGACGTCCTTGCGTGATGGAATGAACCTCGTCGCATAAGGAATTCATAGCCGCCCAAGACCCGGCCGATCCCGGAGTGCTTGTATTGTCTCGTTTTGCGGGCGCGGCTGAAGAGCTTGTGGAAGCCCTGATCGTAAATCCCTATTCGATCGACGACGTTGCTGACGCTATCGCCAAAGCGCTCGCGATGCCACTTGAGGAAAGGATTGAGAGGCACGGTGCACTGCTCACGCGCATCAGCCGCAATGATGCAGCAGAATGGCGCCGATCATTTCTCGCTGCTCTCATGGACGAGAGCTAGCGCCCGTAGCCCACCTACTGTCTCCGGCAGGATGGGCACTGGCAGCATGGGTCTGACAACCGGGCACGCGCAGCAGAGATCACCTCTGAAAGGCCGGGGCAAGGCGTGTAAACGATTGGGGAGGGAACATCAGTCCGAGTCCTAAGTTCAGGATCGAAGCATCCACAAAGGACACATGGTCATGATATATTGCTAGAGTTGATCGAGGAGGTGGGCTGCACTGCTCCCGGGTTTTGCACCCGCGCACGCGATGCCTGAAAAGGCCCCCGACTTTCCTAACGACCTCGAGCCAGTGATACGGGCAGGACCATCCGAGCCCGGAGCCCAAGACAAACTTGAGACCGAGACGATGACAAAGTATGAGCCCTGGCGGAGCTTATTGGAAACGCTGGACACGCCAGAGATTGTCATCACTTTCGAGCAGTTGGATAAAACCGTGCCCTTACCCAAGGCGGCCCATATGGATCCGCAATGGTGGGCAAACGGCCGGACTGGCGAGCGAACGGTCCAAGCCGAAGCCTGGCACCAGGCTGGGTTCGATGTTCAAGCCGATTTCAGTCCAAAGTCGCTACATTCAGGAAAATGAAACTCAAGTAATGCGCCCGTCCGCGATTGCTGAAACGTTGCGAAGGGCTGGGGCGGTGACCTACCGCTTATCGCCCTGGCTGGTGACTGCAAAGCGCAGCACAGATAGGCGTTTTCCTGTGCTCACTAACTTGACCTGATTCAGGTTCAAGCGCCGCCGTTGGAGACACACGAGTTTTGAACAGCTGACGACGATCACATCGCTCCTGAACTGGTTGAAGGAACCTTATTCTTCCGGCGTGTTTCGCGATCGGACATACCGAAAGAAGCCCACCTCATGGCACCGAAATCATCTCGCGATATACTTGGGCCATGGCCTCGCAAGGACACCGATAGGGATACCCGGGAGGCCGTGATCAAAACGCCTGACAAAACGAACGACTGGGATCGCGACCATGTGCATGGTGATGGCGACACCATGGGATTGAGCCTGAGCAGAGGATTGATTCGAAATAGCAATCGCCATCAGCAGGATTTTCGCCTTGTCTAGGATGTCGCACTCAGCCGCTTGGCAGCCAAATACATCAAACGCTGAAGCGACGCGCGTTCGGTTCCAACCCACTTGCTCTACTCGGTTGACTAGATCGTCAACATGGGGCGCCAAGGCGTCCTGGCAGTCCAGCGTCGTAACAGGTAGCGTTTAATCGCGTTTACCTCCCGGACCGGCTGTGTAATTGGCGTTTCCTTTGTCATGAATGGGCTCGTGGAAAGCTGGGAATGTTGGCTTCGGGGACGTACGGCATCCTCGTAGGTGTCCTGGAATTTCGAGGGATCGAAAGTGGTCCACCTTCTTGTCGATGAGCATGCCGGCGATCTCTAGCAGTTCAGGACCCGTATTTTGCCTTCGTCAAACCATCGAAGACACTCTCTTCGGAAACCATCTCGTTGTGGTTTCGCAGCTCGGTCATCACCATGCCCTTTGCCATAGGGCTGGATCACAACTTCCCGGCCGCGCTAATAGAGCACGATACAGGACCGGGCTGCGACGCCCTTGTTCTTCATCGCATCGCGGATCACGCCGTAGGCCTCAACAGCCACGCGGTCGGTTGGAATGAGGTAATAGGGTTTTTCGAGATAGCGGGTGTCGATCTCGTTGATGCTCAAACTCACCGACCCAGCGTGTGATCCGAGGTGAGCTTTAGCGCCTTGATGTCGTCGGGTTCGATCTGGACATCCTTTTCGATTTCGGAACCCTTGAACTGGTCGTCCGTTCGACCGGCTTGCCTGTCTTCTCGTCGGCATGGATGCTTTTGACCGGCAGACCGTCCTTGCGGTTCAATCTTGAAGTGGATCTTCGAGGCTTCGTTGGTAGCGCCGACAATCTTCACCCCGCGAGTTACCGATCGAACTTTCAGAAAGCCCTTCCAGGCAGCACGTGGCGCAACCATCAAAATCGTTCCTCAGGGCAGCTCTGGCTGGCTGGTTCCATAATGTCGTCCGGAGGCCGATCGTCTATGATTGCTGCGGTGATTGCAGCCATTTATTCCGATAAGGTGCATAAGCAGCCATTTTATCGCGGCAAGGATCAACTTTTTCCTCTGATGCACGTTGTGCCGAGCAACCGAGGAGACAGCCATGCCCACTGGAACAAATACCGACACCTCCAAAACCGTCCAAAGGCAGCTGCGAATCCAGCGCAAAGTGGATGCGGACGATCGGGCCAAAACGAAATTGAAACCGGCCGGCGCGATGCAGGCCGGTGCGCGAGAATATCCGGCGCCGCCGTTTCCGAAGCAGCATCATCCAAAACCAGGCCAAGAAGCAGAGATCAAACCAGCTCCCCTCTACGATGCACCGTTTTGGCGCGGCTCCGGCAAGCTGGAGAACAAGGTTGCCTTGGTCACCGGCGGCGATTCCGGCATCGGTCGCGCGGTCGCGGTACTGTTCGCGCGCGAGGGTGCAGATGTGGCAATTGTCTATTTATCGGAGGACGGCGACGCCGACTTGACCAAGCAGGCGGTGGAAAGTGAAGGCCGTCGCTGCATTACACTCCGCGGCGATGTCGCGGACCTCGCTTTTTGCCGCAAGGCCGTGGCCAATACGGTCAAGCAACTGGGAGGCCTCGACGTCCTCGTCAACAATGCAGCGTTCCAAGTGCATTCGACGGATTTTGCCGACCTGACCGAAGAGCATTTCGACACCACAATGAAAACCAATCTCTACGGCTATTTCCATATGGCCAAGGAGGCGGTGGCGCATATGAAGCGCGGTTCAGCCATCGTCAACACCGGCTCCACAACGGGTATCAACGGCTCGAAGGAGCTGATCGACTACTCCATGACAAAGGGCGGGATACACGCCTTCACAAGAGCGCTGTCAGGCAACCTCATAGAGAAGGGCATTCGCGTCAACGCGGTCGCGCCAGGTCCAGTGTGGACGCCACTCAATCCGTCGGAAAAGCAGGCCATCGATGTCTCGAAATTCGGCGCCGATACGCCGATGAAACGCCCGGCCCAGCCAGAGGAGATCGCACCGGCCTATGTGTTTCTGGCCTCACCGCAATGCTCAAGTTACATCACCGGAGAGATTCTGCCCATCATTGGTGGCTACTGAGGAACGGCGCGCCGTTCGTCTGCCTACAGCTGGAGGACCTTTAAGGCGAAGTCGCTGCCCTTCCGAAAAGGCCAGCGCGAGGATTCCAGTTCGAACGACCGCCTCTCCTCGCGACCGTCCTCGACCACGCGAACGAACCATTCGCCGATGGCTTCGACGACTTCGACCACAGTTTCAAGCCGAGCGTCGGTACGAATTCGTACGAACGACCGGGCGGCTGCCAAAACGCCGTAGCGGCGGTAGGATTCGAGGCTGTGGTCGAGACGGTCATGCCACGCGGCGATACTTATGACGGTCCCGTATAAATTCCCTGAAGAAGCGGCCTTTCGAGAAGGCTTTCCTGAAAGCGGCATAGGTTTCGGGGGCAACGTCCTCATAGTCATAGCGTGTGCCGCTTGGCACGAACCAAACCGAAAGGATTCCGGTTGCGGGGTCGTACTTAACATTGCGGATCACGGTCGAAGGCATCTTGGTGTCCAATCGGTCACCCGATAAACCCCGCAACGATCGTCGAGTTCCGCTAACCGCTTTTCCTCCCAACCGCCGCTACCCGAACCGTTTCGGAACTCGGGCCGTCGCCGCACTTGACCTGCTGCTCACATATTGCCTAGCGATCTTACCTTGACAATCTAGATACGATGTCGCCGCTCAAATCGAAAACAATCGGTCTTCCCCTCGCGCTCCAGCACGATCTCTTCGGTGCCAATAACGCTCTGCCAGAAGGCTTCGCCTAACAGCCCGAATTGATCACTTCGTCAGAAGAGACTTGTCAGGCATCTCGAAGGCCTGCCTTTCCAACCTTTTTGATTTCCATGGCCATCTGGCAAACCGGCTAGTCGTCGGTTTTGGCCTGCGCTACGACTATGACAGACGTGAAGTCGTCGAGGCACCTCCAATCCCTGATTTTCTGCAGCCCCTGCGCGAAAAGGTCGCTGCCTTTGCGAGCCAGCCTCCCGAAGCCTTTGCACAGGTGCTGATCAATGAGTATCGGCCGGGCGCTGGTATCGGCTGGCATCGTGACAAATCTCATTTTGAAGATGTAGCAGGTGTTTCACTGCTGGCGCCCTGCAGCTTTCGACTCCGGCGAAAGGCCGGAAGCGGATGGGACCGCCAAACGATCGTCGTCGAGCCAAGATCAGCCTATCTCATGACCGGTCCTTCGCGCACGGAGTGGGAGCACAGCATCCCGCCCCTTGCCGAGCAACGCTATTCGATCACCTTGCGAACACTTCGCTCTAAAAAGGCATGACTACGCTCCGCAAACATCAGACACCAGGTCTCCCACTGCTAATGCCATCACGAGTTCTTGAACGCGGACCCTCCCGGGAACCTCTCAACCTCATGTTGGTTTGGAGGGTGCATCCAGCTTGCAGCGGTGGAGAGTCGATGGTCAGTTCGCAAACAATGTTGGTGCTGGCCAAGCCCCCGCTTCATTAGACGCCGATGGCGATCGCCAATGCTTGTTTCATCGGCACGCTGCTCACCGACGTCACCTACTAGCGAACCGCGGAAATAATGTGGGCCGACTTTTCGGCCTGGCTGCTTTTTGCCGGCTGGGTCGTCGGCGCTTTTGCAGTGATTGCCGCGCTTATGGATCTGTTTACAAGACGACTTTCCCGTGCTGGCAGGCCTGTGTGGCCGTATCTTCTGGACAGCCTTGTCGTGCTTGTGTTGTCGTTTTTATGCGCTGGTGCATAGCCGGGACGCTTGGACTTCGGTCGTGCCGGGGCCTCACCGATCCGTTGTGGCCGTGATCGTCCTGCTTTTCGCAAGCCTGACAGGATGGAGATCCAGCCGTGCTCGAGTGGAGGTGGTCGAATGATTGCCCGGCTGTTTTTCAACAGGTGTATCCGGCGGGCGGCAGGCCTCGGTCTTTTGCGCGGATCGCTTGTCGCGCTGCCCGCATGCAGCGACGACGAGCCGGATCCTGGCGACCAGGTCGGAGCGAACCCGACATTGCCGGAGCCGGCCCAGTATTGGTTCCATCGATGCATGTTGCGTCAGTCGTCGGCTGGAAACAGGGTGAGACGCCTAGGCGAATCTTCCGGCTTGGTCGTTGTCGCTTTTCTTAGTATCGGCACCACGCAATTTGCCCTCTGGACATTGACCTATCCGATCAATCAGGCGACCCGAAATTGGACCGTTCTGCCCGAAAACTGGGAGCTGCTCCGGCGCCAGTTAGGAATATTCGCACGCCATCGCCGCCTCACTCAACGCCTTGGCGTTGCTGATGCCTTTCGTAGGCACTCCGCCGCAGGGTAATGGTGTTCGCTTTTTGTCGGCATGAACCCGGGTGATGGAGAAGGGGCCAGATCGATCTGMAGTCCGCCAGTGCCTCGGCGAACTCTATCTCAGAAAGCAATGCTAGCGGCGCGGACGGCGTTTCGGGATCTGCACGACATTCTCCGACCCAGGCAGATCAAAGGCCATGGCCAGCTGACGTACAGAGGCCATCTCCACGATGAGTTCCTCGATCGAAAGGTCCGGCAAACCGGTCTTGACCCTTCTTTCTCACCTTGGAAGCAAGCTCATGAACCTGGACCGGGACGAAAAGCGGGCTGTCGTCCAGCAGCCTGCTGATTTCGATCACGACATCGGCGTCGATGTCTTTTGGGCATTCCCTCATGGGCGTGACCTTGGTCCCGAAGCAGGTGCAATGTGGATGATCAGGCGTTGCGGACCAGGCGACGGGAACGGGCGGGGTCCAGCTAGATAGGTAGAATTTCATAAATCTGCTGGTGTCGAGGTGTCACGAGGAAAGTCGGCACAAAAACAACCATCAGCGCAGTTCGCCACTCCATACGCCCGGGCATTATGTCCCGGCGGTCGTTCACCCCTTTAAATCCCCCGAGCGTCACCCCGCTTCATCGTACAAGCCGGAACCTGATGGATCGACGCGCATTTCCTCTCCATGCGTGGCGGACCGAACCGCCGTCGAGCAGATTAATCGGTAAACAAGGAGACTTCGATGCAACGTTCGAGTGCAATTTCGGAACATCGTCCTGGTGGACTCGCCATAGAACCGTTTGCTGGCACGGTGACGGTACGATTTTCAGATGCCATAGTTGCTGCCACCGAACGGGCAAAGGTGTTGCGGGAAGACGGGCAGGAGCCGGTATTCTATGTCCCTTTCGAGGACATCTATTTCGATCTTTTCGAGAAGACCAACACAATTAGACAGAGCCCGCTCAAAGGTACCGCGAGTTACTGGCGCGTCCACGCCGTCGGCAGTTCTTCAGACGACTTCATGTGGGCATATGAAACACCGGATTCCGCCGCTCGGGCGATCGCGCGTCACGGCACTTTCGATCCGGAAAAGGCCCGTATCGATGTCGAACCTGCCGAGGACAAGCGGCATACCCCACACGTCATTGAATAGTTAGCTCTGGCAAGGCAGCGACAGCGCGATGAGCGTTTTCTACCGGGTGCCAAGATTGCGGAGGAAGTTCACGCAGCACAACGCGATAAGACCGGACGGCCTTACATCGAGCATTGCCGCCGCGTCGTCGACGCTGTCGAGACACTCGACCTCGAGCGCGACTGGTCCAAGCTCGCCTACCAGTTCGGGCACGAGCTCGGCCATGTCACGGCCAACAGTTGGCAACCGGATGCCAACCCCATCAGTGGTTCCCTAAGCTACGCTGCCTCACGGCGGCGGGCTTTTTGCTTTAATGGAACGCCCGCGGTCACGGTCCTGCAGCACAGGTTTGTACAATTTCGTACCGTCAGATATTTCAGGAAACTCGGTCGGCTTTTTTACGTTATCGATCGCCAGCATAGTCCCCTCGCTGGTCTCTAAGAGGCCCGTCACCTCTCCCGGAGGTGGCGGGCTTTTTTACCTGTTGAACGGCCTGTTGTTCGGTTTTGCTGCATCTTGAATGAGCTACAGTCGTGTGAAATCGGCAGCCCCAGGCGAATTCGCTGGCCTTCCGCATAGGCTAGGGCGTAAGCTTCCAGCTCGAATGATCGGGTTAGCTCTTGTTGGTCTTCGACCACGCGGACGAACCACTCGCCCATCGCTTCGGTCACTTCAACTTAGTTTCGGGCTGGCGCCTTCCGCCGTCCTATCCATCGCTGGTCCTGCGGCTTCTGGGGGGAAATTGGCTGTTGAGAATGTGATTTCGACAGCCCGCCGCCACATGGGCGACGGGCTTCAGCCGTAAAGTCAGTCGTAGACCTTGACGATCTTGCGAGTGCCAGGATCGACTAGAACCGTCCGCTTGTCGATCACGACATAGCGGTATTTAACGTTGGGAACTTCGTGAAGCTCGACGGTATCTGGCAGCGATGAGCCGATATTGAGTTCCACGCCGGGAAGCTTCACCGATGCCAGAGGCTGCTTCTTCACATATTCGCGGATGACCGTATCCTGCTCAGGCGCGATGATGACGTCCTCGGCAGCGGCCGCGCCGATACCTGCAAGGAGCAGAAACGCCGCAGCGGCGCCGGTAAGGTGCATTCTCATGTTTTCCTCCTATGAAATCGACGCAGAACTCCGCGCCAGCAACCAAACTTCGAGGAGGTGCAGACGTTCCCCCGGCAGGGCTTCGGTCCCACGGGACATCGGACCAAAGCCTGATCGAAAACCGCATTGCGCGACGTTTCTGAGCATCAAGGCAGCGACGAAGGATGATCTGGAGATCCGCCCGCGACGTGTCCGCGATGGTAACCGCTGTTCTCATGCCACGGCCTTAAGTGGGTGAACTGGCCCCCGTTTCGACCGGACAGTTGGCATAACGCGGGAGGCTTGAGGCTATCCTCAAGCACAGGCTATGGCTGACGATTATCGACGGATCGAACTGATCACCGGTGAGGCCGCCGACGCTGGTCGACCGAACAGAAGCTTCAGATCATCGAGGAGAGCTTTCTCCCGGGCGAGACGGTTTCGTCTGTTGCCCGACGACGTGGCGTCGCGCCAAACCTGCTCTATCGTTGGCGCCGTTGACGATGACCGCTCCGAGTTTTCCCTTGAGCTGTTGTCCGTCGCGCCACAGGCAAGCCGGCCTTCGCGCTGATGGCTGATCGTGTGACGGGGCGATATGTCGGTTCGGCCTTCATCAACTCGCGCGGCGCCATCCGAGACCGGCTGTGGAAGCGTGTCCAGGAACACGCCGGGCCGCCGCCGGAGGGCATGAAGCGGCTGGCGACGCAATGGGTTAAGCCGGGCATTATCGGTCGCGTGAAGCACCTACGTGGCGAGGCGCCTCGCTGCAGGATTTCTGGGATGAATGAACAGAGTCGGCTAACCACCAGCCGCTGGCGTTAAATCCAAATAGAGCGCCTCTCGCAGATTTAGGTACCCGGGATCGAAGTCTGCCGCCTCGCTCAACCCGTCCCAGTTCAGAATGAGCAACCGTCCGTCTTTGTGCTCTACAAAGCGGTCAGCGCGCAACTTCTTCAAAATACGATTTACGTGAACAACGCTCGCCCCGATAGTCTCGCCGAGCTGAACTTGAGTTAGTGGCAAGGGATAACCATTGTCTCTTACCAGTCCCATAACCTCCATGCGCGCATAAAGCTCACAGGCGAGGTGGGCGAACCTGCCTAACGCGTCATGCCCCCCCAACACCTTGACCCACGCGCGCGCAACGGCTGCATCAACTAAACTTTCACGCCAAAACAGATTTCCCAGGCGAGGTGATTTGCGGAGAACCTCGAGGATGTCGCGGTGCGCAATGAGGGCAACCTTGCTTCTACCGATCGACGCGAGTGTGTGATCCATGGTTCGAAGGTGCAGGCCTTGCAGATCAGGTATATCGCCGGGGACGTGAATTGAGAGTGTTTGCACAGTGCCGTTGCTCAAAGTGCTGTATCGCCGCAGGAGCCCTTCAACCACCAAGCAGCAGTGGCTTGGTTCGTTCCCTTCCAGCGCAATCTGCTCACCGGGCCTCAACGCCTTACCTATAAGCGGCATAGCTTCGACGCTCTCGCGTTCATCTGATGAAAGTCGACCGAGGCTTTCGAGCTTCCGGATTAGCGGCGTTGTCAAACTGGACATGGCTGATCTTTAGCACGTTCCATGGATCAGACAACTGACGTTCGCGCTCCATCCCCGTTCAAACGTTAATCCAGACACCTCACGCGAGCGCCGCCGAGCTCGACAAATACTCCGTCAGGCTTGGCTGACCGATCGTCACCGCCGATCGGATTAGTTGCGTGGTTGCTATTTCAGATGCGCCAAGAAGCCCCGACTGCACCGGCCATTACTCTACGGCTGGGTAGCGCCTAGCTAGCGCCCAATGATCCGGCAGATAATGCCTTCGTCCGGGTCTTCATGGCCGGTGAGTCCGCGTATCAAGTCTTTCGCGTGCTGGACCCATTGCTGCTCGACAATCATCCCTCCTGCCACCGACGCCTTGAAGGCGTTGCGGATGATCTCAAAATCATGAGCCGAAATGAATTTGGGTGGGTGTGTCTCGTCGTCCATCGCATAGGTTCCCGCAGGGGCGGGAGTACGATGTACACTCTCAAGCGCCAGCGCCCGTTCAGTGGCCAGCGACAAAGCACAATGCGCCTTATCCGGCATGTTAGCGAGTCATTCCGCAGGGGGAACCAGTAACAGTAAGTTGCGTTACGCCTTTAGGGAGTTGTCCTATGGCTGACGAAAAGGACGAACCACCCAGCAGCCCGGTCGAACTTGTCGTTCGGCGCTTGGCGGACGAGGCGAAAATCACTGAAGATCAGGCCCGCGAGCCTATCGCCATTCTTGGGCTGAATTGGGCGTCCCTGGTACGGGAAGCACGCATTCTGTCCGCCCAACAAGGCTAGACCTACTTCCGCACAATCCATTCCAGCAACTGGGCATCAATGTCATCAGTGCCGGTATAGTCGGCGATCAAACGCGCGGCCTCGGCCCGCCATTGGTCTTCAGGAATGTTCGCTTCGATGACGTATCTTATGAAGGCACTGCGAATGATATCGCAGTCGAAAGACGATACCTGATCACCTGGCTTATCCATGGTGCCACCTCCCATCCAAGGGAAGGAAACAGAATGGTAACTTGGGGATTTAACAATGCGTTCAAAGCCGCTTTCAATAGGATTCGATTGTACATTTTCGACCAAAGCCCGAGGGCGTGCTAGCGGCCCAGCAGCCAAGGGCGGGGGGCTGGGTTTGACCACTGGGCCTGACCGGCAAACGAGAGGGTGCCGGCTGGCGAACTGTACGCTGTTCTCGCTTAGTCGACTATGTCGCGCAGCGGCTTCCTGCGGGTCGGCGGCCGGTACTTCCTGACCAGTTCCACCGTACTAGCTTCGACCGTGACGCGGCCAAGCACCTGCACGGTGACACGGCCAAGATCCTCGTCGACATAGATCACTTCACCCTTGAATCTCATCCTGTCACCCGGCTTCGCCTTTGGATCGATGATCGAATAGGGATTGTTGGCCGTGAGGATGTGCAGGGTGACCACGCGCTGGTGAGGCTGCTAGAGGCCGATTTGTCCCGTAATGGGTCAATCCCGTCTGGCACCGCAATTGCACCGGCAGACGTACTGTCGGACAAACCAACACCCGGCAAGTCCCCAATTTCATCGACCTCCCTGGGGGCGACCCGCCGCTGCCGTGAATGGAGCGGCGGGCTCTGTTTTGGAAATCTTTCACCGTGAAAGATTTGTTCGCCTCGCTCTCCCCGCAAAAGCGCGGGCTTTAGCTGGCCAGGGGAGAGCGCGTGGTGAAGCGGCTTTAGATGTCCCGCAACGGATCAATTAAGCTTGGCACCGTAATTGCATCGTAGATCAAAACAGCTAGACGTCTCTCTAGATGATCGAAAACGCTCCTAAGATTGTCTGCAATTCATGCAGGGTGCCCGTTGGCAGCGTCAGTGAGCCGCAAGGGTCCGACCTCCTATCTTGCCCCAATTGCCAAGTTTCCGACACATACGACAACGTCATGCTTGAACTTGGCCAGCGGACTGCGGACGCACTTTCGCGCGCGCTCTACCGACCTGTTCCATCGAGGGTCTATCGTTTCGCCCTTCTCGATCAGAGCGTGATCTCCAAGCCGATACGCTCAACCCTACCGGACAGGCGGAAGAGGCGTCGCGTACGCAAGCCTCGCCCCGCGCAAGGGCGTGCTTGACGACTTGAGAGCGTCAACCTGATCGCCGGATAACCTGCCGTACTCCGCCGGAGCCGCCGCGACGCGTTCAATCAATGCCCGGTGTTGGATAACGGCCAAACGCGCCTTCGCTCTTAGGCGAGCCTCATGGCCGTCGAAGACATCGTCGCCAACATTGGAGCTTTGCTGAGCGAAGGACTGGCGAAGCTCAAGGCTGGGATTGCGGCACTTGAAGCAATCAGGGCGAACGGCGGACAGCCCGACCGCAACTGAGCCTGCGCAAACTTGCGCATCCCAGGCCGCTGGCTCACGGTGGCGGGCTTTTTTTCGTTCGGGTTTCGCCAATTCAGCGTGTGGCTGGCGAGAGTGCAGACGCCGAGCGTACGCTTGCGCTGGAGAAAACCACGAAGGCGAAAAGCAGCACCGCTGCAGCCACGATCAGCGAGCCGACGGCAACGACCGGTTCGATTGCCGTATAGCCTCCATGCAGCATCAGATACAAAGCGGGAAGCATGATCATAAGCCCGACGTTATATAAGCCGTAGTGGATCATCGCGATTTTCCGCTCGGCCTTTGCCGGGTTAAGGGCGTAGTAACCGCCGAAGATTGCACTTGTAACCCATCCGAGAAGATTGATGTGCGCATGCGCCGGAAAGGCACTGTGGTCGCCCGAAATCGCCATCTGCAAGCCGGCGCCAATCCCCAGGATGAGCCACACGACTGCCGTCTTAAAGAAGAGATCCGAAACCTTAGGCATGACACTTCCTCCCCGTAATGCCGATTTCAACGGGGGGATATTAAGGTTCCCTAAAAAAGCAATGCAATCAAAACGAAAGAGCATCCACAGGCCCCCATCGCGCCTTAGAGTGGAGCGCCGTTAACTGGGGCTACCAGGAACAAGTGAGCGGCGGCCCTGTTTCAGAGGACAGGAGGAAGAGCAATGCCAAACAAAACCAAAGAACCGCCGCTGAAGCCAGATCCGAGGAAGACGCCTGTCCGTCCCGACAAGGATGCATCGCCAGAGCCGGAACATGTCGATCCGCCACCGCGAGACGTGAGAGAGGCACCGGCGCCCAATCCAAATGGCAACAAGAAACCCTAACGTCCGGCTCCCAGCGCTACGTGCCCGCTGCCTGACGGTGGCGGGCTTTTTCATTCAGGCGGGTTTGGAAAATCCGGCGTGCCTTCTGGCCAGGCCCGACGCGAGTCCGCCAAGGGCGCTGCCTCACGGTGTCGGATTTCAGCGTTGGCGAGCCCTGCCGTTAGTTAGCCCCGTTGAGGAGCCGCCCACCGATGAGGACATATTGCTTCTAACGGAAACAAGACCGGAGCTTTCGCATTGTGGCAACGCAATTCCGCAGCCTGTTGCGCATTTGCGACATGGAAAGTGGACCAATCGGATTACATTAGCTAGGCGAATGAGTCCACTGGGCTGGGGTGTTCACATGAAAAGCTTGCTCCTTGCGTCGTTTGCGGTGTTCGCGTTTGGCGCATCAGCCGCTTGGGCAGCCGACCCTCTGATCCCCATGGCCGACGCGCCGGTGGCGTCCTGGACGGGCTGCTACGTCGGCGGCAATGTCGGTGGCGGCTGGTCCCATGTCGACCAGACGCAGGTGGGCAAGGTCGACGGCACGGTCTTGCCGGACACCGACTTTGGATCCGGCAGCGGCAGCGGTTTTATCGGTGGAGCCCAACTCGGCTGTGACTACCAGATGGACCGCTGGGTGTTCGGCGTCCAGGGCATGTTTGATTTCGGCGACATCAAGGGCAGCCACGCCATTACAGCCTTCCCGACCTTCGATGTGGAAGACAAGGTCAAGGACCTTTTCACGTTCACCGGCAGGGCAGGTTATCTCTTTGATCCGGCCGTGCTGGGTTACGTCAAGGCCGGCGGCGCCTGGGCTCGCGTGAATAGTGCCGTCCACGGCACGGTGCCGTTTCCCTTTCTGTCGGAAACCGCTGACTATGACCGGCTGGGCTGGACTGTCGGTGTCGGCGCCGAGTGGAAATTCGCCAGGAACTGGTCGGCCTTTGGCGAATATAACTACATTGGTTTCGGCAAGCACGACGTGAATTACTCGGCGGCGCCGGGGACCGTTGGGGAGGCAGACGTCGTTTCTACGAAACTTACCGTACAGCAGGTGGTTGTCGGCGTGAATTACAGGTTCTGATAACCCGGCGCCCTGTCGTCAAAATTGCGTCCTTCGCGGATGCTCCAAGCCCGTTGCCGATGGTCTCGGGCTTTCTTATCTTGTGGCAGAAAAGTCACGCAGCTTGAATATGCAGAGCTTCAACCGGCGCGAGCTTATTGTCCAGCTAAGCGAGGCGTACCGTCTTTTTGCGGGCAAAGTGGGGCTGCCCGACCTCCTCCCGAACTAGCGCCCGCTGCTTTCCCTGGCAGCGGGCTTTTTCATTGCCGATCGTGGGTTTCTTTGAAGCCGCAGATCTTGCAACGATAAGCATGGTCTGGCTCCTCCACGGAAAGGAGCCAAGTGATAGCGCCGCGTTCAAGCCAGCAGATTGGGCAGGAGTAATCGCTTCCATACTTCGGCTTGTAACTTTTTTAGGCGCTCGGCCGCCATATCTGACCCCTTGAGATGCTCGGACAACTCAGCCAGACTTTTGCAGGCTTCCGCGATTTAGTGTTTCTCCGTCCTCAGCTTGGGCGTGTGCTTTTTCCTTCGCGCGAATAACGAGTTTCGCGGCAAACCCTTGCATTGCAACCCCTCCCGACGTTGCGCCCATGTCGCGTGGACCTTGCCGATACGCAGAAACAATTGACGCCGCAATTGGCACCGGACAGCCAGCGCGCTGCCCGACGGTGGCGGGGTTTTTCCACTGATAGGAACCTTACGCAGCCGCTCCCGTTGGGCATTCACAATCAAGGAGTCTGAAGATGGCCGATGATCAAAATGAAGCCGAACAGCCTGGTATGACAGCGCTGCCGATCGGGCGGGCCGTACGGTCCAGGCGCTTCGGACCGGGGCTCAATCGGTTTCCGGTACCGTCCAAGACAATCCGGGTACGGTGTCGACCGCCCTTGAAACACAAACTGCCAGGCTGAAGGCAGAAGGCAGAAGGCTGCAGCATCATCCGCTCAAAGAAGGTCTCTGGGCCAGCCAGACCTGCTGACCGTTTTGAAAAGCAAGTCGGCAACACCGGGGTTTTCCGCCTCGATAGAGGTCGTATCAACCGAATTGACTGTTGACCGCCCGACAAGGGCTGCAGATCATGCAAAGGCGTCAGAAGTCGGAAACGCTGACCTCTAGCCCCTAACTTGCGACGGACGCCTCCACGGCGGCCAACGGGGCTTCCAAGCTCCAGGTGACCCCATCCGGGCCGTGGTCAAGATTTCCCTGCCCTCCAACCGCCGCTGGCGCCACCCGCTTCAATACGACGGTTCCAAAGCCGCCCTGTCCGATATCCTGGACTTCCGGCCCATCGGTTTCGGCCCAGGTAAGGTGAAAGAGCCTCGAAGCACCGGAACCGTTGATGCCCCACGTGACCGAAATCCGGCCCTCGTCTCCCGAGAGCACTCCGTATTTGGCCGAGTTGGTCGCCAGTTCATGGAAGGCGATCCCGAGATACTGCACCGCATTGGGACTAAGGACCAAGGATGGGCCTGACATCTCGATAACGTCACCCCGTGGGAAAGGCTGGGCCTGGGCCGCCAAGAGTTCATTGATGGTGGCGCCCTTCCAGTCGGCCGACACCAGCAGGTCGTGGGATCGCGACAGCGCCATGATGCGCTCGCGGACCTGGGATTCAAATTGCTTGGGCGTCTCCGATCGCTTGTTGGTCTCCCGGATCATCGACAGAATGACCGAGTACTGGTTTTTCACCCGGTGGTTGACCTCGCGCATCAGCATGCGGATGCGGTGCTCGTTTTCCCTCGCCAACGTGATGTCCCGCGCAATCTTCGATGCGCCGACGATCTGCCCAGTTGCGTTACGCACGGGCGATATCGTCAGCGAAACCGGAACCAGGCTGCCATCCTTGCGCTGGCGGGTCGTTTCGAACGGTTCGACGCGTTCGCCACGGCGAATGCGTTCGAGAATTCGGGGTTCTTCGTCCTGGTGGTTATCCGGGATCAGCATGGTCACCGACTGACCAATCGCTTCGTCGGCGGTATAGCCGAACAGGCGCTCGGCGCCATGGTTCCAGCTCTTGATGATGGTGTTGAGATCCTTGCTGACGATTGCATCGAACGAGGATTCCACGATCGCCGACAAGTGCTGCCTGGCTTCTTCAGCACGCTGGCGGTCCGTCAGGTCGAGCAGCATATTGACTGCACCGATGAGGTTGCCGTGCTCATCCTGCAACGGCGTGGGGTAGGGTAGGAACGGAAAGAAGGATCCGTCCGGACGTTGCGCCACGGCCTCCTGATTGCGGACCGGCCGGTTTTCCTTGAGCGCAATCGCCATCGGGCACTCGTCATGCGGCAGTTCCTTGCCGTCGGCCGTGAACAGCTTGAACGTCACACACCATTTGTCCTTGCCGATGGCGGGCTCCCGTCCTGCCAGATCGGCAGCAGCGCGATTGTAATAGGTAATGGTGCCGTCCTGGTCAGTCGTATAGATGGCGACCGGAAGGCCGTCGAGGATTTGGTGATAAGTATTGTCCTGCTGCCTGAGGTCCGTACGGGTCCGCTCAAGGTCGGTCACATCGACCATAAAGCATCTCGTGTTGATCAGCTTGCCGTCGCGGAAATGCCCGCTCGAAGTGATTTCGACATGCTTGATGGATCCGTCGCGGGCTCTCAAGCGCGCCGGATATCTCGGGATGCGCTCTCCCCTGGTGAGGCGTGCCAGAATGTCCTCTATGACGTGCCGGTCGGGATAGAAGTCTGCGATATGGCGGCCGACATAGTCTTGGGCAGGATAACCGAGGAGGTCGAGCTCCGCCTTGTTGGCTTGCAGAATGATGCCATCAGCGCTCACCAGGTGAAGCGCGACGGCGCCATTCTCGAAAAAATCCTGATAATCAAAATTCAGGCTGTCATTGGCGGGCATTTCTGGGTTCTTGAAGGCGACAACATTTGCCTGCCGCAGCTCGTCCATCCCGGTCCCCCAATCTAGCTTAAGCGTCCACAACGCAGCTCGTGCCATTTCGTTCCAAGATCGTTTTTAGTGCGTTGCACGGGACCGGCATGCCATCCGGTGACCGGATAGCTGAGCCCGCTTAAGGGTGGTCTTTGCGAAGCCCAACTCAGGCGTTGGCGGAGCAACTGCCGCGCTTCACGGAGCAGGGAATTGCAGTCGGTGCCGATCAGGCGAATGAGCTCGCGCGCCTGATCCTCTGTGATGCCGGGCGCGCGGGCGCAGTCTCCCTGGCAATGGACTGCGCCAGTGTTTCAATCCCGGCCTCACGCTCACCGTTGTCCGACCAGCGCTTCCAAAAGCGGGTGGCCGGGCGCCACGAGTTCGGCCTTCGGGTGACCGACGATCAGAGACTTCTCGAAGGTGATGCGGGCGTATCGATCAAGCACCGGATCAGACCGCCGGATACGCCCGCCGAGCATCGTGAAAGCCTCGCGGAAGAATGCGCCGATGAAATGCGGTTGTGCCGCCGGGTTTCCTTCACCTCGCCGCCGAAATAGGAAGCGGCCATGCGGTGCGCCTCGTCACAGATGATCAGATCCCAATCGCCGGCCGCCTCCAGCTTCACCTTCAACTCGTCGGAAGCGCGCCGCCATGTCCAGGCGCATAATCAGCCGGTTCTTCTCGACGAAGGGATTGCCGGTGACCGATGCTTCGATCTGATCGCGGGTAAGAAGATCGAAGTGCAGGCCGAACTTCTCGGCCATTTCCTCTTGCCATTGTTCGACGAGGCCGCCGGGCGCGACAATCAGACAGCGCTCCAGATCGCCGCGGATCAGAAGCTCCTTGATCAGCAGCCCGGTCATGATCGTCTTGCCGGCGCCGGATCGTCGGCGAGCAGGAAACGGAGCGGCTGGCGCGGGAGCATCTCGCCATAGACGGCCGTGATCTGGTGCGGAAGCACTTCGATCTGCGAAGCGCTCACGGCCAGGTACGGATCGAACAGATGGGCAAGCCGGATGCGGTAGGCTTCGGAAGCCAGGCGTAAGAGGCCGCCGGCCGCGCCGAAGGCGTAGCGCCAACCTGGTTGTGGTGCCGGTGTAGCTGCTGTTGCAGCCGCTCGCGGTGGCGATGGTTAGCCTTACGTTCTTGGTGGATGAGCCCGCGCGGCACCGACTTTTGTACAAATGGATAGGCGCCAACGTTCCAGAAACGGCGGGGGCAGATATCATTTCAGTTGCCGAGCTCACGCAGAAGCTGTTCGCCGACGCCAAGTCGATAGGCATCTCAAGCACGGAGATCGAGGAAGACACCGGCAGCGTCTATGAGACAATCCTTGACGTGTGAGCGTGTTCGCACCGCACTGGCGGACCGTGCTGACCACCAAGGACTCATCATTGCATGCTGGGTGAAAGCGCGATGACAATTGGATGGTCACTGAGCGAAATTTCGACCGAACGCACGTTGCTCAATGTTTGGACAGACTCGACGCCAATTGTTGGATCGTAGGTTCTTACCGACACGCGCGTCTCGCCAAAATGGACCGTCACGCGATCTTGACCGCTCAACCGTTCGCCCCAGACGATAAGTTGGAACGTGCCGTCGCTGTGCTGCAGCAGCAGATCGTGAACGGTCTCGGGTTGGTCTGGGATTGTAAAGTCGAGTTGGCTGGGTTTGGCGAGGGTACCTTTGTCCGCCAAAATCGTCGTAAGGTTGTGAAGGTAGATCGCGGCCAAGCGGCGTGAATAATCAGCCTTGTAGAAGCCGAAAGATTGGTTGCCGTCTTCGTCGGTACGGTCCCGCAGCAGATAGACCGATGTAAAGGCGTAGCCGCGCTTAAACTGCGCGAGGTACAAGCTCATCAAATTCAAGCCGTGCATTTGCTCCGTGACCGGACCTCCGATCGTGGTCCCGGTCTCGATCGTGACACGCGGTAGCGTATTGAGTTGCTCTTGGGTGTAACCCCGAAACCCTCTCGCCCACGTGACGCCGAAGTTGCCGAATAGCCCGTCCACTTTGGATGCGGCGGTTGGATCGGCAGCGTGCCACGTCTTGTTGTCCGCCGGATACGGCGAATGTGAGTGATAGATGTAGTTGTGCACATTGGCGTAGTCGGCATACGTCGTGCCGTCCGGCATCTTGGTTTGGGCGCTGGGCGGGATCGTAAGGAACTGAAGGCCGACGTCGTCTCGCTGTGCGCCAGGTTCCGAGATCGCCCAGACAGGATACTTCGCAAGTACCGGATCACTTTTGACAGCCTGGTAAAGATCGCGCTGAAGTTTTGCGACGGCCATCCACGAAGGCTCCCTACCGCCGCCTTTCTCGCCCTGATAGGTGACACCCCAGTTGTTCGGCTCGTTGTCACCCTCGAACGCGAGTAGCGCGCCAGCTTCAGCAAGCACCTTCCCTGTTTCGACCAACTTCTTCACATCAGTCCCGCCACTGACCAATCCCCAACTCACACGCACGCCGGTTTCGCGATGTAGATCCAGAAAGGTTTGGATGGTTGTGGGCAGACCTTCTATTCCCGCCCTTACCCATCGAAAGCCGCAATAGCGGACCATCTCGATGGTCCTAGCCAACGGCTGGCCGCGATCGGGGAATGTGGTAACGACGCCGATACTATTGAGAAAGACGTTCGTCGCAACCGCGGTTTTGGGCGCAGCAAATGAATGGCGAGGTGATATGGACACAACAGCCAGCGCCACCCATGCGCCGACGAGGAAGCGAAGCATTTTGGAAGGGATGATCGTCATTGCCTGGAACTCCACCCTTCTCGGCGCATCGCATTCCCTCGGCAACACCTGGCGGGTCTTCCGTAGGCGTACCCCGGCGCCGCCGCTATTCTCGGCGATGAACTCGACGACGGCGAGGGGCACGCCCAAGGCCCGAGATGCTTCGCAAGCTCCGCCATCCCGAACCGTTGTTGACCATCGTTGGACCGTTCCCCGGTTTCAGGTTTGACGCTAAATCCGGCAACTGGCGGAATTGGCCCACTGCCACGAGATGGCGGGCTTTTCATTTGTCGCGCTGTGCCGCGATCCGTTTTAATGATGGCCATTGGGTGGGCACGGGCGGGTTTCATGAGCGCGAACGAGATGAGGGTTTTTCTCCGGCACGACGGGAGCATTCGGAATGATCCAGGTCCGCCGCTGAACAAGCTGTACGAGAGTATTACGATCAAAACATCATCAGAGGAATATGTGTTCAACGGACGAAGCGACACGGCCCGAGGGGCGCTTGACTACATTCGGTTGGCTCACGCCAAACACGGAACAGCGACTCCCAAGGATAAGGCTTGCCATGCTGCGATCAAAGCGGACAAAGGCGCCGTTGCCCACATTGTCTTCAAGAACGGCTAGCGAACGGACTGCAGCCTCACGGATGGCGGGTTTTTCTCTAATACGGGCAACGCCATGCTTTTAAACAGGGCGGTGAAAACGAGGGTCGCTGCAGGCTTTTGCCTATCCTCCGAGTGCTCCACCAACTACTTGCAGACATCGTCCCGACCTGCTGCCCCCGACCTCCATCGGGAATGGGGTGTCAGCCTTAGCTACCCAAGCGCCCACCTACAGCCACCTGCCGGGATATAAGGTCGATATTTCGCGCGGCCATCGGATCGGCGCGTTTCATCGGAATGGTTCTCACGCCCCGACGATCAACGCTATCTTTCGCTGGGCAAGCTTCTCGCGGCCGTTCGCGCGCATAGTCGAGCTGCCGCGGCCCGGGCGATGAAGACTGGGTGGAGGGAAAGCTGGCGTGGCCTTCGTCGCCTTCGACATCATGTATCTCGACGGCCATGACCTCCGGGCGCTGCCAGCGATCGAGCGCGAACGCAACCATGGGTGTTTCGCACTTTCAGGCAGGGAACCTATTGCAAAAAGTGGAGTTCTGACCCTGCTCGGCCGTCACTCGCCGAGCACCCACACAACTTCCCGCCATCGTTTCCCGGTGGCGGGCTCTTACGACCAACGTATGCGGAGTTATTTGCGTCGATGGTCGGTTGCTCGTTCAGCAACGGGAAAGAGCCGTGATGATCTGGACAAAACCAACCGCTTCGTGATCATCACGCTATTAGGCACGCCCTCAGCGCCCCAATGAATGCCGCTATCGCCGCTGATGTAGATCACGGGGAATGGAGTTGGCTTGCCGCAGATGCCTAGCCACCTCCCAACCGGACTGGCCTGCCCCTAGGCGGATATCTGTAATGAGGCCCTAAAATTTGTCAGGAGATGCATCGAAAGCCGTTATAGCTTCGGCGGCATCTCGGGCCGACGCCACTTCAAAGCCAGCTTCCTCCAATGCCGATTCGAGATCGAGCAGGATTAGGGGCTCATCCTCAACGACAAGAACCGCCCCGACATGCATTTGTTAATGTCCCCAGTGTGCGCACCCACTACGCGCAACACCGGTATTTGTTCCATATAAACAACCGCCGAAAGCATGCACTTTTCGGAAGAAAGTTACTGAGCCAGCTAACGTCCCTCTGCTGGCGTCTTCCGAGCAGCCCGTCACCTTTTACCCAAGGCTGCAGGCTTTTTTTGTGCGCAAGAAAGGGATCCTGCTTCGTCCCCTCAACCAGTGGGCCTGTCACGGCGTCCTCCGTGGCGGGCTTTTATTAGTCAGGCTGAGACCAGCCTTGGGCCCAGCGGTTTATGCCCCGGCTCTTCATGCCAGATGACTTGCCGCAAATCACGCATGTCGACCTTCTGGCCGCAGATGGGACAATTATAGAAATGGTCCCGTTCATCCGTCAGCGGCGCGCCATGCAGCTTGCCGGGTGGTCCAAGGTCTGAAGGCTTTTTCATCTTGTTCGAACAGGCCTCGACAGTGTGGCGTTACGAAGYGTTTTCAGGCCGGGCAGAATCGACGGGCAAATCCAGCGTCAGTCGCCGCTCCAGTTATGGAAGCTGCAGGCTCAACCGCCGGTCCGGATCGTGGCGTCTTGATTTCTTCGGCAATAACCAGAAGCGCTTCAACGGTCATTGCAATGCCCGACATTAGCGCGGAAATATCGGCCTTGCCGCCCGGCAATGCGAGCTCTGCCGCCCTGGCCTGCATGCTGGTGCTAAGTTCCTTCAATTTGAGGCGCATATCGTCGTCCATGACATACCTCCATCGGCTGGAGGCCTAACGCCGCGATTGGCGACCCGTTCCTTCTATGCAAACGGCCCAGCCTGACGGCGCCCTAGCTAGGGCTGAAGCAGCGCAGCACCGTATTGCGTCCACAACTGCTCGCAGTCTTTTGCCCTCAGGCTTGGTGTTCCCGGTTCGCCATAGAAGACCATCGCCGAACGAACATCGTAACCCAGCACGGTGGCATTAGCCACGAACTGGATGGCCATTCCCAAACTGACATCGTTGATTCTGGTTTCGGCATTATTGGTCGCGTCGACCACGCCAAAAATTTCGGCGCTACTGCTCCTGGCTGCCCATACCGCCCCTACAGTCGCCAGCATTGCTTTCCCATCGGTTCAAACAACCCTCAATGACACCCTGGACCTTGAACCAGGCCTCCACTGCAGGATTTCATTGTTCGCCCCTTGCCGCAAAACCATCGGCCTCCTCCCGCGATAAGCCTATCAGCAGCTGCCCCGCCATACTCGGCCGGCAGAACGAAGCCGCAGGTTGGACAGGGGTAAAAATTCTCCCGCTCGTCCTGCGGTTCGTTTGGCCGGGAATGGGCGGGCCCAGTTCGCTCAGCTTTGTCATGGTTGCTGGAACCACCGACCTCGGTAAAGGTTCCGGAACCATTTTAGCTAAAGCTTATTTAATGCCGAGTGGGGAGCGTGTGAGTATGCGGAGCGACCGTGAGCGGTTGAAGTTCATCAAGCCCCAGGAACCACGACTGGTGCTCAAGGCCCTTGTGAGCGACGACTGGCTGCACGAGATCAAGTATGACGGCTTCCGCACCCAGCTGATCCTCGATTGGGCTGGGGCGCGCGCCTTCACCAGGACCGGCATCGACTGGTCGAAACGCTATTGGCCAGTGATCGGCGCAGCGGAAAAACTGCCGGCGAAGTCGTTCATCATCGACGGCGAGATGATCGCGCCCGATCTCGACGGCCGGCCCAACTTCCACCAGATGCATTCGCGCATGGCCTGGAACGCCGAACTACTCGCCTTCGTCGCCTTCGACATTCTGCACAAGGATGGGGAGGATCTGCGGGGCTTGCCGGCGATCGAGCGCAAGGCGATCCTGTGGGATCTGGTGAAGCCAGCCGACGGCATCATCCAGTACAGCCAGCACGTCGAGGGCGACGGCGCCGCGTTCTTGGCCGCCGTCGACAAGATGGGGCTCGAAGGCATGGTGTCGAAGCGCTGCGGCAGCCCCTATCGCAGCGGCGAATCCGATGCGTGGGTCAAAACGAAATGCTGGGATGTCGACGACCTCGACCTGATCGGCGTAAAGCGGGAGGCCGGCAAGCAGACCGAGGGGCTGTTCGCCAAGGACGGCAAATATGTCGGCAAGGCCGTCATCGCCACCACGCGYGCSATCAAGGACCGGCTCTGGCAGCGCATCGAGCGCGATCGTGCCGAGCAACCTGGTGGTGGTGTCCCCACCGCGATGGCCGATGACGACGTCGACTGGGTGAAGCCTGGCATCACCGCCCGCGTCCGGCATCTGCGCGGTGAGCCGAAGCTACGTCACGCCTCGGTGCAGGATTTCAGGAGGTAGGTCATGCCGATTCGACGAAAGGCAACTGACGCCGGCATCTTCGACGAATCCGAGCTAGCCTTGCTTGGGCGGGTTTTTGAACAATTGAAGCTAGACAATCAGTCGCCAGACGCTCGCGAGGCAATCGCCTCCCGCATTATCGCGAACTTTATGGCCGGCATCACGGATGAAGATGAGCTGGTCTCGCTCTCCAAGCAGCCGTTGGGAAGGTAGGTGGCAAAATGGCGGTGGCTAAGAAGGACCAGGAGCGCATCACCTACGCCTGGATGTATGGCGCCCAGGCGCGCAAGGACGCCAAGGAACGCGCCGTGCCTGACTACTGGAACGAATTCGCCGATGCATGGCTGAAGGGCTATGACGGCGTGCCGATCCCCGGCGCTGGCAAGCCCAAGTCCATCAGCGACCAAATGGAGGTCGAATTCGCTGAGGCTGCCGTTGCCGATCCGGATGGCGGAACCGAACCCCCTTAATCGGACTTTTCGCTGGAGGAGCACACGCGACCGCGTGGGCTCCTTCACTGTTGAGTAGCGAAGGCAGGCTGATGGCGATCCACTATTTTGACGTCGACGACAATGGTTCGGTCTTTCACGACGATCAGGGCATCGACTGCCCGGATTTCGATTCTGTAAAAAGGGAGGCGATTTCCGCGTTGGTCGACATGGTGAAGGAAAGCTTGCCCGATGGCGACCATCACAAAATATCAGTAAAGGTTCGTAACGAGGGCGGGGATGTGGTTTTGCACGTCGCCTTGAACTTTGACGTCGTGAAAGAAAACCGCTCTTCAGGTGGGGCAACCCCAAGTCCGGATCGGCACGTCTAGCTGCCCACCCGACGCGATGCAACACCGCGACGGCTTCGATCTGGCCAAAGAAATCGGCGACATAGTCCGGATCGAGACGATCACGCCGAAGCCGAAGAGAATCGCAAAATTTGTACGGAAATAACCAAGACGCGGGCTGTGGAACCTAACGCCCGCCTTCGCATTGTGTCGGCCATAAAAAGAGGGAGGGCCGGCCATGAGAAGGCTTCGGCGTATGGGCCGTAGTCGTCACGTTTGCCACGTCGCTGCTTTACTGCTCCAGGAGTTTGGCTCGATCAAAATGTAGGTTATGCCAGGCGTCCTATGGCCAGTGAGGACAGCCAACGTCTTTCGCTTTTCGACCTCGATGCTGGACGCGAGGCTTTTAAGAAGTCTGTCCGCGAACACAACGTCAAAGTTTCCGATTGGGGCCAACACGCAAGGCTGTTCATTCAAAAGGTCGCCGAAACTAACCGCCGCCACGAAAACGCGACCGATCCTGACGAAGGAAATCGATAGGGAAATGGCGGTGCTGTTGGGGTGCTTGGGGGCCGACCACACCTGCGGTGGGCTTTGAGTTCATGCAACCCGTCAGTGCCGAATTTGCGAGCTCGTTGTTTCGTTCTGAGCCCGGAACCTAAGCCGGCGAGCAAGGTTGTGGCCTACATGAACGCAACGCTAAATCAATCCCTATGGTCCGCTTTCTGCTGAGCATCGTTCCGGTCCTATTTTGCAGCTCGCTTCTTCAGGCTCAAGCGTGGCAGCCGTTCGGTGTCAGGAAGCTTGGGTTCACATTCGATGTTCCCCCGGGTTTTGTGCTAACACAGCGTTCCGACCAAGGCGCGGCTTTTCGGGGCGAAAACGATGCGTTCCTTGCAGTGTGGGGCGCCAGACTCGGCAAGGCCAGTTTTCGCGCCGAGATCGAGCATGGCATGGTCGAGGACGAAACGGCTGGGTGGGAGCTGACCTATCGGCGTGTCACCCCGAGGGGGGCGAGTTACTCGGGCATCAAGGACGGCCAGATCCGATATGTCCGCGCAATTGCGGTCTGCAACGACCGTGCCGCGCTCTTCACCATAAATTACAGCAGGTCGGAAAAAATTCCGTATGACCCGGTTATTGTTCAGATGGTGCGAACCCTAAAAGCGGAAGGTTGCTAAGGCAATTATGAGCGCACGAAGCACCAATTTCCTTCACAAGTGGATTTCCAACAACGTCCGCGCCACCGCCGAGGCGGACGTCATCTCGGTCGCCGAGCTGACCCAGAAGATGTTCGCGGACGCCAGGGCGATCGGCATCGGCAGCGTCGAGCTCGAGGAAGACATTGGCAGCGCCTACGAAGCGATATTAGACGCGATCATCCGTCACGACGCCGGCTTGGCTGGTGACGCTTGGTGGCCCGCGTCTGTAGGGGATCGACAATTGCATCAACTCAAAGAATGACGTTCCGTGCGCGCGCCCGCGGCGAAGGTGTCATTATCCCCTCGGGCATCACTCGACCTTTAGAAATCGCTGCGTTGAAGACATCGAATTCCTCGATGCCATGGTCGGCGCGCGTTGGACCCATGGCCGCTAAGGCTTGGAGTACACCGATAGGCTTAATTGCGTGATTGCTAATATAGCAATATGTAAGTTAGGCGGGACTTGAACCCATCCCCGCAGGTGGCCGGTGTGGTCGCCCAATGGCATCCCAACCGCACCGGCCATCCTCGCCTGGGAGCCGGAGGGCGTGCCCTCTTACGCTCACGATCTAGGTGGGGCAGCCCCGGCGCGTCACGTTTACCGGTCGGCTCCTCAATCTCTTGTGAACCGCGTCACTTTTCGAAGCATTCATAGTTCCTAGGTTGGTATCTAATAGGCCCGTCACCTCTCCCGGAGGTGGCGGGTTTTGCGCTGTGGGATCTGTTTGTTGGGACGGCTCGCCGCCATCGGGGCCGCGGCGGGCTGGGGCGGCTGGGTTCAGTCGTAGACCTTGACGATCTTGTGGGTGCTAGGATCGACAAGAACCGTCCGGTTGTCGATCACGACATAGCGGTATTTAACGTTGGGAACTTCGTGAAGCTCGACGGTATCTGGCAGCGATGAGCCGATATTGAGTTCTACGCCGGGAAGCTTCACCGAAGCCAGGGGCTGCTTCTTCACATATTCACGGATGACCGTATCTTGCTCAGGCGCGATGATGACGTCCTCGGCAGCGGCCGCGCCGATACCTGCAAGGAGCAGAAACGCCGCAGCGGCCCCGGTAAGGTGCATTCTCATGTTTTCCTCCTATGAAATCGACGCAGAACTCCGCGCCAGCAACCAAACTTCGAGGAGGTGCCGACGTTCCCCCGGCAGGGCTTCGGTCCCACGGGACATCGGACCAAAGCCTGATCGAAAACCGCATTGGTCTTAC
>NZ_JBFUFB010000022.1:0-54200 GCF_056403655.1 Mesorhizobium sp. P2_F8
GTGCTGGGCACGAATGTTGCGAATTTCCTTGAGGGGTTTGTCGGCGCGGCACCCTGAGGGTGGCAACGAAATCGTCAACTTCGAGCAAACCGAAGCAAGCATCGACTATCCGACGTGGCGGCGGGTAAGGCTTGATCCTAGTCTTTCCCGACAAAGGGGGAGGGCCCTCGGCGAAGGGGAAGCTCACCATCCTCGCCAGTCAAATGGGGGCACGAATGAAAGGGGCATGTCTCACATTCGCAGCATTGCCGCAGCTCTCCGGGGCAGTCTTTGCGCAGCAGACGCTGACGGTTGTGCCTTCCGGTGGCGATACGACCCAGCTCGAAGCGCAGATGCTCCACAGGCCGTTCGAGCAAAAGGCCGGCGTCGTGAGCGCAAACAGTTGCGTCGGCTTGGTGCCGCTCCGAGCTCAGGTTGAAAGCATTGCCGTCATCTTGGACTACGAAACTTCCCTGAGCTTCGAAGCACTTCGGACAGTCATCTCGACATGGCCATTGGCGCCAGCGGCGGGCCGTCCTGCGGCGAAGAACGATTTCATCAAGGTCGTCCTCGATTGCCCAGCTGGCATCGCAGGACGCGCCGTTCGGTTCGGATAACTACAGAGGAGTCGGTTGAATCCGGCCCGCCCTGCTACATCACATTGGAGGTCTTCTTGCCGGCAGCTCAAGAGAATGATGCGATCGTCAGCTACGACGCCATTTCGAAATCATACGACGGGCGCACTTATGCCATCCGGGGGTTTGATCTCGACATCAAGCCTGGGGAATTCCTGACGATGTTGGGGCCGTCCGGTTCTGGCAAGACGACGCTGCTGATGATGCTGGCAGGTTTCGAAACTCCGACCAGTGGCCGCATCATCGTGCGCGGACGTCCCATCCAGGACACGCCGCCCTATAAGCGCAACATCGGCGTGGTCTTCCAGAGCTACGCTCTTTTCCCGCACATGACCGTGGCGGAGAACGTGGCCTATCCCCTCAAGGTGCGGCGTATCCCAAAGGTGCAGATGGCCGAAAGGGTGAAGCGTGCTTTGGAGATGGTGCAACTGGACCCATACCGCGATCGTCGTACTACTCAACTGTCCGGCGGCCAGCAGCAACGCGTCGCTCTCGCGCGGGCTCTGGTGTTCGACCCCGAACTGATCCTGATGGACGAACCGCTCGGCGCACTGGACAAGATGCTGCGTGAAGAGATGCAGTATGAGATCAAGAAGCTTCATACCAAGGTCGGGGTGACGGTTGTCTACGTTACACACGACCAGTCTGAAGCGATGGTGATGTCCGACCGAGTAGCGATCTTGCGAGACGGGGCGCTTCGTCAGGTTGCGCCGCCGCGGGAACTCTACGAGCAGCCCGCAGACGCATTTGTCGCCAGTTTCATCGGAGAAAACAACCGCCTCAACGGTAAGGTCGAATCCCTGTCGTCCGACATCTGTTCAATCATGGTTCCCGGGTGCGGTCGCGTCGTCTGCCGTTCGGGAGATCTCGATCGGGAGGGCGGCGAGGCAACCGTAACGATCCGCCCTGAGCGCATTCATATCAACCGCGTTCAGGATCCTGACGCACGGGAAAACTCGCTCCAAGCCACCGTTACCGACGTCACCTATCTCGGCGACAGCTTTCGGCTGGAGCTGCGGCTCGCTTCCGGCGTGTCGCTTCTTGCGAAATCGCCCAATACGGCGCGCTTCGAAACCTTTTCGGCCAATGAGACTGTCGAAGTGTCGTGGTCGCGTGCGGAGGCCATAGCCTTCAAGCCGGAGGCGGTTGCCTGAGAGGTGCCTTCCGGCTCGGCTGCCCGTCAGTTGAATTCTTGCGGCTTGCGCTCTTGGACCGAGCAAGCCGACCAAAGTGAGGACGTGCGAATGAGTACTGGCATGACCGCCGAAGGGATAGCAATCCCTGTGCAACGTCGGAAACTGTTTGGCCGGCAGGGTGCAGGCACTGCTCTACTTTTGCTGCCAATGGTGGGCTTTCTCGTCATTTTTTTCCTGACCCCACTCGGGATGATGATCAGCCGTAGCGCCTACGATCCGACATCCGGCGAAGCCCTTCCTGAAACCCGAATGGCGCTGAAGAACTGGAATCCCGAGCAGGGCGTCCCAGGAGAGCCAATCCTAGCAGTTTTCTCGCGTGAACTGGTTCGTTCCCTGGGCGACCGGAGCATCGGCCGGGTGGGTTCGAGGATGAACGACCGCATCTCGGGTGCACCGCAGCTTCTGCGTCGAACGGCCGTCGCGTTTCAGAAAGGCACCGAGCTTCCGCCTTCCAAGGTTCTTGCCTCGGTCAGCCCCGACTGGGGCGAGGTCGGCACCTGGTCGGTACTGAAGGATTCGCTCATCAGCCTGACCCCGGACAAGTATCTGGCGGCAGTCGACGTCGTTCGCGCACCGACCGGCGAATTGACTGCCGCTGAGGGCGGCGCATTCATCAATCTGCGCATCCTCTGGCGAACCATGTGGGTAAGCGCGGTCATCTGCGTATCATGCCTGATCCTGGCCTATCCAATTACCTATCTAATGACCCAGGTGTCGCCACGCGTCGCCAGCGTGTGCATGATCGCCGTCCTCATTCCCTATTGGACGTCCGCTCTTGTCCGCACAACAGGCTGGATCGTCCTTCTCCAGCGCGAGGGGGTCCTCAACAAGGCGCTCGTTGCGCTTGGTATTATCAGGGATGACCAAAGGCTCGCGCTCATTTTCAATATGACCGGGACGCTGATCGTCATGGTTCATGTGCTTCTCCCGATTATGGTCCTGCCCCTCTACAGCTCGATGCTTGCTGTTCCGAAGTCGTACCAGCGCGCAGCGATTTCGCTCGGAGCGCATCCATTCTACGCCTTCTGGTCGGTGTTTGTGCCTCTGACGCGCCCCGGCATCGCCGCCGGCATCACTCTGGTGTTCATGCTGTCAGTCGGATTTTACGTCACACCTGCGCTTGTGGGCGGCGCGCAAGGCACGTTCATCGGAAACGTCATCGCGTTCCACATGGACACGAGTCTCAATTGGGGCCTGGCGGCGGCCATGTCGACGATCCTCTTCGTCCTCGTTTTGTTGATCTATATTTTCTATTCAAAGAAGATCGCCCAAGGCGGAAAGATGTTCGGCTGATGTCAAACCAAAACATTTCCCCCATTGGTATGAAAATTGGCTGGCGAATTTATGTCGCGGTTTGCGTATTGATATTCGTATTCCTTCTTTTGCCGCTGCTGGTAATTATACCCTTGTCGTTCAACGCGGTTCCTTACTTCTCGTTTACGCCGGGGATGCTTAACCTGGACCCAGCTGCATATTCGACGAAATGGTATCGTGAGGTGTTCGCGAGCTACGAATGGGCGGCGGCTTTTCGCAACAGCGTGGTCATTGGCCTAGCGTCTACAGCGATTGCGACCGTCCTCGGAACGCTCGCTGCCCTTGGTCTGGAGCGCGCTCGGTTCGGAGGGCGCGAGTTGATCTCGGCGGCACTGCTGCTGCCAATTTTCGCGCCGACGATCGTGCTCGCGACCGGCCTCTATTTTCTCTACGCCAAGATCGGGCTCCTCGAGAACCGACTTGGCGTCATCTTGGCACATGCCGCCATCGCGGCTCCGTTCGTGCTTATATCAGTACGGGTAGCGCTGGCAGGCATCGATCCTCGCCTTTCGAAGGCAGCTCAGAGCCTCGGAGCCGGCCCCGTCTATACCTTCATGACGATCACTCTCCCGCTCGCAGTTCCGGGCGTGGTGGGCGGCGCTATACTAGCTTTCATCACTTCGTTCGACGAACTGATCATCGTCCTGTTCGTCGGTGGCGTCGACACCGTGACTGTCCCTCGGCAGATGTGGACAGGCGTCCGCGAAGATCTGAGCCCTCGTGTGCTGGCCGTGGCAACGATGCTGACAGTGGTTGCGATCCTTACGATCATCCTGACGCAATTGCTGCGTCGTTTCGCCGAACGCAGAACCCGAAGCGTGGCTGGATAAGCCCGGTTTCGAATGGTGGCTCGGCGAACGGAGACCTTGGCAATCTCATGCCCTGGCCATGACCGCGGATGCGAGCGGATTTGAACGGGGCTCCGCAGGGGTTAATTTCCACCATCAATATGCCTGTTCCCGATCTGCAGGACTCGATGGCTGCACGGCGGCTGTAGGCGTACATGGCCGGATCGTAGCGCTGGGACGTTCCGACTTGGCGTCTCGGGGACGAGTGGTTGCCGAGCCGCTGGCGCGGAAAAGTGCTGGCTAACCCCGCTTGAGGGTCGGGCTTTCGGAATATGACGGTCGTGCACTCGATGCTATCCCGGTTGCCATCGAACGGCTTACACCTGAGTTCGCGTGCATGCCGTGTCGCGTTCTGCGCCTGCTGACCAGAAGCGCGCTATATTTGCCCCCGAGCTGGTGCTTTTCGTGAGGAAGTTGGCCAGGTGTTGGTCCGGCGTGCCGCTCACGCGTATCGAGGAGCTGTGTTTTGAACGGGCACCTGTATTAACGCTCCAGATAACCAGGTCAGAGCGCGCTATTAACGGCTAGTATTCGAACTATCTTTCGGCCAGCGGCTTGTGTGCCTCGACAATCATATCCGAGAGCTTCGATGCAAGACGAAATTTGCGCATACCAGGGCCGCTGATCAGGGCAACGGGGTTGACGGTCGATTCTATCCGGCCCTTGATCTGCTTGAGCGAGCCGCCATGCAGAAACGGCGCGGCGATATGATCTGGCATGTAGCCGATTGCCCGGCCGGACAGGATGAGCGCGAGCTGGGCCTCGGCGCCAAACCCGACATCGTTTGTAAGGGCATCGCCGCCCCATTCGGGATGAGCCCATTCGAGGTGCGCGCGGCTGCAGTAGCGATACTCGCGGACCTGTTCTTCAGTGATATTGTTCGTATCCTCCGAAAACAGGGAGTGTTTGTCGGAGCAATAAAGGTGAGCGGACTCGCCGAAGATGGTTGTCGACGTCACCTGTGGAAGGTTGTTCCGCAGCAGGCAGATCCCGAGCGGAACCACGTTGTCGGCCACGCGGCCCATCACTTGAAAACCCAGCATCATCTCCACCTTCACCCGGACGCGGGGATAAGCCTGCTCGAACATCCTGAGGGCTTCGGACAGCCGTGATGATGGATTGCTCGCTATCGCATCCTGGATCGCAATCGTGATCTGCCCGACCGTTCCGCGATTGATGCTAGTTATCTGGTCCTTGAAGCTATCGATGGCGAAGAACATTTCGCGTGCCGCAGCGTAAACCTTCTTTCCATCCTCGTAGAGTTGGAAGCCCTTGGGGCCGCGTTGGCAGAGCGTCATGCCGAGCCTCACCTCCAAAGATTTCAGATACTCGCTCAAGCTCGATTGCGACAGGTTGAGGCTGGTCTGCGCTGCCGTGAAGCCTCCTTCTTCCACGATAGTGCAAAACACACGAAGTGTTTTTAAGTCTATGTCATGTAGTTGACCGATTTTTGTCATCTATGTCGCTTCAGGGAAGTTCGCCAATGCGACACTCCTTACTTTCGTCTGTGTTCATCGACCGATCGCAGCGCTTACCGTCCACTGGCTGCGGCCACACCTGCAACTTCGCAAGAGATCACAGTCAATCTCAGAGCGCATGGCAACGCCGGTGAAACCTGACCCCGCTGTGCCTGTTGTTCCGAACTCACTTCCTCGCTTATATAGCGTCTGCCTGACGTGCTTTGCAACGTCTCTGGCGCCTGGGCCGCGGAGCGCATTGGGTAGGTGCGGCGCTCCAAATCTGACATGGTTCCGGTGCAGACTCTTGTGCGTCAGGGCGGCTCTGCATGCACACGATCATCAGCCGTCGATCTCGAATTCCTGAACAGTACTCAATCCTCGGCAAGCGCGCCGCCCAATGCCGTGGAGCCGATGAGCGACTGGGCTGTGGGGCGCCGCACCGGCAGCTTGGCGCGGGTGTGCGCATGCGCTTCAGCCAGAATTCGGATGAAGTGACGCAGAAGCTTGTTCTTTGCGGACCTCGGACCGGTCATGGCGGCAACGGTCCTGATGCGGTGGATGAGGTCCGAGCGGACGCTCTTTAGGCGGCCCGCCGCCACGTAACTGGATGCGATATGTACCGGGAGGTATCCCAAGTCCCGGCCGGACAGGATTAGCGCGAGCTGCGCTTGTGCACCCAACCCGATATCGCCGGAAAACGGTATGCTGTTGTCCACGCGTTCGGGATGTGCGGCTTCGAGATGGCCCCTACTGCAGTAGGGAAAGCTGGCGATCTGATCTGCAGTGATCCGATCGTCCGGGACGTCAAAGAGGGGATGGTTGCGGCCGCAATAGAGGTACAGATGCTCCTCGAAAAGATGCGACGAATCCAACTGGCTGAACGAAAGGTTTTCCAAGCCCACGCCGACAGGAAAAAGCCCGTCCGCCACCCTACCGATCAATTGGGCTCCAAGCATGATCTCGACACGAATTCGAATGCCAGACGCGACATTCGAGAATCTCTCGATCGCTTCGGGTATATGGCAGTCCGGGTTCTCTATGATGCTGTCCTCGACCCCCAGCACCAACTCTCCACGATAGCCGGCGCTCACATTGGTGACGCTGTGCTTGAATGCGTCTATGGATGCGAAGAGCTCGCGTGCGGCGAGATAGACCTCGCGCCCTTCTTCGTAAAGCTTAAATCCCTTCGGTCCCCGCTGGCAAAGCGTCACGCCGAGGCGCAATTCGAGGGTTTTCAGGTATTCGCTGAGGCTGGATTGGGACAGCCGCAATGCCACTTGGGCGGCGGTGAGGCTTCCTTCCTCCACGATCGTGCAAAAGCATCTGAGCAGCTTCAGGTCAACGTCCTGGATTTGGCCAATTCTAGACATCGCGCTCCTTCAGGCGGCGGTCCGCCATTGTTTTACGTTCCGAAGCAGGCATGAAGGGATCGTCAAGCGGTTGAGGTCATTATGTTAGCAGAGGATCGAGATCGCCGAGATCAACTCCGTGCACAAGCATCATATTCCTACGCGGCGGTCCACCGCAATGTCAGGAAGCGCTTCCGCACGACAGGCAGAAAGACTTCACGCCAGGCTGGCTCACGCCTGAAGTCGGCATTCGCCAAGCAAAGGCTTTTGGATGGCGCGACCCGTCGCGTAATGGGAACGGCGTGCGTCCCAAAGCTGGGCTAATGCAAGCATCGTAATTTCGCAGAGCAAACAACGCTTACGCCAAATTGACACCAAGGCAGATGAGCGATTTACCAATGCATGACTGGCTAATTGAAAGATTGCAGGAAGTACACCTGTCAAATCCGAAGGGGCGCTCCGTGAGCCTTGATCCTGAAACGCTGCAGCAGTTCCTCTCCGCTCTCGAGCGCTTCGTGCGCGAGCGCCTCGTACCGCACGAGGCGCAGGTCTCTGATGACGACGCTATTCCCCCGCAGATTGTTGCGGAGATGAAGGAAATGGGACTTTTCGGCATGTCCATACCTGAAGAGTATGGCGGTCTTGGGCTTACCATGTCCGAGGAGGTGGCGGCAGCCTTCATCCTGGGAAAGACGTCGCCGGCGTTCCGCTCGCTCGTGGGCACCAACAATGGAATCGGTTCGCAGGGCATAGTCCTCGACGGAACCGAAAACCAGAAACGCAAATACCTGCCGCGCCTTGCCAGTGGCGAGATCATAGCATCCTTCGCGCTTACCGAACCAGATGCAGGTTCCGACGCGGCTTCGGTCCGGACCTCCGCCCGCCGCGATGGCGACCACTACGTTCTAAACGGGACAAAACGCTACATTACGAATGCGCCCTGTGCAGGTTTGTTCACGGTATTCGCAAGGACGGATCCGGGTTCGCATGGGGCAGGGGGCGTCACGGCATTTCTGGTCGAGGCTGGCGCGCTCGGTCTGTCTCTCGGCGTGATCGACCGCAAAATGGGACAACGCGGCTCGCATACCTGCGACGTGATTTTTGACGGGTGTCGTGTGCCGGCCGAAGCGATCCTGGGTGGCGTAGAAGGACAGGGCTTCAAAACCGCGATGAAGGTGCTCGATCGGGGGCGCCTTCACATTTCGGCTATCTGCGTCGGCGCGGCCGATCGGCTGATCAGGGACAGCCTTGCCTATGCGATGAATCGCAAGCAATTCGGCGGTCCTATTGCGGAAAAGCAACTGGTTCAGGCCATGCTGGCCGACAGTGAAGCCGAAACCTATGCCGCCCGATGCATGGTCGAGGAGACCGCGCGGCGCAGGGATCGGGGCCAGAACGTCTCGACCGAGGCTGCCTGCTGTAAGATGTTTGCTAGCGAGATGGTGGGCCGTGTCGCTGACCGCGCCGTACAGATCCACGGGGGCGCCGGCTATATGGTCGATTATGGGATCGAGCGTTTCTACAGGGACGTCCGGCTTTTCCGAATCTACGAGGGAACTACGCAGATTCAGCAGACAGTGATTGCCCGCAACATGATCAGGGCGGCTGGCTAGTCGGTCACGCGAAAAAGCTCCGAATCTCGCGTGAGGAAAGGCGTTGCGACCTGGGGGATCGCGCAGCCTGAGAGTGGCATCAGCCTTCGTGGGTCCAACCGGACATCGCCTTGGGTTCGAGAAATTCCTCCACTGCCTTCCTTTCGCTGGCTCGCCCGGATGCCTTAATGCCGTCGAATGGCGAACCAGCCCCGCGTCCATTGCCGTCCATCTCGACCATATCCTGCGATTTGGACGTAATTCGTCGGCGTGTCGTTGGCTATCTGTATTGCTTCCTCTGCCGTATCGAATCGATTGATTGAAGCACAGGCCCGAGAATCTCCACTTGGACGAGCGCATGTCATTGTTGACCTCCACGAACGCGATGGGGCCCACGAAGCTGCTGCGATTCAATCGGGCTGGACGGCCCGTTCCACGGTAACGCGCCGCGCTCCCTCATCGACGCTCTTCTGGATCATGGTTCTGCACTTGGTGAATTGTGCCTCGGACCCGAGTGGTCCCATGCGCCATGGCGGTTGGTCGTCCGCAAGGGACGCGGGCGTTCATGCCGGATGTCCTACTCGGAGAACGGTGCGTCACATGCCCCGAGTAGAGCAGTTACTGTGGTGCGCGGCAGCGCTTGCATGCGAGTCCGCAGTGACACGACGTATTACGCAGCTGCTCCGGATATGACCTTGGTTTCAAGATACTCCTCAAGGCCCATTTCGCCTTGCTCGCGGCCGTTCCCGGATTGCTTCATGCCGCCAAACGGAGAATCGCCGCTGGTGCCCGATCCGTTGATCAATACGTTGCCGGCCTTGATCTGCAAGGCGACGCGATATGCCTTCTGAGGATTCGTCGACCAGATCTGGCTGGACAGTCCGTAATTCGTTTCATTTGCGATACGGATTGCGTCATCCTCATCCTCGTAGGGAAGGATCGACAACACTGGCCCGAAAATCTCTTCGCGGGCGATGACCATATCGGTGTTCACGTTCGCGAAGACGGTGGGCTGCGCGTAATAGCCAGCGTTGAACAGGGCAGGGCGGCCGAGCCCGCCGGCAACGAGGGTGGCACCCTCGTCAATGCCGCGCTGTATGAGGCGTTGGACCCGGTCGAACTGCTTGGCGTTCACGAGCGGCCCCACAGTTGTCGCGAAGTCCGATGGTGCACCGACGATGGCGCTCTCCGCAGCCTTTATTGCGATTTCCACCGCTTTTTCGTGGAGCTTGACCGGCACGAGCATCCGCGTCGGCGCGGTACAAGTCTGACCGCTGTTGCGAAAGACAGAATTTGCACCACGCGTGACGGCTGCCGCCAGATCGGCATCCTCGAGAATGATATTGGGAGACTTGCCTCCCAATTCCTGCGAAACGCGCTTGACGGTATCCGCCGCAGCCTTAGCGACAGAAATTCCCGCGACGGTGGATCCCGTGAATGACACCATGTCGACATCAGGATGCGATGAAAGGGCACTGCCCGCACTTGGGCCGTCGCCGTGAATCAGGTTGAAAACGCCGGCCGGAACTCCTGCCGCGTCCAGGATCTCGGCAAAAATGTGAGCGGAGATAGGTGTCTCTTCGCTTGGCTTCAAAACCATCGTACAGCCGGCGGCCAGCGCATAGACGACCTTGCACACTGCCTGGTTCATGGGCCAGTTCCAGGGCGTGATCATCGCGCAGACTCCGATCGGCTCCTTCACGATCAGATCGCCCGCGTTGCGCTTCGCGAACTGATAGGAGCGCAGGGTTGCGATAGCGCCCTTGATATGACTGGAGCCCGATGGCGCCTGTGCCGTGCGGGCCAGCGTTATCGGTGCGCCCATCTCGTTCGAGATCGCTTCCGCGATCTCTCCGATCCGCCGCTCATATTCGACGCCGATCCGCGTCAGCATCGCGAGCCGGTCCTCAACGGACATTCTTGAAAAAGTGGCAAACGCTTTCCGCGCCGCTCGAACCGCTGCATCGACGTCGTTGCGATTGGCGAGGATGATTGTCTCGAACGCCTGCTCGGTGGAGGGGTCCACGACCGCGAAAGTCTCGCGGCTGTCGGGTACGATCCACTTTCCGTTGATATAATAATGCTGATATTTAGTCATCCATTCTTCCTGCTGCGCGTTGGCGATGTGCGCCCGTGTTTGTCCATTGGATCGCGCCCCAAGTCTGGACCATCACCAGAAGATAAAGCATCCGAAAGCGCCGAAGCAGGAATCGAGTTTCGCGGGTAGACCGGGACGAGCCAGCCCATAACTTAATGAGTGCGAATAAACCTCGTGCCCCCGCGTCTGACGGGGATTGCGCGGAAGAAAAAGGGGAATGGCAATGAAGCGTTTGGTCGCCTCACTCATATTTGCGACTATGCTGGTCGCACCGGCAGTCGCCGAGGAAACGCTGACGGTGGTGTCCTTTGGCGGAGATACGAAACTTCGCGAGGAGACGGCCTTCTATCGTCCCTTCGAAAAAGAAACCGGCGTTCGGATCGTATCTGTCGATTACAATGGCGGAACCGCACAGATCCAGGCTCAGGTCGAAACCGGGAATGTATCCTGGGATGTCGTGAACGGGGAAGTAGCGCTTGCCCGCAAGGGCTGCGATGAGGGCCTCCTCGAACAAACGAGTGACATCAGCCTTCCGCCGGCCGCGGACGGTACGCCGGCGAAAGAGGATTATCTGCCGGGCTCGGTCGTAGATTGCGGAGTCGGCATGACGACCTGGTCCGTTGCCTGGGGCTACCAATCGGCCCTGTCGGACAAGCCAACAAGCCTCGCCGACGTCTTCGATACGAAGAAGATTCCAGGCAAGCGGGGCTTCTACAAGTCCCCAATGTATGTCCTGGAGTTCGCGCTCCAGGCTGATGGCGTGCCGCCGTCGGACATTTGGAAGGTGCTTTCGACTGAGGAAGGCGTCGACCGTGCATTTCACAAACTCGATACCATCAAGAACGATATCGTGTGGTGGGAGTCCTGGTCGCAAGGAGCACAACTTCTGGCCGACAAGGAAGTGGCTATGGGAATGTCCAGCTCGCAACGGCTGCTGGTCGCAACGGGACAGAGGAAACTACCGATTGGCATCATGTTCAACGGTCAGCTGGCGCAGATGGATGTCTATATGATCCCGAAGGGAACCAAGAAGCTTGAGCTCGCGAAGAAGTACATTGAATTCGTATCGCGGCCAGAGATCGCAAAACGCCTTTACATAGCAGAGGCCGATTTCAAAGGAGGTCCGAACGACTTCCGCTCCAAGAGCCTGTCGGCGCGGTTGTCCGTCCTCAAGTCGACCAATTACGATGAGAACGACCGTCAGGCGGTCGAGCCTTTCATCAGCCCGAGTGCCGAAAAGGGAGTCGTATACGATGACGGCTCGTTCTGGTCGGTGCATCTCGACGAACTCCAGAAGCGCTTCAACGTCTGGCTCAACAAATGATGAGTCGACCGGCCGCGGAGACGCGGCCGGCCTCCCCGAGCCGATGATGAAAGGCAGTACCTCGATGTCCCATGATTACTTTCGGATGCGCAGCCCGCAGATTGCAACGGCGATCGGGTCCAACCAACCGGTGGTCGTTTGTCTCGGCGCTGTTGAGCAACACGGAACTCACCTGCCTGTAGGGACCGATACAATTCAGGTCGAAGGTCTTGCTCGCAAGGCACGCGACATTCTTGCGCACAGAGGCATTCATCTGCATTTAGGGCCGACCATACCTTTCGGGCCGAGGCAATTCCGTTCCGAGGCGCCTACCGACTTTCCCGGTACAATCGCGGTTACGCCAGGGCTGCTCGGACAGATGATCAGGGAAATCGGATCCGAGTTGGTGAGGCACGGCTTCAGGCGGATATATCTTCTGATCGGAAACGCCGAGAGCGACGCGCCGTCCCAGGTAGCGGCGAAGGAGCTGAACGACGAAACGGATGCCGTCGTCACGACAATCAACTGGATCGTCGTGAGCGCGGAGCTCAATCGAGGCAATGCAGTGTTTCCCTCGCCTCAGGGACATGGCGGAGCGGGCGAGACGTCCCGCATGATGGCGCTCTTGCCAGATTCCGTCGACCTTACGGACGCGAAATCATTCTTTCCGACGGACTGTTGCGGCACCTACAAGGGAGCCGGCATGCCCTATATCGGAGGTGCGGTCGGCCGCTACAAGCACCCTAGAGGCAGCTTCGGGGACTTTGCTGGTATCATCGGCGCACCCCATGAAGCGTCCGCGGCAACCGGTGAGCGCTTGATCGACAATATTGGATCCTGGATAGCCGACGTGATTTTTCACGAAGAGTCGATTTGGATGTCCGCCTGAGTCCGATGATCGCGGCCGAGGTGATCGTGGTCGTTTAACGCGGCGACGATCTACCCGCTGCCCGCCGTTTCGTCGCCACCTCAGTGCTCCAGGCGTTTCTGACGGTTGGCGTACAGTGTAGGCTGGTCCACCCTCGCTCGGTGACAAGTTCCGATCTTCTCAGCCGGCGCCTGAGCGGTGCCCTGCTCGCTTCAGTTCCTGGCGCGCGATCCCTCGCAGATGGACTTCGTCCGGACCGTCGATGAATCGAAGCGCGCGTCCCCACGTGTGCAGGTATGCCAGCGGCGTGTCGTTTGTCAGGCCCATTGCTCCAAACACCTGGATGGCCCGATCGGTGACCTTCGTCTGCAAGCGGGCAGCCGCGACCTTGATCATCGAGATCTCGTTCCGGGCGGATCTGCTGCCGTTTGTATCCATCATCCAGGCAGCCTTCAGATTGAGGAGGCGAGCCTGTTCGATTTCGATTCGCGACTCGGCAATCCAGTCGCGAACGTTTGAGTAATCCGCAAGCCGGGTGCCGAAAGTCTTGCGTGCGAGAGCCCGGTTGCACATAAGCTCGAGGGCCAACTCACATTGGCCAATCGCTCGCATGCAATGGTGGATGCGGCCTGGCCCCAGCCTTGCTTGAGCGATCGCGAATCCAGCGCCAAGTTCGCCCAGTAGGTTCTGGACAGGAACCCGGACGTCTTTGAACTCGACTTCGCAATGCCCCTCTATGGAATGATGGCTGAGGATCGGTACATCCCGCACGACGCGAAAACCAGGAGTATCAGCAGGCACAATCACGAAAGAATGCCGACGATGTGCCGCTGCTTCAGGATCCGTGTCGGAAACGCCCATTACGAGGGTAAAAGCAAATTTTGGGTGCAGCGCGCCGCTTGTGAACCACTTACGACCGCTGATAACGAAATGATCTCCGTCACGCCGTATGGTGGTCTTCAGATTGGTCGGGTCTGACGAGGCCTCGTCCGGCTCGGTGATCGAAACGGTGGAACGGATACTCCCTTCCAGCAGCGGATTCAACCACCTCTCCCGTTGTTCAGGAGTGGCGAAGAGATGCAGGATTTCGATATTTCCTGTGTCAGGCGCGTTGCAATTGAAGACTTCGGAAGACCACGGTACTCGGCCCATGATCTCGGCCAGCGGCGCATATTCCAGGTTCGAAAGGCGCGTGCCAGGCTCGTCGTCTCGGAGCGTCGGCAGAAACAGATTCCAGAGTTTCGTCGCCTTTGCCTTTTCCTTCAGCCCGTCTACGAGCCGCTCGGGATAGACGCCCTTGTCCGCGCTTTCATGCCAATCGGCATTCGCGGGATGGATGTGCGCGGCCATAAAGGCGTTGAGTTCGTCGATCAAGCCGAGAACGCGCGGCGAGTAAGAGAAATCCACGTCAAACCTCCTTAGCTAATCGAGCAGTTCGACCGCGCGACGGGCGAACACGGACGCCAGCGACCCAACTTTGTGAGCATCGGCGGACGTTGCGTTGCCGGCGAGCGCCCGGGCGGCGATGCCTTCGAAGATGACGGCGTTACGAAACAGCGCGAGTACAAGATCGAACGCCGAAATGCGGTGGCCGTCTCCGGTCGACTGATAGTAGAGGTCCAGGAACTGCTCGAGCGACGGCAAGCTGAGTTCGTCGAGAGGGAGGTCGCGAACGCCGCCATATTCGTCGGCGTTCATGGACCAGGTGAAAACGCACATGTGGGCAAGGTCGGCCATGGGATGACCGAGCGTTGACAGTTCCCAGTCGAGGACAGCGATCACTCGCGGTTCCTTCGGATGGAAAATCAAGTTGCCGATACGGAAATCTCCATGCACAAGCGTGGTTTCGTCGCTGTCCGGCAAATGCTGCGGGAGCCAGGCGATGAGCGTCTCGACGTTTGCGTCGTCACGGGTCTTCGACAGCTGCCACTGCTTGGTCCAGCGGCTTATCTGACGCTGATAATAGTTGCCTTTTTTTCCATAGCCGCCAAGGCCAGTCGCTTCGATGTCGACGGAGTGCAGGGCGGCCAGCACCTTCGCCGCCGAGCCGTACATCGGCATACGAACGCATGGCGAGGCGCCTCCAAGAGCGCTATCCGCAAAAATCCGGCCTTCGACCCGCTCCATCACGTAGAAGGGCGTGCCCATGATCGAACTGTCCGTTTCCAACAGCAGTACCGGAGGAACGGGAACTGCCGATTGCTGCAGCGCCGACAGGACACGATACTCCCGTTCCACAGCGTGGGCGGAAGGCAGGATGACGCCTCCAGGCTTCTTGCGGATCACGAGCCTGCGGTTGTCGTAGTCCGCGAAGAAAGTTGGGTTTGAACGTCCGCCCATAATGGGCTGAAGCCTCAAGGTGCCCTGAAGTCCCCGGATATGTCGACGAAGATGGTCGTCGACCTCTCGCGTGCCAAATCCGTGCTGGGCTTCGTCGAATGGTGGTGTCATCCTAGCGGTCCGTCGCTCGCAGGCATGTAGATTGAATAGCGATCGCGCATCGTCCCACGAACGGTGACGAAACACCGTTGGTTCTCGCCTTCACGGCGACCAGCAATCTGAACAGGTGGTTGCGTCAGTGCGTTTGAACTCAGGCACTTGCGGTGACATATCGGATTCGGGAGGCGACGCCGGTTCGTCCAGGATCTTCACAAGCATCCCAATGCGAGTCCGGCATTGACGATCGATCCTTTGGAGAAGCTCTGCGCAACTTGGAACGTCGTCGATCAGGCCGACGCAGAGTCCGGCCCAGATAAGTCCACCTTCCGAATCCCCGTCCAGCAAGGCCTTCAGGCCGCGGACACCTGACACGAGAGGCTTTATATCGTCAAAAACGGCGCCGCCCGGGCAGTTTTCTATCGCGACGACCTCTACGGAAACTGCGTTGCGCAAAACCCGTCCGGTGTTTCGAAAGGTACGGAAGATCAACCTCGTGTCGCGCTCGGTAGCTTCCGTTAGGCGCTGTTTGATATTCTCATGGATGGGGGCTTCCTTGGTCACCATGAAGCGGGTGCCCATGTTGATCCCGTCCGCCCCTAAGGCGAGGGCTGCTGCCAAGCCGTTCCCGTCGGCAAATCCGCCGGATGCGACTATGGGCACTCGCAGCTGACGCGCCGCGGCGGGGATGAGGATCAGTCCTGGAATATCGTCTTCACCTGGATGGCCAGCACACTCGAATCCGTCGATGCTGATGGCGTCCGCGCCTCGCTTCTCAGCCGAAAGAGCATGCCGCACCGACGTGCATTTGTGGATGATCTGGACATTGTTTTCCTTGAAAAGCTGCGTGATTTCTACGGGATGGTTGCCTGCCGTCTCCACGATCGTGACGCCTTCGTCGATGATCGCCTGGGCGTACGCGTGGTAAGGCGGTGGCGATACCGTGGGAAGAATGGTGAGGTTGACGCCAAAGGGTCTTTTGGTCATGGCGCGACAACGGCGGATCTCGGTTCTCAACGCCTCGGGTGTGGGCTGCGTAAGCGCGGTCAGGGTGCCGAGTCCACCTGCGTTGGAAACCGCACTGGCAAGCTCGGCACGCCCTACCCACATCATGCCACCCTGCACCACCGGATATTCGATGCCCAGCAAATCGGTAAGGCGTGTTTTCACAGTTTCTCCAAATCGCTATTACCAAGCCATGACATGTGAACATGCGTCGTGAGGTAGGCGGGGCGGGCGGACGTCGAACCTCCGCCCTTGGTTGAGAACGACCGGGTCAGTTTTGCAGTGGCTTGCCAGTCTTGAGCATATGCTCCATGCGCGCCCGAGTGGTCGGCATGGTGACGAGCTCACGCAGGGCTGCCCGTTCGAGCGCCATGATGTCCTCTTCCTGCATTGCTCGGTTCGGGTCGGCGTCTGGGCCGCCCGTGAGAACGCCGGCGAGGATCTCCGCGATGCGCTGGTCGGTGTCCGTCGCCCGGCCGGCCTGAACGTTGGCGGACACAGGGGCGAGCAGGCCAAGCTTGCCCGATGGCCCCCCAACCGTGATGAGCGCGGCCGCGGGCGGAGCATAGCCGTCCGCGAGTTCGAGCGCCTTTGCCTTTGCGGATGGCAACAACCGGTCGCGGTGCATGACGATACCATCGGCAAAGCGCAGGAACCCGGCCGCGCGCGCTTGCAAGGCAGAGGTCGTTACGGTTCCTGGCAGGATCGCATCGAAGGCGGTCGTGGCAGATGCCAGCGGTCCCCTAGGCCCGGAGCGGGAGGCTGCTCGCAGCAAGAGTTGCGTGCAGCCTCCCCATGCGGGGATGAGGCCCACCTTGGTCTCTGGAAGGCCCGCGTTTAGCTCCGCATGGGCAATCACAGCATCGGCATGCATGAGGAATTCGCAGCCGCCCCCGAGCGCGAATCCATGAGCCGCCGCGACGACCGGGACCCGAGCGTACTTCAGGCCTAGGAACAGCTTCTGCCCGCGTGCTATATATGCTTCGAGCGCTTCGATGCCGCCACTGTCGATCATCTTCATGATGAAGGAGAGATCGGCGCCGGCAGAGAAGGCGCGCGGGTCGTCGTTGCCGAGAACAAGCGCAGTAAAATCCCGGCCGACGCGTGACAGGGTGTCCTCCAGCGCATCGAAGACCTCCGGCGCGAAGGTGTTCATCTTGGTCTGCATCTGGAAGCAGGCGACGCCGTCTCCGAGATCTATTAGTCTGGCCGCTGCATTGCTGGCGATTTCGCGCGCGCTGCTGAGAAGGCTTGGGCTCAATGAAGCGGTGTGCTTCGCAGCTGTCTCCAGTCCGATACGTTCGGCAAGTTGAAACGGTCCCTCACGCCAGGAGTAGCCCAGCGCAATGGCGGTATCGATCGAGCCCGCGTCGTCGGCGATCTCATCCGCATGGTCGGACGAATAGGAGACCACGCGCGACAACACGGCCTGTGCATAAGTGCCAAACTTGCCCTTGTCGGCGAGCAGCGCTGCAATATCGCGCCCGCCGCCGGGCAGCGACGCCGGAATGACAGGGTGTTCCGGACGGTACTCGCCGGTTGCCAGATCAAGCGCCTCGCGCGATCCATCCCTGGCCTTCCGGTAGAAGCCCTGGCCGGCCTTGCGGCCATGTCGACCGGCCGCGATCATCGCCTGAATCGTCCGATCCCCCGGTAGGTCGAAATTGTGGATATCGTCGCTCGCCGGGAGCATCCGCATCATGCTGCCCCAGACATGTGGCACGAGGTCCACGCCGATCAGATCGAGCAGGCCGAAGACACCGGTGCGCGGCACGCCGAATACCGTATGAATCGCGTCCGCCTCCTCGACGGTCAGGCCGAAACGCTTGGCCTCCAGCGCGCCTACCGCGAGCCAATAGCAGCCGATGCGGTTGGCGATGAAGCCGGGCGTATCGCGGCAAATCACGACCGTCTTGCCGAGCCCGTCCCTGCAGGCGAGGGCGGCGCGCTCGAAAAGCTCCACCGGGTTCTCTCTGGCCGAGACGATTTCAACCAACTTCATCACGCGTGGCGGGTTGAAGAAATGGGTGATGATGAAGTCCCGCGCGAAAAGCTCGCTCTGGCCTTCGACAAGTTCGGCGCGTGGGATGGTAGAGGTGTTCGACGAGACGATCGTGCCCGGTCGACGAATCTCATCGATACGAAGATAGAGATCCCGCTTGATACCCAAGTCCTCGATCACTGCCTCGACGATCCAGTCCGCCTCGGCAAGGCGGTCAAGATTGTCCTCGACATTGCCCATGCGCACTAGCGCGGGGCTGTCGGAACACATAAAGCCGCCGGCCTTCACCTGCCGCGCGACGCCGTTCTCGGCATAGCCGTTGCGACTATCCTTGCCGACGATATCAAGAAGGTCGACAGGGATGCCGGCGTTGGCGAACTGCGCGGCTATGCCTGAACCCATGGAGCCCGCACCGATGACGGCGGCGCGTCTTATGCCGGTCGCTTCGATGCCGATGGCGGGGGCGTAAGGTGCTGTCGCCATCATGCTGTCTCCAGAAGCATTGCGATGCCCATACCGCCGCCGATGCACTGCGTGGCGAGCGCGCGGCGCTTGCCTTCGCGCTTCAGGAGCGACGCGGCCTTGCCGACGAGACGTGTACCTGTGGCGCCGAGCGGATGACCAAGTGCGATTGCACCCCCGTCGATGTTGAGCTTGGCCGGGTCGATGTCGAGTGCGCGGCGACAGGCTTCAGCCTGAGCAGCGAAGGCCTCGTTCATTTCTACAATGTCGACGTCGTTGACCGTAACACCGGCCCGCGCCATCGCCTTGCGCGATGCCTCGATCGGTCCAAGTCCCATCACGCCCGGGGCGCAGCCGGAGACGGCGAAGCTCTCGACGCGCGCGAGTGGTGCCAGGTTGTGGCGCTTCAGAAAGTCCTCGCTGCAGATAAGGGTGGCGGTCGCGCCGTCCGTCATAGGCGAGGACGAGCCGGCGGTGACGGTTCCGTCCTTCAGGAAAACGGTCTTCAGTTCGCCGAGCTTCTCGAGGCTTGTCGCGCGGACACAGCCGTCTTGGCCCGCAGACCCCGCCGCACCGCTGAAGGCTGCGATCTCGGCAGCCAGGCGACCGTCATTTTGTGCGGCGAGCGCCTTGGCATGGCTGGTATATGCAAAGCGGTCCTGATCTTCGCGGGTGACATTGCATTCGCGCGCGACACGCTCCGCAGTCAGTCCGACATTGACATAGTCATCGACGACCTGACGGCTCCAACTCGGATGCGGCAGCACGTTGAAACCCATCATGGGCACGCGCGACATGCATTCTGTGCCACCCGCTATGAATGCCTCTCCTGCATTCATGGCAAGCATGCCAGCCGCCATCTGCACCGCCTGGATCGAGGAGCCGCACCAGCGATTGACAGTCGCTCCAGCCACCGTCTCCGGCAAACCGGCGAGCATGCCGACGGCACGGCCGATGTTCAGTCCCTGCTCTCCTTCAGGGAAGGCGCAACCCCATACAACGTCTTCGATGTCCCCGCCCGCAACGCCGGTGCGCTCCAGCAGTGCCCGAATGACATGTGCGCCCAGATCGTCCGGCCGGACATTGGCGAGCGCTCCCTTGCGCGCGAAAGTGAAAGGCGAGCGTACGTATCCGGCGATGTAGGCGTGCTTTGGCATTTGGATGTGTCCCTCTCTCAGGATCTCGTAAAAACAGGTATGCGCTTTTCGAAGAAGGCCCCGACCGCCTCTGCAAAGTCGGGATGCTCGGCGCAGTCGCCGAAGGCCTTGGCCTCAACGTCGAGTTGCTCGCGATAGCTGCGGTCAAGCGAAGTACGGATTAGCCGTCTGGTAACGCCGTAGGCAGTTGTCGGGCCATTCGCGAGACGGAGTGCCAGTTCGCGGGTTTTCGCTTCGAGTTCGTCCTTCGGCACGACACGATTGACTAAACCAAGACGCAATGCCTCATCCGCGCGGATGTTGTCTGAAAGCAACGCAATCTCAAGCGCCTTGCGCATGCCGACGAGGCGTGGAAGCGCCCAGCTGCCCCCGCAGTCCGGCGAGGCGGCGATCTTGGTATAGGCGAGATTGAAGGTCGCATCCTCGGCCGCGATCGCCAGATCGGCGTTCATACAAATGGACATGCCGGCACCGGCGACCGCGCCCTTTACGCTGGCTATCACGATTGGATCGGCCTCTGCCAGTTTTTGCAGCCCCGACTGGATCGGCCTGATGAGGTCTTCGGCCGCCGCACGCCTATCCGTCGCGGCCTTGAGATAAGCGAGATCCCCGCCGGCGACGAAAGCGCGTCCTTCGGCAGACAGGACGACGACGCGGGTGCGCTTGTCGGAAAGCGCCTCGTCTACCGCGACGGAGAAGCCGCTCGCCATCTCGAGGCTCAATGTATTGAGCCGCTCGGGGCGATTGAAGCGAAGTTCGGCGATGCCGTTCGCCACGGTGAGAACGACCGCTGGGCTCATGCAGCCACCTTTTCTGGGAGACTCGCGCCGTCCGTCACCGGCTCAGGGCGTAGGGAAGCAGACATCCCTTGTCTGGCTTTGACTTAAGTGCCGCCGCCTGGATTGTCGCGATCCGGTAGGCCGCATAGGTCGTACGAGGTGTTCCGCTTAATTAGACATTCCCGGCGCACAAGCTGGACTCGCTGAACCCAAGGCCCAGCGATTCTTGCTCTCCGACGTGTCGTCGAATGGGCGGAAATCGTGCAAAGGCGCTTTGTCAGGCCTGCTTCGAAAGCGCTGCAAGGGAAGCGGGCTCATCGACGACGAATATATTTCCTTCAACCGATCGGTGAACCAAATAGTTTTGGTCCGCGAACACCGGCATTATTCGAGCAGACTCCTCAGCGGCCCGCTGCAGGGCCTGGGTGTACATTTCCTTCTGTTTGGCCTTGTCAGGCTCGCCCACCGCCGCGGTAATAAGCGCCCGGAGCTTGCCGTCGTCGTCGAACTTTGCACCATTGTAGATGCCGCCCTTGGCATAGCCAACGTCGAGAATGTCATGTGCAAGTCGTCGGCCCAGAATCGTCACCCAGCACTGCTTCTTCTGATCCACCTGGTCCCAGTAAGTCTCGACTGGCCACTGAATGACGTTGACCGTTATTCCGATGGCTTTCAGGTTTTCGGCAAAGATCACGGCCATGTCGACCATTCCAGGGAATGCCGGCGAAGTATAAAGATCGTATGCGAATCCGTCAGCATAGCCGGCTTCGGCGAGCAACTCCTTGGCTTTGGCGACGTCGGGCTTAATAACTTTCATTCCCTGCGGGTAGTAGAAGTCACTCGGAGGTACCGGGACATCCGGCGTGGTCGAACCAAGGCCGTAGAACGCGTTGTCGAGGATCATTTGACGATCGACGGCCAACTTAACGGCATGCCGGACGCGCTGGTCATTGAACGGCTTCTGCGACGAATCATGCTCGATCAACATCGCAACATAATCTTTCTGGGGCATCAGTCTCACCCCGGAATTCCCGGCCAGTTCCTTGGCCTTCGCGGGAAGGATGCGGTCGACAACATCAACGCTCCCGGAAAGGACGGCCTCGATCTTGGCGTTTTGATCGGGGATGCCGATGCATTGAATTCCGTCGAGGTAGACGATGTCTTTGTTCCAATAGGTGTCGTTGCGAGCCGCTTCCCATGACTGACCAGGGTCGAAAGAAACGAGCTTGAACGGACCGGTTCCAACTGCGGTATTGACCTCCGTGGTCGGAACGGTACCCTTCTTCACAATGCTGGAATACCAGGACGTGAAGCCAAATGGGAGAAGCGTATCGGGCTTCTTCAATTTGATCTTCACCGTGTGACCGTCAGTTGCACTCACTCCCGTGAGATCGAAACTCTGGGCGTATCGCGAGTGCATCGCCGAACCGTTGGCGGGGTCCAAGTGACGCGAGAGCGTGTAGATGACGTCCTGTGAACCGAAATCAGAACCATCGTGGAACTTGACGCCCTGGCGCAGATTGAAAGTCCATTCCAGGGCTCCAGCGTCATATGTCCAGCTTTCAGCCAGGCAGGGCTCGAGGGTGAAATCAGGTTTCCGACGCACGAGGGGCTCAAAGATCGTCCAGACCAGCGGCATCGATGCGCCGTTTTTGGCGCTGATGGGGTCGAGCTTTTCACCTGCCTGAACATCTCCCCATCCCACACGAAGCGTTCCGCCTCGGGTGGGTACGGCGAAGGCGGCGTCCGAACCCCAAATCAACGAAGTTGTTGCGATGGCCGCTGTCGCTTGCAGAAGCTGCCTGCGCGAAAGGTTGTTATCGGCTTTCATGGTCCACTCCCATTGGCTTTTGATTTCCCGAACTAAACCAGTAGAGTCGGCACTTGGGCATCCGCAATTTGTGAACCGAGTATCGGAAAAAGCGGAGTAGTCGGAAGGCGCTCTCAACCGCGGGGGTCGCTTGCCAGTCGTCTCTACCCGCAAATTCTCTCAAGTCGATCCTCATGGGCTCGAGATGCCGAGGCTGCTCTGCGGACTTGCGGTTACGGGCGGGACACGACGCTCAAGCTGCGCATCTCTTCTTGCGGCAGCAGACCACGTCGACTTCCAACTTGACGTAGACGGCAGGGCTGCCCGCACCGTCGGGACAGACCGTATGGGAACTCCATTCCGCGCCAGGTGACTATGCCAATAGCAAAACGATGCCTCACTTGCGGCAACTTCAGCGCAAATTCCGGACGGAAGGCATTCGGCTCCCGGCGCGTTCGGTTGCGAATGCCGCTTCACAATCACAAGGCGAAGTCTATGACCTGACGCAGGGCGTTTCCCTTCTTCATGATGGCATAGCCTTCGTTGATCTGGTCAAGCGGGATCTGGCTGTCGAGCATATGATCGAGCTTCAGCCGGCCCTGACGGTAGAATTCCACATAGCGGGGCACGTCGAGCCGGAAGCGGTTGCTGCCCATCTCCGACCCCTGGATACGACGCCCGTCGAGGAACTGGGCACCATGAAGCTCAATTTGAGTTCCATAGGGGATCATCCCGATTAGAGTGGAGAGCCCGCCGCGCTCGAGCATCGCGAACGATTGCTCAGCGGTCTTCTTTGTGCCGACGCACTCGAAGGCGTAAGTAACACCGCCAGCCGTGAGCTCGCGGACCTGCTCGACCGGGTCGCCGTCCCTGATGTTGATTGCGTCCGAAGCGCCGAGCGCCCGTGCAACCTCGAGCTTCTCGGCAACTGCATCGATCGCGATGACGCGAGCGGCTCCAGCCAGTATGGCGCCGTTGACCACGGAAAGGCCGATACCGCCACATCCGATCACCGCTACGGTGCTGCCCGGCTCGACCTTGGCCGTGTTGAACACTGATCCGACGCCGGTGATGACGGCGCAACCGATGAGCGCTGCACGGTCGAGCGGCATCTCCTTCGCGATTTTGACCAGCGCGTGCTCGTGAACGAGCATCAGCTCGGCGAATGTCGAAGTGTTGTAGAACTGATGCAACTGCTTTCCCTTCCAGGACAGGCGTTGCGAGGTCCCGGTAGGCAGCTTCACCGTCGTATCGTCACAGTAGTAGGGGCGCCCGCTGATGCAGAAGTCACAGCCGCCGCAGAAGACTGACATGCATGTCACGACGTGATCGCCAGGTTTCACGTAAGTGACGTCCTCGCCCACCGCTTCGACTACTCCCGCGCCCTCGTGACCGAGGACCGCCGGCGTCGGGAACGGATACAGCCCCTCCATAAAGTGTAGGTCGCTGTGGCAAAGTCCGGCAAATGCTACCCGGATTAAGACCTCGTTTCGTTGTGGTTTCTGGATCTGAACGTCCTCGACCGTAAGCGGCTGGCCCGCGCCGTGGAATACTGCTGCTCTCATGGACACGACTCCTCATTCCGCCTCGACTATGCCGCGAAACCAATGCGCAGCCATTGCCATTTTCCGATGATTGCCTTGGTTCAGCTGTTGCCCAGGACCCCGGTATTTTCCCCGAACTCGCTCAATATCGGCTACGTTTTTTGCATATCCAATGATCCGGCCATGGACATCGCCGGACGTCGCCTAAACCGGCACCGCTATCACGATCGGCTCTTTCAAATCCGCGGCAAGAACACTGCGGACCCTGTCGCCGTCCTCGAAGGACGTCAGCGGAAAGGATGTTGATGCTAGTTTCCCCGCCTCGAAAAGGGCTACAACTTGCTCGAGTTCGGACGTTGTTCTGTTGTCTCGGCGGTGATCAGGCGAGCTCACGTTTCCATCCCGGTGGACTAGTAGACCGTCCTCCCGAAGGTACACGCCATGCGGCTTCAATTTTGGGAGGAGTTCGTGGTACGCTCCCGCTGGCCGGCAATCTAGAATGACGTCGTAGGTACTGCTCGAGCCGGTGATGACTTTAACTTCGCTTGATCCGACGAGGTGGTGCCAGATTTCGGAAGAGGGCAGCACGTCGACCTCAACGCGGGTGCTTCGCAATCCGCTCAGATGAGCAACCGCAGGCCCAAGCTTCTGATCTGCTCCCATCACCAAGACCGCTTCGTCGCGCGCCACTTCACCCCAATGCAGCAGCAACTCGGCCCGCGCATAGTAGGTTGGCAGGAGTGCGGCGAAAGGAACAACGATTTCGCCCTTTAAGGTGACCGTCTCATCGACCAGAACGCGCTGATATTCACCAAGCTCCCCCGCTCCGAGTGCCATCGTAATGTCGGGGGTTCCCTTGCACGCAGCGCAGATCTGATCGCCCAGACGAAAGGCGGGCACCTCCTCGCCGACGGCGATTATCTTGCCCACGACCGTCAGGGTGGAGGCGCTGTCCTGCGAAGAAGATGGCAGGACACCCCAGTATGCGACCTTCACGACGACTTCGCCGACCCCTGCAAGAGGGGCGGGGACTCTCGGTTGGATTTCGAGTTGGCCGCTCACCCGTTGGTAAGCGCGCATACAATGAACTGCCATCCTTGCCCAGCTTTCAATACGTCACCTTGACTAGGCCATCTCAGTTGTTCCTCACCATCGGCATTTGTCGAACCATCTATGCTGAATTGTCGATGTTCAAAGCACGTCAGAACGCTAGTGTGAGCTAAGACCGCCGTTGCCTAAATTGCGAGCAGGAACGATCTTGGGCGCCGCGAATTCAGCGAAGGGAGCCAACATGAAACAGAGCGAACCGGAAATCAAAGATGAAGAGCGGGAACCACTTTTCAGGCCTACGGGGCGTGCTGCTGGCCTTCCAGGACGCGCCTACTACGACCCGGCCTTTTATGAAAACGAACGTCATACGATCTTCAGTAAAAACTGGATGGGTATCGGTTTCGCGGCAGACGTCCCCGACGCAGGCGACATTCAACCGATAAGCGTCGCTGGATGGGAACTCATCACGGTCCGTCAGAAGGACGGAAGCATCAAGTGTTTCCATAATATCTGCCGCCATCGGGGCATGCGCCTGGTCAAGGAGAAGGGAAACGCGCGGTCGATCCGCTGCATTTTCCACTGCTGGACGTATGCTCTCGACGGAAGGCTGGTCGCGACTCCGGTCATCAACGGAGTCGACGAGCATCAATCGGAGGACTTCGATTACAGTGAGCTGGGTCTGAAGGAGGTCCGATGTGGCCAGTACCTGGGTATTATCTTCGTCAATCTCGACGAGAACGCGGTGCCGCTTGAGGAGTACCTGCGTCCTGTGAGGGAGCGGTTGGAAGGCGTGTTCGACATGTCTCTCATCCGAGACGGGAAGACCGTCAACACCATGACCTACCCTGTAAACTGGAAAGTCGCTTACGAGGGTGGCATCGAAGACTATCACGTCGGCTTCGTGCACAAGAAAATGAGCCACAGCCCCGTCTACAAGTTTGAAGACGGCGGCGGGACTTACGCAGGGTTCTCGAATACCCGCAAGCTTGACGACCTTAAGGGAGCGATTTTCGAACCGTCCCTTGACGGGAAAACCTTGCCGATTTTCCCCAGGATGGAGCAAACAGGAGTCACTGATGCAATCACGCTGTTCATCTTTCCGACTGTCGTCATCAGCTGCAAGCCCAACAGTGTAAGAACATCGGTATCCCTGCCGCAAGGTCCTGAAAAAACCGAGTACTACGCGCGTACATATTTTATCGGCGAGGGGGCGACAAACCCTGCCTATCAGAAGCTGCGCGACGGGGTCCAGGAGTTCTGGGCGGACGCTTTCCACGAGGACGACGTGGTTTGGCGCGAGATCCAGGCGATGGTGAAAATCCGGGAGGATCTCAAATTGGGAACGCGTTTTTCGCCGCACTGGGAACGTGCATTGCACGCGTTCCAGAAGTACGTTGCGAACGCAGTTGACGGTCAAGCGCAGCCGGCACGTGCACATGGGTAGCTAACTTTCACCATCACGCTCGAGTGCCCCGAGGGATTGGTTGCTCAAGGCACGTTTTTCAGGGGAGCTTGGCTGCGCTCCGGTGGAACTGTACCGTCCGAAACTGACGCGATCATGGTCAACGTTCCCTTAGGTAGCGTAGGCTCTATTGGGTGGGGGCCCAGTTGGGCGGGCTGAATACCTTGAAACGCCTATCGGTCGACAATCCGGTCGGGGACATGCCTTGCGCCAGTACCGGGCGTCGGACCCAAAAAAGCGAGGGACACAGGCATTCCAAAGGGCTGACGACGATGTTACCTCTCGACCGCGCGGAGATCAAAATGAAGGCCATATTGAGCCGCGAGCCCGGTGGACCAAATGTGCTTGAAATGGGCGAAGTTCCGCTGCCCGAACCGAAGCCACGCGAGGTACGCATCAACGTGGCGGCTATCGGCGTTAACTTTCCCGATCTGCTGATGATCGAGGACAAGTATCAGTTCAAGCCGGACAGGCCGTTTTCTCCTGGAGGAGAGGTCTCAGGCACCGTCGATGTAGTGGGTGGCGACGTCTACGATCTCAAAGTCGGTGACCGTGTCCTGGCCTTAACGCTCTGGGGCGGCATGGCGGAAGCGGTCGTCGTGGATGCCCACAAGGTCTTTCGCATCCCGGACGCGATGCCGTTCGACGAGGCGTCGGCCTTCCTGATGACCTACGGCACGTCCTGGCACGCGCTCCGCGACCGCGCCGATCTGAAAGCTGGCGAGACGCTCCTTGTATTGGGCGCGGCAGGCGGCGTCGGGCTCGCGGCGGTTGAACTGGGCAAAGCGATGGGCGCACGGGTCGTCGCAGCCGTGTCCTCCCGGGAAAAGCTGGACGTCGCGGAACGGGCGGGCGCATCCGACGGCGTGGTTTATCCGACAGGTAGCCTCGACAAAGCGGCGCAAAAGGCATTGTCCGAGCGGTTTAAAGCGGTATGCGGCCCCGACGGAGCCAATGTGGTCTACGATCCAGTCGGTGGCGATTACAGCGAGGCGGCGATCCGTTCGATCGCCTGGAAGGGGCGTTATCTTGTAATAGGTTTCCCCGCTGGCATATGTAATCTGCCGCTCAACCTGCCGCTGCTGAAGGGCTGCGACGTCCGCGGTGTGTTCTGGGGCGCAGCCGTGGAGCGTGATCCGGCGCGCAACAACGCCGCGACCGCCGAACTGTTTGACCTCTACGGGAGCGGCAAGATTAAGCCGCACATCCATGCAACGTATCCCTTAAGGCAGGCTGCTGAAGCGCTCAGGTCGCTCGCGTCCCGAAAAAGCGCGGGTAAAGTCGTAGTTACGATCTGAATGCTCCGACTGAACGCAGACGCTAGGTGACCGATTGCCTGCCTGCCTCACCGATGCAGCAGGCGCCGCCGGCCCGATCCTTGAGGCCGTTGAACAAATAGGTCGAGTTACGTCCCTAGAGCCTGGCGGCCGCCGACGCCGGGTCCAGGCTTAGCCAGGCCGAACGCTTCTTTGCCGAACCTGACTAAAACCAAGTCAAGCGCGGCGTCCAATGTCAACGCGACAACTGGAGACGGCAAACAGAGCAAACCAACCGTCAGTGAAGATCCAAAGCCGTTGAGAGGGGCCGCGTCGGAAACGATATCCTCGACATCATCAAGCGCCTTTGTTCTGGCTGCGCTTCAAATCGCGCAACCCCAAAGCGAAATGGTGGAAATCGCGAACCAGACACTCGTCTGCAAAATGAGCAGGGCGGCCTCCGCCAATGTTTTTGCGACATGAGGAAAAAGCCTTAGGGAGTTCCATCACAGCTTTGCGATGCAAGCTTCTGACTTTCACGAAGCCTAGGGCTGTTCTTATTGGGTAAGGCTGAGGTTGACAGCGTGGCGCTGCAGAGCAGCAGCTGTATCGTCGCTGCTTTGGCGGCGAAACTGCCAGTGCGCTTCGATCGCTACAATAGCGTAATGCAATTGCCCTATCGATAGGCGGCTCGATGTCGACTCTGTTTTCTCCCTTCAGGCTCAAAGACGTCACCTTGCGCAACCGCATTGCCGTTTCACCGATGTGCCAATACTCCGGCGTCCAGGGAATGGTGACGGGATGGCATCTTCCGCACTACGCTGGCCTTGCCCGCGGTGGGGCAGGCCTCGTCGTCGTCGAGGCGACTGCAGTGTCACCAGAAGGACGCATCACCCAAGGATGCCTTGGCATCTGGAACGATGAACAAGCTGAACGCTTGGTAGGCATCGCACGTTCCATCAAGGCCGCCGGCGCCGTGCCTGGAATACAAATAGCGCATGCCGGGCGCAAAGCGAGTGCTAACCGCCCCTGGGAGGGCGACGATCATCTGTCCCGAGATGATCCTAGGGCATGGCAACCGATAGCACCTTCGGCATTGGCGCACGGAAATAAATTATCGCGCGTCCCAAGGGCGATGTCTCTGGACGACATCACCCGCGTGAAGAACGACTTCGCCGCAGCCGCGAGGCGCGCATATCAAAGCGGATTCGAATGGATCCAACTGCATTTTGCCCATGGGTATCTGGCGCAAACATTCTATTCCTCTCATTCGAACCTGCGTGAGGACAGGTATGGCGGAACCTATTCAAATCGCATCCGCTTTCCCTTGGAAACGTTCAACGCTGTTCGCGAGGTCTGGCCGGAGCGTCTACCCCTGACCATGCGGCTCGGTGTCATCGAGTATGACGGCCGCGACACCGAGACGCTGATCGAGTCCATCGATCTGATCAAACGCTTGCGTGGTGCCGGTCTCGATCTCCTTGATGTCAGTATTGGGTTCACAACGGACAAGGCGAGAATCCCCTGGGGTCCCGCGTTGTTGGCACCGATCGCTGGCCGTGTACGCCGGGAAGCAAATCTGCCCGTCGCGTCATCCTGGAATATCGATACCTCCAGTCGGGCCGAAAACGCGCTCGCCAACGGGGAACTGGATGTCGTCATGGTCGGCCGGGCACACCTCGCGAATCCCCATTGGGCCTATGCCGTAGCCCGCAGTCGTCGAATTCCAACGCCCACCAGCTTATTGCCTGCGCAATACGCCCATTGGCTTGAGCGCTACGGCTCTGGCGCCGACTAGGCCGGTAAGCCGCGCCGCGGCAGTCAGGATAGCCGCCCATGTTCGCGTGCCTTGCGCGAAGTAGGGATTGGTCGCTCCATTGACCCTCCATCGAGCTTTACGTCCATGGTCGTTATACCTCTGATTTCAGCGGTAATAATGCGGGACCGCTGCCGGCATTTTGGGCATGCTTTACCGCGCGATACCAACACAGGAAAGCTATGCATCTCGCCTAGGTAAAGGCGAGGTCACCGGTCGCAATTGTTCAACAGCCATCAATCGCTGTTTGCGTTCCAAAAAGTTCCGTCCCAAGCCCTTGTGAAACGCCTCAAGGTGCGCCGAATTAGTGCTGCCTTGAGGAGGCTGCGCGGAATAGAGCCGCAAGATGGTCTCAAATCTGGTAGATCACGAGATCTGATAAGGCAAAATCCCTCGGCGCTGGTGATCGATGCTCAACCGGCTCTTGAGCGGTGGAACAGCCCGCTGGGGGCAGCTTGTGCGTTCGCAGATACGGCAAGAAATGCCAATTGGATCGAAGGCCGCGCGATTAGAAAAGTCGAGGCTATCGGCATAGACGAAGCCCCTTGCGTAGGCGACTTCGCAACCCAAAGCGATGGCGTAACGTCGCTGCGGAGCGTTAAATCCGCCACTGCCTTTTGTAATTTCTGTAGCAATGCTCAAATAGCGTGCGCCATCGGGGGGTCTCGGCGAGTTGGCGGATAATGCGCCCTGGCGTTTCGAAAGTGTTCAACGCTGCCTACGAGCCGCTGCTGTTCGAGGTCGACACCATCCCCTTCCCGGCCGCCGGGCGCGAGCAGGAGACGCTGGATAGGTTCGAGGCGGTCTCCCGCGACCGGCACGCCGCCGCGCTGATCGTCGAGCCGCTGGTGCTTGGCGCCGGCGGCATGCTGATGTATCCGGCCTGGGTTCTCACCGAGTTGAAGAAGATCGCCGAGGCCTCCGGCACGCTGCTGATCGCCGACGAGGTGATGACCGGCTGGGGCCGTACCGGAACCATGTTCGCCTGCGAGCAGGCATCCATCTCTCCGGACATACTGTGCACCTCAAAGGGCCTGACGGGCGGTGTGATCCCGTTGGCCGCCACGCTTGCGACCGATGCCATCTTCCAGGCCCATTATTCGACGGATCGCAAGAAGACCTTCTTCCACTCGAGTTCCTACACCGCCAATCCGATGGCCTGCGCGGCCGCACTCGCCAATGTCGAGATCTGGCGTGACGAGCCGGTGGCCGAGCGTATCGCGGCCCTGAGCGCGAGACAGACCGCCGGGCTTCGGCGCTTTGGCGACAATCCCTACTTCGCCGACAGCCGGGCGACCGGCACGATCGGAGCCCTCGATCTGCGCACCGGCTCCGCCGGATACCTGGCCGAGATCGGGCCGAAGCTGCGCGCTTTCTTCCTCGAGCGCGGCCTGCTCGTGCGCCCGCTCGGCAATGTCCTCTATCTCATGCCGCCCTATTGCATCACCGGCGACGAACTCGACGGGCTCTATGACGCCATCGAGGAGGCCGGCGAACGCTTCGGCGCCAAGCCGTGAACAGGTCGTCGCGCCTTCTCGGGTTCGGCCATCATGCGCCGGCGCGCAAGGTCGAGAACCCGGAGATCGAAAACAGTCTCGGGCTCGAGCCCGGCTGGATCGAGCGGCGTACCGGCATTCGCTCGCGCTTCTGGGCAACGGACGAAGACACGCTGTCGGGCCTTGCCGCGCAAGCCGGCGACATGGCGCTGGCGAGCGCCGGCATCGAGCGTGGCGACATCGGTCTTTTGTTGCTTGCCACCTCGACGCCCGATCACCTCTTGCCGCCCAGTGCGCCGCTGGTCGCGCATCGGCTTGGGCTGGGGCGTGCGGGCGCGGTCGATCTGACCGGCGCCTGCGCCGGTTTCATCTATGCGCTGATGTTCGCGGACGGCTTCACCCGCCTGCATGGCAAAGCAAGCCTTGTCATTGCCGCCAACATCCTCAGCCGCCGCATCAATCCGGCCGAGCGCGCCAGCGCCGTGCTGTTTGCCGATGCCGCCGGCGCCGTGGTGATTGGTCCCGGCAATGACCCGGACAGCCGCATTCTCGGCGCATCGGTGGATTCCGACGGCTCGCGCTACGGGCTGATCCAGATCCCCGCGGGAGGAAGCAACAAGCCGTTCCATGGCGACCTCGACCTCGGGGAAACCCGGATGACGATCACCGACGGCCGTGAAGTGTTCGGCAAGGCCGTCGAGATGATGACCGCCTGCTCGCGGGATGCGCTCACTGCCGCCCGGATGCAGCCGCAGGACATCGATCGGTTCGTGCCGCATCAGGCCAACGCCCGCATCTTCGATGCGGTCGGGCGAAACCTCGGCATTGCGGATCAAGCAATCGTCAAGACGATCGCCGCATATGGGAACTCTTCTGCCGCCACGATCCCGCTGTCGCTCTCGCTGGCCAACCGGACGAAGCCATTCCGACCTGGTGAGAAGATCCTGCTGGCGGCGGCCGGTGCGGGTCTCAGCGGCGGTGCGCTCGTCGTCGGAATTTAACATGGCGACCGGTCGCTCCGAGTCGGGCAAGATAGGAAACGAAACCAATGCGAAAAATAGTCGCCGGCAAGCTGCACGGCATCCATGTCACTGAAGCGAACCTCAACTACCACGGTTCAATAACGCTCGACCCGGACCATTGCGAAGCAGCCGGGATCTTGCCGATGGAATTCGTGGAGATATGGAACAAGAATTCCGGTGCGCGGATATCGACCTATGTCATTCTCGGCGAGCGCGGCTCACGATGCTGCATCCTGAATGGAGCGGCTGCCCGCACCTGCCAGCCCGACGACCAGATCATTATCTGCAACTCCATCTACCTGGACGAGGCGCATATCACCTCGTTGAAGCCGCGGATCGTCACGTTCGACCAGGATAACCACATACTCGATCGCCTGAGCTACTCCGTCGATCTCGACGCTAGCGGCAGATACAGTTTCTCGATCCTTGACGAGGCGAATGAGGCTTTGGCCATTCCTGCGCTGGTCTCCGGCGCATGACTTCACAGCATTTGCCATGATGTGCTGAGCCCGGTTCACCGAGCTTGGAATGCCTAGAACTTTACCTTGGCGAGCTAATCTACCCGTTGAGGTGGTCACTCCGAGGATTTCGGCATAAAACGCCATGCAATCGCGCGGTAACCTCAGCGCATTGACGCGTCATTGTCGCCCGTAGTCTAGATCTTACTGCGTGCTGTTGAGTTTGCGGCGACGGTTTTCTGGAAGTTGTGGAGGGCGACTTCCAGTGCGGAGAGAAGCGGCTTGGCAGGTTGAGTTCCTCCCGGATGGGCGCCATGGCCTGGACCTGGGTCCAGGGTCCGTCGTCCTCGTCGAGAACCTGCTTCCAGTAGATGGTGTTCTCGTCGCGCAGCTTCTTGAATTCCGGGGCGGTGGCCGCATCGCCGATGAAGTAGGTGCGGGAGGTGTAGTGGGTCAAAGTAGGCCCGCGCGGCAACTGCAGAGACGCGGACATATACACACCTGGCTTATATGACCGAACGGGGCAAGCTGGCGCCGAAGCCGGCCAAAGTTGTGGTATTTTGCAGCATATGCAAGACGCCAGTGAAATCATTTCCAAGCAGCAACTCGGTCCGACTGTTGTCATCATGTGAAAATGAGCGCGCGATTGTCAGCCCCCGCGCCGGGGCGTCTGACAGCGACCCATGTCAGGGCTAATGCCGGCAAATCGGGGGTATGATCTCGACGGGGAACGCGGTTGTCGGATCATGCTCGACAGCGAACGCTTTCATCATTGCTGAACGCGACTAGGACGCGGGCGTCCAGAAGACGTCCGCGTGGCAGTCCTGCCGGGCGAGACCAAGGTCCAATAACGACTTACGGCATGTCTCGATCATGATGGGTGGACCGCAGAGGTAGGCCTTCATCCCCTCGCAACTGGTCAAATCCTGCCTGATAGCGTCGGCGAGAAAACCGTTGCGGCTGGCAGTTTCGCCGCTCGGGCTTGACAGCACGATCTGTGGCGCATCCCAGCCCAGATTCTTGCAAAGATGGGTGATCTCAGCTTCGCAATAGACATCTCTTTCTGACCGAACGCCGAAAAAGACATAAGCGGTTCTTGCAACCTGCTCACGGCTGAGCCAGCGGATCATCGACAGGATAGGTGCCAGCCCTGAACCTCCGGCACAGAATACTATTGGCCCAATATGCTGTTTGCGCAGATATGCCATGCCTTTTGGGCCAGCGATGATGGCTTCGTCGCCTGGCTTAAGGTCGGCATAGAGGTGTGGGCTGACTCTGCCGCCGGGAACCGCCCTTATGTGAAATTCCAGGAGGTTTGAGGTTGGCGTGTTGGCGAAGGAGTAACTTCTCGGCGGATGCTGGGAGAATTGCACATTGGCATACTGGCCCGGAGCAAAGTCGAAGGGACGGCCGTCCTTCGTCACCATTTGCACTAAAGCGATGTCATGGGTGACCCGCTCGATGGACTGCACTGTTGCTTCGACCGAACGAAAGGCCGCAGCAGGCGCTTCTTCTCGGTCAAGCAGGGCAATTTCGCAATCGCTTCGCAGCATCGAGCGGCAACCCAGAATATAACCCTGTTGCTTCTCGTCCTCGTCGAGGGCGACATCCAGATACTGCTTCATGTCCACGGAACCGGAGATGAGAGCGCATTTGCACTCGCCGCAAACTCCGTTTCTGCAGTCCGAAGGATAGTCGTGCCCGGTGCGTATCGCCGCTTCGAGAATTGTTTCGCCGTCTTGTACGGCGATCTCGTCCGCAAATTGCTGCACGATAAGTTTGTAGGGCATCTCCACGATCCAATATTGGCAGGCAGATTCAATTTCGCGGGGACGCGCAAAAAAGCTCTGCGCCCCTGCTGAGCAAGAGCCGACGTTGCGACTGAACGCAATTTGAACAATGCGAAGCAAGGTTTCGCTTTACCCGATGCAGCCTTGCCTCGGCGGAGATGACTAAGCGGTCGACAACACGTGGAGCGGCCGTTTGCCCGAACTTGATCAAGCTGTCGGCCAAAGGCATCGCCGCTTCTCTTGCCTACTAGCCTGGTACACGAGGCAGTGGGAGTGGTTGCGGATCTGATTCCTCAGTAGAGGCGTTTAAGATCGGCGATTGGGTCGCATATATGGGCGCGGGCCCAGGAGCCTACGCGAAATTCAGGGCCATCAACGCCGAGAAGCTGGTTGCCCGTTCCTGTGGCCTTGCGGACGAGGTGATCGCCGCCCACTTCTTCAAAGGTTTGACTGCGCAGTATCTGATACAAAAAACGTTCCCCGTGTGAAATGGGCATCTGGTGCTTCTGCACTCCGCTGCCGGCTCCATACGGACAATTTGGGGCAGTAAGCTTGGGGCAACCGTCATTGGGACGGTCGGTTCGGACGAGAAATGTTCGTTGGCGAAAGCCAACGGATGTGCGTTCGCTGTCAACTATTCGAGAGACTGGGAGCACGAAATTCTCGCATGGACCGGAGGTACCAAGGTCGACACAGTCTTCGATTCAATATGCAAAGACACATTGCTGTCTTCGCTGGATCTGACCACTCCTTTCGGACCTGTCATTGTCTTTGGTATGGCATCCGGACCGGCCCCGGCGATCGATCCGGAACTCTTGAACCGCAAAAGGCTGTCTCTTGCTGACGAGGCCTTCCATTTTTCCGCACAGCGCGGCAGCGGCGCAATTTCGGGAGACGCCGCAAATGTTTAAAGCAATGTCGGACGGAATGTTCGATACCAATTCCTACTCCTGGTTCGACTTGACCAGGTTCATGATCATGATCTGCATCGGGCCATCGAAGCGCGCGAGCTATCCGGCCCTGCTGTGATGATTCCCCAAATTCCCCAAAGCACGTATCGGGACTGTCGCACAGTTTGTAGCTCGATCGGGCGCCACCTGCTTGGCAAAATGACTTACCTCCAGAATACCATGACGGCCTGGTTTCCCACCCGGCGGCATCCGAACCAAGGTTCGCCCAAATCCGATTGAATGTACCCGAACTTGGGGCACAATGTTTTCCCAACAACAACGACCAATGGGAACAAGAATGTCGTACAAGGTGAAATTCGGTTTCGTCGCTGCGATCGCGCTGGCCGGCGCCTCAGGCGGCCGCGGCCGACAGCATCACGGTTGCGGAATGCGGCGGCGCATCTCAAGCCGCTGACCGCGCTGCGCTCTTCGAGCCGTTCAACAAGGAAACCGGCATCAAGGCCGTCGACGACGTATGGTAGGGAGACCTTTCGACGACCCTTAGCAAAGGTGCAGACGAAATCCTACAAATGGTCTCCCGTCAGAGCAGTACAGCGCTCGTCAAGCGGCAGGCGCGATTGCGGGTCCATGCCCCGAGATCGACCTGCGTGATCTCATCTACAAGGATCTACAGATGTGGGGGTGGGAAATCTGCGGGCGAGCACCTTCGCCGCGCTGGTCGGCTATATCGAAAGCGCTGAGATCAAGCCGCTCGTCGCAAGGACGTTTGCCCTGAGCGGCGCATGCCGAATTCGTTTCAAAGAAGCATGTCGGAAAGATCGTTATCAAGATCTAGCTCCGAGATTAAGGGATTGTCACAAATGCTTACTATTGACGCGCAGCGATTCATGGGGCGGCACGAGTCGCTGGCAAAGTGGGGGGCGACTGGCAAAGGAGGCGTCAATCGTCCGGCCTTGAGTGCCGACGAGACGGGGGCAAGACGAGAACTTCTCGACTGGGCAAGGAAACGCGACTTCGCGTGCTGCGTGGACCCGATCGGCAACCTTTTTGTCCGGCGCCAAGGGAGGTCGGCGAATGCCCTACCCATTCGAATGGGTTCTCATCTGGACAGTCAGATACCTGGCGGCAATTATGACGGTGTGTACGGGGTTCTCGCGGCCTTCGAGGTGCTTGAGACGCTGGAAGACAACGCAGTCGCAGTCGATGCCCCGCTAGAGTTGGTTATCTGGAACAACGAAGAGGGGTGTCGCTTTTCCCCTACGACCATGGGGTCGGCGGTTCATGGTGGCTCCCTGTCCCTGGACCAGGCGCTGTCGGCCGTCGACAGAGAGGGCATCACCGTTGGCCAGGCTTTGGAACGAAGCCTTTCGGCTCTTGGATCGCTGACGCCAGTCGACCTCGGATCGCCCTGCAGCGGCTATATCGAAGCGCACATTGAGCAGGGGCCAGTGCTCGAGGCACAGGGTCTTTCGATCGGTGTTGTTAGCGGTATCCAGGGCATTGCGCAATTCGTATTCGAAGTTGGGGGCGAGGAGGCGCATGCAGGGACAACCCCCCGGGACAAGCGTAAGGACGCGCTGCGCGGGGCGATCAATCTCGTCGAAGAGTTGGCCTCGGCAATCGAGCACGACGATGATGTGCGCTTTACGGTTGGAAGGTTCGAGGTCGCGCCGGGGGCGATCAACACCGTCCCCGCCAAGGTGGTCTTCACGCTGGATCTTCGACATCCCAACAGTGAAGAACTTGCACGCCTGATCCAAGTCGTCTTGGCAATCTGTTCCAGTCCGCGGCGCATCTGTGGCGTACAATGCAGGCAGGTCCTCAATTCTCCACCGGTCCAGTTCGACGCGGCGGTGACGTCGATCATAGCGGGGTCGTGCTCAAAAGCGGGCATCGAGACGATGACGCTGCCATCTGGAGCAACCCACGACGCCAAGCATATGGCGGAGCTCTGCCCGTCAGGCATGATATTCATCCCGTGCCGGGACGGCATCAGCCACAGCGATCGTGAACATGCTAGCGCGCCCGATATGATCCAGGGCGCCAACATTCTGTTGGTGTCCATCGTTCGGCTAGCCGACCTGATAAGTGTCGGCGCTTCCGACCAAAATCACGAACGCGTCTAGCTGAGGCCGTGGTCAGCTGGAGCGTTGCTGCAATGGTGCGCTCTACGACATACATCACGGTATGACCAATGGCGTTTTTCCTGCCCTATGTGATGATCGAAAATCGCTCAGCGGCCCGCGCCGCGACGAAATTGTAGAGATGGCGATCATCGATGCGTACGCGCCTGTTGAACTGACACGGGAGCTGGCACTGGAGATATTCGATCGCACCCTTGAAGTGCGCCTCAACTGAGCTGTCGAGAGAGGCTCGTCTGGCACGGTGAGGAAGCTCCGTTTGCGGCAGGTGATGAACGGAGGCGCGACTGACAAGGCATAGCGCAACAGGTGGGGACGGCAGCCAAATCGATATTTTAGGTTGTCCGACGGCTCTACTTGAAGAGTGCAAGCCACATGATGGGCCGCTCTAGTTTGGAGCCGAAGTTTGGTTCGTTAAACGACAATGGTCAGGCTGTTGGGGGGAGCGCAGTATAGGCAGGCGGAGATGATGGCGGGTGGGGACTGTGGATTGGCGAGCCGGCCTCGTTGGCAGGCTCGCTCGTCACGAAGGAATGGAGGCATGAATGCTCATGACAGGTCGGGTTTGGAAGCTGATCCGCTCTGGCCCACGAAATCGAGAGCGACCGCAGCACCAACCTTGCCGACGGCCTGCCGGGGCGGGCCGCCGGCTGGGTGGGCGTCGGTTACGCCAGCGACATCCCCAACCCCGGTGACGTCGTTCCCGTCAGCGTGGCCGGATACGAGCTCATCCTGGTGCGGCTGAAGGACGGCAGCATCAAATGCAATCATGACATCTGCCGTCACTGCGCATGAAGCTCGTCAGGACAAGGGTAACGTAAGGCCGCCGAAGCATTCTCCCACCCCCGCTCCGTAAGGGAGAGGGCCGTCCGGCCGCCGGCTTCATTGGCGCAAATGTCTTTCTCGTAGCTACGCCTCACCAAAATACAAACTACAATTTCGAAAGAGGACTAATCAATGAGTTCATGGAGCGATTTCCGCCGCGATCAGATCCTGGTGGGAGGTCAGTGGACGTCGGCGGACGATGGCGGGACGCTCGAGGTCATCGATCCAGCAAGTGGCGAAATCATCGGCACCGTCCCCAATGCCGGTGCGGCCGAGACCAGACGAGCGATCGACGCCGCCTCCGCAGCGTTCGCCAGTTTCAGCCAGACGACCGCAGCGGTCAGGGCGAGAATGCTCCGCGATCTTTCGACGGCACTTCTCGACCACCAGGATGCACTGGCCGAACTTCTCACCCGTGAGCAGGGCAAGCCGCTTGCCGAGGCCAAGGGCGAGATCGCGACAGGTGCTGCCTACATCCAATGGTTTGCTGAGGAGGCTCGGCGCGTCTATGGAGACACGGTTCCTTCGCCATGGGCTGACCGTCGTATTCTGGTGACGAAGAGCCCGGTCGGCGTCGTCGGCGCCATCACGCCCTGGAATTTTCCGTCTTCGATGCTGGCCCGAAAGATTGGCCCTGCCCTTGCCGCGGGATGCACAGTCGTTGCCAAACCAGCCAGCGTGACGCCCTACTCGGCGCTCGCCTGGGGCGTGCTTGCCGAACATGTTGGTATCCCCGCAGGCGTCATCAATATTCTGACGGGCAGCGCGCGCGAGATCGGCGGCGAACTGACCTCAAATCCCCTCGTGCGCAAGATTACCTTCACAGGCTCCACTGATGTTGGGAAACTCCTGCTCAAGCAGGCTGCCGAAACCGTCAAGAAGGTTTCGATGGAACTCGGCGGCAACGCCCCGTTTCTGATTTTTGACGATGCCGATCTTGACGGTGCGGTAGCGGGCGCCATCGCCGCCAAGTTCCGTAATGCGGGTCAGACCTGCGTCTGCACCAACAGGCTTTATGTGCAGGCTGGTATCCACGATCGATTTCTCGAAGCTTTTGCTGCCGCAACGCGGACGCTTGTTGTTGGCTCTGGACTGGAAAGCGGTACGACTTTGGGTCCGTTGATCGACGATGCCGCTGTGGTCAAGGTCGAGGCGTTCATGAGTGATGCACTTGCCAAGGGTGCCAGCGTTATCACCGGTGGCAGGCGGCATTCGACAGGCGGACGCTTCTATGAGGCGACGGTTCTAGCCGATGCGAATTCGACCATGGACTTTGCACGCGAAGAAATCTTCGGCCCCATAGCGCCTGTCTTCAAATTCGAGACCGAGGATGAGGCCGTTCGCCTGGCGAATGACACCCAGTACGGGCTGGCCGCCTATTTCTACACGCAGGATCTCGGCAGGGCTTTTCGTGTTTCCGAGCGGCTCCAATACGGCCTTGTCGGCGTCAATGAGGGCTTGATCACCTCGGAGGTCGCACCGTTCGGAGGCTTGAAGGAATCTGGCGTCGGCAAAGAGGGATCGAAATACGGGCTCGATGACTATCTGGACGTCAAATACGTTTGCGTCGGCGGTCTCGGTTTGTAGTCGGAGACAAGACCATGAAAGACTATAAGATCGCGCTCATCCCCGGAGACGGCGTCGGCGTCGATGTGACCGATGCCGCATGGGTCGTCCTTGACGGTGCGGCCAAAAAATTCGGCTTCGGCCTCTCGCCGCGGCGCTTCGACTGGTCGTGCGACTATTATCTGAAGCATGGCCGCATGATGCCGGAAGACGGCATAGCGACTTTGAGGGCTTTCGACTCCATTCTGCTGGGCGCCGTCGGCTGGCCAGCCCGGGTGCCAGATGCGGTTTCCCTGCACGGGCTGCTGCTGCCAATCCGCAAGGCATTCGATCTCTATGTGAACGCGCGACCGCACAAACTTCTCGCCGGGACGACGGGGCCATTGAAATCGGAAACCTTCGACATTCTGTGCATCCGGGAAAACACCGAGGGTGAATACAGCGGCGCTGGCGGGCGCATCCACGGCGGAACGCCGGATGAAGTAGCCGTCGAGACCTCCATTTTCACACGTCGGGGTGTCGAGCGGATTTTGCGATACGGGTTCGAACAAGCACGCAAACGTAGCGGTCGGCTCGCCTCGGTTACAAAATCAAACGCCCAGAAGCATTCGATGGTGTTCTGGGACGAAGTGACCGACGAACTGGGCGCAGACTATCCTGATGTCCAGGTAACCCGCTATCATGTCGACGCAATCGCAGCCCGTTTTGTAATGAAACCGGAGACCCTTGACGTCGTTGTCGCCTCAAATCTTTTTGGTGACATCCTGACCGACCTTGGCGCAGCCATCCAGGGTGGCCTGGGCTTTGCCGCGTCAGCCAACATCAATCCAAAGGGCGGCGTACCATCGATGTTCGAACCGGTTCATGGCTCCGCCCCTGATATCGCCGGCAAGGGAATCGCAAATCCTATCGCCACGATATGGAGTGGCGCCTTAATGCTGGAACACTTGGGTGAGCGGTCAGCCGCGTCTGCAATTCTTGCGGCCATAGAGAGCGTCACGTCACAAAAGAAAATCCGGACTCCTGACCAGGACGGCAAGTCTTCGACCACCGACGTTTCACTCGCTGTCCTGGCAGCGCTCGACCGATCCGCCTAAATCGAACAGCCTGCTGTGAGCAGGTTCAAAAACAACTTACAAATCGCCTAATTTATCCAGGCAGCTGCCACGCGGCCCACAGAGGAACCGCGGACACTGGGCGTTCGTGCTCTGCGCCGCAACGATCCCTAACGCACTCCGGCTCGTTTCCAGCATATCCCGAGTTCGGCCGCCGATCCCGCTCATGTCCTTGACGCCGGTGGGGTCGAGATCGAGGATGCTGTGAGACGTGTGTGCGACCGGTACAGGTTTTGCCCGGCGAGTGGACCGATGGCGCGCCAGGTTTCTCCGGCTCCTGACAAAGCCGCCCCGCTCTCTTGTATGCTTGCCTGGTCCAGGTCCTGGCCTTCCACGATCAACCCGCAAGGGGTTCGCTACGCCTGCGTGCGACCGCTGCGACTTCGCCTTCGCGGTGATCGCGCCCAAGCCCTGAACACGACTTGCGCCTGTCCAGCGGGGATGGACCTCGCCCAAGGACGGAAGCAAACGATGTCGCACAATCTCACCCTAGCTCAGGACCACGCCTTCAACCTCGCGCGGATCCTGATGGTTCCGGTGACGCTCTTTCAGGTGGACGGAGAGTTCGGCGTCATGGTGTCGAGCAAATATGACGGTGAGGAAGACACGGTGGTGCATGAATTCGACCCCTTCGAATGCGGACTGGCTCACTGAGCCGGATGCGGAGCTGCCGCTGGCGTCCGGAAGAGCGAAGGGAAGCTTCGCCACAGGCAACACCAGCCAGATTGGCCAGATTGTCACCCGCGCCCCCTTCGCGGAAGGTCCGTGGGCTTGGCCTGCATTGCCGGGAAATTGGAACTCCAAGAAAGAAGGGCCGGATCGGCGCCGATCGGGCGTGCCATCGATCGGGAATGGAGGGGACGGGATCGCGCGCCTGGGACAGCCTCGCCCAAACTGGAGCGGTCGGCACGAAGAGCCGATGAGGCCTTTTACCCGCTTAAGGGCCCCGGCAAAAGCCAACGTCTCTCCAAATGGCCGACGAGCGGACAAGCGCAGCGCATCGATATCCTTCCTTTCCATGATTTTTCCACGGAACGGCGTCGCCATCGCAAGGCTCGCCCACATGGCGCTACCTGACCGAGTTCCGGGCGATCCCGGGTGCGATCCTCGCGGTGGCCATGCGGCTGGGTCTGCTCCGGGAAGGCCCGCGCGGCAGCATGTGGGCAAAACATGTCGACAACGCAGGCGGCGTCATTGGCTGGGAGGAGCGCGGGCCTGAGTGGCGGGGCTTTGCCACGGCGGTTCGAAGCAGCTGTTCAACTTCGGACCAGTCGGCGCGGCTCGTATCGCCATCACGGAAGCGGCGATCGACACCATGAGCCTGGCGGCGCTGGAAGCCCCTCGCGAGGACACGGTCTATGCCAGCACGGGCGGCGGCTGGTCACCAGCGACCGCGGCAATCCGCGCTTTTTCGATCCGGGCAGGGATGATGCTGGTCGCGGCGACCGACGCCAATGCGCAGGGCGAGGCCTTTGCCCACCGCATCCGACACGATTGCAAGGGAAGGAGGCTGCGATTTCGGGCGCCTTAAGCCGCGCTTGGAGGACTGGAATGAGGACTTGAGAAAAAACGGGAAGGAAATCTCTCCTCGCATGCGATCGGTTCGGTGACGCTGACGCTCAATCGCGCGTCTCGCGATCCCGGCCGCGTCGCCCTTCGCAGGGCTGTGAGCCCCGCTTGGGCGCCGGACGGGGATGCTCGCCCGCAATTGCACCGGCCCGATCGCGCTGCGGGCCGGGGGATGTCTTGGAGAAGAAGACGGAAAAGGACCACTGGCCAGGCCTGGTCCGCAACCCCGGAAATGGAGAAGCATCCCATGGAACTCATGATGGTCGATCCGCGCGCGCTAAAGGAGAATCCCGACAAGACGCGCCGCACGAAATCCACTCCTCAGTCCGACGCCTTGCTGCTGGCGACGATCAAGGCAGTCGGCATCATCCAGCCACCGATCATCCTGCGCGAGCAGGGCGGTGGCAATGGCAACACCATCCATTTCGGCCATCGTCGCGTCGCGCAGGCGATCGCAGCCGACCTCATGGAGATACAGGTTCTCGTTGCCAAACAGGACGAAGACCGCGACGCCATGCGCGCGCTCATCGAAAACGTGGCCCGCGATCACTTAACCCAGTCGATCTGTGGCGTTCGATCGAACGCCTTGTCGCGCTCGGATGGACCGAGGAATCCATCGCGCTCGCGCTTGCGCTGCCAGTGCGACAGATACGCAAGCTGCGCCTGCTCGCCAACGTCCTGCCCGCCATGCTCGACCAGATGGCTAAGGGCGACATGCCGAACGAACAGAACCTGCGCACCATCGCTTCGGCCCCCGTTGAAGAACAGTCCGAGGTTTGGAAGAAGCACAAGCCGAAGAAGGCGGACCCACAGGTTGCGTGGTTCGATGTTGCGCGTTCTCTAACCAAGACGCGAGTGTTGCCCGGCATGCGAGCTTCGGTGAAGATCTCGCCTAGGCCTACGGCATCGTGTGGCAGGAGGATCTGTCCTCATCGGCCGATGAGGACAGCCGCTACACGACCGATATAGAAGCGTTCTACGTGGCGCAGCAGGAATGGCTGGCCAATAACCTGCCCAAGCGGGGTTCGATCGTCGAACTGGGCGACTATGGCCAGCCGAAGCTCCCTCCAAAGGCCGAACGGGTCTATGGGAAGCCCGGCAAAGGCGATCATACCGCCTAGTATGTCGATAGCCGGACGGGCGAAGTCCAGTCGATCGCCTTCCGTATGCCGGAAGCTAAGAAGGCAAAGGACAAGACGGGTTCGGGCAGCATCGCTGTTGCGGCAACGCAGAGACCGGACGTGACCCGCAAGGGCATGGAGATGATCGGCGACCTTCGCACCGATGCGCTGCATGAGGCATTCGCCCGCGCGCCGATCGAGGACCACACGCTGGCGCTGCTCGTTCTGGCGTTCGCCGGCACGAACATCTCCATCGCCAGCGGCTCTTCCGACAATCCTTATGCACACGCAGACTGCAACGCGCATGCCGCGCAGCTGATCGGCGAGGACGGCAAGCTCAATCCCGACCGGGAGACGCTGCAGCAGGTCGTGCGCTCTGTGCTGATCGACGTGTTGTCGTGCCGGGAAAACCGGTCCGCCAGCGGTATCGTCGCGCGGATCGCCGGCGAGGCTATCGGCGCGGACGCCTTCCTGCCGAACATGGGCACGGACGATTTCCTCTCGTGCCTGTCGCGCGCAGCACTTGAGGCTTCGCTGAAGGGCACGACGGTCGCGCCGCGCGATCGCGTGAAGGACATGCGCGCGGCCCTGGTCGAGCATTTCGCGGGAGGCCTCTTTGTTCATCCAGCGGCTCTGTTCGCGCCGAAGCTGGAGGCGATCACCTACTGGGTGGCGACGCACTCGGCGTCCGACGCCGGCCACGCGCTCGGCGATGGCGCGGCGCAAGACCTTAACGAACTGGATGGCGACCAGTCGGACGCCACGGCACAGGACCATCCCGCGTGATGGCAGCAGTGTTCGCCGGCTTCGTCATCATGGGCGTGGCGTTGGGTGGAGGATGGCTCCTACAGCGGACCCCATCGCCGCTCGAAACGACACTTCCACCCCGATCAGGCGGCTGGCTTTATGCGCGCGCGTGCGTTGCTTATTTTGCCGGGAAGGACGATAGCCCAAACTCGCGACAGCTCCTATTCATCGTTATTGAAAAGCGCCGATATGAGGAGAGACAGCTCCGCCGCCATCCGTTTCACTACTTCAAGTATGAGCGCTTCTTGCTGATCCGCCAAAAGGCTAGATTCAAATCCTATCATCCCCGCAGCAAAGGCGAGTTGGTTCCCCGCCACTTGAACCGGACAAGCGAGCGCAAAAACGCCTTCGTCGAATTCATCTCGACATGTGGCAAAACCCAGTATCCTCACCCTCTCGACTTCTCTGCGAAGCTCGGTTGGATCGGTGATAGTGGCGGGCCTATACCGCCGAAAATGGCCAGTTCCGAGGTATTCTTCCCGTTTGTCAGGACTCATGCCGGCGAGAAAAAGCTTCCCCGACGCAGTGGCGTGATAGGGCGCATCGGTTCCGAGCAAAACCAGCGAATTAGGCGTTTTCTCTGGGATTACCTGGACGGCCGTCACGATCCTGCGTCCAGTAGTGCGTGTCAGAAAAACCACCGCATTGAGCTCGTTGGCAGTGCGCTGCAAAACTGGGCGGCAGACGCTACTCAGATCTTCGCGGGTTACGCCAAAATCGAGCAGACCATACAGTCGCGTCCCTAGGCGGTAACCGCCGTGTCGAGCGCCTTCGAGAAATCCGACCGCCACTAGCCCTCGAACCAATCGATGCGCAGTTGCCAGCGGCAGGCCTGTTTTTTGGGTGATCTTCGCCACCTCAAGACCATTCGGTCCCGCACCAGCTACCACCTCGAGGATTGCGGCCGCCCGGGATAGCGGTTCAGGCGGCTTATTCGTTTCTTTGCTAACTGGTCTCTCGGATCGGCTCAAACTGCTGTCCCTTCCATCCAATTGTGACTTGCCAACCATAACGCTGCCTGTTACGAATTCAATTGTCAAAATATGAGATAATTCTCGAAAAACGAGAATCCCCACCGGTGCACGCGACGTTAGCGCCACAATCAATGGGAGAATGTCATGTACAGAACTGCTCTGGTTGCATTCGCCGTCGCGGCTGCGGCGTGTTCCTTTTCTGTCCACGTCGCGAGCGCTGAGGATACAGTCGCGATCGCGAATCAGGGAGGTGGCTATGGCGACGCCATGTGGAAGGCTGTCTGGGAGCCGACTGAAAAAAAACTTGGGGTCCCGATCAAGCAATACTCGCTAATCGGATTGTCAGATGTTCGAGCGCAGGTGTCCGCGAATGCCGTCCAGTGGGACATTGGCGAGGCCGAGGTTAGTGAATGTGCGATGGGTGTGAAGGAAGGCCTATTTGAGCCGTTGGACTACAAGGTCATTTCCCCGAAAGGTTATCCGAGTGAGGCGATCAACCCCAACTATATTAACGTCAATACCGCATCATATGTTCTAGGCTGGAATACAAACACCTTTGGCTCGAACGGCCCGAAAAACTGGGCCGATTTCTGGGATGTAAAGAAGTTTCCAGGCAGCCGCGCGCTACGAAACTCCCCCGGCCCAAATTTGGAAGCTGCTCTCATTGCGGACGGCGTGCCTCTCGATAAGCTTTACCCGTTGGACGTGGATAGGGCCTTCCGCAAACTTCAGGAGATAAAGCCCTCCATAACTGTGTGGTGGACCACCGGGGCCCAAGCTGCCCAGCTGGCCAAGGATGGCGAAGTCGACATGCTGTCGATTTGGAGCAATCGTATGCAGGGCGCCATCAACGACGGGGCTAAAGCCGAATTCACCTATGCAGGCGGTGTTCTGAATCCGGATTGTTTCTTTGTTCCGAAAGGGGCGAAGAACCGCGATTTGGCGATGAAGGCGCTCGCGATTGCGGTTTCGCCGGAGGTGCATGCCAATATCGTAAAGTACTTGCCTATTTCTCCGGTAAGCGAACAATCGTACCAATTTATCGATCCCAAGAGCGCGAAGACGCTGCCAACCTCCCCTGAAAATGCTGCAAAGCAGGTTTGGATCAACGCGGAATGGTGGGCCGAGCACGGCCCTGAGGTGAATGAACGCTGGACCGCCTTCCTGCAGAACTAGCACTCGCCGGTAGCGGCGGCCCGTGGCGCGGGCCGCCGCAATCTGAAGACCTGTGGGTCGTGAGGTGCCTGGGCGATGTCCTCCCCGCAACTAGTCAGAAATGAAAGTTGCCGCGAGAACCATTCCCTCTCACGCCGACCTCCAAGGGAGCCAAATAATATGGAAAGCGGCACGTCCTCCGGACTCTCGATAACCGTCAGAAATCTGAACAAGGCGTACGGGGCTCACACGGCCTTGGAAGACGTTAATCTGGAGGTTCGGAGCGGCGAACTGATCACACTGCTCGGCCCGTCTGGATCGGGCAAGACCACATTTCTGATGACGTTGGCAGGCTTCGTGCGACCTTCCACAGGAAGCATTCTATTCGGTGCCCAACAAGTTGCCGCATGGCCGGCCCACAAGCGAAATGTAGGAATGGTATTCCAAAGCTTTGCCCTGTTCCCGCATATGACGGTGGGTCGAAACATTGGCTACGCTCTTCGGGCCAGGGGGGTCTCGACAAAGGAAATAGGTCGGAGGGTAGACGAAGCCCTTGAGCTTGTTCGCCTTTCCGGTTTGCAATCTCGACGTATTGATCAACTCTCAGGAGGCCAGAAGCAGCGCGTCGCACTCGCCCGAGCTATCGTATTTCGACCTAAGATCTTGCTAATGGATGAGCCGCTCTCCGCTTTGGATAAAAATCTTAGGGAGATGATGCAAGTTGAAATTCGCAATCTGCAGCGCGATCTCGGGATTACGACAGTCTCAGTGACTCACGATCAAAGGGAAGCCCTGTCAATGGGAGATCGGGTCGCCGTGTTCAACGCCGGTCGCCTCATTCAGGTCGATACGCCAGAAGCGCTCTACAACCATCCTTCTACTGGTTTTGTCGCCAGCTTTCTGGGCGAAACAAATTTGGAGCCGGTCGAAATTGAAAACTCTGCAGCGTTCTACCGCGGTCAAAGATTGAAATTGTCTGTCCCATTGCCGACAAGAGCCTCCCAACAGAATTTCTTGGTCCTGCGTCCGGAAAGAGTGTCAATACTGGATGATTTCAATTCAGATAAATATAATTGCTTCCGCGCCCGGGTGAAGGAAGTCGTATTTCAAGGGGATACCATCCTCGTAAACGCCGTGCTCGAATCGGGAACTACAGTAGCGATAAGGAAGTCTTCGATTTCGCCGTCAAGTGCAGCCGGGATGGAGGTCAATTCCGAAATTATCATCGGCCTGCACCAGGACAATACTATCATTGTATCCAAGTGTTGAGGCGTCCATGAGCACCGATATCAACGTGCACGACCTTAAGCGAGCAGCTTCTCGTGAAGGTCTTCTGCGGTTCGCGCTGACCACGCCCGCATTGCTGGTTGTGTTGGGCGTCTGCGTCCTGCCGGTGCTGTGCCTATTCTGGCTTTCATTCACCAATACGAGCGGCTTCACCCTGTCTAACTATAGCCGCGTCTTGGGAAGCTACGCATATCTCCAGGTTTTCTATTCCACGTTCTTCATGGCGGCTACGATCACGCTGGTCGTCGCAACGTTAGGCTTTCCTCTGTCATACTATATTGCCGGGCTCCCAAGGCGCTCCGCCGCGATATGCCTAGGCATTGTCTTAATTCCGCTCTGGACCTCGGTGCTGGTCAGAACATACGCGTGGCTCGTCATATTGCAGCGAGCGGGACTGATCAACAAGCTGCTCATCGGTTCCGGCATAATAGATCATCCGCTACAGCTGGCTTACAACCGGAGCGGCACTGTGTTGGCCATGGTGCACATAATGCTCCCGTTCTTCGTGCTTCCAGCATACTCGGCTATCAAAGCAATAGACAAAGATTACATTCGTGCGGCGGCCAGCCTTGGGGCTGCGCCCACCCGCTCTTTTTGGACCGTCCTTTTTCCTCTCGCACTGCCTGGCGTATGTTCAGGTGCCCTACTCGTGTTTGTCTATAGTCTCGGCGTCTACATCACCCCCGCCATCCTCGGAGGAGGGCGGGTAATCACAGTTGCCATGAAGGTAGAACAGAACGCGTCAATGTATTCGGACTGGGGCGCGGCGTCGTCGCTTGGCTTGATACTGCTTCTCCCAACGCTGCTGATCTATTTTGGAATCGTAAGACTGACAAGTCGTCAGCAAAGGAGTTTTGAGGAATGATCCGCGAGGCGCATGGAATAGCTGGTTCCAGCACTCGGGGTTTGTGGTTGGACATTGTGGCCTGGACCGTAATGTTGTTCCTACTAACGCCGATATTTATAACCATTCCGATGTCGTTCTCGGACTCCCAGTATCTGGCGTTCCCCCCGGAAAAGTGGTCGCTGCGTTGGTACAGGAACTTCTTTGGCTCAAGTGAATGGATGGACTCTGCTTGGGTCTCAGCCCGCGTTGCCTTTTTCACTGTGGTGCTTGCGACACCACTCGGTACCGCTGCGGCCTATGGCCTGGATGGTGTCAAGGGTAAAAGAGCCGACTTGATGCGGGCCTTGCTGACAATCCCGATGATTGTGCCTGTCGTGATCATAGCAATAGGGGTGTTTTATATATTCGCCTGGATCGGTCTGGTGAATACGATCACGGGCTTGGTGGTAGCGCATACTGTACTGGCGATTCCCTTTGTGTTCCTCATCGTAACGTCTGGTCTGGCACAATTTGACAGAGAATTGGAGTTGGCTGCCGTTAGCCTTGGGGCCAGCCGCTGGCGGGCATTTTTCACGGTTACTCTGCCACTCATTCAACGATCGATTTATGTTGGAGCACTAGTAGCGCTCGTGACGTCACTCGATGAAGTGGTGGTTTCGCTGTTTATCTCCTTTGGAGAATATTCGACGCTCACAAGGCGAATGTTCAGCTTTTTGCGCGACCAGGTCGATCCCACGATTGCTGCGATTTCAACGATTTTGATTGTCACAACTACTCTCGTAGTTGTTTTGGTGGTTGCGTTTTCAGGCCGCGACCATCTTCAGGGCGATTAGAAGAGCCTGTGCAAGTCTCAAAAACCTCATACGATTCAAGGAGAGAACCATGTCCGCGGATTACTTTAGACTTCGTAGCCCTGAGATCGCTGCGGCCGTCCGTAGCGACAGTCCGGTGATGATATGTTTGGGGGCGATCGAGCAGCATGGCGTGCATTTGCCCATTGGAACGGACACAATTCAGGTTGAAGGACTGGCCAGGAAGGCTCGGGAGATCCTTCGCGATAGGGGCGTCGAGATGTTACTGGGGCCGACCATTGCGTTTGGGCCGAGACAGTTTTTGGCTGAAGCCCCTCATGATCACGTCGGAACGGTGGCCATCTCAAGCGGCCTCTTCCAGGCTTTGATCAAGGAGATTTCCAAGGAGTTGATCCGACACGGTTTTCGCCGTCTTTATCTTTTGATCGGCCATGCAGAAAACGATGCGCCGGCACAACTTGCGGCGAAGGAACTAAACGAGGAGACAGATGCCGTTGTCACGACCATCAATTGGCCCATGGTCAGTGGAAGGTTGAACAAGGGCAGCGCTGTGTTTCCCTCAGCCCAAGGGCATGGCGGAGCTGGGGAAACTTCAAGGATGATGGTGCTTCTGCCTGACTCCGTCGACCTGCCGTCAGGGCGTGCATTCTATCCCAAACAATATGAGGCATCCTATGAAGGCGCTGGGTTGCCCTACGTCGGCGGCGCGGTTGGACGGTACAAGCAACCCTCGGATAGCTTCTCTCAGGAGTTTGTAGGCGTTATTGGTACGCCCGAGGAATCGACGGTGGAAGCAGGCGTCCGGCTCATCGATATGATCGGTACCTGGATCGCCGATGTTGTCGCATTCGAAGAGTCCATATGGAAAGGACATGGGGGTGGGGCGAGCTCCTCTTCGACTGATGGACGTACCCGTCGTTGATCTCGTTTCGGGGCCGGTATTGGGCGATGATATCGGGAGCCGGGGCACGTGCTCTTGCACCTGAGCCGAAAGCTCGGCACCGGGCCTCGGATAACCCCTTTCTAATGTGTGTGAAGCGGCCCACTGCGTCGCCGTGGCAGACCGCGTGCTCGTGTCGCCGGGGGTCGGGACGACGAACTGTGGCGGTACCGAGAGCGGCCATCGCGCAGGCATGAGTGAATATCAGGCAGGAGAAAATTTGATGAGAGGACTAAAAGGAAAGGTCGCTGTCGTTACGGGCTCGGGCGGCAGTATCGGGCGCGCCAGTGCACTGCGATTCGCGGCCGAGGGAGCGCTGGTGGTCGGCAGCGACATTGCGGCGGAGGGAGCGGCAGAAACGGTTCGCCAAGTCGAAGCCGCAGGTGGATCGATGATTTCGCTTCACCCTTGTGATCTGACCAAGAAATCCGAATGCGAGCGCGTCGTCACGACGGCTGTAGATAAGTTCGGCAAGGTCGACATCCTTTTTAACAACGGTGCCATGGCCTATTTCGCTTGGATCGCTGAAATGAATGACGATACTTGGAACAATACCATTAACGAGGAACTAAATCTCGTCTTCCTACTTACCCGTGCGGCCTGGCCGGAACTGGTCAAAACCAGCGGCTCGATCATCAATGTCGGATCAATCTCCGCGTGGCAGGGACTCCAGTTGCTGCCGGGGCTCGCTCACACAGCCGCGAAGGGCGCAGTGGTATCCATGACTCGGCAGTTGGCGATGGAGGGTCGCCTTCACGGCATTCGCGCCAATAGCGTATCGCCAGGAACGATTGAGACCAACCAGAGTCGGTTCAAGCCCGGTGACCCCGGATACTCCGAATGGTGCCAGATCCAGCTCGGTCGCGCCATGATGAACCGGATCGGCCGGCCCGATGAGGTGGCTGCGGCAGTGGCGTTCCTGGCGAGCGACGATGCATCCTACATCACCGGCGTCGACCTCGCTGTTGACGGCGGAATTCGTGCCTGGTGAAAACGCGTGCGACCCGGCTGCGCTTTCGAGCAATCACGGTGATCCATGACTGAGCCTCCGCTGAAAGGCATCCGCGTCATTGAACTCGCCCGCATCCTCGCCGGGCCATGGGCGGGACAATTGCTGGCCGATCTCGGCGCCGACGTCATCAAGGTCGAAAGCCCCGATGGCGGCGACGACACCCGCAAATGGGGCCCGCCCTTCGTCATGAGCCATGACGGCGAGAACCTGTCGGCCGCCTATTACCATTCCTGCAACCGCGGCAAGCGCTCCATCGCTGTCGACTTCTCGACGCCCGAAGGTGCCGAGACCGTGCGCAAACTGGTGGCGACCGCCGACGTGCTCATCGAGAACTTCAAGCTCGGCGGCCTCAGGAAATACGGGCTCGACTACGAGAACCTGCGCAAGATCAACCCACGTCTTGTCTATTGCTCGATCACCGGCTTCGGTCAGGATGGGCCTTACGCACCGCGCGCCGGCTACGATTTCATCATCCAGGCCATGGCCGGCATGATGTCGATCACCGGCGAGGTCGGGCGCGAGCCGCAAAAGGCCGGCGTTGCCATCTCCGATATCTTCACCGGCCTCTATTCCGTCATCGCCATCCAGGCGGCGCTTCGCCATGCTGAAAAGACCGGCGAAGGCCAGCACATCGACATGGCGCTGTTCGACACCCAGATTTCGGCCCTCGGCAACCAGAACCTCAACTACCTCGTCTCCGGCAACTCGCCGGTGCAGATGGGCAATGCGCATATGAACATCGCCCCCTATGAAGTGGTGCCGGTCAGGGATGGCCATATCATCCTGGCGGTTGGCAATGACGGCCAGTTCGCCAAATTCTGCGCCGCCGTCGGGCTCGACGATTTGCCCTCGAACCCCGACTTCGCCACCAATCCGGCCCGGGTCGCCAACCGGGCAAAACTGCGCGAACGCATGATCGAGGCGCTGAAGATTTTTGATCGCGACCCGCTGCTGGCAAAGCTGGAGGCGGCAAGCGTGCCGGCCAGTCCGATCAACAATATCGGCCAGATGTTCGCCGATCCGCAGACCATCGCGCGCGGCATGCGGCTCGACCTCGACGACGGCCACGGCAATCTTTTGCCCTCGGTGCGCGCGCCGATGGTCATGTCCGGCACGCCGCTGGTCTATGAGCGCCCCTCGCCGCGCCTGGGCGAACACACCGAAGAAATTCTTGCTGAGCTGGAGAGATCAGGACAATGAAGACCGCGGACAACTGATCGTCGACGCGCTCGAAGCCAACGGCACCGACCGCATCTATTGCGTGCCTGGCGAATCCTACCTCGCCGTGCTTGACGCGCTGCACCATTCTGAGATCCGCACCATCGTCTGCCGCCAGGAAGGCGGTGCCGCCATGATGGCCGACTGTCAGGGGCGGCTGACCGGCAAGCCCGGCATCTGTTTCGTCACCCGCGGCCCCGGCGCCACCAACGCGTCCGCCGGCATTCACATCGCCATGCAGGATTCGGTTCCCCTCATCCTGTTCATCGGCCAGGTCGCCAGCCACGCCAAGGAGCGCGAGGCTTTCCAGGAGGTCGACTACAAGCGCTTTTTCGGCGACATCGCCAAATGGGTGGTCGAGATCGACGATGCCGCGCGCATCCCCGAACTGGTCACCCGCGCCTTTGCGGTGGCGACCTCGGGCCGCCCCGGTCCGGTGGTCATCTCGGCTGCCGGAAGACATGCTGACCAGCCTGGTCGAGGCGCCAGCTGCTTTGCCGCACACGCCGGTCGAAACGCGGCCGGGCGAAGCCGAGCTCGACACGCTGGAAAAGCTGCTCGGCAAGGCCAAGCGTCCCTTCGTCATCCTCGGCGGCACGCGCTGGAACGAGGAAGTGGTGGCACGCATGCGCACCATCGCCGAGCCTGGTCGCTGCCGGTCGGCTGCTCCTTCCGCCGCCAGATGCTGTTCGATCATCTCCACCCGAACTATGCCGGCGATGTCGGCATCGGCATCAACCCGAAGCTGGCAACGGCGATCAAACCGGCCGATCTGGTGCTGCTGATCGGCGGCCGCATGGGCGAGATGCCGTCCTCCGATTATACGTTGCTAAAAAGCCCCTATCCCGACCAGACGCTGGTCCATATCCATGCCGATGCTGCAGAGCTCGGCCGAGTCTACCGGCCGACGCTGGCGATCAATGCCTCGCCTTCCGCCTTCGTCGAAGCTTTTGCCAGGCGCAAGCCGTCCGGCGAGCCGGCATGGGCGGCTGAGACACCAAAACTGCATGCCGCCTATCTCGATTGGTCGACGCCGCCCGAAAGCGGTCCCGGTTCCGTGCAGATGGGGCCGATCATGAATTACCTCGAAAAGATGCTACCCGACGACGCCATCCTCACCAATGGCGCCGGCAACTATTCCACCTGGGTGCATCGCTTCCACCGCTTCCGCCGCTTCGCCACCCAAGGTGCGCCAACCTCAGGCTCGATGGGCTACGGCACACCGGCGGCGGTCGCCGCGAAAGAGCTGTTCCCGGACCTCGACGTCATCGCCTTTGCCGCTTCCTCATGAACGGTCAGGAATTCGCCACCGCCGTGCAATACGACCTGCCGATCATCGTCATCGTCGTCAACAACGGCATTTACGGCACCATCCGCATGCATCAGGTTCGGACAATGGAGAGGCATCGAACGAAGAATGTTGGGGCAATCCGCGCTTGCCGTCTTTTTCGATTGGTGGCTTTTGCGGGTAAGTTAAAGCGCCACGACTAAGTATAACAATCTTACCATCACCGTTAACAGCGATTTTCCGATAGATGAGCGGCCCGCAATCGATATACCGCTGGCCGTCTGATCATACACTTGAAATCCCTTGATTCAAAACGCCTGCAACCCGGTCTGCGCCCTTCCGAGGATCAGCGCGTGCACATCATGCGTGCCCTCATAGGTGTTGACCGTCTCCAGGTTCTGCGCGTGGCGCATGACGTGGTAGCC
>NZ_JBFUFB010000023.1:0-53374 GCF_056403655.1 Mesorhizobium sp. P2_F8
GGATCACACGGCCCAAAGCTCGGCCGTTGTCTTGGCTGCCGACAGGCTCCACATGATCCCAGTCAGAAAGTTGCGGTCTAAGGCTTCCTGTTTTTCAGCATCCGCGCTTCCCGCAAGAGCGATGCCCAATTGAGCCCGAGGAAGTCGATCAGCTCACGGGCCTGTGCTTCGGTGATGCCGGTCTCGCTAGCCAGACGACGAGCCATGCCGTCCGTCGCAGCCGGTGGCCTTCCTGGCTCGTCAACCATCTGTCGGATGTCCCTTCCTGTGACCCAACGGCCCGCGAGGTGGATGGTTCCTGCCGCCCGCCCAGCCCAACAGGCCCCGGCCATCTACACAGCGTTTTGAGAAAGTCCGAGCAGCGAGGACATCGTGGAACCTCCCTCTTCGGACGACGTTTGGCCTTGTGTGAAACGAAGGAGACCCTGTGTCATGGACTGGAACCGCGTCGAAGGAAACTGGAAGCAGGTTAAGGGTAAGATCAAGGAACAATGGGGCAAACTCACTGACGATGATCTTGATCGAATCGCCGGTAAACGCGATCAGCTCGAAGGCAAGATCCAGGAGCGTTACGGCATCGAGAAGGATCGAGCCCGTCGCGATATCGATGACTGGTATGGCCGGCAGGGGTGGTAGGTTCGAATTCTCCGACCCGCGCAAGCGCGACTGATCATAACGCCCGTCGCTCCATTCACGGCGGCGACGGGCCGTCCTTAGGGGATAGCTTGTCGGCTAATAGAGCGCGCAGAAAGAGACGTAGCTGCGCCGATCTGAAAGGCGGCGCTGGACGGCAAAGCAAAGCCGGATCAGGCGAGAGGTACTTTGCCGCGCTGGCGGCGCCCAACGACATCTGTTGAACGCGGGATTGATTAAGGCGCGCACAGTGGCTTGGAAGGCGGAAGGGAAACAGCGGCCGACCGGAACGAAGCCCTCACTCATCGATGGGGAAGCGGCCAGTCGTGCTGCATCAACCACAGAAGGCAGCAAAGCCACCCTGCGGTCGGAGCCTAGAGGCCGTGGACGCGATGCTGCCTGGCCATCACAAATCCCGGCGCTGGGCTGGAAGGATATCTTCTGGCGGCTGTGGGAAGAATTCAACAAGGACCGGGTCCTGCTGGTCGCGGCAGGCGCGACCTTCTATCTATTGCTCGCCCTGTTTCCGGCGCTGGCGGCCTTCATTTCGATCTATGGTTTCGTCGCGGATCCTGTCACGGTCGCGGATCATGTCGCCTATCTGGGCGGTTTGCTGCCGTCGGGCGGGCTCGATCTTATTCGCGACCAATTGCAGGCCCTGGCCAAGCAGAAACCGGGTGCTCTCGGAACCGGCTTCTTCATCGGCCTTGGCATCGCGCTATGGAGCGCCAACAGCGGCATGAAGGCGCTCTTCGACGCCATGAACATAGCTTATGAAGAGCGCGAGAAACGCAGCTTCATCACCCTCAACCTGATGTCGATCCTGTTTACGGTCGGAGCCTTGCTGATTGGCATCGTGCTGTTGCTAACCGTGGGCGTCGTTCCGGCATTGTTGCGCTATTTCTACCTTGATGCCTGGACCGAAACGCTTGTTGCGGCGTCCCGATGGCCGATCCTGGTTTGCACCACGCTGACCGGCATTTCCCTGCTCTATCGCTTCGGGCCGAGTCGGGAGTATGCCAAGTGGCGATGGCTGAGTTGGGGAGCCTTGATCGCGACCACTGTCTGGATCGGGGCATCGTGGCTCTTCTCGTTCTATCTGCAGCATTTCGCCAACTACAACGCCACGTACGGATCGCTTGGCGCGGTGGTCGGCTTGATGATGTGGACTTGGATTTCAGTCATCATCCTTATTGCCGGCGCCGCCATCAACGCGGAGATGGAACATCAGACGGCCGTTGACTCGACCACGGGCCCTGCCCTGCCCATGGGCAAGCGCGGTGCGGTCGTCGCCGACACATTGGGCAAGACTGCGGATTGATATTTCGGCTCGCCGGATCCCCTCTGCAGTGCTTGCCGGTCCGAACGCGCCGCCCACGCATTTGATTTTGGCCTGCAGCCGCAATGTTCGCAGCGTGACTGAATAGCGATGCTTGGCCAAAGGCGGAATGCTGTGTTCCCATTCGCTGCGCGCCGGGCCTGACATGAGACAGGCTGACCGCGGTTCAACCGTGATGGTCTGACGATCCCATCTGTCGCCGTTCTTGCGACGCAGCCTGAAATCACACGGTGCCAGAAGCGACACGCCGGCAATCAACTCAAGCGAATGACTTCAACGAGGGTCCGCCATGCGCCATTGCGCACCCAAAAATAGTTCGGACTAAACAGCGAGGTCTAAGTTTCGCTGCCTGGAAAATGTGCTTCAGCCTCATTCGGCTCAGACAGGTTCACCTGGAAAAGGCAGACCAGTCCCGACCTTTCGAAAGTCAGCACCACACGTCCCGCGGAATCGGAGTCGAATATGCGCTCCAGGAGCTGGGTTCCAAACCCCTTGCGCTCGACGGGGACCACGATCGGGCCACCAGTCTCTCGCCATTCGAGTTCAAGTTGGCGTTGCTGTTTTTGACCAACAAGCTTCCAGGATAGCGAAACCCTGCCGTTTGCATTCGACAGCGCCCCATATTTGATCGCATTTGTCGTAAGTTCATGAAGTGCTAGAGCACATGAAAGGGCGACGTTGGGCGGAAGCCAAACCTTCCCTCCGCTGATTTGAAATCGTTCGATCGGAGCGTGTGGCTTGATCGAGGCTGTGACCAGATCATGGAGATCGGCGCCGCTCCAGTTCTTCTGCGTCAGGATATCGTGCGCCTTCGCCAGCGAGATGAGCCGGTCGGACAGGACCCGACCTGCCTCGGGCAAAGTGGTTGCGTTGCGGATCGTCTGGCTTGCGATTGCCTGGACCACCGAAAGCGTGTTCTTGACGCGGTGGTTGAGTTCATTGACCAGCAATTTGCGATGCTCTTCGCCGCGTCTGCGGTCGGTTATGTCAAGGCTGATCTGCACGGCACCAATTATGCTGCCGCCCGGGTTGCGGATCGGACGCGCGCTCGAGAGCAGAAAGCGCTCCACGCCAGACGGAAGCGTATAGGCGAATTCTTCGTTGTCTGTCAGCTCTCCACGCATGGCCCGGCTCAGAGGCCGGTCCTCTCGGCTCACAGTATGCCCGTCCTTGACCGCCACGGTGTTGATCACGAGGTCGGGCGCGCCAAACGATTTGCGGGCGTCGGTCGGCAAACCCATGAGTTCCGCCGCAAAGCGATTGCGAATGACCTGGAGGGCTTGGGGGTCATAGGTGAACCAGACCGCTGCCGGCACCGTCTCCAGTACTGTCTCCAATTCATACCGGCGCTCGGCGATGGCGCGCTCGGCGTCTACCAGCGCCTGCGCAATGGCGCCGAACTCCGCAACCGTGGTGGACATGGGCTCAACTGCGCGACCCTGACCAAGCGCCTCAGCGCGGGCAGCTAGGTCGGTGGTCGCTCCAGTGAAGCGCTTTCCCACGACGTAGCCGAGAGCGATCGACACAAGAAGCGCCAGCAGGCCGATCCCGCAAATTGCCGCGAGCGAGCGCCATAGCGGCGCCTGCACCTCGGAAAGCGGTACGTTGGCGGTATAGAACCAATCGGAAAAGGAGGATCGGTAGTAGCCCGCCAGCAGCGTGGTGCCCTCGAAGTTGCGGGATGTGAAGCTGCCGGAGCGGCCAACGATTTTTTCCAGATATTCCGGCAATCCAGGCTTGCCGCTCATCTCCTGATGCGACCTGGAACGTGCCACGTAACTTCCGTGGCGATCTCCAACACCAACCGTCCACCCCTCAAGAACAGTAGGCATCATCACATCCCGGATGCGTCCGGTCGGGATGGAAATCGAAAGGACCAGATCTTCGCCCGTCGGCGCCGGCACCCGTATGGCAACGGCTATGCGGTAGTTTTTGGAATCCTTGCTGGCAAAGACGTCGCTGACGAAAATGCCGGACGCTCTGAGTTTCTCCAGATCCCCTGCCGGCATCGGTTCGACCGGCGGCAGAACTTCACCGTGCCCGATCCCTGTATTCAACAACTGATTGCGACCTAAATCGCGCAGGACGATGATCCGGTCCGTCCCTTCGACCAGGCTGAGCGCCTCGCCGCGAAAGGTTTCCAGATCGCCATTGGCCAGAGCAGGCGATTTCGACAGACCGTTGAGAGTCGTTTGAAGATTGGCTAGTTCGCCCTCGACAACGAGCGAAACCTGCCGGGCGGTTTGGCGAGCGTCCTGTTCGAAGCGGGACCGCTCATGCACAGCATATTGGACCAGCAGATAGGCCGCGAAGAGCCAGACCGGTATCACCGCGGCCGCGATCAGACCAAGCAGGTGCGATCGAGCTGATCGACGAGGCAAAATGCTGTTTCCCCTGCCGCCTCAGAAAACCTGGCCAACCATAATCGCAAGCCGGTGAACAGCAAGCAATAGTTCAAGCTAGGGCGGCCGCGGCAGTCGAGAGAAATTCGACCCGCCGACAGCGAGCTGATCCCGACAAATAGTGCGTCGGACCGRCTCCTCGGGTTGCGTGAGAATTATCCTTTGGGGCCGGTTCGCGTCGAAGCCGAATTTTTTATGGAGGATCGGCCTTTCGGAATTTCATTCCTGTCTAAGTCTATAACATTAGTGGACTTTAATCCTCAGCCCCTCGCTCAGGGCTGGCAATCGAAGCTGTGCCCTCTGTTCCAAAGGATTAAGATACCATGCGAAAACTGATTTCCGCTGCCCTTGTTGGGCTTGCCCTGGCGGCCAGCTCCGCCGCAGCGCTTGCCGCCGACAAGAAAGTCGTCATCGCCTACCAGACGGGTGCCAATCCGTACAATCTCGGCATTGCCAATGGCGATCTTGCCAAGAAGACCGGCTGGGACATCGAATTCCGCCGCTTCAATTCAGGCGCCGACATCTTTGCCGCCATCGCATCCGGCGACGTTCAGATCGGCGATGTCGGATCGAGCCCGTTCGCCGCCGCCGTCAGCAGGGGCATCGACGTGAAGGCGTTCTACATCTCCTCGGTCTCTCGTGACGGCGAAGCCCTGGTGGTGCGGCCCGAGATCAAGTCGCCGGCCGACTTGCGGGGCAAGAAGCTCGCCGCAGCACCCGTCTCGACTGACCATTACCAGCTTCTCGCCGTACTCAAGCAGGAAGGTATCACGGAGAAGGAAACCCAGGTCATCGCCATTCCTCAGCCCGAAATCGTCGCGGCCTGGAAGCGCGGTGACATCGATGGCGCCTTCGTCTGGGATCCGGCACTCTCCGAACTCAAGAAGAACGGCAAGGTCCTGCTCACAGCCGGCCAGGTCGCTGATCGTGGGGCTCCGACCTTCAGCGCACTTGTCGTGACCGGCGATTTTGCCAAGGCCAATCCCGACTTCCTCGGCCAGTATGTCCGGCTGATCGACGGCTACACAACGTCATACCTGACCAACCCAGCTTCCTGGGGACCGGACTCCGAGAGCGCCAAGGCGATCGCCAAATTGCAGGGTGGCACGGCGGCCGAGAATTCGGAGCAGTTGAAGACGACGGTGGTTCCGCTAGTCGATGAACAGGCTTCCGACAAATGGCTGGGCGGTGGCGACAAGAGTGCTGTCGCGAAAATCCTCAAGGACACTGCGGGCTTCCTGAAGGACCAGAAGAAGATCACCGCCATCAAGGACAGCTACGCCTCAGCCGCCGATCCGCAATATGCGCAGGCCGCCAAGGCTTCCAACTAAAAATCATTGAACGACATTCGGCTCTGGCTGGCGGCAATCTCGCCAGCCAAACTGCCTGGAGGCCACCATGCTTCGAATTCGCGACGCCAGCGTCACCTTTCCAGCTTCCGACGGCCAGGACGTTCACGCGCTCGATCACGTCTCGCTCGACATTGCACCTGATTCCATTGTCGTCGCCGTTGGTGCTTCCGGATGCGGCAAGTCGACATTGCTCAACGCGATCGCCGGCTTCCTGCCGCTCACCGAGGGCACGATCACACTGGATGGAAAGGAGATCGTCGCACCCGGCGGCGATCGTGGTGTCGTTTTCCAGAAGGATACCTTGTTGCCCTGGGCCAATGTGCTGGACAACGTTGCTCTCGGCCTGAAATACCGGGGCGTGCGGCGCAGTGAACGCCATGAGCGATCGAGGCGTCTGCTGGAACTGGTCGGGCTCGCCGATTTCGCCGAAAAGCCGCCCTATGAACTGTCCGGCGGCATGCGCCAGCGCGTCGGCATCGCGCGAGCCCTGGCCACCGATCCGAAGATCCTGCTGATGGATGAGCCGTTCGGCGCCCTCGACAGCCTGACGCGCGAGACAATGCAGCAGCTTCTGGCCTCGGTCTGGGCCAAGACTGGCAAGCAGATCCTGTTCATCACCCATTCCATCGAGGAAGCCCTCACGCTCGGCACGACCATCGTTGTGATGTCGCCTCGGCCTGGCCGTATCGTTGCCCGGTTCGAGGCCGATTTCGTCCGCGAGTTTGCCAGGAGCGGCGACATCGGGCCGATCCAGTCCCACCCGCGTTTCATTGAACTGCGTCAGGAAATCCGCTCGCTGATCCACCAGCCGGAAGGCGCCCGCACAGGAACCTTGCAATGACGCTTGCCGCCAATTCCCCGACTTCGTTCCCACCTTCGACGACCCAGCGCAGGCCGTCCCTCCAGCCACGCCGATCCGCGTCGACAGGCACGCTCGGCATAAGCCTGGTCACACTGGCTGCACTGATCGCGTTGTGGTTCATCGCCGCGCGCTTTGGCTGGGCGTCGCCGCTGTTCCTGCCGTCGCCGGCCGAGGTGCTGACCCAATTCAGCGCCGTCTGGGCCGACGGCTATGCCAACGGCACGCTTCTCGACCACACACTGGCAAGCCTGGGCCGCATCGCCGCGGCGCTCGGCGTCGGCATTTTCCTTGGCATTCCGCTCGGCCTGCTGATGGGCCTCAATCGCTGGGTCAAGGGCATCTTCAGCGTGCCGATCGATCTCTACTGGGGGTTGCCGCCGCTGGCCTACCTGCCGCTGCTGATCATCTGGCTGGGCATCGGCGAGACTTCCAAGATCGTGCTCCTGTCGCTGTCAACCTTTGCCCCAATCTGCTTTGCCGCACAGGCTGGTGTCCGGTCAGTGCCGGCTGAACGCATCAACGCCGCGCTGTCGCTCGGCGCCAGCCGGCTGCAACTGTTCACCAGCATCATCCTGCCGTCCGCATTGCCGGAAATCATGACCGGCTTGAAGATTGCCATCGGTGCCGGATTGTCGACGTTGGTCGCGGCCGAGCTTATCGCGGCCCAGTCAGGCCTTGGCTACATGATCATGTCGGCCGCCAATTTCCTCGCCACCGACGTCGTCTTCGTCGGCCTCATCGTCATCGCCATCCTTGCCTTTGCCTTCACCAGCGGCATGCGCTGGCTGGAGCACCGTCTCATCCCCTGGAAGGGCAAGCTCTGACGCTTGCCTGCCCACACATTCCCCGTCGCTGAAGGAACAATCCGATGCCCAGCAAGCCGCTCGACCTCTACTGGTACCTGCCGACGCATGGCGATGGACCGTATCTCGGCACCGACGAGCGGCACCGGCCGGCAACCTTCGGCTATCTCAAGGAGATCGCCCAGGCCGCCGACCGGCTTGGCTTCAAGGGCGTGCTGCTGCCCACCGGGACGCGGTGTGAGGACGCCTGGATCGTGGCGGCCGGGCTGATCCCGCTTACCGAGCGGCTGAAGTTCCTCGTCGCGCTTCGGCCGGGCAGCGGAACGCCGGCCCTGTTTGCCCGTCATGCCGCCACCCTGGACCGCATCTCCGGCGGCCGCATCCTGCTCAATGTCGTCACCGGTGCGGATCCAGCCGACCTCGCCGGCGACGGCAACAAGCTCAGCCATGACGAGCGCTATGCGCAAACCGACGAGTTCCTGACCATTTGGCGGCGGATACTTTCGGGTGAGCCAGCGGATTTCGAGGGCAAGTACCTTTCTGCCCACGGCACCGACATTTCCTTCCCGCCGGTTCAGCAACCCCATCCGCCACTCTGGTTCGGAGGCTCTTCCGACGCCGGCATTGCGATCGCCGCCAAGCATGTGGACGCCTATCTGAGCTGGGGCGAACCGGTGGACCAGCTTGCCGAGAAGATCGATCGCGTGAGGAAAGCAACGGCTGCACAAGGCCGCACGATCCGTTTCGGCCTTCGCATTCATCTGATCGTACGCGAAACGGAGGATGAGGCCTGGGCTGCCGCTGACCGGCTGATCAGCCACGTCACCGACGACCTGATCGCCGAAGCCCAGAACGGATTTATCCACATCTCGGAATCCGTTGGGCAGAAGCGCATGTCGGCACTTCATCAGGGCCGGCGCGACCGGCTGGTTGTCGGCCCGAATCTGTGGGCTGGACCTGGGCTGGTGCGTGGCGGCGCGGGAACGGCGCTGGTCGGCAATCCCGACAATGTTGCAGCGCGCATACGCGAGTATCAGGACATCGGCATCGAAACGATCATCGCGTCCGGCTACCCGCACCTGGAAGAGGCGTTCAACGTCGCCGAACTGCTTTTCCCCAAACTCGGGTTGAGTGGCGAAGCCGCACCTTTGGAGCGTAGCTGGGACGTCGAGTTCGGACGCGGTGTGCCTTCCAAGGTCGCGGCATCCGCATCGTAACGTCCTGTCTGCTCCGCGCTCAGAAAAGCCACACTACTGGTAACATCGAAGGACTGAGGTAGGACCGGCAGCAGACCGGCAGCTTGGGGGAATGTAGCATCCCAGTGGACAGTCCGCATCTTGCGGACTCCGTCCCGCGGTGGGACATCCGTCAACTCGCAGGCGAATGGCCCGCATTTGCCAAACCTGCCAAAGTCGAAATTTCGACCCCGCGACCCCTTCCAGACCTTGACGAAAATTGGTGCGCCTGTTTGAGACCGGGGCAATGGGGATATTTGCTCCATGGGGAGAAGAGCAAGCGGTGGGCAAGCTGGTGAAGCGCGTTTTTCGATTGCTTGCCGCGATGATCATGGCGTCCGGGGTGTCCGGCTGCACAAGCATTTCCTACTACGCGCAGTCGTTGGAAGGTCATGTGCAGATCATGGCGGCGCGCGAAAATGTTGGAAAACTGATCCATGATCCTTCGACGCCCGAGGCATTGCGCGCCAAGCTGACGTCGGCGAGCGCCATACGACGGTTTGCCACAGATGAACTGGCACTGCCCGACAACAGCAGCTACCGCAGCTATGTTGACATCGGTCGGGACGCTGTGACCTGGGCCGTTTTTGCGGCGCCACAATTCTCCCTGACGCCACGAACCTGGTGCTTTCCGGTTTTCGGCTGCGTTCCGTACCGGGGTTACTTTGCTCGGAAATCCGCGACTGACACCGCTGTCGAGCTTCATCGACAGGGGCTGGACGTCTATGTCACAGGCATCACCGCCTATTCCACACTGGGCTGGTCCAGTGACCCGCTGCTAAGCACCATGCTTCGTCAGGATGACACGTATCTCGCAAGCCTTGTCTTTCATGAGCTGGCGCATCAGCGCATCTATGTGAATGACGATTCCGCATTCAATGAGGCTTTCGCGGTTGCCGTCGAAACCACCGGCGCAAGGAAATGGCTGCGCGCTGCTGGCGATCGCGCCGGATTGCGCCGCTACGAAGCCGATCGCAAGCGCCGTGCCGATTTTCTTGGACTGCTGTCGAAAACGCGGGACGAGTTGGGGCAGGTCTATGCAAGTCCCCGTACCCCGGAGCAGATGGCGGCTGCCAAGGCAGCCACGATCGACAAGCTCCGGACGCGCTACAGGCAAATGCGCGACAGGCGCTGGGGCGGATACCGGGGGTACGACGCGTGGTTCGATGCCCCGATCAACAACGCAAAGCTCGCCGCGACCACTGTCTATGGCGAACAGGTTCCGGCGTTTCTTCGCTTGTTCGATCTGTGTTCCGGCGACTATCCAAGGTTCTACGCTTCTGTTCGGCGGATCGCGGATTTGCACAAACCTTCCCGTGCCGAAGCGCTTGAGGCTGCGGCCACGTGTGATTGACTTGATCGCCCATCAAGGACATCCACGATGCCCGCACAATCCGCGATGCAGAGCCGATCCAGGCATTGTTCGCCGCACGACTAGATAAGGCAGATACGGTGAAGCGTTCTGGGCGACACCCCAGGCACGGCGCCCCTGGAACAAGGGTCCAAACTTTTAGAGTAAGGGCGAGACACTAGGCAGCCGAAGGCGCCCCAACTGAGGCGGGGATTTTTGGGACGACACATACCATGAAGCGCTATTTTCCGATTGCACTCGCTGGGCCTGAACTTGCCAAATGACACTATATGCGCGAAACTTGTTATGTGCGGAACTTGGTTTTCGAAGAGCCGCTCATAGGGCGGATGCGGGAATGGCGTTGTTGTCCGCACCACCACCGTCACGACCGGGCGATCAAGGATAACGGCGAGCAAGCGGGGTTCCAATCAATGGCATATGTCGCGTCTTGGCGGAATCCTCGCGTAAGAGCAGCTTTTGCTGCCATTGCGTTATCGCAGTTTGCGGCCATCGCGCATTCCAGCGAGGGATCATTTGATGACTTTCCCTTCTTGGTGCATTGCGAGGTTAGCGGTCTGCATCGTGCTTTCTATTTGTCCACAATTAGCCAAGACGGGGTTGCCGTCTATATTTCGCCGGACAGGCTGGCCGGCACCATAACTGTAAGAGGCAAGGCCGATCCGGTGGGCGCAGACGGGTCGGGAAGTTGCGCAGGAAAAACACTTGAGCAACTACGATCGACGGGTCAAGCATATGACTTGCAACACTGATTTTTGAGGAATGCTGTCGGCGCAATTCCACCTTCAAATGCGAACTTTTCGCCGCCTGTTGGTTCGGTCACACATTTCCGCCAGATCCCGTTTGTCAAACGGCTTCCAAAACTGCCCCCCGATCGGCGTCCAATTTTGATCCCCTTTATGTAGTGCGGAGCGGTCAACGTTCGCCCGGGCGGACCTGGTCAGGGTTGCGCAGCCCCGGCGAGCGCGGATTGCGCTTGGCAGCTGATTGGGTGATCAGGCGCGGTTCTTGAAGCGCCAGGACTCGTTGCCGGTCTCGATGATCTCGCAATGATGGGTGAGACGGTCGAGGAGCGCTGTCGTCATCTTGGCGTCGCCGAAGACGGCGGGCCATTCTCCGAAGCTCAAGCAGTTCCGCCGTGTCGCAACCCGCTACGACAAGCTGCTGGCCAACTTCATGGGCTTCTTCGTTAAACGCGCCGCTATCGCTATCTGGCTCAGATAGTTAAATCGTTACTGCGACCTAGGGTTGAAACGAAATAGTGCCTTTTTTGTCACATCGTTTGGGCAATGTCGTCTCGACTGATTTCGTTGCGGCCGATTTCGATTGTGGTGACTAAGCGCGAGCGTAAATCTCGCACTTGGAAAGGGTGTGACTCATCTTTTCGGAGGCCGGTAGATCCACGGCACCCACTTTGAAGCCGGAGGTTGAAAATGAACATCAAGAGCCTTCTTCTCAGCTCCGCTGCGGCTCTAATCGCTGTTTCCGGTGCGCGCGCCGCCGACGCCGTCGTCGTCGCCGAGCCGGAACCCGCTGAATACGTCAAGATCTGCGACGTCTACGGCGTTGGCTACTTCTACATCCCCGGCACCGAAACCTGCCTGCGCATCGGCGGCTATGTCCGCTACGACATCGGCATCGGTGACACCGGCTCGTTCGACGGTGCGAAATCTGCGGATCATCAGGATGGAGATGACAACAGCACGTACTTCAAGAACACCCGCTTCACGCTGAAGACCTGGACCGGCCAGGAAACCGAACTCGGTACCTTGAAGACCTACACCGAGACCCGCTTCAAATTCGGTAATTCCAACGGCTTCGGTGACGAGTTCGGCAACGAGGCTCACAATAAGGACCTCGAGCTGAACTTCGCCTGGATCCAGCTCGGTGGTCTGCGCGTCGGCAAGGACGAATCGGCCTTCGATACGTTCATCGGCTACGCCGGCAACGTCCTCCAGGATACGCTGGTTCCCTACGGCGTTTTCGATACCAACGTCATCCAGTACTACTTCGACGCTGGCAACGGCTTCTCAGCCGTCGTCTCGCTCGAAGAAGGCTATGGCGCCTACACGATCGACAGCTACGTTCCGCATGTCGTCGGCGGTGTGAAGTGGACGCAGGGCTGGGGCGCCATCACCGGTGTCGTCGCTTATGACAGCAACTACGAAGAAGTCGCCTTCAAGGCCCGCTTGGACGTGAACGTGTCTGACGCTCTGCAACTGTGGGTCATGGCCGGCTACGGCACCGACGACAACCTCAGCGACACGACCTTGGCTTTCCCGGCCAACGGTCGCGGTTTCTACAAGCAGTGGGGCGGCAACTGGGCAGTGTGGGGCGGTGGCACCTACAAGTTCAACGAGAAGACCTCGTTCAACCTTCAGGTGTCTGCTGACGACTGGAAGAACCTCGGCGTTGCAGCGAACGTCGCTTATAACGTTGTTCCCGGCTTCACGGTCACGGCCGAAGTCGACTATCTCCATGCAGGCCGGTTTGGCGATGTTGACTTTGTCAACCCCGCGTTTACGCCTGCCGACAAGGAGAACAGCGTCGGTGGTATGCTCCGCTTCCAGCGCGACTTCTAACAGGTCTCGCTTCGGCGAAACCGAAACCCGGCGGGTTGCCGCCGGGTTTTCTTGTCCACAACAGAGTCTGCTCGGCGCGATTTGACGTCCAAGCTTAGCATTCTCTCTGCTTCTCTATTCCGCAGCTGCGTCAGAGAATGATTGTGGCATGAAGCAGCCGTGATTTGCCGCCTCAAAAATCAATAGTTATGGTGGGCCCGGAGGGTCAACGTTTTCTACACAAAATCAATATGTTAGCGGATGGTTCGCCAACCCGTTTCCTTCGTATTCCCTCGTATGGTCAGGCGAACCTAAGGACCAAGAGGAGGACTAGTTTTCCATGCACGCGGACAAAAGGATCGATGAACCCGTGACAAGCTTGGCTGGTTTTGGGCTGCAGGCGGAATGGCAGCTTTCCGGCTTCGCAACGAAGGATATCAGAAGTTCAACCTGCCTCGGTCGGCGCCGCCAGCTGCTCTTGCCTTCGCAAAGTCCGTTGACGAAGTGTTCAAGCGGGAACGCGATCTGACAGAAAGCGGCGCCAGCCGCCGAATGATGAGATGTCATAAGCGCCTAGCAAGCCCACGGATTCCACCAGAAAGCCTTTGGCGGTGCTGCCGTCATCAAGCTCTATACTGCCAATGCCCAGCGGCGGCGGGATGGCGGCCACAAAGTGGCCGAAAGCGTCGGCAGGGAGCCGCCAGACCTCCACCTCGATCGCAGTGCCGCCGTTCCCGACACGAACCAGTCCCGGCTTGGGCGTCGCTTGGCCCGCGAGCTCATAAAGCTTGTATGAAGAGGCTGTCCTCATCGCCCGACAGAACCGGGCACCAGCCTCCCTGAGCTGGCCATTGAGCGGCATTCCCGAGAGGTGAGCGCCGACCACCACCAATTCGATCGTGCCGTCTTCGGCCGATGCGCCGACAGGCTGCGCGCTCGGCTGCCGCCAGCCGATCGCGCCGAGGGTGAGGCCGCTCGCGGCATGGAGATCGCGCGCGACGGACGCTACAAGGCCGTCCAGTCCGGCGGCCGCAAGCAGCGTCACGCTCATCGGCAGGCCGTCATCGCGCGTGCCGGTCGGTACGGCAATGCCGCACATATCGAGCAGGTTGACGAAATTGGTGTAGGTGCCGAGCCGGCTGTTGGTCTCGACCGGATCGGCGAGCACGCCGGCAGTGGTGTAATGCGTCGGCGCGGTCGGCACGCAGAACAGGTCGACCGAGGCGATGACCGGGGCGAGCTTCGCCTTGTAAGCCTGCAAGGCATAGAGGCCGCGAAAGGCGTCCGCCGCCGACAGACTTCTGGCGCCGCCGATGATCTTGCGCGTCACCGGATGCATGGCGGCTTCGTTGGCTTCCATGAAATCGCGGATCGCCGCATAGCGTTCTGCCACCCAGGCGCCCTCATAGAGCAGGTTGGCGGTCGCGTAGAAATCGCCGAACGGGATTTCGACCAGCCGGCAGCCGACCCGCGACAGCATGGCAAGCGAGGTTTCGAATCCGGCCTGCATCGCCGCATCGCCGAAGAATTTGAGGTCGGCTTTTGCCGGCACGCCGACAGTCAGCACCGGCTGACGCGTGGCGAGCGGCTGGATGGCGATGTCGCGCGAATAGGGATCGGCCGCATCGCGCGCGGCTGCGACCGAGAACACCCGATAGGCGTCGTCGACGGTTAGCGCGAACACCGAGACGCAATCGAGCGTTCGGCAGGCCGGCACCACGCCGGCGGCCGACAGCGCGCCGACCGTCGGCTTCAGCCCGACGATGTTGTTGAGGCCGGCCGGGATGCGGCCGGAGCCGGCGRTGTCGGTGCCCAGCGCGAAGGAGACGATGCCGCGTGCCGTCGCCACCGCCGACCCTGAGGAGGAGCCGCCCGGCACGAGCTCCGCATCGATGGCGTTGCGCGGGATCGGCCAGGGCGTGCGCACGCCGACGAGGCCGGTGGCGAACTGGTCGAGATTGGTCTTGCCGACGACCAGCGCGCCGGCGGCCCTGAGCCGCGCGACTACGGTGGCGTCACCGTCGGGCCAGTAGGTGTATTCGGCGCAGGCCGCCGTCGTCGGCATGCCGGCGACGTCGATGTTGTCCTTGACGGCGAAGGGAATACCCCAGAGCGGTTTTCCCACCGGATCGAACGGGCCAAGCGCTTCGGCCGCCGCAAGCAGATCCGCCCGGGCGGCGAGGTGGATGAAGATGCCCGGATCATCAGCTGTCTCGATGCGGGCATGGATAGTCGCAATCACATCGCCAACGCTGAGGCCGCTCCGATAGGCCGCGTGCAGGCTCGCTATGTCGAAGTGGACATCACTCATTTCGTCTCCCCCAGAATGATCACCGGCAGATCCCATTGGATCAGCACGACGCAGCCCTCCTTCGTCCACACCGAATGCTCGGTCCCGACCGGATTGAGGATCACGCTGCCGGCAGGATAGTCGCCGTTCTCGTCGCTCTGGGTCCCTTCCAGGACGACGATGGTTTCCAGCCCGGCATGGCGGTGGCGCGGCACGCCGGCGCCAGGCTGGTAGCTGAGGATCGCGACCGACGGCTCGACCGGTCCGCCCTTCAGCAGCCAGTGCACGCTGATGCCGTCGCGGAAATGCTCGAACGCCAGATCGCGCCAGCCGCTGTCGAGCAGGCCGGCAAAGGCAAGATTAGGCATTAGCAATTCCCTCGAGCACCTGGTCGGTCGTTGCCGTCCAGCCAACGATGGCGCCCTGCGCCCTGATCATGGCCAGGGCCGCTGCCTTGAATTCGGGAAAGTAGCTTTCCGTCGCATCTTCGGCGAGCAGGCATTCATAGCCACGGTCGTTGGCCTCGCGCATCGTCGTCTGCACGCAGACTTCGGTCGTCACCCCGGCAAAGACGAGTTGGCGGGCGCCGATCCACTTGAGGTCGTTGCTGAGGCTGGTCGCATAGAAGGCCCCCTTGCCGGGCTTCTCGATGACGATCTCGCCGGGCAAGGGCGCAAGCTCGTCGAGGATCGCGGTGCCGGGTTCGCCCGCGATCAGTAGACGTCCCATCGGGCCCATATCGCCGATGCGGATCGACGGATTGCCGCGGTCGCGCTTGGCCGGCGGCAGGTCCGAAAGGTCGGGCCTATGGCACTCCATGGTGTGGATCACCGGCAGGCCGGCAGCGCGAAAGCCTTCGATCAGACGCTTCACCGTCGGCACGATCGCCACGACCCGACTGACGTCGTTGCCGAGGCTGGCGCCGAAGCCGCCCGGTTCGGCGAAGTCGCGCTGCATGTCGATGACGATAAGCGCCGTGGTCTCAGGCTTGAAGCCGAAGGCAAAGGGCTGTGCTGCGATTTCTGCCATCAGTGATGCCCTGCCATGTGCTCGCCGATCGTCTGCACACTCGCCTGCGCGATCGGCGTCTCGTAGACGAGCGCGCCATCGGACATGACGAGGATGCGATCCGAGAGCTCCAAAAGCTCGTCAAGGTCTTCCGACATCAGGAGCACCGCGGCCCCCGAATTGCGCGCCTTCATGATGCGGGCGCGAATTTCGGCCACGGCCGAGAAGTCGAGGCCGAAGCACGGGTTGGAGACGATCAGAAGGTCGACTTCGCCGGTCAGTTCCCTCGCGAGCACGGCACGCTGCACATTGCCGCCAGACAGCGAAGCGATTGGCGAGGCAAGCGAGGCGGTCTTGACCTTGAACTGCTCGACCAGCCTGGCGCTGAAGGATTTGATGGTGCTGGCGCTGATCCAGCTCACCGGCTTGCCGTTGCTGTCGATGTCGAAGGTGCGGAAGGAGATGTTCTCAGCCACCGTCATTTTCGGCGCGCAGGCGTTCTTCAGCGGCTCTTCCGGGATAAGGCGGACGTTGAGCGCACGCGCCTCGGCACGCGTCGCCGCATAGGCGGTGCCGCGCACCATGACTTCGCCGGCATCGCGCGGGCGCTGCCCGGCCAGCACTTCGAGGAATTCCTTCTGGCCGTTGCCGGAAATGCCGGCGATGCCGACGATCTCGCCGGAGCGCACGCCGAGATCCTCGATCCGGATCGACTTCAGCCCGGTGCGGTCAGGCGCCTTCAGCGCCTTGACCTTGAGCACGATCTCGGCGTCCGGCTTCGGCTCGGCGCGGCTGTCGAGCGCGGCGATCGGCTGATCGCCGATCATCATCGTCGCCATGGCTTTGCGGTCGAGGTCGACGACGCGGCCGGTGCCGGTCAGCCGACCCTTGCGCAGCACGCTGACGTCGTCGGCGAACGCCGTCACCTCGTGGAATTTGTGCGAGATCATCAGCACGGTCAGGTCGCCGGCTTTTGTCATGTCGCGCACAAGGCCCAGCACTTCCTGCGCCTCGCCGGGGGTGAGCACGGAGGTCGGCTCGTCCAGCACCAGGAAGGAGCGGCCAAGATAAAGCTGCTTGATGATCTCCAGCTTCTGCTTCTCGCCGGCCGCCAGTTCGGCCACCTTGACGTCGAGCGGCAGCTTGAACGGCATGCGATCCATGAACACGGCAAGGTCGCCGCGCTCCTTGCGCCAGTCGATCACGCCGGGAACCTTCTCACGCGAAATGACCAGGTTTTCGGCACCGGTCAGCGACGGGACAAGCGTAAAATGCTGGTAGACCATGCCGAGGCCGAGCGCCGATGCGTCCCTGGGGCTGGCGATCGCCACCTCGCGGCCGTCGACCAGAATGTCGCCGGCGGTCGGGTGATAGAAACCCATTATGCATTTGACCAGCGTCGACTTGCCGGCGCCGTTCTCGCCGAGCAGTGCGTGGAAGGAGCCGGCCGGCACCTTGATGGAGACATCGCCCAGCGCCGTGAAGGCGCCGAAACGCATGGTCATGCCGATGGTCTGTACGCCGACGGCTTTGCCGGTGATCGCGCTCATCCTGGCTTCCTCACGGCAGTTGGGCGACGAAGGACGCCGCGTTCGACACCGCACCGAAGACGCCGCCCTGCATCTTGATCATCTTGATCGCGGCGAGATGATTGCCGTAGTCGGTCGCCCCGCAGCAATCCTCCAGCATCACGCATTCGAAACCGCGGTCGTTGGCCTCGCGCATGGTGGTGTGGACGCAGACGTCGGTGGTGATGCCGGTGAGCACGATGTTTTCGATGCCGCGCTGGTTGAGGATCAACTCCAGGTCGGTGGCGCAGAACGAGCCCTTGCCCGGCTTGTCGATGATCGGCTCGCCCTCGATCGGGTAAAGGTCGGGAATGATGTCCCAGCCCGGCTCGCCGCGCACCAGGATGCGCCCGCAGGGGCCGGGGTCGCCAATGCCGGCATTGATGCGGCGCGAGCGCCAGCGCTTGTTGGCGGGCAGGTCGGCGAGGTCGGGCCGGTGGCCCTCGCGGGTGTGGATGATGGTGTAGCCTTTCGCGCGCATGGCCGACAGCACCGATTTAATCGGCTCGATCGGCGCGCGCACCAGCGAGAGGTCGTAGCCCATATGGTCGACATAGCCGCCCGGTCCGCAGAAATCGGTCTGCATGTCGATGATGATCAACGCCGTGTTGTCGGGGCGAAGTTCGCCATTGTAGGGCCATGGATACGGGTCGGCGTCGATATAGCGCTGGGTGATTTCGGCTCTGGCGTTCATGGCAAAAACTCCAGTTATTTGGTGATCGACAATTCACCCGGAGCGCCGGCAAGCGAACGGGTCGGCGACGAGGTGGCGATCATGATGATCAAGGTGAGGATGTAGGGGGCGGCGTAGAACAGGTAGTAGCCTTGCGTGACGCCGACCGACTGCAGCGCCGGTCCGAGCGCTCCGGCGCCGCCGAACAGAAGGGCGGCGGCAAAGCAGCCGAGCGGATTCCAGCGCGCGAAAATGACCAGTGCCACCGCCATCAGTCCCTGGCCAGACGAGATGCGCTCGGTCCAGCTGCCGGGATAGTAGAGCGACAGATAGGCGCCGCCGATACCGGCCAGCGCACCGCCGACACCGGTGGCGACGAGGCGCACCGTGTTCGGGTTGAGGCCCATGGCGCGCGCGGCGTCGGAACTGTCGCCGACGACGCGCACGATGAGGCCGGCGCGAGTGTTGCGGAAGGCCCACCACAGGACGAGCGAAAGTGCCGCCCCGATCAGGAACAGGACGTTGACGTCGAGCGCCGCCTGCACCTGCGGAATGTCGGACCAGGCGCCGAACGGAATGGCCGGAAGGTTGGGCGCCTTCGGCTTGATGAACGGCTTGCCGAAGAAGAAGGCGAGCCCCGAGCCGAACAGCATCAGCGCGATGCCGATGGCGATGTCGTTGACCTTCGCGAATTTGCAGATCCAGCCATGGAACAGGCCGAAGCAAAGGCCAGCGGCCGCGGCGGCCAGCAGGCCGAGCCACGGCGAGCCGGTCATCACCGCGACCGCATATGCGGTCATGGCGCCGAAGACGAGCGTGCCTTCTAGGCCAAGATTGATGCGGCCGGAACGCTCGGTGATGGCCTCGCCGAGCGAAACGAAGATAAAGGGCGTCGACACGCGGATGGCGCCGCCGAGGATGGCGAGCGGCACGCCCCAGAGGCCGATCTCGGTTGCGTCCATCAGGCAGCCCTCTGCCACAAATCGGGATTGAAGGCCTTGAAGCGGCCGTACAAGGTTTCGCTGAACAGGATGACGATGAACAGCATGCCTTGCAGCACCAGCACGGTGGCGTCGGGCAGGTCCATGCGGCGCTGGATCAGCCCGCCGGACGCGTCGATGCCGCCAAGCAGTATGGCGACCGGGATGATGGCCAGCGGGTTGTGGCGAGCAAGGAAGGCGACGAGGATGCCGGTGTAGCCATAGCCAGCGGCGAGCGAGCCGTTGGCGCTGCCTTGCACGGCCGCGACTTCCAGCATGCCGGCAAGACCGGCAAAGCCGCCGGCAAGCGCGGTAAAGCCGACGATGAGCGGTCCGACGGCCAGCCCCTGCACCTGCGCTGCCCTGACATTACCGCCGGCGATACGGGCGGCGAAGCCCCAGCGGGTCTTTTCGATCAGCACCCAGGAGAGCACGCAGGCGACGACGCCGACGGCAAGCCCCCAATGCACCTCCATGCCCGGAATGTTGCCGATGCGGTAGATGTCAGCGAGAGGCTGGGTCGAGGGCTTATTGAGCGAGGCCGGGTCGCGCAGCGGCCCTTCCACCAGCTGGTTCATCAGGGCGATGGCGATGTAGGCCATCAGCAGGCTGGAGATGGTTTCGTTGACGGCCCGGTAGTGGCGGAGCGCGCCGACGGCACCTATCCAGATGCCGCCGGCGGCCATGCCCGCCACGCCCATGGCAAGAATGACGATTGATGATGGCGCGCCGCCCAGCGCCACGCCGATGGCAGCCGCGGCGACGCCGCCGAGAACGATGGCGCCCTCGCCGCCGATGACGACGAGGCCGAGCCGCGCCGGCAGCGCCACGCAGAGCGCCGCGAGCAGCAGGGGCGCCCCCCGCGACAGCGAGTTCTGGATCGAGAACCACGAGCCGAAGCCGCCGCGCCACATGGTTTCATAGAGCTGGACCGGCGACTTGCCGACCAGCGCAATGAACAGGCTGAACAGGACCATGCCGACGACCAGCGCCGCGAGCGGAATGACAAAAGCTTCCGCCCGCCTGGCGATCCATTCGAGCGCCGCCGGATAACCCCTGGCACCGAACGTAGCCGGCGTGCCGGCACCTGCCACCGTGTCTGTCATGTTGCCGCCTCCGTCCGGTTCAGGCGGTCGAGCCGACGACGCCCTCGACGAGATAGTCCATGCTTTCGAGCTCGATGGCGGTCTCGGCGAAGGCCTGGCCTTCCGTCGCCACGACGGCGCCCTTGTTGCTCTTCAGCGGGCCCTTGATGACGGAGAACCCGCCCTTCATCATTTCGGCCAGGGTGGCGTCGAATTGCTTGCGGGCCGGCTCGCCGACGGCGGGACCGAGCGGGCTCATCTTGACGAAGCCGTCGGCCAGTCCGCCGCGGGTGAAATTGGGAAGCGGCGTGCCGGCGATGAGGTCGTCGACGAACATCTTGTAGACCTTGGCCCAGTTCCACTCGGCGCCGGTGAGGTATTTTTCCGGCGCCAGCGGGCTCTGGTTGGCGTGATAGCCGCAGACGAAGGCGCCGCGGCCGGCGGCCGTCTCGACCACCACTTTCGGGCTGTCGACATGGCAGGTGATAACGTCGGCGCCCTGGTCGACCAGGGCGTTGGTGGCTTCCGCCTCCTTGACCGCCAGCGACCACTCGCCGGTGAAGATGACCTGGCAGGTGATCGTCGGGTCGACCGAGCGTGCGCCGAGCAGGAAGGAGTTGATGTTGAGTAGCACCTGCGGGATCGGCTTGGCGGCGACGAAGCCGAGCTTTTTGCTCTTCGAGGTGTGACCGGCGACGACGCCGTTGAGATACTGGCCCATGCCGATATAGCCGAAATAGGAACCGGCATTCATCGGATGCTTGTCCTTGTTCCACATGCCGCCGCAATGGCGGAACTGCACGTCGGGGAATTTCGCGCACATGGCCAGCATGTGCGGATCGAAATAGCCGAAGGAGGTCGGGAAGATCAGCGAGGCGCCATCGAGATTGATCATCGATTCCATCGTCTTCTGGACGTCGACCGTCTCGGGAACGTTTTCCTCCTCGACGACGGAGATGCCTTCGATGCCCTTCAGCGACGCCGCCCCCTCGGCATGCGCCTGGTTGTAGCCGTAGTCATCCTTCGGGCCGACATAGATGAAGCCGACTGTGGCGGCGGCGGCGAAGGCACGGCTGATCGGTAAGGATGCCGAGGCCAGGCCGAGCGCGGCTCCCGCGGCGGAGGTCTTGAGCAGTTGGCGGCGGTTAAGCATGAATCTGTCGGTCATAGTGAATGCTCCCCTTTGGGACCCTTTTTCCGGGTCGGTTAACATGCCGTCCAGAAAGTGCATGCAATCACCGTGCCAGTTTTCGAATTGAAATTTATCCAATAAAATCAGTTATGGTATCGAAGGCTCGTGCTCACAGCAGAGGCAATTGCATGCACTTTTTGCCTTGAAAATAGCCAGTTTGACAGGCAGATTAAAATAGAGGCATAGAGGGCATATCGAGTCGAAGGACCAACGGGTCGGCCGACTCCACGAGAAGACGGGACGGAGGAAACTTGTCGGGGAAGCGCAGCTTGATCAGGTCGGGCACGACTGTTGATCAGATGGTGCGGGCGATCGGCGACCGGATCGTCACCGGCTACCTGCGCCCCGGCGAAAAGCTGGACGAGGCCTCGCTCGCCGCCCGCTTCGACGTATCACGCACTCCGGTCAGGGAGGCGCTTGGCCAGCTCAGCGCCATGGGCCTGGTCGAGAGGCGACCCAACAGGGGCGCTATTGTCGCCGTCGTGACGCAGGAGCATCTCGCCTCGATGTTCGAGAGCATGGCCGAACTCGAGGCGATCTGCGCGCGCTTCTCGGCCGAGCGCATGACCAGCAGCGAGCGCCGCGGGCTCGAGCTCGAGCACCAGGCTTCAGCGCGGATGGTTCAGCTGGGCGCCGAGGTGGACTACGAGTATTTCAACACCGAGTTCCACACCCGGCTTTATCGTGGCGCCCACAATACGCATATCCACGATCTCACTGTGATGACCCGCAGCCGGTTGGCACCCTTCCGCCGCGCGCAGTTCATGCTGCCCGGACGGCTGGCCAAATCCTGGCAGGAACACGACCTAATTGTCACCGCAATCATGCGCGGAGACAGCGTGGCTGCGGGCAAGGCCGCCAGGGACCATGTCTCTATCGTCAGCGAGGCGAGCGCGGTGTTCGCGACTGATGATCGCAAGCCAATTCGGCGGGACGTAGCCTGAAAATTTCCGGACAGCCCGAATGCCCGCAGACGATGTCTGCTTCCAGGCGGCGCAAAGTTTCGCGCCAACGGCCGAGATGAAGCGCAGAGCAGCCATTCGGTATAAGGTGACCCTATTGGCGGATGGCTGAACCAGCTTCTTGTCGACCTTGGCTAACCGCCCCGTAACCTATTGGCGGATAACTATTATTTTAGTCGCGGGGAGAAACCCTGAACTGAAAATCAGGGACTGCGCCCAGAAACGGACAGCTTTTGATCAGCCCCGGCCAGTGGCGCAAAATCGGATTTGGCCAGCACCCCAGCTATCCTGGCAAAGCCGACAAATGCCTGCCGCGCCTGATCGGTTGTCATCTGACCAGCAATCGCGGCGTTGCAGCTTCTCACTGCGCAGCTGTATACCGGTCCCCGACGGGCCCTTGGCCATTGATTCAAGAATACCAGCGCCTCCCGCACCGAGTTGATGTCGTGTATCACGTCACTGGTCTTAACCTGCACGGGGGCAAGGAAAGCCAGACTGGTCATTTGTTACCTCCCTGGGATTGCAAGGGTTGATTCAGCATCACATGACGCGGCTCTTTCGTTTGAGGCTGTCGGACGCCATTTGACCATCCTCGCTATCTGCAGAGGCCAGGGGCTCGACGAGCCCCGGCCTTTCCTTCGCGAACCTCATTTGCTGCCCTTGATTGCAATGCGTTTGGCGTTTGCCTGCGCCTTTTTGGTCTTCGGCAGCGTCACCGTGAGCACACCGTTCTTGAACGTGGCCGCCACCTTGTCGTCTTCAACCTCACGGCCGAGACTGAAGCGCCGCTCRAAACGCCCATAATAGCGTTCGCTGAACTGACGGTCCTTGTCCTCGCTCTCTGCTTTCTTCTCGCCGCGAAGCGTCAGAACACCATCATCCAGCATGACCTCGACGTCGTTTTCATCGAGGCCCGGGATTTCGGCCGTCACCCGGATTTCCTTATCGGTTTCCGAGAACTCCACGCTTGGCCAAGTGCCATTGAGAGGAGGCACGCGGCCAAGAATCGAAGGCGTGTCAAAACCGCGGAACACCTCGTCGAATAGCCGGTTGACATTACGGTGCAACGACAGGAACGGATCCATGTCGTCACTGCGATAAATGCTCGGTGCCTGGCTGCCGCCACGGCTCCAGGGAATCAAGTCACGTACGCTCATTTGTCCTTCTCCTTTCCGTTTTGTGGGTCGCACCCGGACCCCATCCACGAGGACGGGTGTCTGCTGCAGGCCGACCGCCAAAGATCAGGCCGCCGCGCTTTCAATGYSCTTGGAGGCCGCCTTCTTGTCGGTMTCGACATTAATCGCGATGCGGCGCGGCTTCATCTCCTCGGGAATCTGCTTCTTGAGGTCGATGATCAGCAGACCGTTTTCGAGCGTTGCCCCGACAATGGTCACATGGTCGGCAAGTTCGAAGCGACGCACGAACGACCTCAACGCCAAGCCATGATGGAGGTACTGAACCYCGTCGTTMTCTGTCTTGGCGCCCTCGATCAYGAGCATATTTGGCTCCTGCGTGATCGTAAGCTCGTCTTCACCGAAACCGGCGASCGCGAGGACAATGCGGTAGGTGTCTTCGCCGAGCTTGGCAATATCGTAAGGCGGCCAGCTATCCGCGTTCTGCGGGGGGCTGGCGTTTTCAAGCAGGTTGAAGATGCGGTCAAAGCCGATGCTCGACCGATAGAAGGGGGAAAAGTCCAGGTTCGTTCTCATAACTACATCCTCGTTGGAGCAACATAGATACGAGGGAACGCCAAGAAGCCTGGCGCTCCCTGACACATCGGCCCCTTACGTGGCGACCGACGAGAATGAATTGGGAATTGACTTCCGCCGCGTCAAGAGGGTCCGCCAAGGCAGTTTCGCGACCGCCTTCAAATGGCTGGGTGGCAAGCGTTCCATCGAATACCCATCTGCTCGCTGGTATTTCGAACGGAGGAAAAGGATGACCATGACACGCCAAGACGTTGTCTCGGTCCTCGGATCCATAGACGGCGTGACGATTGCGGAGATCATCGCGTCCGGTGCCTCGCTCGAGGAATTGAGAGAGGCGTGGGCCTGGGCCTTTGGTGATGAGGCGCTGATGAGCCAGGGGCGACCGCTGCCGGGAACCCGGGTAGCAGCGCTAATCGACCTTATCGAGCCCGATGACTAAGGCGACCTGGCAGATCCGGCCCAGGTGCATCCGGGCGAAGCGTGAAGATGCCGCCGGCGGCTTGCTATTCAGGCAGACGCGCTTAATCCCGCGATCCGCTTGGTAGTTTGTCTGTGCTGACCGCACCTATATGAACAGACAACGAAAAGGGACTCGGCTTTCCGCTCCCCATGCCCCGGTGACGAACCGCTTTGATGCTGCGGCGGTAGATTGCTGCCACAGTATTAACCCTGACTATCTAAAGATGGTCTACTTTGCTGATCTTCGGCCCTGTCAYCCAGTGCGGCGCTGCGGGCAGATCCTCGATGACGGCGACCCTGCGTGCCCAGATCGTAAAGGCCCTGTTCGCCGCCTCGACAGGCTTCCGGCCATCGTACGCGGAGTAGCATGCATCCGACGCCGCAGCGTGGAGGAGGCCGCGCCTTTCAAYCGGCCATTCTTCCAGAAACTCTATCGCATCCATGACACAGCCGATCTTTTGGACAACATGGCCCTCGTCTCTTACGAAAACCGGTTGTTTGAACGTCGCGCTTTCCATAGTGACCTCCCTTCAAATCATGGGGCAACCGGATCCTGCCTCACCCTGCGCGGCTCCTACAAACGAGGCCGGTGAGCTTGGCGAACGCCACGGCAAACCGCGGCGGAAACGGGATATCAAAGAGCATCGTTTCCATGCGATCCTTCCGCTCCTGCTCAACTCGACATCCGGCAAGCCGCGCTGGACACATAAAAAGATTGGAAACGCCTCTTTTCAGTTCAAGGGGAGCGGACCCGATGCCGGCAAATGAATTGTGAAGATGCCGTCTTACGCGGGCTCGCAGCACGCGGTAGTTTTCGCAGCGAGGGCATGGAGTCAACGGCGCAGTGTTCTTCGACAAAGTTCGTTCCACGATGGTCTCTGTTCCTAACAATATCCTTGGCGTCTTTGGTGTTGTCGTGACCCGGGACTCAACTGCAAAAAATTCGCGGAGTTCGGACCGAATCTCCAGACCTGAAAATCGCGCGCCCTGGCAAAATAGCTCCATAAATTCAGTCGCTAGCACTCTGAAATGCCGAGTGCCAAAATTTCTTCGGCCACCTCTTGAAACTCAAACATGCAAAACTAGGTCGATATGCGCGCGATGCCTGTAGAAGGGTCGCGGCGCCCCGCACCTCCCCGATCCGGTGTGGAGGAACTTTTAAAAATCTGTTTGTCCTGAAGGAGAACGACATGACGTTCCGTCCACTGCACGACCGTATCCTGGTTCGCCGCATCGAGGTCGAGGAGAAGACGGCCGGCGGCATCATTATTCCCGACGCTGCCAAGGCGAAGCCGCAGGAGGGCGAAGTCGATGCGAGACGTGGTCGACTAAGCGAGAGCGGTGTATAATTCGCCAGCCGGCGAGTGCCCCAACCCCGCGCCGGTCAGGCCCGGTGATCTTACCCCAACCCGCCCATGACCACCGGGCCGCCATCACGAGAAAAACCTCGCTGGTGACAAATCTATATTACATTAGAGATCACGCAATTGAGACTGAAGTCCTTGGCTTCCCGGCTCTAAAGACCCACGACCGCGCTATGGACGCCTGAAGTCGCCGTGTCTAATGCCCGGCTCGACGGACATGCTCACGGCGGCCTGCAGGCCGCTTCTTCTTCGAGTTTCCCAAGTTTTTCCCTGATCTCCTCCGGCTCGGCATGCTCTAATCCAACCACGTCGTTTCTGGTTTCCTCCAGTGAAACGATGATCTCATCGAGTTTGGCGTGGATGGCGGCGGTGTCGCGATAGCCTTGTATAAGGACGACACCAGTGATCACGATGGCGGCAACCGATAGGGCATAAGTAACCACATTTGTCAGTCCAAAGGGCACCAGGGCGGTGCACAATACCATGGCTATGAGCATCACGTAGAAACCCGGTGGCCGAGATAGAAAGTCGGCCGCCATGAAAAGGAACCGATTCATATCCTGGCCAAAGTCAACAAGGCGATCATTGGAAATCCAATTTAACGTTGAGAATGGGAAAAACGCAGGCGTAAATTCACGCTCAAACGTCCGGCGGGAGCGAGCCCGGTGGCCTGCCCATTTCCTGCGCACAAAGAACTGCCAGCCAGTCGGCCGACCTAATGCTGGCTGGTCGCCTCCGAGTGGTTGGGCTATTCGGCTGCCTGCAGATTGATTTTGTTTTCCGCCATTTCGGTGAGCTTGCGATCGGTCGCCTGCTCTTCCTTCAGGTTCTTGGCCAGCACATTGGCGCAGTCAGTACGGCCTAGCTGCTTCGCCCAGGCGATGAGCGTGCCATAACGTGTCATCTCGTAGTGCTCGACGGCCTGTGCTGATGCAATCAGCGCCGCATCGAGAACCTCCTTGTCGTCGACGTCGCCGCTCACATCGTCGGATTCCTCGAGAATGCCGTCGATTGCAGGGCAGTTGACCTCCTTGGCCTTGACGCCATGCAATTCGAACACCTGTTCGACGCGCTCGATATGGCCCCTAGTCTGGTCCAGGTGTTTTTTGAATCCGGCTTTCAATTGCGGGTCGGTTGCCTTGTCGATCATCTTCGGCAGCGCCTTTTCGATCCGCTTTTCAGCGTAATAGATGTCGCACAGCGTGTGCACGAAGAGATCGTCGAGTGTTTTGATGTCCTTCGAAAAGAAGCCCATGGCCTTGCCTTTCATTGCTCTTAATTTGATTTCGGTGGCGAGTTTACGCGCCACCCGCTAAGACCGGGATTGGCCCGGCTTGCGTGGTCAACGTGCCGATAGCGGAGGGGTTCCTCCCGGGACGAAAGGTCAGTACTTTTTTCGAAAACCTGCGATCCTCCGATAAGGAGCCTTTGTCTCGTCACACGTTAAGGGCAGCCTCCGTCTCGAAGAAAATATTCTTGGCTCATCGTCTTGCTGCTACTGTCTTCAAAGGCCGATGCGGGAGCCGAAATCATTGCCGACAGCGTCCCCAAATGGAGTTTGGTTTTTCTCAAGAACGGTTGGAACTCACGCTTACCCTTTTCGTTCAGATCGTTTCAAAAGGAGAAATGGCCATGCCACGAGGCGACAAATCGAAATACACAGAAAAGCAGGAACGCAAAGCCGACCACATTGCCGAAGGCTACGAGAAGCGTGGGGTTTCCGAGAAGGAAGCCGAGCGCCGGGCATGGGCAACTGTCAACAAGGACGATGGCGGCGGTAAGAAAGAGGGCGGCTCCGGCCGTGGCAAGCACACAGGTCATCCCGCGGCCCACAAGGGCGGTGAAGCTGGCGGCAAGGCATCCGCCGCGCGCTCTGCTGCGAGCCGCTCGCAGTCGGCGAAGAAAGCTGCGGCCACGCGCAAGCGGAATGGCGAACATCGAGCCCATTGACCGCGACTTGAACCCCTCGAAAACTCGGCGCCCCTTTGATTGACCACGCCCGATCGGTCGACGATCCAGTTCAGGCGTATTTCAAACCCAGTTCGAAAGAACCGTCTCCATCTCCACGGTCTCGACCTGCTGTGCGAACCTCTGGTGATAGACGGTGAGCAGTGCGTCATGCGTTGCATCTGAAGAACTGCACAGTGCGTCTGTGACTAGGACCACGCGATAGCCGAAATCGATGGCACCGAGCACCGTTGCCAGAACACACACATCGGTTTCGCCGCCGGTGATGACTAGCGTGTCGACGTCACGCTCCCTCAGAAAGGATTTGAGGCGACCTTCGAACCAAGGCGAGTAAATGCACTTATCGATGACGGCAGCTGGCGGGCAGTAGCTGGCCAATGTCGGCAAGAGTTCGATCATATCGGGACCGATATTCTCGACCGTCATCGATGCCCAGCGCTCGTAGTAGCGTTTCCATGTCCCCACACCCTGCCCCGGCTTCAGCGCAGGCAAAAAGCGCGTGAAGACTGTCTGCGGCGCGCGTCTCTCTACCAACCTCTCGATCTGCGGGAGTACGCGGGTGATCCAGGGAGTCGCCCAACCCGATGGCTCAGCAAACAACCGCTGCATATCAACACAGATATGCATGGATCGCTCGCCCAAGGGACCATATGCCAGACCTGGCATTGACATCAGCACCTCCCGACCAACGGTGCCTTCTTGATACTCCCCACCGCGGTCAAGGACACGAAACGTCACTTGTGCGGACTCGTTCCTAAGCCAGGTACAAGGAACCGACTCGGCGAGCCGGCGTCGCAGACGTTGTCCTGAAGGTCTGGGGCTCTGCCGGGAGGGCTAACGGGCCTGCCGCTCGCCGGGCGAAAGAGCAATACCCCTCCACGAAGCTCGCGCGACGAGGCGTCGAACCGCGGAAGCGATTTTCGGGTCGAAACGCAGTCACTTCTGGTCGATCGTCTCGACAGCGTCAAAGACCCAGTGGCCCTGCTCAATTTAGGATCGACCAGTCTGGACGCGTTGCGCTGCGTGAACTTGCTCTGCAATCTTGGCCGCCCAGTAGAAAATGCTCACTGCGACTGTCAGGAGCTGACTCGGACGACCAGCATTCTTTTATGTCATCCGCAGTAGTCGCTTCCACCTCCTGCTTGATGTCCCGCCACGACGTCAAGCCCGAACGCAGGCGCGACGCACCGAACCCGCAAAAAACCAGGCACTGACGGGACTTTGCGGGCAAGGCAGCCAACTCCTGCGCCCAGTTCGGCGACCTGCCGCTAAGGAGCTTGTTCTGCGGGTTCCGCTGCCTCTCGACATCGAGAGTGTCGCGTTTCGCTTCAGCGTGCGCGAGGACATACACGGACGGCGCGTCCCAGGCGCCGAGGGTATCTTGCCGCCTGTCATCTTGAGTGGCGACCTCGGTATGCCCTCGCCTAAATCGTACTACCGGGCGTCACCTTAGCTGGAAAAACTTCCTCAACGCCAAAGCGGGGGACCAACGAAGCCAATAGCCCCCGCCAAATCGTGTTCTACATCCCTCCGAAAAGGGTCAAATGGATTTAGCTGTCTCAGGTGACCTCAGTGCCACATCCTCTCTCTGAGCCATCTGAAAAACCTGTTTTCATTGATCGTCCGGCGCACTCTTGCAGCAGCCCATTGCCCTCGCATCGTGGTCCCGACATGACAACTGCAGACGATATCGTGCAATTGCCAATCTGTCAGGTCGAAGAAGCGCTTTGCTTCCCCATAGGTATCATTCTTCAGGCCCAGTGAACGCAGTATTGGATCCTCGAAGGCCACCGTGATCGGCGAGTTCTCACTGCGTACTGCGTCGCGGTCTTCCCCCCTCTGATGCTCAGTGCCGGTAAGCGCTCCTAGGCGCCGCTCGGGATGTTCTTCCAGCAGGTCTGCCCAGCGCTCCATGCGCTGCTGCCGGGTCATGATCGGGTATGTCGAAAAGGGTTCCACTTCTGCGATTGTCTGCAGTTGGTCCAGGGTTTGGTGTTTCATAATCGGCTCCTTTGATCGAAGTCCCCTTCCCAACAAAAATTATCGCGCCCGGACGCGCTGACAAGAGCAGGCAGACGGCATCTCAACAGACAATCGCGGTTGCCAATTTTGACTGACACTTCGCATTGTGGGGCAGTCGGAGAAAACTCCTTAGCCTCGCAGGCGGGACCGTCGATTCATCCTTCATCGTTTGGAAAAGATCGCCCTTGGCGCCCGCGCCGATGACGCGGGCTACGTGCGGCTTCAYGGCCCAGAGCGCTGGTACCGGCACGACTACGAAGACAGCTAACAGAATGGGCCGACAAAATCCGAGCCAGCGGCGCAAAGAGAGCCTGGGTTTATTTCAACAACGACTATGAGGGCTTTGCGCCGAAGAATGCCCTTGCAATGCGACGCTTGCTAAGGAAACAAACCTCAGACTGCGCTTCCCGTTGCCAATCCGGAAATCCGCCCCCGTGAGTAGCCAAAGTGCGACTGCCATGAGCCAAGGTTGCGCGCCAGGTCCGCATAATTTGCAGCGTCGCTGGACGGTTAAATGTGTGATCTAGGAAGGCGTCCTCATTCCGGACAGCACCTTCTTCTTCATCGATTATCCAGCAAACCTGCCAGGAAGGCGCGTTGAAGCGCTGCGAAATCTGAGTTCTGCACAGCGTGCTGGAAAAAGCCGCCATGATGTTGAGGATTTACTCGGGGCGGTCGCCACCATCGCTCGCACCCCTCATGTAATCGCTAACCGCAGCCATAACCGCTAGGAACGCAGCAGAGTATCTAGCGAATCCGAAGGCCTGAGCCGCCACAAGCTTTGCGCCATGCAAATGCTGACTGAAAAATTCGGAGGCTGCTTCCTGGACTTCGCCCGACGCTTTCCCGAACAGCTTACGTTCCGTTGCGGTTGGATCAAACGACCGGGCAATCACGTGGCCAATCAACAACCCTCCAACTGAACCGGCGAGCACCTTGGTCCGAGCGGCGTTGGTGACGGGCTGTCGTGAGGGTTTCGCCCTTGGAATAGTCGCCCCGCCCGGGCCATCCGGTGCCAGATGTGTTTCAGTCGCCCAAGGAAATCCATTGGGGTTCGTCGGCGGTTTGCGGCTGTCAACACTTCTTCTGCCCGCATCAAATACCGCCACCGCGCCGAGTGCTACTGCAGCCGCAGTGCCGCCGTTTTCTTTGATGGCGTCTGACACACCACTCACCGCCTCGGCTACCTTGTCCTTGGCATACCGCGTAGTCACGTCGACCAAATGCCGGGGTTGCAAGCGGCGGCTTATTTCACTGACCGGACCGAACAGGGCCTGACGTTCGGCCCTGCTTTGCGCCATGATCTCGTGGAGGTCATCGTTGTGTTGTGCCATAGCGTATCCCCTGCTTCAATGCGGCTATATCGCTTCGCACCTGATTTACGGTCTCGACGGGAGTGATGGTCCAGCCGATAAGCGCCCGCTTCGCCAGGTGAAGGGAGAGCAAACCTCCGCCAAACAAGACGATGCCAACTGCCAAGCAGGCGACTATGGGGCTGATGCCAAGATGGATCATCACCAGAATCAAGAATTGGACCATGGCAAACGATGCCAAGACAAACAGGGCAACAGCCGCTATCCCACAGGCGCCGGACGAGACGATTGTGGAAGTCTTGCTCTTCATTTCCGCCTCTAGCAGGCGCAAATCCAACCGGATCAACGATGCGAATTTTTCGAGCGCCTCGTTGACGATGCTGCCGAAGGGCCGGCGATCGATACCATCGTCCATCTAAGCAAGCCTCTCAGGAACGATCCGAGCTTCGCATGAGGCGGGTCAGCATCACGCCGGCGAGGATCCCGACTCCAAAGAACGCCGCCGGTTGGCGCTGCGCGAATTTCGTAACGGAGTCGAGCAGTTCGCCGACGTTGCGGTCTCTGACGTCGGTGGAGATTCGTTCCACACCTTCCGCTGCACTCCGCACCATGCTCGCGACCTGAGGCGATTGTTTTTCGATCCCGTCAGCGGCCTCCTTGACGGAGTGCGCGATGTTGGCAATCGCATCGGCTCCGGCAGTCTTGTTGGACTCGACCGCTTCCTTGAACGCACCAGCGGCGTCGGAAGCGACAGAGCCGGCATAGTCCTTAGCGTCGGTCGACACTGAGGCCGCAGCGCTTTTCAGGTGGGCGGCTGTCTCGGCCGCGCTCGTCTTCAATTTGCCGAGCGCCTCCTTGCTTTTGCCGGCACGGTTGGCATCAGCTTGCCATTGATTCTCGTTGGACAGACCCGATCCGAGAAAGTCGTTTGTGTCTGACGTGTTCACGATGTTTCACTCCTGTTGTGTAGAGTGGAACTTCGCCACAAGCCTGCGGTTCCTGCGTTTGCAGAATAATCCTGTTGCGCCTGCCCAGCGCCGCGAACGGCATTGGAGGCGGTCCTAACGTCTAACCAATCACCTCTGTCGGAAATGACATCGCGAGCAATCGACAAGGCTTACGCAGCGCTTTTTGCGAGCTCGCCAACTGGTGCAAATCAATCCGGGGCGGAAGGATCTAACATGAAGCGGGTATCGGCTCGCCACCGTCAATTTTTCAGAGGGAGTGCTCGACCATTCCCAGCACCAAGAAATCCTGGCCACGGAAGAGCCGTGCGTCATGCGACCGGGCTGAACGATCTGGCGCCTTTCTCGTTGGCGCACCGTCACATCTCATCAGTGGAATCATGGGGAACAAAGCTCAGCCGTCTTGGATACGTGATAGGGCCCGCGCCAAGGAGGGACCGATGGCGCGGGCCGGCCGATGTTTGCACATCAGCCTGCGACGGAGCCAAGCAGCGGCATCCGAAGCACTAATTCAACTATCCGGAATTGCTAATGTTCCGCCTTCGCGATTCTCGCCAACCAGCATTCCCTCTAACTGGCTCGCGTCACGATCGACGCGAGCCAGGCCGAAAAGCTCTACTTGCCAAGAATTATGCGCTGCTTGTCGCGATTCTGGGCATAGGTGCCCTTGTCGTAGGCGGCCTGCGCTTCGAGCTGCGCCTTCGTAAGGTTTGTATAGAGGTAGCGGTTGCCGTTCTTGTCGGTCATGAACTTCAGCTGCTCCATTCCAACCGCGACCGACTTTTCTCCGATGCCAAGGAAACCACCGACGTCGACAACGATGGCATCAACCTTCTTGTCTGTGCTCAAAACAACGTCGCCGATCTCTCCAACCTTGGCATCATCGGCGCCGTACACGGTGGTTCCGATCAAATTCTCCGCGCTGATCTTATCCGCTGGCATCTCGGTCAGCGCCGACTTGTCAATGGCGGCAGTGGCGGTGTTGTCAGTGGCAACCGCAGGCGCGGCAGTGGGGGTGGCGACTGTGTCATAGGCCTTGGTGTCGAAGTTCGCCTGGGCCTGGAGATCTTCCTTTGTTGTCTTGGCGACCAACCACCGGCTGCCGTTCTTCTCAACCCATTCAGCCTTGCTGAAATCATAAGCGACGTTCTTTTCGCCAATCCCCAGGAAGCCTCCTACACCAATGATGATGAACTTGGCTTTACCGTCCTTGGCGAGAACAATGTCATTAACGTCACCGATCTTCTCGGCATTGTCTGCAGCACTATTGTAGACCGCAGTGCCCATGATCTTGCTCACGAGGCTCCCGTCAGGGGCCATCACAGGCTCGGTTGCAGCAGCATTTTGCGTTGTGTTGGCAGGCTTTGTGGCATCTTCAGAATGGGCGCCCGATACCAGCAGGCCTGATGACAGCAGCGTGACCATGGCGGTGGTGGTCAAAAGTTTGCGGATCATGGTATGTTTCCTTGTGCGTTTCGTTGATGCACGCCGCGCTCGGCTGAACCCGTGCAAGGCGGCTGGGCGCGGCATCTATGCACAGTGACAACGAGCCTCTCGTGGACAAGTTCCGTTTCCGCAGACCTGTGGTCTGCGCGTTGATATGGATTTTCCCGAACATGCAAGTCCGGGCCGAGATCGAGTTGAGCGGCGAGCTTGCCCTACCGTGCCTTGATTGCCTTAGACTGGTGAAAGATGCTCTCGATGAGATCCTTTTCGCGGAATGGCTTGCTTAGTAGGGGACGTCCGACGGCCGATCGGCAATCGCGCTAGCATACCGCTAGCCAATCCGAGATCGGGCCGCCCTGGGCTGTGGGCCAGAACGTCTGTTTTTGCCGGCAGCAATCTTATGCAGGTCCCGCCCTCCCTTCGAACTAGGGTTTGGTCGTGGGCGCACCATCGGGGTTAGGAAACGACTGCCTGTCGGACCCGTGCGACATGCTTGATTGAACTTGCGCCGAAAGGGGCGAATGTTCGAAAAGTTCAATCTCGAGATGTTGGATCTGCCTGAGGCTTCGCTACGCGGCTCGGGGCCACTGCTTCTGTTGCATGGCCACCCCCGACCTGCATGGTGGAATCGTTCTCGATCTGTCGGCAATGAACCATACGTCATTGACCCCGTGTCCCGCGCCGCTGAAGTCGAGGGCGGTGCATTGCTTGGGCATCGAGCAAGTGGAGGCAGCAGCTAACCGGCGCATGGCAGACCTCCAGCCGATGGGCAGGCGCGGGAAACCGGAAGAGGTAGCTGCTCTTGTGTGCTTCCTCTTGTCCGATCAGGCTAGCTTTATTACTGGAAGCTACCATCTGGTGGACGGGGCTTACACCGCCCACTAGGTGGATGGTCGCGTCAAAGCGCAGAACGACGAGCAAGCGTGGCGACCCAATTGAGCTTGTCAGCCTTCTGGGTGGCCGCAATTGGTCGCTCATGCGAGAAGCCAGGTTGCTGAGCCGAGCCGCTGGACGGCGCTATACGATTACAGGCACGGCAAGCGCAACCCAACCCCTCCGCCGCTCGTTGACCCATGTTGGTTGATCCCCAGCACTCCAACCCTTAGCCCGTTGCCGAAAAGTGGCGGGCTTTTTTGTGCACAAGAAGGGAACCTGTTGCGGAAGGTGAAGTTCTGGTCATGCTTGGTCCCCTCAACCAGGCACAGAGAAAAAGGGCCCGTCACGGCTTCCTCCGTGGCGGGTCTTTTGCTTTCCTACGGCCGGGTTGCTATGCCGCGTCTAATCAACGAGCACGATGAACGGTCTGTGCTTCGGCCGTTCGTGCCAAATGACCTGTCGCAGATCGCGCATGTCGACCATCTGGCCGCAGATTGGACATTGATAGAAATTGTCCTGTTCGTCGGAACGGTCGCCCCCGTGACGCTTACCAGGAATAGGCGGTCCAAGGTCGGATAGCTTCGTCATCTCGCTCGAACATCCTGTCGCGATAAAGGTTCCGATCGGCCGCCCGGTCGATACCGCGACTTCAGGATCGGCCGTGAAGAGATTGGCGCCACGGCCGCGTAGCTTCAGCAAGATCGAGCTGTCCATGTGGCTATGAAGCCTCCCAAGCCGAGCTCGTTGTAGACATGGCCGGTCGAGCCGGGATTGATGCCCGATATGACGACAGTCGACGCGCCGCTGTTGAATGCATAGAGCACAGCGGTGATGCCGTTCGAAAACTTCCGTGCATTGTCCAACTCGCTGTGGCGCGYGCCCATGACCGCCTCGTGCAGGGCAATGCGCTGGTACGTGCTAGACAGAACCACCACGGCAGATGCAAACTTGGTAATGAGAGCCATCCGCTCAAACGTCGCTGACGTCGGGATGTTCCGTCAAATGGTCGGCGCCAGTTGGGACGGGCTAGGGTTGGCGCGGGCCAAGCGGACATCGCGATTCTGGGTATTCTGGATCAGGATACCATGAGGAAGGTAATGATTGTGGTTCAGAGTAATGGAAAACTGGCCCGGTCGCGGCCCAGACGACCACTGGCGCCAAGGATAGCGCAAAAGCCCAAGTGCGCCCAGTTGCGTGTGCGACCGCGTTGGCGACCAGATTGAACGTCTTTTCCATTTTTACGGCTCCAACGCTCCTGCCATCGGCGCCAACAACCCGTTGGACATGCAAGCGTTCCGGATGGAACCTCCGGGTTGAGCCGCACTGGACCACCACGCTCTGTAGCCGAAGCGGTTAGCGCATTCTTGCGAACGTATTGACGGGCTTAGTCCATGATTGCCCGGCGCCGCCGTTCGTTAATAGCCCCCTATGATCGGCAGGATCTCTCCGGTGATGTAGCTCGAACATTGCGGCGATGCCAGAAAGACATAGGCCGGTGCGATTTCTTCCGGCTGTGCTGGGCGCTTCATGGGTGTTTTCGCGCCGAACTGCGAGACATCGTCAGCCTGCTTTTCAGACGGGTTGAGCGGTGTCCACACCGGCCCCGGAGCGACTGCATTGACGCGAATGCCTTTGCCGATAAGGTTGCCTGACAGGGCCCTCGTGAAGGCGTGAATACCGCCCTTGGTCATCGAGTAGTCGATCAGTTCTTTCGACCCGTCTATTCCGGTTATGGACCCCGTGTTGACGATCGCCGAGCCGGCCTTCATATACGCCACCGCCTCTTGGGCCATGTGGAAATAGCCGTAGAGGTTGGTCTTCAAGGTGGTGTCGAAATGCTCCTCAGTCAGGTCGGCAAAATCCGTTGAATGCACCTGGAATGCTGCGTTGTTTACGAGCACGTCGAGCCCTCCCAGTTGCTTGACCGTGTTGGCCACAGCTTTGCGGCAGAAGTTTCGGTCCGCGACATCTCCTCGGATGGTGATGCAGCGGCCGCCTTCGCTTTCCACCGACTGCTTCGTTACCTCGGCGTCGCCATCCTCCGACAGATAGACGATCGCAATGTCTGCGCCTTCGCGTGCGAACAGGACGGCGACCGCACGCCCAATACCGGAATCACCTCCGGTGACCAGCGCCACCTTGCCCTCGAGCTTGCCAGAGCCGCGCCAGAACGGTGCATCGTATAGCGGAGCTGGCTTGATCTCTGCTTCATGGCCGGGTTTCGGATGATGCTGCTTTGGAAACGGCGGCGCCGGGTACTTTCGCGCGCCGGCCTGCATCGCGCCGACGGGTGTCGATTTTGGTTTCATTCGATCGTCGGCGTCGACCTTACGCTGTATGCGCCGCTGCTTTCGCACGGTCGTCGAAGTGTCGGTTTTCGTGTCGCTCGGCATCGATGTCTCCTCGGTTGCAAAGGAACAACGTGCGTTTAAGGAAAAAGTTGGCTGTGCTGACTGGAAAAAAGCTCGCTGAGTGCCCGTCACTTGCAGCCTGTCTAAGCGAGCCTAGAAGCCCGCCGCGTAGCCAAAAAGAGGGATGCAACCAAAACCGATTTCCGTCTGCCTTTCGCAGCCCGGGAGCGACAGCGCGCTCGGACCGGTGTCTTCATGGCCGGTAGAGCTCAAGTACCCAAACCATTCAGCCTCGAAGACCTTGCGGAAAGGTGCGGGCAATTCATGGCCGATCCCTCTTTCTACCGCCCGGCGACACCTGGCCAGGAGGGTTCTGACCGTCTGACTGGTGCGTCCGGTCATCCACTTCATCCGCAGGGCGCGTTAGTCCAACCCCTGTCTTGGGCTTCTTGTTGCCAGCCGCGTCCTGGGAGAATGCATCGGACGGGTCGGCACCGGTCTTGGCCGGATATTTTGTTGCACCGGTTTCGCGACGGTTTTGATTGCCAGACATTGTTGTCGATCTCCCGTGTGATGACCGATAACAGCCCCGCTCGCTATCAGTTCCGCCTGAAATGGAACATTCCTTGCGGCCGGTCGTTGGCCAGCAAAGGAGGCAACCGGAATGGCGAAGATCAAGAATCTCAACGATGCAATTGTCAAAGAGCCGGAGGCGGCCGGCGCCAAAATCGAGCGAAAAACCCCAAGCGGCGAAGGCGCGGGTCACGGGCAGTCCAGCCCCGAGACAGCTGGCGCACCGCCTAAAAACCCTCTCGCAGACCCCTTCCCGGCCAGACAGAGCGACGCTCGGCCCATGGTCGGCAAGACCTCTCGCCCGACCGGCAGACCCGGAGCGTAGCCATGCAGCCCAAACGTGAGCCGAGCGAAGAACCGCCGGTGGATGCGCCGACCTGGACACCTGACGTGCGAGAGCCCGACCCGGATCTTTTGCCCGATGAGCTGCCAATGCCTAACCCCGATGAGAACCGTGATCCTCCAATGCGAGCTGCGACATGAGGGAAGATGACATTCGCAACGGGGGTTGCCTCTGTGGTGCGATTCGCTTCTCGGTCAAAGGCGTTCCGCTCCGCGTTGGCCTTTGCCATTGTCAGGATTGCAGACGTGCAAGCGGCAGTGCTTTCAACTTCTTTGGAGTCTGGCCGCGATCTTCCTATGAGGGAGCCGGCGAACTCAAGACGTTTGAAGGAAGAAGCTTTTGCCCCGATTGCGGATTTCGTGTCGCTTCATTACGAGGTGACGAGGCGGAGATATCGCTCGGCGCTCTCGATCTTGCTCCCGGCGACATCATACCCGGCTACGAACTCTGGATCGGCCGGCGCGAACCTTGGTTGATGGATCTGCAGTGGGCCGAGCAGTTCGAACATGACCGAGAGCCCCACGCCATCGACGCGCCGCCACCGGAACCGGAAATTCCAGCCCCGCAGCAGCAACCGGACAAATGATTTTGCGCCGCTCGGCGGATGCCAGGACACCTTCATGCTGGCCGCAAAACGAGCGCTTCACTTTTGCAAGATCTGTTCAAACGTGCACTGCTCCGGACTCTTGTCGGGCCGCCATCGAAGGAATTTGGTGCCGTGCCGGAAGCGATCGCCGGTCACGTGATCGAAACGCACCTCTGCGACCAACTCTGGCCGCAATGGCTCCCACTGTCCGCTTCTTTCCGTGTTCCAGCGGCTGGGGCCGCCGGGCGCCTTGCCTGTAAACCCAGGAGGCGCTCGCAAAGCCTCAAGTCGTCGCGTTAGCGTTGTCCGGTCTTGCTGCGCGATTGTCGATGTAAATCCCACATGGTCTAGTTTGCCCTGATCATTGTAGAGGCCAAGCAATAAGGAGCCGACCTCGCGCGAGTTCGCAAGGTAGCGAAACCCTCCGACCACGCAATCAGCAGTGCGTAGGGGTTTGATCTTGAGCATGGTGCGCTCACCGGGCCGATATTCGTCATTGAGCAGCTTGGCCACGACGCCGTCCGTTGACCCCTGCCCCGAGTCGCCGAGCCACTTCGTTGCAGTCGCCAAATCCTGGGTGCAGCTCGACAACTCAAGGCCGATACTTTCAACCGACTTTACGAACGCTTCCAGCGCTATGCGCCGGACCTGCAAAGGCTGATGTATCAAGCTGGCACCGGAACCGGCCAGCATATCAAACAAGATCAGTCTGGCCGGGGTTTCCATCGACAGTTTTCGAATCCTGCTTTCTGCCGGATGCAGCCGCATCTGGAGCGCGTCAAAGGAAAGCGAGCCATCGACTTCGATAACGATCTCGCCATCGACGACGAATTCCCTGGCTTTTAGCTCACGCAACATCGAGACGACTTCCGGAAAATATCTGCCGAGCGGCTTGCCTGATTTTGCTCGCAAGTCCACCTCATCGCCAGCTTTGAAGGCCAGACAGCGAAACCCGTCCCATTTGGGTTCGTACTGCCATTGGCCGGTGTTAGCAGGCAACGCGTCGGCAGCCTTTGCCTCCATCGGCGCAGTATCCAACGGAAGGCGAAAAGGCGGCGGCTTCACATTTCTCGATGTCATGCGGCGAGCTTTGCTGAACCCATCCGTTTGATGGCACTGCTGATCGACCGTTCGCCATCATCATAGTCCGCCCAAGCGACGGTCTTATTCAGGAGGCCCGGCACGGTGCGGACGGTATATCTTTTCGGATCGAGATCCGCCCTCACCTGCCCCCATGTCAGCGGCATCGATACCGGCGCACCCTCTCTGGCACGGGGCGACAGCGGTGCAACGGCTGTCGCCATGCGATCATTTCGAAGGTAGTCGAGAAAGATCCGAGAGGTCCGCAACTTCTTGGCCATGTTTACGAGATAGAGGTCTGGACGGTCCGCCGCCATTTGCATGCACACCGCCTTCGCGAAGGCCTTGGCCTCTGGCCATGTCGTTTTGTTGCGCGGGGCGGCCAATGGGGTGACAACGTGCAGGCCCTTGCCGCCCGTCGTCTTGCAAAAGCTCACCAAGCCCAGATCTTCGAGACGATCGCGCATTTCCTTCGCTGCGGCTACCACCTCGGCAAAGGCAACCTCCGGACCGGGATCGAGGTCGAAGACAAGTCGCCCGGGAATTTCAGGATGATCGGGCTGGCAATTCCAGGGATGCAGCTCGAGGCCTCCGATCTGAGCGATCGCAGCCAGGCCCTCAACGCGGTCAATCTGCAGATATGGCTTGTGGTCGCCGAAGACTGTCACCAGTTCCAGCAGATTCGACGTGCCTGGCATTGCGTGGCGCTGGAAGAACTGCTCGCCGGCGTATCCATCAGGGGCTCGGACAAGCGAACAGGGGCGACCTTTGAGATGTTTGATCATCCAGGGGCCAATGGCCTCAAAGTACTCTGCAAGATCGAGCTTGGTGACCGGGTGGCCATCATCGCCGGCATTCGGCCACAGCGGCTTGTCAGGCTTGGAGATGATGACACCCAGGACGACCGGGCTTTTCCCACTCCGGGCAGTAGCCTTGGCGGGTTCGGCAATCTGCGTCGCTTGAGGATCGGCGGGTCTCTCGGCCTCAACCTCTTTCGCGGGCTTGTCTTCGCGCAAGCCTTTGAAGGCGGCCTGTCTGACATTGCCGCCGCCAGTCCAGCCGGCGAATTCGATTTCCGCAACCAGTTCGGGCTTTGTCCAAAAGACGGTTGAATCCTTTTTTGGCGCGCCATCGCCAGTGAATGGCGACTTGACCGCCTGCATCTCCTTCAGCTTCGGCAGCAGTTGCTTGATCTTTGCCTCGCTGTATCCGGTTCCGACACGACCGATGTAAGCGAAATGCTCGCCCCGATTGACGCCGACCAGCAACGACCGGAATTTGCCGTTGGTGGTGGCCCAGCCGCCGATGACGACCTCATGTCCGGCGCGGCATTTCGATTTTGCCCAGGTGTCGGTCCTACCCGAGACATAGGTTGCATGAGCCTTTTTGGAGATGATGCCTTCAAGCGACAGACGACAGGCGGAGCGCAGCACCGCATCGCCGCCGTTGGTGAAGTGTTCCACATAGCGGATAAGGTTGTCCTCGCCGCGATCGACCTTACCGAGCATCGCGCTCAGCTGCTCCTTACGTTCCAAGAGAGGCAGCTTTCGCAGATCAACGCCGTTGGCGAATAACAGATCAAAGGCAAAGAAGATGAGATCGTTTGTTCGGCGCTCGGACAAGGCAGCTTGCATGGCGGCAAAATCGGGAGCACCATTCTCGCCGAGCGCAACAATCTCGCCATCGATGATGCCATCGGGAAGGCTGGCCGCCTCCTTTGCGATGGCACCAAACTTCTCCGTCCAATCCAGGCCTTTTCTGGTCTTCAACGTGGTGGCGTTATCCTCGACACGCAGCTGGACGCGGTAGCCGTCGAACTTGATTTCATGGACCCAATTCGCTCCCGCTGGGGGCCGGGAAACAGTCTGGCACAGCTGCGGTGCGATGAAGTCGGGCATTTCCGCCGCTGAAGCACGAGAAGCTCGTTTGGGGCGCGGAGATGGCTTTGACGCTTTGACAGCGCGCTCGTCAGCAGCATGGCCGCGATTGCTGTCCCACACGGCATCCGCATCGGCCACCTCTGAGCCTTGCATCATGAATGGCTTCGGTCCGACACCCTTTCCTGCGGCAATCTTGTCCATGCTTCGTCCAGAGGCGACGGATCGGTCCTGCGCCAGCACCGCGTCGCCATTGCCATCGGTCGCGTATTTGTCGCGATGCTTGATCAGCAGCCAGTTGGTGCGTTTACCGCCATTGCGATCATGCTTCATGCGCACAAGGACAAAACTTCCGTGCAGGCGCTTACCGTCGAGCGTGAACTTAAGATCGCCTTTTTCCAAAGCCTGTTCAGCTGACATAGAGCCTTCCGGCTCCCAGTATCCCCGATCCCACAGCTGCACGGTGCCACCGCCATATTGGCCCTTGGGGATGGTGCCTTCGAAGTCGCCATAGCCTAGCGGATGGTCCTCCACCTCGACTGCGAGACGTTTGTCGTGAGGGTCCAGCGACGGTCCCTTGGTAACGGCCCACGACTTGAACACACCATCAAGTTCAAGGCGAAGATCGTAGTGCAGCCGCGTGGCCGCGTGTTTCTGAATGACAAATCGAAGCCGGTTAGATTTCGCGATCGTGCTTTCGCCGCTGGGTTCTTCCGTCTTGGTGAAATCCCGCTTGGCCCTATAGGTGGAAAGCTCGCCCTTTGTCATGGAAATTCCCCGGCTGATGTCGCAACGCGAGTCTCAACGCCGTGAGCGAGATTTTGTTCGGCTAACGCTGGAATCAGACGATCAAAACCTTCGACTTAACAATTGCGATCCCCGCATCCCAAACCGCGAGTTCTGCGTCGGTTGCAACACTGTCGGGAAGGAACAGGCCCAGTCGAGATCAAACCTTCGATGCCGGTTGGGGCCGTGGCCGGCTCGCGTGGAGACTTGCATCACCGGCGACAGTTTTGGGGGATTGGCAAGCCCTTCGGCCAGCGAGCCTGTAAGGGACCGACGATGTTTAGCTCCGGGGAATGGAACCAGATCTCCCTTGCAGCGTCATACAAGCAGATTCTCGTGCAACTGCAGGATTGATATCGATGATCAGGCCCGTTCTTCTCGCAGCCGCGGTGCTCGCCCTCGCATCCGGCAGGATGGAGGCGGCGAACCTAACCCTAGCCGCCGTCAACAATGCCCAATTCGACGACGGCGAAGCGAAGGGCGTCAATCCGATCGTGCTGAAGGCGCAAATCCTTTTGGATCGCGCGCGGTTCTCGCCAGGCCTAATCGACGGCCGAGGAGCAGAGAACTTCGCCAAGGCGGTCCGGGCATTTCAGGCGGCGAACGGCTTGCCCTCCGATGGCAAGCTCACCCGGGAGACTTGGGACAAGCTAGCCACAACATCCTCAAACCCGGCCCTTGTGACCTACGAGCTGACGCGCAAGGATGTGCGTGGACCGTTTACCAAGCGAATTCCGGCTCGCATGGAAAGAATGGCTCGCCTGCCTAGGCTTGGCTATCACAATGCGGTGGAAAAGATGGCTGAACGCTTCCACACAAGCGAACAGCTGCTCGAAAAGCTCAATCCCGGCATCGGCTTCAGGGTGGCCGGCGCAAAGTTGCTGGTGCCAGCTATCGACCGAGGCGATCCTCCTGCGGCTATTGCCAGAGTTGAGGTCAACAAGAGCGCTCGCCAGGTTCGCGTGCTCGACGCTTCCGGCAAAGTGCTTGCAGTGTACCCCGCTTCGATCGGGAGCCAGGAAAAGCCGGCGCCGAGCGGCCAGGCAGAGGTCAAACGTGTGGTGCACAACCCGACCTATCATTACGATCCTGACTTCGCCTTCAAGGGGGTTAAGACCAACCGCCCATTCACGATAGCTGCCGGGCCAAATAATCCGGTTGGATCGGTATGGATTGATTTGTCCATCGAAAGCTACGGCATTCACGGTACGCCCGAACCAGGCAAGATTGGAAAGACGTTCTCACATGGTTGCATCAGGCTGACCAATTGGGATGCTGAAGACCTCGCCTCTGAGGTGCAAAAGGGTACAGAGGTTATCTTCACAGATGAAACGGTGGAGTCAGTTGACGAGGGCCTCTAGTAGGCGCGTGCTACGTGAAGTTGGACAATGGTATGGCCTCTAAGACGAAAAGACTGCGTGGTTGGTGTTTCGTCATTGTCGCCGCCGCCGCAACAAATGGATTCACAACTGCGCTCCCGGCTGCACCGGTAGACGCGCAGGCGATTGCCGATCACTTCACCTCAATAAAATCCATGTCTGGGGACTTCGTCCAGTCCGGCCCAAAGGCGGAACGGACCAGTGGCAGGTTTTTTCTCCAACGCCCGGGCAAGATCCGATTCAACTATGCCGGCCAATCGGGGATCAGCGTCATTGCCGATGGCAAATCGGTAGTCGTTTATAATAAGAAGCTTAGGACCTCGCGGCTTTATTCGCTTTCGAAGACGCCACTCAAGCTGCTACTCGACAATAAGGTCGACCTCTCTGGCAGCCGGCTCAAAAGCATCAGGGAGGAAGGCGATCTGATAATTATTAAACTATCTGACAAATCATCCTTCGGTAATTCCAATATCTCTATGATGTTTGACAGGAAAAATCTCGACTTGCGCAAGTGGAGCCTTATCGACGAGAAGGGACTGACCACGACGGTAACAATCTTCAACGTGAAGCAGGGCGTTCGCGTTGCCGAGGGAACCTTTACTATCGACTACGCGGCAAACCGGGAGAACAACACCTCAACGAAGTCGCGTTGAAGTTGGTGGTTCGACTCCTCTCTCCCGATACCCCCGGGGACGCAGCCAGGGTCGCTTTTGGTATCCGCATCGTCCTTCAGGCAAGCTTCGATCTGCCTGTAGAGCTCATTGAGCTTCGTATCGGATTTCTTGAACGCGGCACCGGCGCACGCGTCAGGGCGGCCTGACGCTTTCGAAGGCTGGTCGCATCGTCGCATCGACACCAGACTTTTACTTGGATCCGTCCCGTGATCGGCAGCGGTCGCCCCTGGATCACTTTAACCAGTTGAACGGAGCCATCCGGCCATGCCCCGCGTTAAGGCGGAAAGGGTAATTTCATGGGTTCGGAAGCCATCAAACGGAAAGCACTTGGACCCAATGAGCGCGGTGAGCGGCGTAGGCTGCGCAAAGAAAAGCAGCGAATTGAAAACGTTGGACGTGCCGACAAGATGCATACCGCCCGATTGGCCGGGGCAATAGCAGAGCGTGATACCGTCTCGTGCCTGCAGGCATCTGCCTATGTCGGGTGTTCGGGATGGTTTTACTGGAAATGGCGGGGACAGTTTTATCCGACGGATCTGCCCACAAGCGAATGGTTCAACTACTACGCGAAACGATTCGATACTGTAGAAATCAACGCATCCTTTTATTCATGGCCAACGATCACAAACGTCAAAAGCTGGCTTCGGCAACCCGGTAAAAGCAGTTTCGTCTATACCGTAAAAGTCTGTGAGCTGATTACCCACATCAAGAGGTTCAAGGCGACCAAAACCCTCGTAAAGGATTTTGGAATGATTGCCGATATCCTTGGCGAGAGAATGGGCTGCTTTCTATTCCAGCTTCCGCCCAGTTACCATTTCACTGAGGCACGACTGAACGGCATTCTCGGCCAACTCGACCCGGCCCGGCGCAATGTGGTGGAGTTTCGTCACGCCAGTTGGTGGAACGAGACCGTATACTCGGCCTTTCGGAATACAGGCACAATCTTTTGCTCATGCAGCGGCCCTCGTCTTCCGGATGTCCTCGTGCGTACAGCCGAGGATGTCTACGTGCGGCTCCACGGTCCAGAGCGCTGGTACCGGCATGATTACACCAGAGACGAGCTAAGCGGATGGGCTGACAAGATCCGCGCCAGTGGGGCAAGAAGAGCCTGGGTTTATTTCAACAACGACTATGAGGGCTTTGCGCCAAGGAACGCCCTGGCAATGCGGCGCTTGCTAGAGGAACACAGATGATCAACCGCCTAGGGGCGGCGAAGACCTAGCATAGGCGCGGTCATCTTTGCGCTCGCGCACGCCACCGCCAACAGCGCCACCACGCCAGCAGAGTTGGACGTTTCTTTGCACGAAATGGGACGTCTCTTGCGGGCGAAGCACTGTGAACCAGCGCGTCCAGATCGGACCTGCTGCCGTGTCGAACGGAATAGGCGCGAGTGAATTCGGCGCCGAGAAGAAAAATCTCCGGCGTCGCTGCTGGCGGTATCGTCGGAGCCCTCACTGATTCCGGCGTCCCGGAGGATGATGCCCACGTCTATGCCGAGGGTGTGCGTCGAGGCGGCACGTTGGTCACTGCCAGGGTCGACGAGAAGTCCTTTCTTGGCGTCAAACCTGCGGTCTTACCCAGCCAAAGAGCTGCTCGCGAATTTCCCGGAGCCTCATGGCGGCGCCTCAGTGGCGGTCCCCGAAGGCGTTCATGCCCTTCTTGATCGCCTTGCGAGCTTCCGCGGCGTTCTGCCAACCTTTGAACTTGATGATCTTGCCGGTTCCCAGCACCGATGAGTGAAAGAACAGCTCGATCTCGCGCCGCAAGTCATCGGGGACATGATCCGCCGCCGGCTCGTCGGGAGCATCTTCTTTGTGGGGACACAAGACATAGCGGTCGTTGCGCAGGACCTTCCCGCCCTCGTCTTTTTGCTTGACSCGCAAGGCGCCCAGCAGATCGCATTTGATCACAACGCCAGGCGCGGTCGATGCCTGATGGATCACAAGCCCATCCAGAGGGTCACCGTCTTCGCCCAACGTAGASGGAATGAAACCCCARTCATAGGGATATGTCATTCCGACCGGTAGGGGCCGGACGTAGCCGAATACCCGCGTTCCTGGATCGAAGGCAAGCTTCGCCGTTGCGCCACGCGGGGTTTCGATCACCACCCGAATGAGGCCCTTGGTGGTTGTTGGCAGCTTCAGGTAGTTGTGCATCGAAATGCCTCTCTTTCGGATTTGGCCGCCGATCTCTGCGGGTCCGTCACCAATGGCTCGGGCACGCGATGGAACTTCAGAGCGCACGGAATGTTCCGAAGAGCCGACTAAGGAGAGAGGTCCGATATGACAAAAGCATTTTTGCACATGCTGAAGGGAGTGGGTTATCTCATCTCGACGACGAGCGTCATCATGCTCGCTATCGTAAGCTGGTCGAGCGCTTCGAAAAGCGATGTGCTCACAGCCTGCCTGGTTGGCGGCGCAGCCTTGTCCATCATCGGCATGTTTTGCCGCTGGTTGACATATGAGGTGCAATCCATTGATCCAGGAAGTTGACCCCGCGTGTGCTGTCATGGCGATCCGGTCATCGGAGAATGCGATAAGATTCCCAGCACAACCGTGACACCCAAGCCGATGGCTACGTCATCATCTTGAGGCCTGGCGATCACCATAGCGTCACTCGCCAAAACCGCTATTTCGTCCCCTATGATGCCGCAATTCCGTCAAGCGATGACAATTTCCATATCTGCCTGCACCCGACCGAGGAGCACGAAAACTGCTTCTTTGCACCGTCAGAGGCGATGTAGGCTGGCACCAAGCCTATCGGCGACCACCCCGTCTATATTCGCCGGGATCGACAAAGTGCCCTGCCCACAAGTTGCGTTTGAGAATGCGGGCTTCGCGCTCTTCGGCAAGGTATCGAGGCAATTGCTTATCGGCGACCGCCAATCCGTGTTTCACCAGATCGCGTGCGAGATCGATGCCTCCCACGAAGCAGACGCCGGCATCGTTGTCATAGCGGTCCTTGCCTTCGATGGTGCAGGATACATCCCCGGAGGCAATGAGATGGCGAATGTGGTCACGCGCATACCTGCCGCAGGGCCAGATTTTGTCAGCGGCATCAAAACACGGCTGCGAAAGTTCGGGGGCATCGATACCGAGCAACTGAACGCGTTTTTTGTCATGCCAAAGCGTGTCGCCGTCATGAGCAAACCAATGCTCTACGGCGGACACGGGGCCACAGGTGAGCACGAAGGCGAGAGCGAGGATCAACCTACACATGGCCGATGGGCCGTTTCGAAATTTCCCTTTCCGCGATCACATTATACCCTATGAAGCTGGCCGGCCAAGGCATCTGGTTGCGCACGGAGATCGATCAGGATCAACTGATAACGTGGAACGCAAGGGGGCGTTTGCCACCGGATTATATTAGGGGCACATTATATACGGGGCTTGAGGGATCCACCCAAGGGCCCGGCGTCTCGGAGTTCCCAAAACCAAAAGGTTGTCGGGCCCGCCTTTGATCAATCAGTCAGCGGAGGCTGCGAATATGCGAACAATCGATCTTTGTGCGGCCGTCGCTCTGTGCATTGTGCCATCCAGCCAACTACTGGCAGCCGACGAGGTTTCAGTCGAACGCGGTTTGTATATTTCGATCATCGGCGGCTGCCATTTCTGCCACACGGAAGGATACCGGGAAGCCGATGGGAAGATCGATCCCGCGAAGGCGCTCAAAGGCTCCTCCATTGGCTGGCGGGGTCCCTGGGGCACGACCTACGCTGCAAATCTCAGGGATTCGGCAATGGGATTTGATGAGGACGCTTGGGTCAACCACCTCAAGAGCAAGGTCCAATTGCCGCCGATGCCCTGGTACCAAGTCCAAGCCATGACCGAAAGCGACATGCGTTCGGTGTATCTTTACATTAAATCGCTCGGACCACCCGGCGAGTCGGCACCGTTTTACCGGGAGCCCGGCAAGGAGCCGAGGACACCCTATGTCACGCTAGTGCCACCTCAGACACCGAAGAAGAAGTAACAACCTACCGCCTCTGCAGCTTCAGCGTGATCTCCTCAATCCTCACCTTGTCGCCGATCTCCTTCGCGAGCGCGAACGCCTTTTCCTTGTCCTTGGTGGTCAGCACGGTGCGCCAGTGTGGTTTTTCGAAAACGCTCACAACGTAGGTCGTTACGGGCTTGTCGGTCATCCGATCGTCAGTCCGCCACGCCAGCTTCGTGATGCACGATTGCGCCCATGATCGCCTCGTAGACGCTCCCGGTGTCTTCCTCGATCTCTGTGCTTGAGATGCCTATCGACTTGGCGTCGGCGAACAGCTTTTGGGTGAGCTCGGCAACTGAAATGATATCTGCCCCCGCCGTTGCTGGAACGTTGGCACCTATCCATTTGTACAAAAAGTCGGTGCCGCGCGTGCTCATCCAAACCAGCCGAACGTCAGGCTAACCATCGCCACCGCGATCAGGATCGAGAGCGGCACGGCGCCAGCAGCCCTGCTTCTAAAAATCGTGTTTCTTTGTCACTGAACATTAGGCGTGCCTTATGCATGTATTCGTTGAATGCCAAGAAGCTGCAAACCCTGATTTGGTTCCAAAAGGGCAGCAGCGCCCTGCCGTGACAGTAAATGGCCATTGGCGCCAAAAAGGCAAAGCCCGCTGCCTCGGGGGGAAGCAGCGGGCAAATGCAGGCCGAAAGGTCCTGTGTGCAAGTTTCCGGCAGCGCCCGATACAAACGCCGCGGCTGGAGGTTGGTTCCGCGATCACACCATAGGCGCCAGCATGTCTACTATATTAGCTTGTGCTTGTGGAGCTTTCCGCCTGGGCCGGCGTTCTCCACCCCAACAATTTGCCCAACAGCGCGCCGGGCGGAAAGTGAGGGAGGCATGAGCAGCTTAGGCTTGTCGGTCGTATTCGCTACGGGACCATCGCGATCATTTACCTTTTGTCGTATGTCTCGATCAGGATGTAGGGCAGCAGCGGCCATCATCCAAAAGGTTGTATTCCGACAACTCTAGCGGGAGCACTATGCTCACATCTCGGCGTCGCTTCCCTCAAAGCGCCGCCGGAAAGGGCTCGGCGCCTTCTGGTCTGTTCAGTGTCAAAAGTAGGCGTCGGGCCGCCGCACCGGTCCCCCCCTGAAATTCGTTACGAAATGGTAAAAAACGCACTAACTTTTGAATTGAAAGCGCCCGTTCCACGGTCATATAAAAATGGACGTTCCCCGTTGCTTTCTAGGGAGGCTGCGATGGATAGCGCAACGTCGAACGGCAAGGTTTGCCCTTGCGTTGAAGTGGTTGAAGCCTGCGGAGAATGGTTCGTCCGCGTGGTCGATGGCGACGAAGAACTTACCCGATCATTTGAGCTGGAATCTTTCGCTCTCGCCTATGCAGAGGGCCAGCGGCTACGCTTAGGGCTTGCCGAATTCAGACGGCTGTAGCGCGCTCGGTCGATCAAAAGCCCGCGCCTCGGCAAAGCGCGGGCCGACCGGAGGCCCGATCTTCAGYAGATGATGGAGGGCATCACCTGCCGCACAAGATAAACATTTAGAGGAGCCTAATGTTCCCGGGCGGAGCGATGGGCAGGGGAATGTGCTATGATTCGCCTCATGGGAAAGAAGGCAAAGCAGAAAGCAAAACAGGCGATTGAAGCCCCGGTCGAAGGCAGGCTTGAAAAGGAAGCCGCCTACTACGCCCGCAAGGTCGGCATCACTAGAGACGAAGCTGTGGCGATCATCCGGGAAGCCCACCAGCCGAAGCTTTCCATAGTCCGTAAGGACAAGGCCAGATAGGCGCTTTTCGAACCTTACGTTAGGTATAGGACTTCAGTCCGCGCTAATGTGACTCGCTAATCCCGTCTGAATTCGTACAATTCACGTCATCGGCGACCGCATTGATGGCAACGCCGATTGGGAGGCATACCGCACTCTCGCCGTTCACGTGGGGCGCTGGGATGTTGCAGAGTGATTTTCTTGGACCTGAAGACTTGGCCCTATGCCAGCGCGTCTTTGAACAGGTCTGCTCCGATGACAAAATGGATCCAGGCTGCATAGACAGCGAAGACTTGGCGGCGGCGGTGCTGACCACGTTTCAGCGTGGCGTGACCAACGAAGCCGAGTTGCTGGCAGCGGTGCGCACACTTCGCAACGGCCTCATAAGGCGCGCGGGATAGCTACCCCGCCGTAGGGGGCCGCACCGGTCCAGTGGTGTTCCACGGGATAAACTCGACTTCCTTCCCGGTCACTTTCCGCACCGCCTTCAACAGCACCTCATGTAAGACGCGCGTCTGCCGGTAGTGCTCGCAATGCGGCGATATGAACGGCTTCACGATGCTCCAGTGCAGCGCTTCCGCTGCCACCAGAAAGCGCTCGATTTCAGCCTGCGATAATTGCTTGGATGGTTTCGATCTAGTCATAGGCGAACTCCGTTAAAGGGGTCGCCGCAACGGGAGGATTATATTCCTCATCTTGGATTGGCCGGCAAGGCCTATTCGGGCAAGCCCGGTTCGTAATGCACAATCGCGTCGAGGATCGTTCGATAGAGGCTGTCGACTTCCTCGTCGATCTCTTCGCGCTTGATCCCAACCGATTTGGCATCGGCAAACAGCTTGTGAGTTAGCTCGTCAACCGAGATGACATCGGCCTTCGTCGACTCAGGAACGTTGTTGGCAATCCATTGATCCAGGAAGTTGATTCCGCGTGTGCTCATCCTCAAAGAAGCTGCGTACCGATATTAGGTTCCCCTAACCTTTAAGAACCCGCCGCTCCATTCACGGCAGCGGCGGGCCGTCCCTAGGGATCACAGGGACTCGCCGGGGAAATGTTGGCTGCCCCTGCTGACCAAACAACAATTAGAATGGTCTGATGTTCCGTTGCGCCATCGCGGAACGCACCCGGCATAGCCGCGCTTGCTCATTCTTCCCGGAAGTCCTGTAGCGAGGCATGCCGCAGGTCGTCCTCGCCGCGTAGGTGCTTCACACGGCCGATGATGCCCGGCTTGACCCATTGCGTGGCTGGTCGCTTCATGCCCTTGGGCGGCGGTCCGGCGTGTTCCTGGACGCGCTTCCATAGGCGCTCGCCGATCTCGCGGCTGGAATTGATGAAAGCCGAGCCGACATACTTCCCGGTCGCCCGATCCGCCATCAGTGCGAAAGCAGGCTTACCCGCCTCGCGCTCGACGCCAAGCAGTTCATATTCGTCGATCGTGTAGCATTTCGCCTTCAGCCAGTTGGTCGACGGACCGCTTCGATATTTGCTGTCCTTGCGCTTTGAAACCATGCCTTCAAGGCCGGCCTGCTCGACCAACCGGAAAATGCTTGCGGCATCGCCCGGCAACGCCTGGCTGAATTGTATGCGACCGCCGGCAGGGATCATTGCCTGCAGGATCTCGCGTCGGTCCTCCAACGGCATGTCGCGAAGATCATGACCGTTGAGATGCAGCAGATCGAAGGCGACGAAATAGAGGTCTTGCTGCCGACTGGTGATGGCCTTGCGCAACGCCCTGAAGTCGGACAATCCGGCCTCATTGGTGACGATCACCTCGCCGTCGATGACGGCATCCTCGACATCAAGCTCGCCCGCGGCTTTGGCAAGGTCGCGATATTCGGATGTCCAGTCGAGGCCGCAGCGGGTGAAAATGCGCATGCCATCGTCATCCTTGATGATCTGCGACCGGTAGCCGTCGAACTTAACCTCGTGAATCCATCCCTCGCCTTCGGGTGGCTTCTCCACCAGAGTTGGCATCAAGGGGGGATGAACTTCAAACGCATGAACTGTCTCGCAAAGCCGCGATTAAATTAGCATGCGCTGAAATGGTTCCGGAACATTTTAGGCGAATTCAAAGTTTCACGCCGATGACGAAGTTATCTGACCTTGGGCCGCCGATCGTCGGCCGACGCCATGGCGATCAGCCAAATGATGATGGTGACCATTTTTATGCCTGCCCGACCTGCGACCAGTGCGTCGACCGACGCGATTTGAGGCAAGTCATCTGGCAAAATCAGTCTGAACACGAACCGCTAGAGATGGACGCCTGCACGAGCTGAAATGGTTCCGGAGCGGCAAATGGATTTCGGCTGCAACAAACTCGCCGGCTGCACGTTTCCGGCATCATCAACCGCCAATAGAGAGGAACCGAAATGGCCGACGATAAGACTAAGCGCGATTTCCGTGATCGTGACCGAGTGGCGGGCAGTGAGGACTACGAGGTCGAGTACTTCGCCAAGAAGGCAGGCATTACAGTCCAGCAGGCAAAGGAACTGAGAGCTAACCACGGCAACGATCGGGCGACACTGGAACCGGAAGCCAAAGCACTCGGCAAGCGGTGACGACTTCCGATGAGCTACTCCAAGATCAGACGAACGATCAAGGAAGCACTCGTCTACAGGTTTTCCCGCCCCAAGCCCCCGCGTCATCCGACCCGGTTCATCGGGCCAGTGCTCGTCGTCGGCTCCGCCCCTGGATCTAACCTGCCCAAGGGATTCGACGAGAATTTTTCGGTTCTCACCGTCAACGGTTCCCAGTCGGTGGCGAGGAAATGGGGCATCGCCAAACCTGACGCGACCTTTCTCCATTTCAACCAAGTCGACGGCACGAACGACAATGCCGTAGCCGTACGGCGCGTTCTCAACGGCGAAGAGACCGGCATCYTGTATGTGATGCGCTGGCMGTTCGGAGAGCAGCGCCTACGCGATGGCCTCGCGGCATTTAACTATCGCTACGACCAGCTCCGGATGGTTAGCACGTACCAGCGCATTGCCCTGCACGAGGCGGTCATGGGCRCGCGCSACAGCGAGTTGGACAATGCACGGAAGTTYTCGAACGGCATCACCGCTGTGCTCTATGCATTCAACAGCGGCGGCTCGACTGTCGTCATATCGGGCATCAATCCCGGCTCGACCGGCCATGTCTACAACGAGCTCGGCTTGAGGAGGCTTCATAGCGACATGGACAGCTCGATCTTGCTGAAGCTACGTGGCCGTGGTGCCAATCTCTTCACGGCCGATCCTGAAGTCGTGGTATCGATCGGGCTGCCGCTGTGGCAGGGCGCTGGCGGCCGATCGGAACCTTTACCGCAACCGGATGTTCGAGCGAGATGACGAAGCTATCCGACCTTGGACCGCCTATTCCTGGTAAGCGTCACGGGGGCGACCATTCCGACGAACAGGACAATTTCTATCAATGTCCAATCTGCGGCCAGATGGTCGACATGCGCGATCTGCGACAGGTCATTTGGCACGAACGGCCGAAGCACAGACCGTTCATCGTGCTCGTTGATTAGACGCGGCATAGCAACCCGGCCGTAGGAAAGCAAAAGACCCGCCACGGAGGAAGCCGTGACGGGCCC
>NZ_JBFUFB010000024.1:0-46002 GCF_056403655.1 Mesorhizobium sp. P2_F8
ACCATCGCGCCGTCGACGGTGCGCTGGGGGCCGAATTGCTGGTTGCCTTCAAACGCCTGATCGAGAACCCGATGGGCATGCTGGTCTAGGAAGGGAAAGGGCGGTGCGGACATTCTTCACCAGCCTTTTCGCTTTCATTCTTTCCGGTTTGGCCGGCGGGCTGGTCGCGCAGTGGTTGGCCATCGCCACTGGCGCCGAGGAAGAATACATCCTCGTTTTCATGTTCTCGGTGCTGGTGACCTTCATGGTTACCTTCGTCTTCTTCGTGGCGCAGTTCATGACGGATCCGGTCGCGGCGGTGGCCAGGACGGGTAAGTGGCTGATGATCATGTTTGCGGTGTTGCTTGCCCTGCTGGTCGCGCTGATCCTCTACGCCGACAACGGTGCCGCGGTGGTGAAGAAGGACATTCCCATGGTGGTCGGCTTTGGCCTGCCGGGGCTGGTGACCGTCGTTGTGCAATGGCTGTTCGTGCGCTGGCGGGTGAGACGCGGTTTGACCAAGGCACAGGTGGGTGTGGGTGCATGAAGACAGTTCTGTGCTACGGCGATTCGCTGACCTGGGGACACAACCCGGAAACTTTGGGTCGACATGAACACGAAGACCAGTGGCCAACCACACTGGCGAGAGCACTCGGACCGAGCTTCCACGTCATTGCCGAGGGACTGGGCGGCCGCACCACGGCCTATGACGACTTCTTGTCGGGCGCGGACCGAAACGGCGCGCGAATATTGCCGACGATCCTGAGCACGCATTCGCCGATCGATCTGATCGTCATCATGCTTGGCTCCAACGACATGAAGCCGTCGATTCATGGCAGCGCAGTCATAGCGTCCTATGGCATGCGACGCCTCGTCGAAATTGTGCGGGGGCACGCCTATCCATTCGGCGGTGCCGCCCCCAGGATTATTCTGGTTGCGCCGCCGCATATCGTGGAAACCCGCAAGGTGGACTACGCCGAAATGTTGGGAACGGGTGCAATCGAGTCGCCCAAGCTCGCCAGCTTTTATCAAACCGCCGCCAACGAGATGGGCTGCGGCTTTTTTGATGCAGCGAGCGTCGCTAGATGTACACCGCTCGACGGCGTCCATCTCGATGCCGAAAATACGCGCAACATCGGCAAGGCGTTAGCGCCCCTCTTGCGCGGCATGCTGGAATCGTGAATCAAGGAGAAAATCGTGGCTGAGAACTACGACGTCATCATCATCGGCTCCGGCCCGGGCGGCTATGTCACGGCGGTGCGTTCCGCCCAGCTTGGCTTCAAGACGGCGATCGTCGAGCGCGAGCATCTCGGCGGCATCTGCCTCAACTGGGGTTGCATTCCGACCAAGGCGCTGCTGCGCTCGGCCGAGATCATGCACTATTCGGATCATCTGAAGGATTACGGGCTGAAGCTCGATGGCAAGGTCAGCGTCGACACGGCTGCCGTGGTCGACCGTTCGCGAAAAGTCTCGCTGCGGCTCAATGGCGGCGTTGCCTTCCTGATGAAGAAGAACAAGGTCGACGTGATCTGGGGCGAAGCCAAGCTCTCGAAGCCGGGTGAGATCGTCGTGTCCAAGACGGCCAAGACGCCGATGGAGCCGCAGCCGCCGGTACCGAAAGGCGTCAAGGGCGAGGGCACCTACACCGCCAAGCACATCATTCTGGCGACCGGCGCCCGGCCGCGCGCGCTGCCCGGCATCGAGCCGGATGGCAAGCTCATCTGGACCTACTTCGAAGCCATGGTGCCGAAGGAGATGCCGAAATCGCTGCTGGTCATGGGTTCAGGCGCCATCGGCATCGAATTCGCCTCCTTCTACCGCACCATGGGCGCCGAAGTGACGGTTGTCGAACTCCTGCCTGCGGTGATGCCGGTCGAGGACGCCGAAGTCTCGAAATTCGCGCAAAAGCAGTTCGAGAAGCAAGGCATGAAGATCATTCTCGAGGCCAAGGTAACCAAGGTCGAGAAGGGCGCGAACTCGGTCACCGCGCATGTCGAGATGAAGGACGGCAAAGTCGAGAAGATCACCGCCGACCGCATGATCTCGGCCGTCGGCGTGCAGGGCAACATCGAAAACCTCGGGCTTGAGGCGCTCGGCGTGAAGACCGACCGCGGCTGCATCGTCGTCGACGGCTACGGCAAGACCAATGTGCCCGCCATTTATGCCATCGGCGATGTCGCCGGCCCGCCGATGCTTGCCCACAAGGCAGAGCACGAGGGCGTGGTGTGCGTCGAAAAGATTGCCAACTTTCCCGGCGTGCATGCCACCGACAAGCTCAAGATTCCGGGCTGCACCTACTGCAATCCGCAGGTCGCCTCCGTCGGCCTGACGGAGGCCAAGGCCAAGGCCGAGGGCTGGGATATCCGAGTCGGACGGTTCCAGTTCGCCGCCAACGGCAAGGCCATCGCGCTTGGCGAGGACCAGGGCTTCGTGAAGACCATCTTCGACAAGAAGACAGGTCAGCTGCTCGGCGCGCATATGGTTGGCGCCGAGGTGACCGAGCTGATCCAGGGCTTTGTCGTGGCGATGAACCTGGAGACGACCGAGGAAGAACTGATGCACACCATCTTCCCGCATCCCACGCTCTCGGAAATGATGAAGGAAAGCGTGCTCGACGCCTATGGCCGGGCGCTCAACGCGTGATAAATCAGGCCCGCGGGTAATCGATGGAACCCGGCGGCAAGGATGTTCGTTTGCGGATGCATTTTCACCCATCACACAAGGAGAGGGCATATGCACTTGAATGGCGTCGGTTGGATAGCAGCAATCATTATCGGCGGCCTGGCAGGCTGGCTCGCCGAAATGGTCATGAAGAGCAACACCGGGATCTTCATGAATATTGTTCTGGGCATCGTCGGTGCGATCGTGCTGAACGCCATCCTGCAGGCGCTCAACGTCGGTGTCTTCGGCATCGGCTGGACCGCCTATCTGATCACCGGCTTTATCGGCGCCTGCCTGCTGATCTGGGTCGGACGCCTGGTGCGCCGTTAATATCGTTGAACAGCTGCTATGCGAAAAGGGCTGCCGCGGCATGCACTGCGGCGGCCTTTTTCTTTGAGTTGAAAAGTCTTAGATGACGTTATGACAGCGAAAGCCGGACTGGCTGTCGCGAACAAACCAGGTTTCCAGATGGTCACTGTCCTCGATACGATTGCCAACGCACCGCGCTTGCGGCACCCGGAAAAGGCGCACAAGCCCGATCAGGACGTGCTGCGCAAGCCCGACTGGATCCGCGTCAAGGCGCCGGTCTCGAAGGGTTATGCCGAGACCCGCGAGATCGTGAAGTCGCACAAGCTGGTGACCGTCTGCGAAGAGGCCGGCTGCCCCAACATCGGCGAGTGCTGGGAGAAGAAGCACGCCACCTTCATGATCATGGGCGAGATCTGCACACGCGCCTGCGCGTTCTGCAATGTCGCCACCGGCATCCCGACCGCACTCGATCCCGATGAACCGGCCCGCGTCGCGCACGCGGTCAAGCAGATGGGCCTGACCCATGTCGTCATCACCTCGGTCGACCGCGATGATCTTGCCGATGGCGGTGCGCAGCATTTTGCCGAGGTCATCCGCGCCATCAGGGCGGCCACGCCGTTGACCACGATCGAAATCCTGACGCCCGATTTCCTGCGTAAGGAAGGCGCACTGGAGATCGTCGTGGCGGCCAAGCCCGACGTCTTCAACCACAATCTCGAGACCGTGCCGTCGAACTATCTGACGGTTCGTCCAGGCGCCCGCTATTTTCATTCGATCCGACTGTTGCAGCGGGTCAAGGAACTCGACCCGTCGATCTTCACCAAGTCCGGCATCATGGTGGGCTTGGGCGAAGAGCGGAACGAAATCCTGCAGTTGATGGACGATCTGCGCTCGGCCAATGTCGACTTCATGACCATCGGCCAGTATCTGCAGCCGTCCAAGAAGCACCATCCGGTGATCCGCTTCGTCACCCCGGAGGAGTTCAAATCCTTCGAGACGATCGGCCGGACCAAGGGTTTTCTGCTGGTGGCGTCGAGCCCGCTGACGCGCTCGTCGCACCACGCCGGCGACGATTTCGCTAGGTTGCGTGCGGCGCGGGAAGCGCTTCTCAAGAAATCGCTCTAATGCATGTCGCCCAAAAGTGACGTCGGTTTTGGGAGAACGACATGCATAAAAACAAGGAATCTAAAGCGCGTCGCTTGAATCCGTTTCAACGCAACGCGCTTTAGGGCCGGTTCATGCCGAAATTCGAAGCCACCCGCCGGGTTGCCCATACGCCGCAACAGATGTTCGCACTGGTTGCCGATATCGAGGCCTATCCGCAGTTCCTGCCGCTTTGCGAAGCGCTGACGGTGCGCTCGCGCAAGGAGCGTGACGGACGCACCGTTCTCGTCGCCGACATGAGCATCGGCTACAAGGCGATCCGCGAAACCTTCACCACGCAGGTGCTGCTGAAACCCGACGAGAACACTATCGACGTGAAATACATCGATGGCCCGTTCAAATATCTAAGCAATGTCTGGCGCTTCGAACCCGATGGCGGAGGCTGTATTGTCCGCTTCTTCATCGATTATGAATTCAAGAGCCGCATTCTGGGCGCGGTGATGGGCACCATGTTCGATCGGGCCTTCCGCATGTTCGCCGAGGCTTTCGAGAAGCGCGCCGACTTCATCTACGGTGTTGTATCGTCGGCCTGATGCATGTCGCCCAAAAGTGCGCAGCGGAACAACGACAGGGCATAAATACAAAGACTTTAAGCGCGTCGCGCTTTAACGCTGGCCAAGCGCACGCAGTCCCAGTTCCAGCGCATGCCCAACTGTTTCACGGCGGATAAGATCGCGCCCCTTGTCGGCAAACAGCCTGTGTTCCGCAGCCACGGTCTCGCCGTCCAGCCCGACCCCGAACCAGACCAGGCCGACAGGCTTTTCCGCCGAGCCGCCGCCAGGCCCGGCGATGCCGGTGACCGCGAGCGTCAGCTTGGCGCGCGAACGGTCGAGCGCGCCCTTTGCCATTTCGATTGCCGTCTCGCGTGAAACCGCGCCGTACTCCTCAAGCGTGGCGGGGGAAACACCGAGCATGTCCATCTTGGCTTCGTTCGAATAGGTGATGAAGCCGCGATCGACCACGGCGGACGAGCCGGCAATGTCCGTGAGCGCGGCGATGATCATGCCGCCCGTGCAGCTTTCGGCCGTTGCCAGCATGATGCCGCGCTGCTGGCAGGCCTGAAGCAGCGCGTTTGCCAGCTCGTTGTTGGTCATTCCGGCACCTCGCCGGGAAACACCACGCTGGCGGTGGCTATGGCCGCTATGCCTTCCTCGCGGCCGACAAAGCCGAGCTTTTCGTTGGTTGTCGCCTTGATCGAGATGCGATCAGGGGAAATTGCCAGCATCTGTGACAGGGCTGCCGTCATCGGCTCGCGATGCGGGCCGACGCGCGGCGCCTCGCAGATCAGCGTGATGTCGGCGTTGGCGATGCGGCCGCCGCGCTCGCGCACCAGTTTTGCCGCATGTTCGACGAAGATACGAGATGCAGCGCCTTTCCACTGCGGATCGGACGGCGGGAAATGCGTGCCGATGTCACCGGCGCCACAGGTCGCCAGCAGCGCATCGGTCAAGGCATGCAGGCCGACATCGGCGTCGGAATGGCCCGAAAGTTTCTTGTCATGCGGGATGGCGACGCCGCACAGGGTGACGTGGTCGCCAGGTTCGAAGGCGTGGACGTCGTAGCCATTGCCGGTTCTGATGTCGGGGAAGCGCACACGTTCGCCGGAAAGCCGCTGGTCCGCCATTGCAATATCCCGTGCCCAGGTGAGTTTGACATTGTCCGGTGAACCCGGAACGATCCTTACCGGAATATGCGCCCATTCGGCGATCGCGGCGTCGTCGGTGAAGTCCATTTTCCCCAGGTGATGGGCTTTCTCGTGCGCGGCAAGAATGGGCCAGAACGGAAAGCCCTGTGGCGTCTGCGCGGCGTGAAGTCCGTTGCGGGAAACGGTTTCTCCCACGACGCCAGCGGCCGACTCGCGCTTCAGCGTATCGGCGACGGGCAGGGCGGGCAGCGCGCCCTCGCGCTCGCCGATGGCGTCGATGGTGCGGTCAATCAACTCCGCATCGACAAACGGGCGGACGGCGTCGTGGATCAGAACCCGGCCCGGCGCGTGGCCTCTCAGTGCGAGTAGTCCCAGCCGCACCGAAGCCTGCCTGGTCGCCCCGCCCATGATGACGATGACCCGCTCGGCGTTGACGCCTGCTGCCTGCTGGAACAACTCGTGGTCGTCGGCATGAATGGCGACAACAACTTCGCTGGTCCGCGGGTGGGCCAGGAAAATCTCAATCGTGTGGGCGATGACGGCGTGGCCGCCAATACTTTGATACTGCTTGGGTCCGTTGGCCTGCCCGGCGCGAGCGCCGCGGCCGGCGGCGACGATCACCACGGCGACCTTGCCATCGTCACTCGAATTTTCACTTGCATCAGTCATGCAGATTGGCTTAGCGCACGATCCCGAAAAGTGTAATCGGTTTTCGGAAAAGATCGTGCGCCAAATATGAACTTCTAAAGCGTTCTTTGCGTTCTGAGGGGCGCCTGGCGCCAATTCAGAAGGCCAGCATTTTTCCCAATTGCGCCTTAATGTGGCGTCATTCCGCGTTGCACATTGCACCGGTTCTGGCTAGAGAATGTGCAACGAACTAATATGCTTGGTTTTTGTGCATGCCTGATTTGACCAAATTGGCCGCGCCACTCGACGTCGGCGGCGTGCAAATTCGCAATCGCGTGTTCCTGGCGCCGATGTCGGGCATCACCGATGAGGCGTTCCGGCAGCGCGCCCATGCGCATGGCGCCGGTCTTGTCGTATCCGAAATGGTGGCCAGCGGCGAGCTTGCCAAGGGCAGGGCCGGTTGCGACCTGCGCATTCGTCATTCCGGCCTGCCGGTTCACATGGTGCAGCTTGCCGGCCGCGAGGCGGCGCACATGGCGGAAGGCGCGCGGATCGCTGCTGGCGAGGGCGCCGACATCATCGACATCAACATGGGTTGCCCGGCCAAGAAGGTCACCGGTGGCTATGCCGGCTCGGCATTGATGTTGGATCTCGACCACGCGCTGTCGCTGATCGACGCCGTGGTCGGCGCGGTCAAGGTGCCGGTCACGGTCAAGATGCGGCTGGGCTGGGACGAAGGCGCACTCAACGCCCCGATGCTGGCACGCCGCGCCGAACAGGCCGGTGTCAGGATGGTGACGGTGCATGGCCGCACGCGCTGCCAGTTCTACCAGGGCAAGGCCGACTGGCGCGCCATCGGCCGCGTCAAGGAAGCGGTGTCGATCCCGGTCGTCGCCAATGGCGATGTTTCTTCGCCGGCGGAAGCGGCTGCCATTCTCGATCAATCCGGTGCCGATGCCGTCATGATCGGCCGCGCGCATTACGGTGCGCCGTGGATCGCCGGCAGCATCGCGGCGGCCGCGACGGGCGAGGCAGCGGCCAAGGTGCCGCAGAACCGGATGGCGCTGGCCGACTATGTCGTGGCCCACTACGAGGACATACTGGCGCTCTATGGCGTCGAAAGTGGCCTGCGCCAGGCGCGCAAGCATCTTGGCTGGTATCTCGACAGTCATGCCGGCGGCATGGCTGACGACAGCCGAAAGGCCATACTGACCGAATTCGAGCCCGCGCGCGTCATCGCCATGCTGCGCGATGTGTTTTCGCGCGATGCGCAACCGCTGAACCTGCGGAGCGCCGCATGATCGCCGCCGCTGGCCAGGGTGTTGAAATGGCGGATGCCGCCCAGATCGTGCTCAACACCATCCGCCGCCCTGTGATCATGATCAGCGAGGCAGGGTTCATCACCTTCGCCAATGCCGACGCGGAAGACTTCTTCCGCTCGAGCGCGACGATGCTGGCGCGCAACACGCTGTCGAAACTCATTCCTTTCGGCAGCCCTTTGCTGACGCTGGTCGATCAGGTGCGCGAGCGTCGGGCTCCGGTCAACGAGTACCGGGTCGACGTATCGTCGCCGCGCCTCGGCATCGAGAAGGTCGTCGATCTCTATGTCGCGCCGGTGTCGGAATTTCCGGGCTCGGTCGTGGTGATGTTCCAGGAGCGGTCGATGGCCGACAAGATCGACCGGCAGATGACGCACCGCGGCGCTGCGCGCTCGGTGACCGGTCTGGCGGCGATGCTTGCCCATGAGATCAAGAACCCGCTCTCCGGCATCCGCGGTGCTGCCCAGCTGCTCGAACTGTCGGCTTCCGACGAGGACCGCGCGCTGACGCGGCTGATTACCGACGAGACCGACCGCATCGTGTCGCTGGTCGACCGCATGGAGGTGTTTTCCGATGAGCGGCCGATCGATCGCTACCCCGTCAACATCCACGTCGTTCTCGACCATGTGAAGGCGATTGCCAAGAACGGTTTTGCCAAGAGAATCAAGATAATGGAGGATTATGATCCTTCATTGCCTCCGGTGTTTGCCAACCGCGACCAGCTCATCCAGGTGTTCCTCAACCTGGTCAAGAACGCCGCCGAGGCGATCGGCAGTGACCCGCAGGGCGAGATCGTGCTGTCGACGGCCTTCCGGCCGGGCATCCGTGTTTCCGTTCCGGGCACGCAGGATCGTGTATCGCTGCCGCTGGAATTCTGCGTGCGCGACAATGGCTCCGGCGTCTCGGAAGATATCCTGCCGATCCTGTTCGATCCCTTCATCACCACCAAGCCGAATGGCTCGGGGCTGGGGCTGGCGCTGGTCGCCAAGATCGTCGGCGAGCATGGCGGCATCATCGAATGCGAATCGACGCCGCGCGGGACCACTTTCCGCATCCTGATGCCGGCCTGGAAAGAAGTGCCATACGGCGCCGATGAAGACGGTGAAGGAGACCGCAAATGACCGTTCGCGGCAATATTCTCGTCGCCGACGACGATGCGGCGATCCGCACCGTCCTCAACCAGGCGCTCTCGCGCGTCGGTCACGAGGTGCGCGTCACTTCCAACGCTTCGACATTGTGGCGCTGGGTGGCGGCGGGCGAGGGGGATCTGGTCATCACCGATGTGGTGATGCCGGACGAGAACGCCTTCGACATGCTGCCGCGCATCAAGAAGGCGCGGCCGGAGCTGCCTGTTATCGTCATGAGCGCCCAGAACACCTTCATGACGGCGATCCGCGCGTCCGAAACCGGCGCTTATGAATATCTGCCGAAGCCATTCGACCTGACCGAACTGCTCAACATCGTCAACCGGGCGCTTTCCGAGCCGCGGCGGCCGAAGATCGATGCGCGGCCGGAAGAGCAACCTGATGCGATGCCGCTGGTCGGCCGCTCGGCGGCCATGCAGGACATCTACCGCATGCTGGCGCGCATGATGCAGACCGACCTAACGGTGATGATTTCTGGCGAATCCGGCACCGGCAAGGAGTTGGTGGCGCGTGCGCTGCATGAGTATGGCCGCCGCCGCGGCGGCCCGTTCGTCGCCATCAACATGGCGGCGATCCCGCGCGACCTGATCGAATCGGAACTGTTCGGCCACGAGAAGGGCGCCTTCACCGGCGCGCAGAACCGCTCCACCGGTCGCTTCGAACAGGCCGAAGGCGGCACGCTGTTCCTCGACGAGATCGGCGACATGCCGATGGAAGCGCAGACGCGCCTGCTGCGCGTCCTGCAGCAGGGCGAGTACACGACCGTCGGCGGGCGCACGCCGATCAAGACCGATGTGCGCATCGTCGCCGCCACCAACAAGGATCTGCGCACGCTGATTAACCAGGGGCTTTTCCGCGAGGATCTTTTCTATCGCCTCAACGTCGTGCCGCTCAGGCTGCCGGCGCTGCGCGAGCGCTCCGAGGACGTGCCCGACCTCGTCCGGCACTTCTTCAAGCTCGGCGAGATGGAAGGCCTGCAGACCAAGCGCATTTCGTCGGGCGGCATCGAACTGATGAAGCGCTACCCGTGGCCGGGCAATGTGCGCGAACTGGAAAACCTCGTCCGCAGGCTCGCCGCGCTCTATTCGCAGGACGAGATCTCGGCCGAGATCATCGAGGCGGAACTCAAGACCGGCGAGCGCCCGGTGGTGCCGGGCGGCGGCAACCTCATTCCCGACGACCTGTCCATCGGCCAGGCGGTCGAGCATTTCCTGCAGCGCTATTTCGCCTCATTCGCCGGCGATTTGCCGCCTGCCGGTCTCTATCAGCGCATTCTGTCCGAGGTCGAGTATCCGCTGGTCCTGGCCTCGATGACGGCAACCCGCGGCAACCAGATCAAGGCCGCCGAACTGCTGGGCTTGAACCGCAACACGCTGCGCAAGAAGATTCGCGACCTCGGCGTCAACGTCTACAAATCATCGCGACAGCCCTGAGCCCTGACCCGAGCCCGGGCTCTTTTCAGGGGACCATCTCGCGAAAGATTTCCGTCTCGGTCACACTTGTTGCATAATCGCCACAATGCGTTGCATACATCCGACGCAATGATGGCTCTAGACGGCGACATGGCTCCGCAGGCACCGACACTCAACCAACCGCTTTTCAGCGAACCCGGCGCACGCGACGGGCGCAGGCTGCTTGCGCTGCCCGGTGTGGTCGCGGTCGGCGGCGCGCTGGTGACGGCGGCGATCTCGTTCACCATCCTCGTCGGCGCCACGCCGATTACGCCCAACGAGTCGACGACGCTCGCATTGATCGCCCTCAATGCCATATTCGTCCTGTTCCTCATCGCGCTGGTCGGACGCGAAGTGCACCGCATCCTGATGGCGCGCCGGCACGGCAAGGCGGCCTCGCGGCTGCACGTGCGCATAGTCGCAATGTTTGCCCTGGTCGCCGCAATTCCCGCCATCATGGTGGCGATCATCGCCTCGATCACGCTCGACATCGGCCTCGACCGCTGGTTCGAAATCCGCACCAAGACGATCGTCAATTCGTCATTGTCGATCGCCGATGCGTATGTCCAGGAAAATGCCCGCAACCTCCAGGGCACGACGCTGTCGATGGCCTATGATCTCGACGCGTCAAGGACGCTCTATGGCCTTGATCGGACTGGCTTTCTCGACCTGATGAACAAGGAAGCCGTGGGCCGGTCGCTGGCCCATGCAGCGCTGATCAAACCCGACGGCTCGTTCGTCATGAGCGCCAAGACCGACACAGATTTCGCCATGCCCGAGCCGCCGGAAGGCGCCGTGGCCAGTGCCTCCGACGGCAAGCCGGTGCTGATCGAGCCGAAAACGCGCAACATCATGGGCGCCATCGTCAAGCTGCGCGAGATCGATGGGCTCTATCTCTACACCATTCGCCTCGTCGATCCCGAAGTGATCAAGGCGCGGCAGATCGTCAGATCCAACACCGACGAATATCGCGGGCTGGAAGATAACAGGCGCACTTCGCAGGTGGCCTTCGCGCTGCCCTATCTGTCGCTGACGCTGATCATCATCCTGTCCGCGATCTGGACCGGCATTGCCGTTGCCGATCGCCTGGTGCGGCCGATTCGCCAGCTTATCGGCGCCGCCGACGAGGTGGCGACCGGCAATCTCGACGTCGCGGTTCCTGTCAGGCCATCGGACGGCGATGTCGCCTCGCTCGGCGACACGTTCAACAAGATGCTTCTCGAACTGAAATCACAGCGCAACGAGATTCTGTCCGCCAAGGACCTGATCGACGAACGGCGCCGTTTCTCTGAAGCGGTGCTTGCCGGTGTCACCGCCGGCGTCATCGGCGTCGACCCCTATGGCATCGTCACCATCGTCAACCGCTCGGCCGAGGCGATGCTGGCCATATCCGCCAACGCGGCACTTGGACAGAACCTCTCCGCCGTGCTGCCGCATGTCGGCCGCGTCTTCGAGATCGGCCGCAAGTCCGGCAAACCGGTCTACCGCGAACAGGTCACTTTCTATCGCGCCGGTGCCGAGCGGACCTTCAACGTGCAGATCACCATCGAGGCCGGCGACGACGGCGCGGAGGAAAAATCCTATGTCGTGACGGTCGACGACATCACCGATCTGGTTCAGGCGCAGCGCTCCTCCGCCTGGGCCGACGTGGCGCGGCGCATCGCGCATGAGATCAAGAACCCGCTGACGCCGATCCAGCTGTCGGCCGAGCGCATCAAGCGCCGCTACGGCAAGGTCATCACCGAGGACCGCGAGGTTTTCGACCAGTGCACCGACACCATCATCCGGCAGGTCGAGGACATCGGCCGCATGGTCGACGAGTTCTCGGCGTTCGCCCGCATGCCGAAGCCCGAAATGAAGGCCATCGACCTGCGCGAATCGCTGCGCGAGGCCTCGTTCCTGGTCGAGGTCAGCCGCGCCGACATCACCTTCGAACGGGTATTCGGCAGCGAGCCGCTCAAGGGCACGTTCGACAGCCGGCTGATGGCGCAGGCTTTCGGCAATGTGATCAAGAACGCCGCCGAAGCGATCGATGGGCTGGAACAGAAGGATGGTTCGCACGGCATAATCCGGATTCAAGCCGGCCGCCAGAATGGCGCGATTCGCATCGACGTCATCGACAATGGCAAAGGTTTGCCGCGCGAGAATCGCCAACGGCTGCTCGAGCCCTATATGACCACACGCGAGAAGGGCACCGGGCTCGGTCTCGCTATCGTCAAGAAGATCGTGGAGGACCATGGTGGCAGGCTGGAACTTCATGATGCGCCCGCGGATTTCCACGGCGGGCGCGGCGCGATGATCAGCATCATCTTGCCGCCTGTGGCGGTCGCGCTTCCGCGTGGCGAAAGCAGGTCGGAAAACGAACGAGAAACTGAAAAGGTCGGTAATGGCGTCTGATATTCTCATCGTCGATGACGAGGAAGACATCCGTGAACTCGTCGCGGGCATCCTGAGCGACGAAGGTCACGAAACCCGCACGGCATTCGATGCCGACAGCGCATTGGCGGCGATCGCCGACCGGGCGCCGCGGCTGATTTTCCTCGACATCTGGCTGCAGGGCTCGCGTCTGGACGGCCTGGCGCTGCTCGACGAGATCAAGACGATGCACCCGACCTTGCCGGTGGTGATGATCTCCGGTCACGGCAACATCGAAACCGCGGTCTCCGCCATTCGCCGCGGCGCCTATGACTTCATTGAAAAACCGTTCAAGGCCGACAGGCTGATCCTCATTGCCGAGCGTGCGCTCGAAACCTCGAAATTGCGGCGCGAGGTTTCCGACCTCAAGCTGCGCAGCGGCGAAACCTTCGATCTGATCGGCATGTCGTCGGCGATGAGCCAGCTTCGCCAGACCATCGAGCGCGTCGCGCCGACCAATAGCCGCGTCATGATCATCGGCCCGTCAGGTTCGGGCAAGGAACTGGCCGCGCGTGCCATCCACACGCTGTCGGCACGCAAGGGCGCGCCGTTCGTGACATTGAGCGCCGCCAACATCACGCCGGAACGCATGGAGATCGAGCTGTTCGGCACCGAATCGAACGGTGTCGAGCGCAAGGTCGGCGCGCTTGAGGAGGCGCATCGCGGCATCCTCTACATCGACGAAGTGGCCGACATGCCGCGCGAGACGCAGAACAAGATCCTGCGCGTGCTGGTCGAGCAGCAGTTCGAGCGGGTAGGCGGCACCAAGCGGGTCAAGGTCGACGTTCGCATCATTTCCTCGACTTCGCAGAACCTCGAAGCGATGATTGCCGACGGCCGTTTCCGCGAGGATCTTTACCATCGCCTGGCGGTGGTTCCGGTCATGGTGCCGGGACTGGCCGAGCGGCGCGAGGACATTCCCTACCTCGTCGACAATTTCATGAAGCAGATCGCCCGCCAGGCCGGCATCAAGCCGCGCCGCATCGGCGATGACGCGCTGGCCGTGCTGCAGGCGCACAACTGGCCGGGCAACGTCCGCCAACTGCGCAACAATGTCGAGCGCCTGATGATCCTGGCGCGCGGCGATGACGTCGATGCGCCGATCACCGCCGACCTGTTGCCGTCCGAGATCGGCGATGTCATGCCGCGCACGCCGAATCAATCCGACCAGCACATCATGGCGCTGCCGCTGCGCGAGGCGCGCGAACAGTTCGAGAAGGACTATCTGATCGCCCAGATCAACCGCTTTGGCGGCAACATCTCGAAAACCGCCGAGTTCATCGGCATGGAGCGCTCCGCTTTGCACCGCAAGCTGAAGTCGCTGGGCGTCTGACCGCCGCGACGTCCGATCGGCCGCGCTTGGGCCAACCATTTGCCCGTTACGGCAGCGGCGGAATCGCATAAGAAAGCCCGAGAATTATCCAGGGGTCGCCAATGCCGCGCATTGCCTATGTCAACGGGCGCTACGTCGCTCACGCGGACGCTTCCGTGCATATCGAGGACCGCGGCTATCAGTTCGCCGATGGTGTCTACGAGGTCTGCGAGGTGGCGCGTGGCTTCATCGTCGACATGCCGCGCCATCTGGCCCGGCTGAACCGCTCGCTGACCGAACTGTCGATTGCCTGGCCGGTCACGCGCGGTGTCCTGCCGCTCATCCTGCGCGAGGTGGTCAACCGCAATCATGTCGCCAATGGCCTGGTCTATGTCCAGGTCACGCGTGGCGTCGCCAGCCGCGACTTTGTCTTCCCGTCGGCGGACACCAGGCCGTCCCTGGTGGTCACAGCCAGGAAAGCCGATCCTGCCGCCGGAGCAAAGCGGGCTGAAACCGGCATTGCGGTCATCACAGTGCCKGAGAATCGCTGGGATCGGGTCGACATCAAGAGCGTCGGACTGCTGCCTAACGTGCTGGCCAAGCAGAAGGCCAAGGAAGCCGGCGCSCAGGAGGCATGGTTCGTCGACAGCGACGGCATGGTCAAGGAAGGCGGCTCGTCGAACGCCTGGATCGTCACCAGGGATGGCGTTCTGGTCACCAGACCGGCCGAGCATGGTATCCTGCGCGGCATCACCCGCACGACCATGTTCGAGGTGGCGGCCAGCCTCGGCTTGAAGATCGAGGAGCGTGGCTTTTCCGTCGCCGAGGCCAAGGCAGCGCGTGAGGCGTTCATCAGTTCCGCGACGACAATTGCCATGCCGGTGGTGGCCATCGACGGCGATCCGGTTGCCAATGGACACCCCGGCTCAGTAACACTTTCCTTGCGTAAGGCCTTTTTTGACATTGCGGAAAAAAGTCCAGCCTGATAACCGCACAGGTGGAATGAACATCAATTTATCTCGTTCTGCTTGTCGTTACTGACGACAAGAGGGTGTTTGCGCGCTTGACATGTGCCCGTTAATTTGGCGCATTGGCTTGCAAACCGAAGGGGATCGGCGAAAGACAAGAACAATGGCGGAACGATCGCAAAACCTTCAGGACCTGTTCCTGAATTCAGTTCGCAAGAGCAAGAACCCGCTCACCATCTTCCTTATCAACGGCGTGAAGCTGACCGGCGTGGTCACTTCGTTCGACAATTTCTGTGTCCTGCTGCGCCGCGACGGTCATTCCCAGCTCGTCTACAAGCACGCCATTTCCACGATCATGCCGAGCCAGCCGGTTCAGATGTTCGATGGCGAGGAAAGCCAGGGCGCCTGATTGGCACGTGAGAAAGACGCGGACGCACCAGTTCGCGGAAAACCAGCACATCATCCCGGGACGGAAGCCAAGGGCCCGACCCGGGCCGTTGTCATCGTGCCGGTGCTTACGCGCCAGCCGCGCGGTGACGACGATACTAACCGTCCGCGGCTGACGCGTTCGGCTGACGCTCGTCACGACGAGGCCGTCGGCCTTGCCCGCGCCATCAACCTTGACCTGATCCACACGGCGGTGGTGACCGTCAACGATCCGCGCCCGGCGACGTTGCTCGGCAGCGGCAAAGTCGCCGAGTTCGCCGAAATCGTCAAAGAAGGTCATGCGGAAGTGGTCATCGTCGACCATCCGCTGACCCCGGTGCAGCAGCGCAATCTCGAAAAGGAACTGAATGCCAAGGTGCTGGACCGCACCGGCCTGATCCTTGAGATATTTGGCGAGCGCGCGCGCACCAAGGAAGGCACGTTGCAGGTCGAGCTTGCCCATCTCAATTACCAGAAGGGCCGTCTTGTGCGCAGCTGGACCCACCTCGAGCGCCAGCGCGGCGGCGCCGGCTTCCTCGGCGGTCCCGGTGAAACGCAAATCGAATCGGACCGGCGCGTCCTTCAGGACAAGATCATCAAGCTGAAGCACGAGCTGGAAACCGTGCGCCGCACCCGCGACCTGCACCGCGCCAAGCGCAAGAAGGTGCCGTTTCCGGTGGTGGCGATCGTCGGCTACACCAATGCCGGCAAGTCGACCTTGTTCAACAGGCTGACCGGAGCCGGCGTGCTGGCTCAGGACATGCTGTTCGCCACCCTCGACCCGACGCTGCGCCGCGTGCGCCTCCCGCACGGCACGTCGATCATCCTTTCGGACACGGTCGGCTTCATCTCGGACCTGCCGACGCATCTCATCGCCGCTTTCCGCGCGACGCTGGAAGAGGTGGTCGAGGCCGACCTCGTCATCCACCTGCGCGACATTTCCGATCCCGATACAGCCGCACAGGCCGAGGATGTCGAGCGCATCCTGGCCGACCTCGGTGTCGATGCCGGCGACGCCAAGCGGGTCATCGAAGTGTGGAACAAGATCGACAGGCTCGACGAAGGCAACAGGAACCGGCTGCTTGCCGATGGCACTGACGCCAGCAAGGCGCCGCCGGTCGCGGTGTCGGCGGTGACCGGCGAGGGCATCGATGCGCTGAAGGCGATCATCGAAACGCGCATGGCGGGCGAACTCGAAGACCTGACGGTGACGATCGAGCCGGCACAGTTCGGTCTTGTCGACTGGCTTTACCGCAATGGCGACGTCGTTTCGCGAACCGACAATGACAACGGCAGCGCCACCATCTCGCTCAAGGCGACACAAAGCGCCCGCGAAGAGATAGAAAGCAGATTGCGCACCAAAACCAAAGGGTAACGTCGCTTACTTCGCGGTTTTTGCTTCCTGCCAGAGCGCTTCCATCTCGGCCAGGCTCGCCTTGTCCAGCGTGTTACCCGACTTTTCCAGGGCCTGCTCGACATAGTGGAAGCGTGAGCGGAACTTCTCATTGGTGCCGCTCAGCGCGGCTTCTGAATCGAGCTTGAGGTGCCTGCCGAGATTGACGACGGCAAACAGCATGTCGCCGAACTCGTCCTTGATCGACGCGGTGTCGCTATTGGCCAGCGCCTCGCGCAACTCACCAATCTCTTCCTCGATCTTGTCGAGGATAGGCGCTGCCTCGCTCCAATCGAAGCCGACGCGGGCGGCCTTCTCCTGCAGTTTCAGCGCTCGCGTCAGCGCGGGCAGGTTGACCGGAACACTGTCCAGAAACCCCTTGCCATTGTCCTCGGGGTCGAGACCTCGGGCGAGGCGGGCGCCTCGTTTTTCCGCCTTTTCCTCGGCCTTGATCTTTTCCCACATGCCCTTGGCCATGCCGGCGCTGCGGGCCTCCTCGTCGCCGAAGACATGCGGATGGCGACGGATCATCTTCGTCGTGATGGCCCGGACCACATCGCCGAAGGCGAATTCACCGGCCTCCTCGGCCATTTGCGCGTGGTAGACGACCTGCAGCAGAAGGTCGCCGAGTTCGTCGCGCAGGTCGTCGAGGTCACCGCGCGCGATGGCATCCGCCACCTCGTAGGCCTCCTCGATCGTATAGGGCGCGATGGTCGAGAAATCCTGCTCGATGTCCCATGGACAACCGGTTTTCGGCGCTCGCAGCGCCGCCATGATCTCGATCAGGCGCGAAATGTCTTTCGATGGCGTCATGCGACCGATGCTACCGCGCGGCCACTCGCGCGGCCAACGTTGTCAGCCGGCGAGGGGGCCTTGTCCACAGGCGCTGGGTACCCGGCCTGTCAATCAAGAACGGAAACGATCGCCTTGGCGAGTTCGTCCATCCCGTCCTCGGGCAGACCCGCGACATTGATGCGGCTGTCACCGACCATGTAGATGCCGTGCTCGGCACGCAGCCGCTCGACCTGCGTTTCCGTGAGGCCAAGGCGGGAGAACATGCCCCGGTGGCTGGCAACGAAATCGAAACGGTCGGAATTGGACTGCCGGCGCAGCGCGTCGGCGAACTGAACCCGAAGCCTGAGCATGCGCAGCCGCATCTCCTCGAGTTCGGCCTCCCAGTCCGCGCGCAACGCGGTGTCTTCCAGCACGATGCGCACAGCGGCAGCGCCGTGATCCGGCGGCATCGAGTACATGGCGCGCGCCGCCGATAGCATTTGACCCATCGCCAGATCGGCCTGGGCGCTGTCCTTGGCCAGGATCATCGCCGCGCCAACGCGGTCGCGGTAGACGGCGAAGTTCTTCGAGCAGCTCGACGCGACGACCATTTCCGGAACCTTCGCGGCCAGCAGGCGCAAGCCGAGAGCATCGGCCTCAAGGCCATCGCCAAAGCCCTGATAGGCGATGTCGACAAACGGCAGCAGGCCGCGCTTGACCACCAGATCGACAACGGCGGCCCATTGCGCGCTGTCCAGGTTGGCGCCGGTCGGGTTATGGCAGCAGCCATGCAGCAGCACCACGTCACCGCTGTTTGCCGTCCGCAGCGCTGCCAGCATGTCGTCGAAGCGAACGGCACCCGAAGCCGCATCGAAATAGGGGTATTCGCGGATCTGCAGGCCAGCGGCGCGCATCACCGGCATGTGGTTCGGCCAGGTCGGGTCCGAAAGCCAGACTGTCGCGTCCGAACGTGTCCGCTTCAGCAATTCCGCCACCAGCCGCAGCGCACCGGACCCGCCGGGCGCCTGTGCGGCGCGGATGCGCGTCATGTCGGCGCCTGGGCCGAAGGCAAGCTTGGCCATCACCGCGTTGAAGCCGACATCGCCGGCCAGGCCGAGATAGGTCTTGGTGTCCTGGCCCTGCAGCAGGCGCTTTTCGGCCTCGCGCACGGCGCGCATGACCGGCGTCTTGCCATCGCGATCCTTGTAGACGCCGACGCCCAGATCGACCTTGTCGGGACGCGGATCGGCGCGATAGAGGCCGATCAGGGCCAGGATCTTGTCGGCGGGGGCGGGCTGCAGATCTTCGAACATTGGCAAAGGTTCCGTTGACGCGGCGGAGTGATACGCAAATCGAACGTATTTCGCCAGAGCTTTTCCTGCCGCCTCGGCGTGGCTGTGCATGGACGTTGTCCGAGACGACAAGGCCATCAGGACCTACACGCTACTGTCACATCGGCGTAGTCTGAATAGCCTTTCCAGCACGAAGCCTGAGAATGATGGTGTGAGACAACGATGAGCCGGCAAGAAAAATTCGACCTCGCCATCGTTGGCGCCGGCATTGTCGGCCTCGCCCATGCGCTCGCCGCCGTCCGTCGTGGTCTCAGCGTCGTCGTCATAGACCGCGACGCTCAGGCCAACGGCGCTTCAGTGCGTAATTTCGGCTTTGTTACGGTCAGTGGTCAGGAACGCGGCCAGGTATGGCGCCGTGCCATGCGATCTCGCGACATCTGGCTGGAACTGGCCGCGCCCGCCGGCATCAAGGTCATCCAGCACGGCTTGGTCGTCGTCGCGCGCCGTCCGGAAGCGCTCTCGGTGATCGAGGCGTTTCTTCAAACCGAGATGGGCGAGGGTTGCCTGCTGCTCGAACCCGATGTGCTTCGCCGCGACCATCCCGAACTGGCGGGCCGGAATTTTGCCGGCGGCCTGTGGAGCCCGCACGATGTGCGTGTCGAGTCGCGCCAGGCCATCCCGCAACTGGCAACCTTCCTCGCCGAAAAGCATGGCGTCGAATTCCGGCGCGAGACGGCGGTACGCTCTATCGAGCCGCCCGATATCGAGACAAGCCGGGGTCCGGTTTTCGCCGACAAGGTGATCGTCTGCCCGGGCGACGACCTGGCCACGCTGTACCCCGATCGCATCGCGCGATACGGCGTCACGCGCTGCAAATTGCAGATGATGCGCCTTGCCGATCCCGGCTTCCGGTTGCCGGCAGCGGTGATGTCGGATCTTGGGCTGGCGCGTTACAGCGGTTACGCCGCTTTGCCAGAAGCCGCCGCTTTGCGAAGCCGGCTGGAAGTCGAGCAAGGCGACGCGCTCGACAACGGCGTGCATCTAATCGTCGTCCAGAGTGCCGATGGCACGCTCGTGGTGGGCGATTCACACCACTATGCGACAACGCCAGATCCGTTCGCCTCGGGGCGTGTCGACGACCTCATCCTTGAGGAGTTCAGCGCCGTCTTCGGTGGCCCGCCGCCGCCCGCGCTGGAACGCTGGACCGGCATCTATGCCTCAGCAACCGGCCAGACAATGTTCGCCGACGCGCCGCGGGAGGGCGTGCGGCTGGTCATGATCACCAGCGGTACCGGCGCCAGCACCTCGTTCGCGATCGCCGAAGAGGTGGTCGACGAGCTTTTCGGTTCAACCAAGGCCGACGCCAGGAAGATCGCATGATGCCCACTCAAGGTTTGCTTCGCGCCGTCGTCCTCGACTGGGCCGGCACCRTTGTCGATCACGGTTCGCTGGCGCCGATGGGTGTCTTTGTCGAGGCCTTCGCCGAATTCGGCGTGGCGATCAGCGTCGACGAGGCGAGGGGGCCAATGGGAATGGCCAAGCGCCCGCACATCGCAGCACTGCTGGCACAGCCCAGGATCGCCGCCGCCTGGACGGAGCAGCACGGTCATGCGCCGACGAATGCCGACATCGACGCCATCTATGACGTATTTGTGCCGAGGAACCGGGCTRTGGCGGCGCGGTTCTCGGATGTCATTCCCGGTGTTGTCGACGTGGTCAAGGCGCTGCGGAAGCGCGGCCTCAAGATCGGCACGACAACTGGCTATACGCGCGACATCATGGCGGAGATACTGCCGGTTGCCGCCGCGCAGGGCTTTTCGCCGGATTGCCTGGTCTGCACCGGCGATACACCCGACGGCAGGCCGACGCCGTTCATGCTCTGGAAGGCGCTGACCGAACTCGGCGTCTATCCGCCGTGGCTGTGTGTCAAGGTCGATGACACCGAGGTCGGCATCGGCGAGGGGATCAATGCGGGCGCCTGGACCGTCGGAGTGGCGGTGACCGGCAATGTCTTTGGTCACACGCTGGCGGAGACGCAGGCTATGGCTGCGGATGTGTTCAGGATGAAACGGGCCGAGGCATCGGCCAAGCTCACGGCCGCCGGCGCGCATTTCGTCGTCAAGGGCCTCGCCGATCTGCTGCCCGTGATTGCCGCGATTGAAGGCAAGCTGCGGCGCGGCGAAAGGCCCTGATCGTTCACTCGGCCGAGTGCCACCTGCATTGCAGCACCCTGCGCCGGTATCGCGAGATTGCCCGGTTTGCCGGCGAGGCGAGGGCGGTTGCGAACGATGTCCTCCAGCGATCCGCGAAAAAGATGGCGCGGCTGGGATTAAAATCCCCACATGCTCCGTAAACAGGACATGAAACGGTCGATGCCGCGCTTTGACATCATAGGACAGCTCGGTTCGCTGCGCCGCTACGCGCGCTCGCTGACGCATGACAGCACGGACGCCGAGGATCTCGTGCATGACGCGCTGGTGCGGGCCTATGAACGGCGCGCCACTTTCCGCTCTAGCGGCAATTTGCGCGCATGGCTGTTGTCGATCGTGCACAACACATTCATCGACAAAATGCGCTCCCGCAAATCCGAAGCCGCTCGCCTCGAACAGGCCGGATATCTTGCCGAAGCCAGCACACCGGCGCCGCAGGAACACTCCGTGCGCCTGGCCCAGGTTCGCGAAGCCTTCTTCAGCCTGCCGCAAGAACAGCGTTCGGCCCTGCATCTCGTCGCCATCGAAGGGCTTTCCTATCAACAGGCGGCCGATGCCAGCGGCGTGCCGCTGGGAACGCTGATGTCGCGCATCGGCAGGGCGCGCGCCGCACTGCGCAAGATGGAGGACGCGGCGCCCTCGAAGACGAAAAACCACCTTAGGATCGTTGGAGGACCGYCATGACTGGAACTGTCGATCCCGTGGCCGATACCGAGCTCGACGCTTATGTCGACGACCAGCTCGATGTCACCCGTCGCATCGAGGTCGAGGCGTTTTTGTCCACCCGTCCGGAGGCGGCGGCGCGCGTGATGTCGGATCTGCGGACGCGCGACGAACTGCGTGTGGCTCTTGCCGGGTCCGGGGGCATGGCGCGGCCGGCGACCGCCGACGCCGCGCGGCGGCTGGAGAGGGGGCTTTTCCGCGGCCGCATCTTCGGTGTGCTGCAGCGTGCGGCGGCAGTGGCCGCCTTCGTCGCTGCCGGCTGGCTGGCAAACGGCATTATCGGGCCGATGTCGGTGACCAAGGTCGTCGCCTCGCCGCAGCCGCCCGCCTATGTCGACGAAGCGGTGCGCGCCCATAGAACGACGCTGGTGCGCGAGACCATGCCGTCGCAGCCCGAGGCACCCAACTACAATGCCGGCGAGATCCGCGCCGCAACCGCGATCGTCATGCCGTCGCTGCCCAAGGACTGGAAGGTGCGCGACGTGCAGATCTATCCGTCGCGCTTCGGTCCGAGCGTCGAGATGGCTGTCGAGACGAAGGAGATGGGCCTGGTCTCGCTGTTTGCGATCCGGCCGGGCAATTTCGACGTCGTCAAGCCGACCGTCGCGCCTACGGGTGACATTTCTTCGGCCTATTTCCAGATCGGCGAGGTCGCCTATGCGGTGGTCGGACGAAGCGAGGTCCGCGATCTCGACCGCGCCGCCGAGACGCTCGCCAAAACGCTTTACTGACCGACCCACGCTTTGCTGACCGATACACAAAGGAGAATTCATATGAACACCCCCAATCTGGGATACCGCGTGGGCGCCGGCGCCCAAACCGGCGCGGTCTACGACGAGGGCCTGCGCCAGCACATGCTGCGCGTCTACAACTACATGGGCGTTGGCCTGGTGGTCACCGGCCTGGTCGCCTTCATGATCTCATCGACGCCCGCGCTCTACGTGCCGATCTTCTCCAGCCCGCTGAAATGGGTGGTGATGCTGGCGCCGCTCGCCTTCGTCATGCTGTTCTCGTTCAAGATGCAGACCATGTCGGCGGCCAGCGCCCAGGCGATGTTCTGGGCCTTCTGCGCGGTCATGGGCCTGTCGCTGGCCTCGGTGTTCCTGGTCTTCACCGGAACCAGCATCGCGCGCACCTTCTTCATCGCCGCCACCATGTTCGGCGCCACCAGCCTCTACGGCTACACGACCAGGCGTGACCTGACCCAGTTCTCGTCGTTCCTGATCATGGGCCTGATCGGCGTGGTGATCGCCAGCATCGTCAACATCTTCCTCGGCTCGACCGCGCTGCAGTTCGCCATCTCGGTGATCGGCATCGCCGTGTTCATCGGCCTGACTGCCTGGGACACGCAGACGATCAAGGAGCAGTATGCCGAGAATGTCGACGCGGAATCGCGCCAGAAGCTGGCCGTCTTCGGCGCCTTCTCGCTTTATCTGAATTTCATCAACATCTTCCAGCTGTTGCTGAACTTCACCGGCGAACGCGAGTAACGACTGTCCGCTGTGGGCAGGGGCGAGGACTATCGCCCCTGATGCGGGGAGGTGGCCGGAGGGAGATCCTCCGGCCACAATTCGTTCTGGCAGGACCGGCTACACCTTGAGTCCTCAAGAGCTTTTGCTAGTCTGCCACCGCACCGCCCTTCAATACCGACCGCGCGAGGATATGTGGCACAAGACAGCCAGACGCTTCAGGGCGACGGCATCTCGGCGACCATCGTCGCCCAGGGCGCCGAACTGGTTTCGTTGCAAGATGCCGAAGGATTTGAGTTCCTGTGGCAGGCCGGGCCGGCCTGGCGGCGCCATTCGCCGGTGCTGTTTCCGATCGTCGGCCGGCTGAACGGAGATCGGCTGCGCCATCGCGGCCGGACCTACCCGATGACGCAGCACGGGTTCGCGCGCGACAAGCCGTTTGCCTGGGCGCAGAGCGGGCCACGATCCTGCACGCTGGTTCTCACCGACGATGCCGAGACCCGCACGCACTATCCATTCGCCTTCCGTCTCGCCGTGACCTACACGCTGGACCGCCGGCAGCTTGGCGTCACCTTCGACATCACGAACACCGGCGAAGAGCCGATGCCGGCGTCCATCGGGGCGCATCCGGCATTCAATTGGCCATTGCTGCCCGACCTGGCCAAGACGGACTACCAGCTGACTTTCGCTGCTGCCGAACCTGCTCCGGTCCGTCGCCTGAAAGACGGCCTGCTGTTGAAGACGCCGCAGCCGACGCCCGTCGAAGGCAACATCCTCGCGCTCTCCGAGCGGCTGTTCGACCAGGACGCGGTCATTCTCGACCACCCCGCCAGCACCAGCGTGCGCTATGCCGGCGAGCGTGGTCCGGCGATCGAGATGGCCTGGCAGGGATTTCAGGAATTGGGCGTCTGGTCAAAGCCGGGCGGCGCGCCGTTCCTGTGTATCGAGCCCTGGCACGGCATCGCAAGTCCGGTGGGCTTCGACGGCGATCTTGTCGACAAGCCGGGCCTGATGCTGATCGCGCCGGCCGCCAAGCGGGTGCTGAGCTATCAAATCCGGCTTTTGTGACGCCCGTCATTGACAGCTGAGGCAATAGCGTTGGCCAGCCACACCGGAGGTGTCCAATGAAGCTATACTTCAGCCGCAATCCCAATCCTCGGCTCGCCGTCGCGGTGGCACGCTATCTCGACGCGAATGTCGAATTTGAATTCGCCTCGCCATTCGCTCCGGGGCAGGCCGAGAAATATCGCCTGCTAAACCCCAATCTCTCATTGCCCATACTTGTGGACGACGGCGGAAAAAGCCTCTGGGAGGCAGACGCCATAGCCTGCCGGCTGTCGCGCGACGTGCGTTCGGATTTCTGGCGCACCGGCGATGACGAGCCCGAGACCGGTGGTTGAGTTGGGGCAAGGAGCACTTCGCATTCGCCTGCGACACGGTGCATTTCGAACGTGGCACCAAACAGCGGTACGGCATAGGCCCGATTGATCAACAACGCGTGGAGGAGGGGCTGACGCATTTCCGCACGGCCGCCGCGATACTCGATACGGAGCTTTTCGCACGGGAATGGCTGGTCGGAAATTCGATTTCCTACGCCGACTTCCGCATGGCGACCTTTCTGCCGTTCAACGAGGCCGCCAGACTGCCGCTGGATGACTATCCCTCTGTCGGCCGCTGGTATCGTCGGCTTGAAGAGATCGAGGCCTGGCGCGATCCCTTCAAGGGATTGGACGCGCCCGCATTGCCGCCGGTCCCAGGGTGAGGCCGAGTCTGGGTATCCTCTCGGCAGCGGAGGGAAACTTGTCGGGCCGTCATGCTACGAGAGGAAGCCGGCGTTCAAACCTGCCGGGTGATGGTTTCGATCACATTGACGAGAAGGCGCGGGGCGGTCAGGGAGCGGGCTCACGCCGCCCGGCTCAATCGGGCAGGCCGGCTAGCCGCAGTGCCTCGACATATCTGACGAAATAGGCTGGCCTGATCTGCCCCACCCGGTGCCTGAGGTTGGAGAGGGTCAATTCGGGATCGAGCTGCAGTGACAGCGCGATGTGCTTGCTCGCGGCATCCAGCCTGCCGGCCATGGCGTTGCTGGCTGCGGCCACGCGTAGACCGGTGAGATAATAGGGCTGCGCGCGGGATGCCGCCTCCGCGATCGGCCAGGCGGCATCATAGCGGCCGGCCACGAAATGGGCGAAGGCCGTGAAGCACTGCATGAAGAAAGTCAGCGGATCGAGCGGGCTCAGCCGCCTTGCCCGCGACAGATGCTCGATCGCGATGTCCGGGTCGTCATGGCAGGCTTTTAGGCAGCCGCTGGCGCTCCATGCGGCGGCGCAGTTGGGGTTAAGCACGAGCGCCCGGTCGGTCAGTGCCGAACCGGCCTCGTAGTCGCCGATGACATAGCCCAGTGCGAGGCCGCTGAAAGCCAGCGCTACCGCGTCGTCCTGGCCTGCTATGGTGACGTTGCCGACCAGCCGGGAAACTTCGGCGGCCTCCTTCTGCCGGTCCGTCATCCAGCCGTTCGCCATTCGCCAGAAGTAGCACCAAGCGGCAGCGCCCTGTGCCGCGGCAAAGTCAGGGTCGAGCTCAATTGCCTTGTAGAAATGCGGCAGCGCCTCCTCCAATCCCGCTCTCGTCCAGCGGTAAAGGCTCGCCACGCCGCGTAGGTAATTGTCGTAGGCGTCGAGACTCTCGGTCGGCTTGCGCTTGGCCCGCGCTATCTCGGCCTGTTCGAGCCTGGGCGAAATCGCACCTATGACGCTGGAGGCGACGAGGTCCTGCAGTTCGAACACGTCGGCGACGTCGCCCTCGAAACGGTCGGCCCACAGGCTCACGCCCGTTGCTGCCTCGATCAGCTGGCCCGCAACGCGGAGCCGGCTACCCGCCTTGCGCACGCTGCCCTCAACCACGTAGCGCACTCCCAGCTCGCGCGCCGCGCGCTTTATATCCACAGCCTGGCCCTTATAGGCGAAAGCGGAATTCCGCGCGATCACGAACAGCCAGCTCACATGAGACAGCGCCGTGGTGATCTCCTCGACCACGCCGTCGGTGAAATAGTCCTGCTCGGCGTCGCCGCTCATGTTCTGGAACGGTAGCACCGCGATCGACGGCTTTTCCGGTATGGAAACGACGGGGCGCGCCGGTTCGGCCACCGTTTCCCGCCGCGGCGCCCCGGCTTCGGGCGGGCCGGAGCTGCTGGACGCCTGCTCGTGCCGATGCTTTGCCTCAGGCGCCTCGATACGCTCGACCAGCGCCTGCGTCGCCTCTTCAGGGGCGACGCCGAGCTCGCGCTTCAGCGCCTCCTCGCAGGCCAGGAACTGGCGGAAGGCGTCGTTGGTCTTGCCGCGACGGCGGAAGATGCGGATAAGCGCCCGGTGGGCCTGCTCGGCGCATGGATCGAGCGCCACCAGCCGCTCCGCCAGCCTTTCGCAAGCCATTTCCTCGCTGGCGTCCGTCTCCGGCAGAAGGCTCAGCCGCTCGGCGAGGTCCAGCGCCTTGCGGGCATAGTTCGCCCGAAGCGGCGCAAGCCATTCGTCGATCTCGCCGGGAAACGACAGACCGTCGAGCAAGTCTCCCCGGTAGAGGCTCGCCGCTGTCGCTAGGCTGGCGCCGTCACTGGCTAGGATATTCCGGTCGAACATCCAGATGTCGGCCTCATCGGCATTTGCCGCCAGCCATATGGTGTGGGCATTGCCTTCGACACGTATGGCCTCGTCGCCGGTGGGCGGAAACAGCCGCCTGATGTCCACCAACGCTTGGCGCAGGCTGTTCCGCGCCTGCTGCTCGCCGCTGTCTGCCCATAGCATCGCCGCCACCCTCTCGCGGCGAAGGCCCTTGGGCCCGGCCAGAACGAGCGCGGAGCAAACAGCAACGACGTCTTGCGCGTCGCGAAGTGCAGCGATTGGCCGCCTGAAGAAACAACCTCGATACCGCCAAGCAATCCGATGTGCACCCCGACCCCCCTGTAGCAGCCTCGGGTAGAATATCACTTCCCCGCGCCGACTTAACGACGATTTAGCGGCTTCGGCAGTGGTTTCTCCTCCGGTTTAACGCCTAGATGAACATCGACAAAGCGCGCCGGTGGGACACTGCCCTCATGAATTCGAACGAGGGAGAATGAAATGACCTCCACCAGCCTCAGGACCTTCCAGCCGACCTCCCGTTTTTCCGTTTTGCTCGCCGGGCATATCGCGCGTGTCTTCGCAAGGTTTCGACGCCGATATCAGGATTTCAGGCAGCGCAGGGCACTTGCCGGCCTGTCTCTGCCGGAACAAAAGGATCTCGGCTATCTGGCGGATGAGGCGCCGGCGGATGTAGCCGCACGCGGCCGGAACCTATAGCAACTCTAGGGAAGTCCGGGCAGATCTGGTCGAAGGGAGGACTTCCCTCTGGGAAGCCCAACGGATGCGCCTGAATTGCTGCCGGTCCGAGGGTGAGGCCCGAGTCTGGGTATCCTCTCGGCAGCGGAGGGAACCTTGTCGGGCCGTCATGCTACGAGAGGAAGCCGGCTTTCAAACCTGCCGGACGATGGTGCCGATCACATTGACGAGAAGGCGCGCCGCGGTCAGGGCCGACAGGCTGTCGATATCGGCGGGAGGATAGAATTCGACAAGATCGAATCCTGCGATCCTGGCCCGCCTGCCGAGGCCCGCGATCAGGTCGATCACCTGCGTGTAGGTGAGGCCGCCGGGCGTACGCGCCGCCACACCCGGCATGATGCTGGGATCGAGGGCGTCGCAGTCGAGCGTGACAACAACCTGCGATCCTTCCGGAATATGCCGCAGCGCGGCTTCGACGCCCTGGGCGTGAATCTCGCGGGCGGTCACGAAGCGACTGCCATAGCGCCGCGCCGCTTCGATCTCGGTTATGCCTGCGCTGCCAACGCTGCGAAGGCCGACCTGCACCATGCCGGCGACATGCGGCATCTCGCTCGCGCGACGCATCGGGCTCGAATAGCCGTGTCGCTCGCCAGACACCTCGTCGCGCCAATCGATATGGGCGTCGATCTGCAGGATCCAGACCGGTCCGTGATCCGCAAAGCCGGCGAGGAAGGGAAAGGTCACGGAACAGTCGCCACCCAGCAGGATCGGTACGGCCGGCAATGCCAGGACCTCGCGCGTCTTCGCCTCGATCCGGGTCCGGTTGCCGGCATTGTTATGCAAAATGGTCGGGATATCGCCTGTGTCGATGCAGTTGTCCGGCTTGCCGTCGAACAGCGGGCCGCCGAGATCGAAATCCCAGTGCTCGACGAGCGCGGCATCGCCCTGGCTCGCGGCGCGGATGGCATCGGCGGCCAAGGCATGGCCGCTGCTGTCCTTGCCGGGATAGGTGCTGCCGTGACCGGCTCCGAAGATCACCGCACTGGGGATGCGGCCACCGGCGAGGCGATCGGGAAAGCCGAGAAAGAGAGATGCTGTCATTTGGTCTTCATGATGGTCTGGCTGAAATTTTGTCGAATGCGGATGTATCAGTTTGGCGAAGCTCTGTGGAGCGAAACGCGCCACCCCAGCTGAAACGCGAAATTGCCTTACCTGAGCGGGGACTGGCGATTGATGGCCGAGCTCCCTTGGCGCTCCGCCTCGACGGACAATTCCGGCCCTGTTCGGGCGTATTGCATCGCTACATTATTTTGTTCGTGAGGCAGTATGTTGTGGGCATAGTGAAAGTGAGTCCATCGGGGGTCAGCAGATGAGTGTGATGGTTTTCCGGGCTGGCAGAACCGGCGTGTTGTTTGCAATGCTGATGGCGTCCCTGATCGCATTCACTGCGATCGCCCGGGCGCAGACGACTGCGGCGCCGCCCCCTCCACCTGAAAAAGTCGAGCAGTTGCTGAAATTGCTGAACGATCCCGAAGTCAAGGCGTGGATCGCCGAGAAGGGCGCGGCACCCGCGGCCGATTCGGCAATGCCAATGGGCGCTTCCGCCACTGACTTCATGGTCTGGTCCAATGCCATTCGCGAGCATTTGCAGGGCATTGGCAATGCGATTCCTGAGGTCCCTGACGAGATTTCCGGCGCAAGCTCGACGATTATGACCGAGATTCACGGGCGAGGGCCGGGAGCGATCCTCGTCCTGTTCGCGGCCTTTGTGGCGCTTGGGTTAGGTGCCGAGTTCATCTTCCGCCGTATCGTCGGCAGGGCTCACCGCCGCAACCCAGCTCAAAGCCCGGAATCGGGCGCACCCGCCCGACATCATGTGATCGCCCGAACGTTGTTCGTCGCCATCGCGCCGCTCGTCGTGTTCGCAATGGCCAGTGTCGGCGCCTTCCTGGCGTTTACCTGGCCACCACTGCTTTCTGCGCTGGTGCTGCCTTTGCTGATCGCTGTCATCGCCTGGCGCGTGATCATGCGGATCACGTCAGTTATTCTCGGCACGGCGGACGGCAATTTGAACCTTGGAGACCAGCCGAAGGTCCGGCTTATTCCGATGGACGATGTCACCGCTGCTTTCTGGCGCCGCCGCGTCGCGTTGTTTGCTGGCATATTCTTCCTTGGATGGGCGCTCGCAGGCGAGATGAACATCCTCCACTTCACGCCGAACGTCAGGAATCTCATCGTCTACATACTCGGTCTCGGTCTCCTCGCGGTGTCGATCGAATCCGTATGGCGGCGGCCGGCGGCGATCGAGCCTTCCAAGGTTTATCGGCTCAAGGAATGGCTGCTGACATTTTTCCTTTGCGTGCTCTGGCTCTTGTGGGTCGTGGGGATGAGCACGCTTTTGTGGATTGGCATCTATGGCTTGATCCTCCCACCAATCCTGAGATCCACCAGCTCAATCACCAAGTCGTTTTTCGCCAGCTCCGACGAGACGACGAAGTCGAACAATGCCATCTTCGAAGTGCTCGTTGAGCGTGGGGCGAGGGCGATCGTCATCGGGCTCGCTGTCGCCTGGCTTGCGACCGTCGTGCGTTTGCGCGCCAGCGGAATGATGGGCGACGAAAGTGTAGACCGCATCGTCCGAGGTGTATTGAGCGGCATCGTGGTGCTGCTCGCCGCCGATCTCATCTGGCAACTTGTGAAGGGTCTTATTGGCGGTCGCATCGATCGTGCCCGCACCGAGGGCGGCGACGAGGCAGCGCTTGCCCGCAGCGGGCGGCTTTTGACGCTGCTGCCGATCCTGAAGAATTTTCTCGCCGCACTCATTGCCGCCATTGCGATCATGATGGTTCTCTCCGGCCTTGGCGTCGAGATTGGTCCATTGATCGCGGGCGCGGGCATCTTCGGCGTTGCCATCGGCTTCGGATCGCAGTCGCTGGTGAAGGACGTCATCAGTGGTGTGTTCTACATGACCGACGATGCGTTTCGCGTCGGAGAGTATATCCAGAGCGGCACCTACAAGGGCACGGTCGAGTCCTTCAGCATTCGCTCGGTCAAGCTGCGCCATCACCGCGGCCCGATCTTCACAGTTCCATTCGGCTCGTTGGGCGCCGTCCAGAACATGAGCCGCGACTGGGTGATCGATAAGTTCTTCATTTCGGTCAACTACGACACGGACATTGCCAAGGTCAAAAAACTGGTCAAGGGCGTCGGCGCCGAACTGCTGGCAGATGAGGAATTCGGTCCGCAGATCATCGAGACCTTGAAGATGAAGGGCGTCGAGGCTTTCGGCGATTATGGCATCAACCTCAGTTTCGCGATGACGACCAAGCCGGGACACCAATTCACGATCCGTCGCCGGGCCTATGTCATGATCCGCGAAGCGTTCGCGGCAAACGGGATCGAGTTTGCTTCGCCCACAGTGCAGGTCGCAGCCGGCAATGAGGACCATGGGGCAAGTGCGGCTGCCGCCAGGGATGCGGTGGTACGCAAACAGATTGCGGAAGCTAAGGCCAAGGAAGGCGAGGAATAAAAGTCGGCCGGCGGAACTTTATCGTGGAGCGAGGCCATCAAGCAGGAAGTCGAGGCCTTTCCTGAAAGCGCCGAGCCAATCGTCATCCAACAGCAGACGAGAGCGTTCGATTGTCGGGTAGCGTCCGCTGAGATGCGCAAGGCGCTGCTGCGCGGCGGCCCTGTTGTCGTCCGAGAGGTCAAAGCTCGCCCGGGTGATGGTTGCGCCCATCACATAGTTCCAGAGTGACCATATCGCGACGTTCAGATTTGCGTCCGCCACGCCGGCGCTGGACAAGGTCTTGCTCAGCAGCTCCAGGCGGCTGAGGATGCCCGGGCCGAGCGCCCTGCGCGGCAACAACGATGCCGACCAGGGATGGCGCAGCATGCCGGTGCGCCAGTCTTCGAGCATATGGACGACTTCTCCGCGCCAGTCTTGAGACTCAGCCATTTGCGGCGGTTCGCGATATTCGAGCACCGAGTCGAGCGCCAGATCAAAGACATCCTCTTTGTTGTCGACGTGCCAATATAGGCTCATCACGCCCGAGCCGAGGCGATCGGCCAGCCGACGCATCGTCAATCCGTCGACGCCTTGGGCGTCCAGCAGTTCTACCGCCGTCGCCACGATACGTTCCCGCGTGAGAGGCGGTTCACTGCTCGCCTCCTGCACGGGCTGGTGCGAGACACCGACCTGTTGAGGTCGTTTGCTCCGGGCGCCGCTACGCTTGGCTGCCATCCAACTTTCCTCGCTGTTCAGGACATCGATTTTGACCGGCAACGCGACGAATGTCGATCTTGAACGATTGACTCGTACGACGTACCATACGACTGCTCGTACATCGCACGAGTCATCGTAAGGGCGATGTGGTTAAAGTTCAATCATGCCGGCTGCGAGGGTAGGTCGCTCGCAGTCCGCGGAGCCGAGAGAAAATCATGTCACGCGCAATCAAGCGTCTGCTTATTGGAGGGCTAATCATCATGACCATCGCAGTTCCCACGGCGGCTACAGCCAATGAGAACGATCGCAAGCTGACCATCGTCAATCCCCAAAACCTCTACGACCCGTCGCCGAATGGCTACAGCACAGCGGTGATCACACCCCGTGAAGGCCGGGTCGCCTATATCTCCGGGCAGGGCGGCCAGGACAGCGCGGGAGCGCTGTCGCCCGACTTCGCCATCCAGGTTAAGCAGGCCTACGCAAATTTGCGTACCGCGTTGGACGGGATCGGCGCGAAACCGGGTCAGGTCGCCAAGCTGACGGTCTTCGTGGTCGATCACGATATGTCAAAGCTTGAGGTGCTGACCGAGAACGTCAAGGCAATGTTCGGCGAGGCGCTGCCGGCGCAGACTCTGGTTCCCGTTCCCAAGCTTGCAATTGACCCCATGCTGTTCGAGGTGGAGGCCGTGGTCGTGCTTGATTAGCGCGGGCGGTGTGCATCGCCAGTCGGTGACTGGTCAATTGGCTTGCGGCGTTCTCGTTGCGCTGCGGCCAATTGCTCTAGCTGGGTGGCATTACCGCACATCAGAAAGTCGCATAAGATAGATTATGGAACTGAAGCGTATGACGGCAGACGGTGATTTTCCCGCATTATCAGCCGTTTGGCGCCCATCCGGCTGCAGCAAATAGATGATGCCCACAACGCTATGGCGGTCACGCCAACCCGCAACCTCAAGATCTCTTCGATTGCGTCGTGTCTATCGCGGCAAGTCGATCCGGCATGCACGGCAGCTGAAATCCGCGTTGACCAGACGATTTGGCCGGGCGTCATTCATTGTCGAAATTCCAGTGCGGCCAGCGATGAAGGATTGGCTTCATCACCATGAATCATATGGGATATCTATCGCCATGCCGTCATAGGCTGGCTCGACGTTGGCTGGCGTCTCGGCCATCACCGTGGCGTAGTCGAGCGGCACATGCATATGCGTCAGCACGGAGTGCCGTGGCGCCAGCCGCTCGATCCATTCCAGTGCTTCGCCAAGCGACAGATGGCTGGGGTGCGTCCGGTACTGCAGCGCGTCGATGATCAGCACGTCGAGGTCGCGCAGCCGTTCGACGGTGGCCTCCGGAAAGTCACTGATATCAGGGCAATAGGCGAGCGTGCCGATGCGGAAACCGAGCGATATGATGTCGCCATGCACCTGCGGCAGCGGCTCAAGGGTGAGGGCACCCCCCTCTCCTTCGATGACGACCGGCTTGGCGTGATGGATGATATGAGCGTCGACGATCGGCGGATAGGAACTGCCCGCCGGCGTCTCGAAACAATAGCCGAAGGCCTGCCGCAGGCGCAGCATCGTCGGCTCGTCGGCATGGATATCGATCAGCTGGCGCTGATCGAGGACGAAACCACGCAGATCATCGATGCCGTGGATGTGGTCGGCATGCGGGTGCGTGTAGACGACCGCATCGATGCGCCTGACGGAGGCCATAAGCATCTGCTGGCGGAAATCCGGTCCAGTGTCGATGACGACGCTGGTGCGACCGCCATCCGCAGCAATCCGTTCGACGAGTGCGGCGGCGCGGGTGCGCCGGTTCTTCGGGTTATCTGGGTCGCAATTGCCCCAGTCGCCGGTGATGCGCGGCGTACCTGGCGACGAGCCGCAGCCGAGAATGGTGAGGCGCAGCCGGTCGGTCATCGTTCAGGCACTTTGCTTGGGCCAAGCAGTTTGCTCGGGAGGTCGCGGCATCTTGCCGAACAGGCGGAAGAAATTGTTCGTCGTCAGATCAGCGATGTCAGCCTCGCTGACGCCGATTGTTTCGGCCAGCACTTTGGCCGTGTGCGCGACATAGGCCGGCTCGTTGCGCTTGCCGCGAAACGGTACGGGCGCCAGATAAGGTGCGTCGGTTTCGACCAGCAAGCGGTCGTGCGGCACATCGGCTGCGATGGCGCGCAACTCGGCCGAATTCTTGAAGGTCAGGATACCCGAGAACGATACATAGCCACCGAGCGCAACGCCGATTTCCGCCAGCCGGCGCCCGGACGAAAAACAGTGCAGGATGAAGGGGAAGGCGCCCTTCCCTGTTTCGTCCTCGAGGATGGCCGCCATGTCGTCATCGGCATCGCGCGAATGGATGACCAGCGGCAGACCGGTTTCCCGAGCGGCGGCGATGTGGGCGCGAAACCCCTGCGCCTGGGCATCGCGCGGCGCTTTGTCGTAGAAGTAGTCGAGCCCCGCCTCGCCGATCGCCACCACCTTCGGATGAGCTGACAGGCGCACAAGGTCCGCGGCGGTGACGTCGAGTTCCTCGGCGGCATTGTGCGGATGGGTGCCGACCGAACAGTACACTTCGTCGAAGGTTTCAGCGATTTCAATGATTTGCTGAAACCGCTTCACGCGCGTCGAGATCGTCACCATGCGGCCGATACCGGCCGCCCTGGCGCGGGCGACTATGGCCGCCCGCTCCTCGGCGAAGTCTGGAAAATCCAGATGGCAATGGCTGTCGACGAGCATCAGGCGTTCGCATCCGGCTGTTCGACGTAACGCGGAAACACCCCTTCCGGCGCGGGCAAGGCAACCCCGGAGACAAGCGCGTGGTCTGCCGCGACATGCACGAAATCGCGGCTGTCCGCCGACACCGCCAGCAGGTCGAGCAGTTTGTTGGCCGATCCCGGAATGAAGGGTTGGCACAACAGCGCCACGCGCCGGACGAGTTCGGCAGTCGTCCACAGCACGGTTTCCATGCGCGCCGGATCGCTCTTCTTCAACGCCCATGGCGCCTGGCCCGCGAAATAACGATCGGCTTCCGCCACCACGCCGAAGATCGCCGCCAGCGCCAGATGGATGCCTTGCTCGGCCATGGTCTTGCGCGCCACGGCGAGCACGGCAGTTGCCTGATCGAGGATCGCCTTGTCCTCATCCGCCAGGGTGCCGCGTTGCGGCACCACGCCGCCGCAGTTCTTGGCGATCATCGACAGCGAGCGCTGCGCCAGATTGCCAAGGCCATTGGCAAGATCGGCGTTGGTGCGGTTGACGATTGCTTCATGGCTGTAGCTGCCGTCCTGGCCGAACGGCACCTCGCGCAGGAAGAAGTAGCGCACCTGGTCCAGACCGTAGTGCTCGATCATGGTGAACGGGTCTATGACGTTGCCGACCGATTTCGACATCTTCTCGCCGCGGTTGAACAGGAAGCCGTGGCCGAAGACACGTTTCGGCAGCGGGATGCCGGCAGACATCAAGAAGGCCGGCCAATACACCGCATGAAATCGGACGATGTCCTTGCCGATGATGTGCGCATCCGCAGGCCAGAAATGCCAATCGTCAGCATTTTCATTGGGATAGCCGACACCTGTGATGTAATTGGTCAAGGCGTCGACCCACACATACATCACGTGCTTCTCGTCGCCCGGCACCGGCACGCCCCAGTCGAAGGTGGTGCGCGAGATCGACAGGTCCTTCAGTCCCGATTTGACGAAGCTCATCACCTCGTTGCGGCGCTCAGCCGGGCCGATGAAGTCGGGCTGGTTTTCATAGAGCGCGACGAGCTTGTCCTGATAGGCCGAGAGGCGGAAGAAATAGCTCTCTTCCTCGACCCATTCGACGGGCGTTCCCTGTGGCCCGTAGCGGACATTGTCCGGGCGGACCTCCGTCTCCTCCTCGCCGTAGTAGGCTTCGTCGCGCACCGAGTACCAGCCGGCATAGCCGCCCTTGTAGATGTCGCCATTGGCGGCCATTGCCTTCCAGATCGCCTGCGACGACGCGTAATGCCGCTCTTCCGTGGTGCGGATGAAATCGTCATTGGAGGCGTTGAGCGCCTCCGCCATGCGCTTGAACTCAGCCGAGTTGCGATCGGCCAGTTCGCGCGGCGAAATGCCTTCGCGCTTGGCGGTCTGCAGCATCTTGATGCCGTGTTCGTCGGTTCCGGTGAGGAAAAAGACTTGCTTGCCGTCGAGCCGCTGGAAGCGGGCAAGCGCATCGGTTGCGATCAGTTCGTAGGCATGGCCGATATGCGGTTTGCCGTTCGGATAGGAAATCGCCGTCGTGATGTAGAACTTGTCGCGTGACATGAATGAACCGTCATGAATGTCTGAATGGAAAGGCGTGGCGGTGGATATCGCATCGGGGCGGCGATTGCCATCCCGGGGCCAATGCATGCCGCCCAAAAGTGGCCCCGGATTTGGGGCACGGCATGCATGGAGAAACCGTCACATTCGCATTGCAGAATTCAGGCGGTCGATCATGGTCAAGGCGTGCTGCTTCTTGTCGAGATTGTAGGTGTCCGTCTCAGATATAGCGTCGAGCGCCTCATGCCAAGTGTCCGACAGTGTTTTGGCCCGTGTGAGGTCACCCGCCAGCGCTGCCTGGCTTGCCGCATCCGACAACAGCTCCAGCGCCCGGCGGTTGAAGATGTCGAACTGGATTGCCTGGTCGCGGCCGGCGACAGCCTCGGCAAGGCGAAACGCGCCGCCGACATCGTTCTTTCTTGCCGCCACCAGGGCGTCGAGCGTTGAGGCGATCTCCAGCCCGCCATACTGCGTCAACAGGATCGCGCTGCGCGCGCTGCCCCCTGCCCGCTCGGCCAGCGCCGCGCGCGCGGCAGGATCGTCCGGCGGTGGCGGTTCGGTCGTTTCCAGCACCGCCATCAGGTCGTCGGCATCGAGCGGCGTCAATCGCACCACCTGGCAGCGCGACCGGATCGTCGGCAGCAGGCTGCCCGGCGCATGGACGATCAGGATGAACAGCGTTCGTGCCGGCGGCTCTTCGAGATTCTTCAACAAGGCATTGGCGGCATTGGTGTTCATGTCGTCGGCTGGGTCCACGATCACAACCCGGTAGCTGCCGTCATGCGAGGTCAGCGACAGGAAGCGGCTGACCTTGCGGATCTCGTCGACGGTGACGACGGTCTTGAAGCTCTTGGTCTTGTCGTTGGGCGGACGGGTCAGGTGCAGCACGCAAGGATGCGCGCCGGTGGCGATCTGGCGAAACAGCGACGAGGCCGGATCGGGAATGGCAAGGCTTTCCGGCGCCTGCGCGAAGTCCGGGTGCTTCAACAGATGATGCGCAAGATGGAAGGCAAGCGTCGCCTTGCCGATGCCGACCGGCCCGGAGAAGATCAGCGCATGCGGCAGCTTTCCCGCACGATAGGCGGCGGTCAGCATCCCCGCGGCCTGCCGGTGTCCAACCAGGCGCGGTGTTTCGGATGGCTCGGGCACGCCGTCCAGCGTGTCGTGCTGCTCGGGTGCGATGCGTTCGAAGATCATGCCGGCGTCGCCTGCCTGTTGCGCGAAGGCGTTCTTGCCTCCAGCGCCGCGAACACGGCGGCGGTGACGACATTCTCGACCGTATCGGGATCGGCGGCGGCGTTAACGACGATGCAGCGTTCCGGCTCGGCCGCCGCGATTGCCAGAAACGCCTCGCGGCGGGCCTGATGGATCGCCAGCCTCTCCTTTTCGAAGCGGTCGGCGATTGCTTCGGTGCCGCGCCGCAACGTCGCGCGCCTGAGGCCCTCCGCCGGATCGATGTCGAAGATCAGCGTCATGTCCGGCATCATGCCGTTGATGGCAACCTGCTCCAGCGCATCCATGAACGCCGGGTCGATACCGCCGGTGACTCCCTGGTAGACGCGTGATGAATCCAAGAAGCGGTCGCAAAGCACGATGGAGCCACGCTCGACCGCCGGACGGATGACCTGCTCGACATGATCGGAGCGCGCGGCGGCGAACAGCAGCGCCTCCATTTTCGGCCCGAATGGTTCGGCCGCGCCCGAAAGCAGCACATGCCTGACAGCTTCGGCGCCAGGCGAGCCGCCAGGTTCACGGGTGGGGAGGACATCATATCCCTTGGCGCGCATCTTCCTGGCCAGCCGCTCGATCTGCGTCGACTTGCCTGCTCCTTCGCCGCCTTCGAAGGTGATGAAAAATCCGCGCGCCAATCGAAAAGCCTTTGCCATGCTTGCGGGTGGTTATAGCGCTCTAGATAGTCCGCGTCGGGGCAAACGTCTATGCCGTCGGCGCTAGCGCAATTCCAGGAAAAGTGTGAAACGGTTTTCCTGGGAAAAGCGCAGCACTTTCCCTAGGGAATTGCGTCAAAGCCAAGAGATAGAGCGGTTCTGCGTTTCCGTGAAGCGATGAATCGCTCTAGCGCAGCCAGCCGATCGCCAGTTCCTTGACGGCATCGAGCGCGCGCTGCGGCAACGTGCCGACGCCGATCGACTCGGCCGCGAAAAGCGGCGTTTCCTGGCTGAGCGTGTCGCCGATCCAGACGCGCAGCGCGCCCACCGGCTGCCCTTCCTCCACCGGAGCGGCAACCGGGCCTGTGTAGACGATCTTGGCCGTCAGCTTGTCGCGGTTGGTGATCGGCAGGAAGATGGCGATCGGACCCTTGGCCTTCAGCGTCACGCCGGATTTCGCGCCGCCAAAAACCTGGGCTTCGCCGACCACCTCGTCCTTGGCGAAGATTTCGGTCTTCTCGAAAGAGCGAACACCCCAGTCGAGCAGTTTTCGCGCCTCTTCCGCACGCTCCTTGTCGCTGGCCAGTCCGCTCATCGCCGCGATCACCCGCGTGCCGTTGTGGTTGACCGAACCGACGATGCCGAAGCCTGACGTCTCGCTCGCGCCGACCGCCAGGCCGTCGGCGCCGATGTCCATTCCCAGAAGCGGATTGCGGTTCCGCTGCGAGATCTTGTTCCAGGCAAAATCCTTCTGGCCGTAGTAGTGATAGAAATCCGGATAATCGCGCCACAGATGCACGGCCAGCAGCGCCAACTCCCGCACCGTCGTCTGCTGGCCGTCCGCCGGCAGGCCGGTCGAATTGACGAACGTCGATGTCTTGAGCCCGATCTGGCGCGCGCGCTCGGTCATCTGCGCAGCAAAATTGTCCTCCGAGCCGGCCATGCCTTCGGCAATGACAATACAGCCGTCATTGGCCGCCTGAACCGTTACGCCCTGAATGAGATCCTCGAGCCGGATCGACGATTTGAGCTTGGCAAACATTGTCGAAGTTCCCGAAGGCGCACCACCTTTGCGCCAGGCGTTTTCGCTGACCACGAACGTGTCGTCGAGCTTCAGGCGTCCGGACTTTATGGCGTTGAAAACCACTTCCATGGTCATCAGCTTGGCCATCGAAGCCGGCGGTATCGGCTTGTCGGCATCTTTTGAAAACAGCACCGTCCCGGTCTCGGCGTCGATCATGAAGACCTGCGCGGCCTTGGTCTCGAAAAGCTGCGCGCTGGCTGGAGCCAGGGAAAGCAATAGCAGGCAAAAAAACAGAAGCCCGGCGAAAGGCTGGAGCAAGCGAAATTGCATGAAATTCGACCCGTTGGCCGGCACGTCCGGCTAGCCCGCGAAAAGTATCAGGCTTTTTCCGTGGCGGATCAACCGCGCAGTGGAGATCCGACCTTGCTTGCGCTCAGTTGCGCACAGCCAGCGCATCCGGCGCGCCATGCGACCAGGCCGCCTGCAGCAAATCATCCAGATTGCGGTGGCCATCGGGATAGAGATTGACCGAATACCAATCCTCGCCGTCGAGTTCGGAACGCTGGATCTCGATCTTGCCGAATGCGGCAAGCTGGGCGGCAACGCGCTTGGCCTCCGCCGCATCCTCGAACGAACCTGCCGCAACATAGTCGGTGGGCGAACCGGCCGACGGCGACTGACGCTTCCACGATTGCAGCAGGTCGGCCGGTGACATGCCGTCGCCGCCACCCAGTGCGGCGAAGGCGTTGGAGGCGCGCTCTACGCGCTCGTCCGCATAGGAGAGCGAGGCCACCGCAAACGGCGATTGCGGCGGCAGGCTGATCTCCGGGCGCTCCGGCACGATCGGGCCGAAATCCGGCAATGCCAGGTCGCCATAGGCCGGCGACTGCGCCGGCATAACCGCCTGGGCCGTCCCCGAATCGGTCAACTGGCCAGGAAACGGTACGGCGGCGGCACCAACGGGAAGGCTCGGCGACGGTCCGTTCATGGCGACCATGACGCCGGTCGGCAGTCCATCCGACGGGTCCGGCGTCCTGTTGCCGGGATGGTAGGAGGCCATCAGATACTGGTCGTCATCGCCGTCGAGCGGTGCGCGGCCGACATACTCGACCTTCACCTGAGCGGTGCCGATATTGGCATAATCAAGCATTTGGGCGGCGCGCTCCGACACATCGATGATCCGGCCTTCGTGATAGGGGCCGCGGTCGTTGACGCGAACGATGACCGAGCTGCCGGTCTTGAGATTGGTGACACGGGCATAGCTAGGCAACGGCATGGTCGGATGCGCCGCCGTCAGGTGTGTCATGTCGTAGACTTCGCCATTGGCGGTAAGCCGGCCGTGGAAGGCATCGCCATACCAGGAGGCCAGACCGACCTTGGCGTAGTGCTTGTCTTCCTTCGGGTAATACCACCTGCCCCGGACCTGATAGGGCTTGCCGAGCTGGTCCCGGCCGCCGCCACGCTGCAGCCGCCCGCCCCGGAAGGCCACACGCGGGCTTGCCTTCACGCCGTATTCGGATTCGGAGAAATATTCCTTGGAGCGGGTCTTTTTGTAGACCATCGCTTTGGGTTCAGGCGATGCACAAGCCGCCAGTAAGGCAGCCGACACCGCCAACAACGCGACTGTAGCAGCGCGACGAAGACGCGGGTGCGTCACAGCCTGCATTTTTTCAGATGTCCCCTACAGTCTCAATGAAAGACGCCGCCATCTAACCGTCAGAGGAGCAAAGCACTCACTCGACAATACCAATGACACCGTGAACCCCGATCCTTTGTGCGCAGGAATTGTTTATCACGGTATTAATCGATTATGGCCGGAACCGGGCAATATTGTGGCGCCGGTGCCTTGGCGGCCGGCCGGCAGCTTAGAGGGATTAGGCCTGCGTCCAGGCGACATGGACGCGAACATGGTAGGGACGCTTTGCACAAAGTCAGGATGGCAATACGCTTTTAGCTTGTGGCGGTGGCACCCGCGAAAAGGATCAGTGCTTTCCCGAGTCCTCCCCGCTCATCAGCAGGTGAATCTCGCTCCCCGGAGTAAACTCCCCGACGGTCGACTTCAGAAGCCGTAGGGCGCCGGGCAAATCTTGGGCGTCGATCCTGCGCTTCATTTCGTCGAAGATGCGCACGATTAGCGCTCCCTCGATCGACCGCGGAGATGCGGCCAGGATCCCCGACGCACCGGTCCCGCTCAAGGTTTCCTTGTTGTCGAAAAGTTCCTCGCAAAGTTTTTCCCCAGGCCGAAGCCCGGTGTAGACTATCTGAATGTCGGTGTCCGGGCGGCGCCCCGAGAGACGGATGAGATTTCGAGCAAGATCCACGATCTTCACCGGCGAGCCCATGTCGAGAACGTAAATTCGGCCGCGCTCCTGCTGCCGCTCGCGGCTATGCGCCGCCGCCTGCAGGACGAGGAGGCAAGCTTCCGAAATTGTCATGAAAAAGCGTTCCATCTCTGGATGGGTAACTGTCACAGGGCCGCCGGCCCTGATCTGCTTCTCGAACAGCGGGACCACGGATCCGGCCGAGCCCAGGACGTTGCCGAACCGAACGGTGACGAAACGTGTGCCGTTGACGGCCGAGTCCAGATCCATCGCCTGGCAGAACATCTCCGCCATCCGCTTGGTCGCGCCCATAACGCTAGAGGGATTCACAGCCTTGTCGGTCGACACCATAATCATCGTGGAGACGTTGGCACGAAGCGCGGCCTCAGCGACATTACGCGTTCCGATCGCGTTGGTGAAAAGGCCTTCAAGCGGCTGAGCCTCAACGATCGGCACATGCTTGAGTGCTGCTGCGTGGAAGAGCACGTCGGGCCTATGGCCGGCAACGATTCTGTTGACGGCGTCCTTTTCGCGCACGTTGCAGAGGCCAGCATGCAACTTGAGGCTCGGGCGGGTGCCAGCGAGTTCAGTCTCGATAGAGTAAAGAAGGTGCTCGCTGGCGTCCACGAGAATGAGGCCGCGTGGGTTCAGGGCCGCAACCTGACGTGCCAGCTCGGATCCAATCGAACCGCCCGCGCCGGTGATCATGACGGTCCTGCCCTCGATCATCGACGCGATCTTGGGCGCATCAAGTGTAACGGGCGGCCGATGCAAGAGATCCTCCAACTTGATCGGACGCGGCTCAATTTCAGCATCGACGCTTTGCATGTCGAGAAGGTTCGGGAGCTTCAGGATTTCGACTTTCTGCTGTGCCGCAATCTCAACCAACGCCTCGATGCTGGCGTGCCGTTGATAGTCCTCGCGGGAACGCGTCAGGATAAGCGCTTCGGGTCGGCGCCCCTGGGCCTCAAATCGATTGAGGATCTGCGGTAGTCTTTCCAGCGGACCCAACACTGGAACCCCGCGAATAGAACGTCCGGTCCTGCGCCCTCGTTCGTCGATTATCGCAAGGATATTGAATGACGCATTATTTCTCTCCTTAGTGGTCCTCAGGAAGGCGTCGGCGTTGTCGGTGGCTCCAACCAGCAGCACGAACTTGCAGGTGCCGCGATCGAACAAGCGACCGGTGTCGTGGCGATTGCGATAGAGCCGATACGCGGCACGCGGCCCGGCTAGCAGCACGATCAGGAAGGCCCAGGCGATCAAGATCGAAGAACGGGGAATCGAGCCCAGTCGATCCAGCAGGAATTGGGCCACTGTGAAACTAGCGACGGACGCGCTAGCAGCATAGGTGATTGCTAGGAGATCCGTCAGCGACGCATAGCGCCAAATACCACGGTTCAGTCCAAACAAGAAACCGACGCCGCTGACAATGACCCCGAATAGAGCCGCTGCACCAAGGAAATACGTCAGGTTTTGAACGACAATATCGAAATCAAGCCTCAACACGAGCGAAAGCAACATCGCGACAGCACCCATTATGCCGTCGTGAACCAGCGCCAAGCCTCGCAATACTATCGGCCGAGAAACCCTCCAAGACCAAGTCATATTACCTTCAGTATAAGCACGCTCTCGCCGTTTGCGTTCTGCTGGAGACACTAGTTTAGACCTTTAACAAAGCCGGAGATCATTCGCGGACGTCTAATTTCCAAACAGCCAAGGCTCGGTCGCTCGGAGTCGCAGTATAGGGCTCTGGCGCTAACATGTGCCAGCAACTTCTGAAAATGGGAATCCTTCACGCGCCGATAGATCTTCGAGCGGTAGCCGTCGAACTTGACCTCGAGAATCCAGTTGTCACCTCGGGAGGAGCGTTTGGCCGGAAATTAACTTCGGCCAACGCAGCCAATTCCGCCGCAACAACAAAAAGCCCGCCACCTTGCGGGCAGATGACGAGCTTCTCTAGAGAGGCCAGAGAGGGGCACAAGCTGGCCGGTATACAAACGTGACGCCATAATATTAGTTTCGTCTAAAATGCAAAAAAACCCGCCACGTTGCGGCTGCTGCGTTGGTCGCTCCGAGCGCCAGTGGGTGTGAGAAGTGGGTGGGCAGACGTTTGGCTCGGCAACGGATGTGGCCTGGACTGTCAAAGCTGCCCTTCAAACCAAAGACTCGGAAAATCCCGATCGGGATTTCGATAAAGCGCGGGAAGATCCACCTCTGCGAAACATTCATTGGCATCAGGCATCAGCCTTCATTGCGGGTCCGGATGATCGACGAGGAAGGCGAGACCGACGGGAGCGCTTAGGCCATGGGTTCCGCGATCACACCATAGGCGTCTGCATCTCAATTATATTAGCTTGTGCTTGAGGACCTTTTCCGTCTGGGACGGCGTCCACCACCCCAACACCCTGCCCAACGAGTGCGCCGGCGGGAAGCGAGGAAGCATGAGCAGCTTAGGAGTATGGGTCGTACTCGCTACGGGTTCCATCGCGATCATTTACCTGTTGTCGTATGTCTCGATCAGGATGTAGGGGCGGCGGCGCCAGGCGCGATGAGGGCTTACCGGGAGCGGTGCTTGGTTTGACGGCAGCCGAGCTTTTCTCTCTTGCCCTCTCAAGTTCCAACAATCTGATGTAATAGGTATCAAAGGCCTCACTGTTCTTCCGCTCCTTTCTCCGGAGGTGAAGATACGGCAGCGCAAACGCCAAAATCGTGACTAGGCCGATCGGACCCGCGATGTGATTTCCGCCTGCAAGCCAATAGAAAACCGCAACGACGCTGCCGGCTATCGCCGCCCCTGCCACACTTCCCTTGATAGGATCAAATCTTGGCGGCGGCGCAACCGTGTCTGCCCGTCGCCTGGCCTCGAAGCTAACGCGTGCAGCATCCAATCTGACAATTCCCGATTATCGACGCGAATGGCCGGCGCAGGGGATGCTTGGGGAAGCGAAGCCGCACCGGCCACCTTGGCGGGAAAAGCCCCCCGCGCTGTTAAGTTTATCGTATATTAGATATCGTGCAATTAAGACTGAAGTCCTTGTTCTGCCGGCCCTAAAGGCCCGCTTCGCGCGGCACCGTCAGACAATGGGTGTCGTGATCCCTTCCAGCGCAATGATCCTGGTGTTGGCGCAACGTTTTCGAATCTCGATCAGGCGGGCGTACTCCGGCGAATTGTACCAGCCCATCAACGACGCCATATCGGGGAATTCGATAATAACCAAACGGTGTGGCTCCCAGTCACCTTCCAGAACCTTGGTCGCACCGCCACGACCTAAGTATCGCCCGCCGTAGCGCGCCTCGGTGGCCGGAACATCCCGCCGGTATTCCTCGAACGCGGCAGCATCTTTTATGTCTACATCCGCGATAAGATAGGCGGCCATTTGTGCTCCCTCCCTTTGTCGTCGAACCCCTTCGCCATCGCTTTGGCCTTCCGTTTAGATCTTTACCGGTTTGTGCTCCACCTTTTGCTGCTTCCATCGTTCTTACGGATAGGTCCCGAACATATTAGCGAAAGCGTATATTTTCACCAGCCGGCACGCTCCCCAACCCGCGCCGGTCAGGCCCGACAGTCTGCTGGCCCCCCGCCGTGCGGAGATGCCGGGCCGCTTAGTCTGAGCGTCGCTGCCCCGGTGTCTTCGGGTGGCTGGTGAACGAGATGTTTCGGTCAGGGCGCCCAGCGTTACGGCAGGGCTGGCAAAACAGCACCTTGATTAGATCTCAGTGCATACAGCCATGGTCTTCGCCGAGACGGTCAACTTGCCGGCGACACGTCATGCAGTCGACGGCAAGCCCCGACCCGATCTGCAGCTTCTTGCCGAGCGTGTCTTCGACGAACGGATATTTCATGGTCATGGATGGCGCTACCACCCTTGGGAGGCCGCACAGGCCCTGTCCCGAACCATTGAATGAACGGCGAATCCTTGCCGGTGACGTCCTTCACCGTCTTCAACAGCGCTTCGTGGGTGCGCTGCAGCGCCCGGTAATGCTCGGCTGGACTATGCTTTTATGAAGTCGTTCCGCCTCCGCTGCGTAGTCACCACCAATGCCCCCTTGGGCGAAAAGCCCGCCGCCAGCAGACTGAGAGCGGGCAGCGGGCCTTTGATTTTCGGCAGGTGGAGGCCCGCCGGGCAGCAAAGTGCCGTTCGCTGCCAACGGTGATGGTTATCTGGCTTTGCGCGGACCGACGACTTACTGATTCGTAAGGCTATGGAACAGGATGCCGACGATCAATGAAATGCGTCGGGTCCGCTGCCGGGGAGACAGCGGACTCAAACTAGGGCCAGGAGGGGCAAGGCCCTTTATGATCCCTATGCGGGGATCAGGGTGATAACACCGGGCGAGCACAAACGTTCCGTCGGCTGAAAGATATTTCCCAAGCTCCACTCCACGCCCGATTTGACTCGCTAATCCCTGACTAAAGCGTACTGAAGGAACGTCGCTGGCCAATTTGAACGGGCGCCTGGCGCTTGGAAGAGTCGATCACGCTTTCGCCCCCACGAGGGATAAAGCGATGTCATCCGACGATCATCTCGATTCTGAGCAACTTGCAATGCTGACAAAGGTTCTCAACGACTATTGCACAGAGGCAGGAATTCCAGAAGGCCATCCGGCATGGGAACACTTCGGCCGGCGCCTCAAGAGCCTATTCCAGTCAGGGATACATGATCCC
>NZ_JBFUFB010000025.1:0-45851 GCF_056403655.1 Mesorhizobium sp. P2_F8
TCGTCCAACGGCTTCAACGAAAACCTGGCGCTGTTCCAGCAGGGCAAGTGCGGCATGTGGATCGACGCCACCGTCGCCGCCTCGTTCGTCTCCGACCCGAAAGCTTCCACTGTCGCCGACAAGGTCGGTTATGCTCTTGCTCCCGACAACGGTCTGGGCAAACGCGGCAACTGGCTGTGGGCATGGTCTCTGGCCATTCCCGCCGGTACGCAGAAGGCTGATGCGGCTCAGAAGTTCGTCTCCTGGGCGACCTCGAAGCACTATGCCGAGCTCGTCGCGTCCAAGGAAGGCTGGGCCAACGTTCCTCCGGGCACGCGCTCCTCGCTCTACGCCAATGCCGAGTACCAGAAGGCGGCTCCGTTCGCCAAGATGACGCTGGACTCCATCAACGCCGCCGACCCGACGCATCCGACCGTCAAGCCGGTGCCCTATGTCGGCGTCCAGTTCGTAGCCATCCCTGAGTTCCAAGGTCTCGGCACCACCGTCGGCCAGCTCTTCTCGGCGGCTCTTGCCGGCCAGTCGAGCGTCGACGATGCGCTCAAGCAGGCCCAGGACGCCGCCACGGCAACGATGACCGAAGGCGGTTACATCAAGTAAGGCTCCTCCCGGTGCCGACTGCCGGTCGCCTTCCTGGCCGGCAACGGCCGCCCGAATCCCAGTTCGGGCGGTCCGTTTTTTTGCTATCGTCCCGCAAGATCCAGCTAGATAGGGCGAGATTTCATGGCGAGAGAATTGGAAGGCAAGATTGCCGCCATCACGGGGGCCGCGTCGGGTATCGGGCTGGCGAGCACTGAGGCGATGTTAGCAGCAGGCGCGCGCGTTGTGATGATTGATCGTGACAAGGCGGCGCTCGAGTCGATCCAGGCCAAGCACGGGGACGCGGTTATCCCGCTTGTCATCGACCTCCTCAACCCCAAGGACTGTGCGACGCTGATGCCGCGCGTTGTGCAATCGGCAGGTCAGCTCGACATCTTTCATGCCAATGCCGGCACCTATGTGGGTGGTGACCTGGTGGACTCCGACACCGGTGCCATCGACCGGATGCTGAACCTGAACGTCAACGTCGTGATGAAGAATGTCCACGATGTGCTGCCGCACATGATCGGGCGTCGGACGGGCGACATCATCGTTACTAGCTCCTTGGCCGCTCATTTTCCAACGCCGTGGGAGCCGGTTTATGCTTCGTCGAAGTGGGCGATCAACTGCTTTGTGCAGACGGTCCGACGTCAGGTATTCAAGCACGGCATTCGGGTCGGTTCGATTTCGCCGGGCCCTGTGATCAGCGCGCTACTTGCGGACTGGCCACCGGAGAAGTTGAAGGAAGCCAGGGAATCGGGAAGCCTACTGGAAGCAGCCGAAGTGGCAAATGTGATCACCTTCATGCTCACGCGCCCTCGGGGGATGACCATCCGCGACGTGGTGATGATGCCAACCAACTTTGATCTTTGAGGTCCTGGATCTCAGCTGGTACCTCACCTTCCTTGGTCATGCCCTTACCGAGAGGTCGTAAGATAAGCTTGATGAATGGACTAACGTGAGCCGTAAGCGTCGGCCATCTGTCTCAGATTTGGATATACAGGCGGTGGAACTGTGGTCTACGATAGGTGTATCAATCACGGCGAGCGTCAGTTTGACGGCACTAGTCGACACGGGACCTGCAGATTACGCTGTGCACTTTGCATGCAGGTATGAGATGAACTCATCAATTGAGTGGATAACGAACCGACGGCCCGCGGCGCGGGGCAGCTTTCCGCACGGCCACTCAAACGATGCTCGCTCAAGGCGATAATATGAAAGGGCCTCTATCAGCCCCTTGTCGTTGCTTGCCGGACTCCTCCGCAGCCGGCAGGTGCTAAGACTCTCGCTCGCTGGATCAGACCGCAAGATACTCGTATCTCTTTTCGCCGACGAGAAAACTCGTTCGCACCAGCCCCTTTCCTTTGACGTCGGTTTCGCCGCGCGGCTCGAATACGAACCGATCCCGCAGCCGGTCTGCGAAGGTGTCGGTCACCTGGATTCGCGCAGGCTCGCTCGTCTCTTCCATGCGCGCTGCGATGTTTACGGCATCTCCCCACAAATCATAGGCGAACTTGCGATTGCCGATCACACCGGCAACGACGCGACCCGAATTGATACCGATCCGCGCCGCGAGAGGTTCATCGCGTTCCGGCTCCCTGTAGCGAGGGATCATTTCGATGATGTCCAATGCCAGTCGAGCGCTTTTTGCCTCGGGATCGTCGATCGGGTCCGGCAGTCCGGCGGCCACCATGTATGCATCGCCGATGGTCTTGATTTTCTCCAAACCGTATTCCGCCACAAGTTCGTCGATGGCGTTGAACACGGTGTTGAGCAGAGCAACGACCTTGGTCGGCGGAAGACGTCCCGACATGGATGTGAAGCCGACGATGTCGACAAAGAGGATCGTCACGCTTTCGCGATCGTCGGCGATCATGTCGGGCTTAGTTTTCAGCCGTTTTGCAATTTTCTGTGGCAAGATGTTCAGCAGTAAACGTTCGCTCTCGGCATAGGCCGCCGCAAGCTCGCTCTCTGCCCGCGTGGAGGCCACAATGAACGGCAGCACCATGATCAGGACAGAGATCGGCCAAGCGACGACCTGACGGATCATCATGGTGCGCGCCCACTCCTCCGATAAGATATAGAGCGGTTGGTTGTCCACACTGTATGCGGTCACGAATGCCGCGCTGGCCAACGTGAGCGCAGCCAGAACCAGAGAAAGGCGCCACGAGTAGAAGGGCTGGATGAATAGAAGCACGACGACGAGAAATGTATAGTTGGTGAAGCCGAACTGCGGTCCAATGCAAATCGTGGCCGCCATGCCATGCAGAACGAGTTCGGTGATCGCGCTCCAGTAGGAGAGCTGGTAATAGCCAGCTTTCAACAAGAAGAAGGCGCTCACAAACAGCGCCACGCTGAACGTGTTGAAGACAGCCATGAACGTGACGCCGGATTGCAGGAAAGCAATCAGCGACAACGTATGTTCGAAACCGGCAAGAACGTAGAAAACTCTCCAATAGATATAATAGCGGGCTAAGGACTGCGGAACGCGATCCGGTACGGCTACAATACGATGCCAGATAGGGTTTAGCATGGGCTTAACGCGCGGATCATTTGGTCTCGGAGAATCTGGCGGCAAAAGCACCGGTTCGGGTTAAATGGGTGACTGGAGAGCCCACCTGACGACTGGCTCTCCTTGGTTTGCGTCGGGGGAGGATTATACCACCCCTCAAGGCGATATGGCCGGCTTTCGCCGCGAGTGCTTATTGAAGAAGCTGGTCAACTTGTCTAACGAAGTCGAACTGGATCGTCATATCGATTTTCCTTCCCTGTCTATCTGCTGCTCCTTCAGGATCTGGGCGTAAGGCGCCGGAGGCTACCAGGATTAGCCTCCTCAATGATCCAGATCGCGCCGTCACGAGCCACCGCAACGTCGCTGATGCGGATCAGCGACGCGGCACTTCTCAGGAACGATAGCCGGCGCTCGTAACGCGGGGGCAACGCCGGCAAGCGCATTTCGCGGACTGCCGACTAAGCCCGGTATTGGAGGCGTACGGCTCCAGTTATCCCTTTACGGACTCCTTCGAGGTATCGAGAGCGAGTAGGTCGGACTGGGCGTTCGGCAACCCTTACCTGATTGGCCAGCCGCGAGCCTAATCTCGCCTGATGTCTATCTTTCTCATACCGCTGGAAGCCGGTCGATCATTTTGTCCAGCGTTATCGGATAGTCCCGCACCCGAATGCCTGTGGCGTTGTAGGCGGCGTTGGCGATAGCCGCGGCGACCCCGCAAAGGCCCAACTCGCCCACCCCTTTGGCCTTCAACGGCGTAGAGGACGCATCGGTGGTGTCCAGGAAGATCACCTCCTGATGAGGGATGTCGGCGTGCACCGCCACCTCGTAGCCGGCAAGATCGTGATTGACGAAGAATCCACGTCCGAGATCGGTGGCGAGCTCCTCCGACAGGGCGGCACCCACGCCCATCGTCATACCGCCTATGACCTGACTGCGGGCTGTCACCGGGTTCAGGATGCGGCCTGCATCGCATACCGCTACCATCCGCCGCACACGCACCTCGCCGGTGCCGACATGGACCCCAACTTCGACGAAATGCGCGCCGAAGGTGGCGAGTAACAGGGATTTCTTGAAATCGCCGAACGTCATGGTGTCTTCGGCGACCAGTTCCTGGTTGGCCGTGACCTGGGCCAAGGACACCACGGTGTTGCCGGCTCGGACATGGCCATTCTCGAAGAGCGGATTCTCCATGTCCAGCCGTTTGGCGATCTGACGCTGAAGGGCTAGGCACGCGGCATAGACCCCCGCGGTGGAACTCGCCGCACCGAACTGTCCCCCGGAGCCTGAGGCGACCGGATAGGCACTGTTGCCGAGCCGGACCTCGACCGCATCCATAGGCAGGCCCATGGTCTCCGCCGCAGTTTGCGCAATGATCGTGTAAGATCCGGTGCCGATGTCGGTCATATCGGTCTCGATGACCAGCCGGCCGGCGTTCAGCCGCGCCCGCGCCCCCGAATCGAGCGTCGGGCCGCCGCGATAGGCACCGGCCATGCCGTGCCCGATCAGCCAAGTTCCGTCGCGTTTCCCACCGGGTGTCTTGTTGCGATTGGTCCAACCAAATGCCTCGGCGCCACGTTCGAGGCATTCCACGAAATGCCGCTCCGAGAAGGGTATCTTGGGGTCGCTCGGGTTCAATTGGGTGTCATTGAGGATACGGAACCGGACCGGGTCGATGCCGAGCTTCTCGGCCATCTCGTCCATTGCGATCTCTAGCGCCATCAGTCCCGATGCCTCGCCTGGCGCGCGCATGTCTGAAGACTCCGGCAGGTTCATATCAACAAGATGGTGAATGATCCGCCGGTTTGCACCGGCATAGAAAAAGGGGCTCTGTGCCGTGGCGTCCTCGCCCCTTCCACCCGGCAGGGTATGCGAAGCTACCTCATGACCTATCGCCGTCAGTTTTCCGTCCTTTGTGGCGCCCAGCCGGATGCGCTGCACCGTTGCAGAGCGGTGCGTCGTGTTGTTCATCATGAAGGGGCGCGGCAACGCAAGCTTGACTGGGCGGCGGGCGGCACGGGAGCCGAGGGCGGCCAACACCTCGTCAGCCCGCAGCCAAAGCTTGCCGCCGAAGCCTCCCCCGACATACCGGCTCTCCACCCGGACTTTTTCCTTATCGAGGCCGAAGGTCGTGGCCAAGGATCCCCGGTTCCAGTTGATCATCTGGTTCGACGTCCAGACCGTCAGGCGGTCGCCGTCCGACCAGTCAACAATCGAAGCATGCGGCTCCATCATCGCGTGGGAGTGAGAGGGCGTGCGATACATTTTATCCAAGGACACCGGGGCGTTCGCAAACGCGGTGTCGAAATCGCCGACATCGGTGCTCGGCTTGCCAGTGCCCTGGAGACGCTCAAACGCCGCGTCGAGATCAAAATCCGCTTCTTCTTGCTCGTAGGTCGCCTTGACAAGCGCGGCGGCCGCGCGGGCTTGTTCCAGGGTTTCGGCGACCGCCACGGCGATGGCCTGGTGGTAGTGTTGCACCTCGTTCCCTCCGAACAGCCTTGCGACGTTCAGAAACCCCAGCGGTAGGGGGTCAATCTCAAGCGTAGTGACCACGGCGACGACGCCGGGCGCCGAACGGGCAGCTGAGGCGTCGATCGAAGTGATGCGGCCCTTGGCGATAGTCGAGCCGACAGGGTAGCCAACCAGCTGGCCCGCGACGACGTCGTGACGCTCGTAGGCGTAAGGTGCGGTTCCAGTGACCTTCAGCGGACCCTCAATCCGTGGGTGCGGCTTCCCGACGATCGTGGCGCGGTCGAAGATGTTATGGCCAGCAGGTTCATTGAATTCCATCGGCTTATTCCTCGGCTAGCATGCCGGCCAGCGTCCGCTCGGCTAGCGTGATCTTGAAGGCATTTTCCTCGGTCGGTCGCGCACCATGGAGCAGACGCGCCATGACGGCGTGTGCGCCGTTCGGCAACTCGGCATCGGCTTCTGCCACACGCCACGGCATTGGCGCGACGCCGCCAAGCGCGACGCGGCCGGTCCCATCGGCCAGGCGGACCAGCGCCACCGACACCAGCGCAAACGCGTAGGAAGCCCGGTCGCGCGCCTTGTAATAGGCGTGGCGGCCTCCGACTGGCGGAGGCAAAGTAACCGCGGTGATGATCTCGCCCTCCATGAGCACGGTCTCGCGGTCGGGCGTGTCGCTGGGAAGTCGGTAGAATTCCTCAAGAGGAATTCTACGTGTCGCTCCCACGGAGGTTACGGTCTCAACCACGGCATCGAGTGCCCGCAGAGCGACAGCCATATCAGAGGGATGAGTGGCGATGCAGGCTTCCGAGGTGCCGACGATACCGAGCTGGCGCGAGAAGGCGCCTACGCTCAGCGCCGCGCAGCCTGCGCCGGGAGTGCGCTTATTGCAGGGTTGGGCGGTATCGTAGAAATAGGGGCAGCGGGTGCGCTGCAGGAGGTTGCCTGCGGTTGTTGCCTTGTTGCGCAGCTGACCCGAGGCGCCCGCGACAAGCGCTCGTGTAAGGACACCGTAATCTCGCCGGACACGTTCGTGAGCGGCCAGATCGGTATTGCGCACGAGCGCACCGATGCGCAGCCCGCCTTGGGGAGTTTCAACGATCTTATCCAGCCCAAGCCCATTGACGTCGATCAAATGTACCGGCGTCTCGATCTCCAGCTTCATCAGGTCGAGAAGATTGGTGCCGCCGGCAATAAATTTCGAGCCGGGAACCTGGGCAGCCCGCGCCGCGGCTGCGGCCGGATTTGCGGCGCGCTCGTAGGAAAAGGCTTTCATGACCGTTCCTCCGCCACCTGGGTGATTGCTGCGAGAATGTTGGAGTAGGCGCCGCAGCGACAGATATTGCCCGACATCCGTTCCCGGATTTCCCCATCGGTCATCTTGATCGGCACGGTCAGGTCGCCGGTGACATGGCTGGGGATGCCGGCGCGGATTTCCTCGATCACCGCTTTGGCCGAGCAGATCTGGCCCGGCGTGCAGTAGCCGCACTGGAAGCCATCGTGCTCGACGAAAGCGGCCTGCATCGGGTCGAGATCCCCTGGCGTACCGATCCCTTCAATCGTCGTCACCTCGTCGCCCTCATGCATGACCGCGAGGCTGAGACAGGAGTTGACGCGTCGGCCATTCACCGTGACGGTGCAGGCGCCGCACTGGCCATGGTCGCAGCCCTTTTTGGTTCCGGTGAGCTGCATGGTCTCGCGCAGCGCGTCGAGCAGCGTCGTTCGGTTATCAAGCTCAAGGGTCCGTTGGGCTCCGTTTATCTTCAGCGACACAGACATCCGCTGGGGTCCCACGGGAAGACCGTTGCGGGCAGTTTGGGCATTAGCCGGACCGGTTAAACTGGCTGCTGCCGCTGCGGCTGATACAGCTGTGCCGACCAGAAGCGTTCTTCGGCAAATCTCGAATTCGATGGGTGGAGCCACGGATGCTCTCTCCTGTCTGATTTTGCGCGGATTTCACGTCGCTCCGAAGTACTTAAATCGGTGAGACACCGGAACCACCCTCATCCTGTTCATACCAAGGATGAATTCAGTTCATGATTTATTGATTGGGTGCAGGCGGGGCTGAGCGGCTACGGTGTGCCGAACAATGTCGAAGGCTCATGAATGAAACGCGAGGAACTGGGCGATCTGGCAGTTTTTCTGATTGTCGCGGAAGAGAACAACTTCACACGCGCCGCCGCGCGAATGGGAATCTCTCAATCTGCAGTCAGCCATACAATCCGCCGCCTGGAGGCGTCGGTCGGACAGAAGCTGTTGAACCGCACCTCGCGGCGCGTGACAACGACCGAGGCTGGAGAGAAACTCCTTGTGACGCTGCGACCCAGCTTCGGTCAGATCGATGCTTGTATGGAGGAGCTGCGCCTTCTTGGCGATGCCCCGCGTGGTCTGGTGCGGCTGACCTTAAGCAAGACCGCAGCACGTACTCCCTTGTGGCCGATCCTTTCACAAATTGTCCGCGACTATCCGGATGTAAAGATCGAGCTCAGTCTGGAAAGCCGTCTCGCCGATCTTACCGAGGATCGATTCGACGCAGGAATACGACTGGGAGAATTCGTCGGCCCCGACATGGTTGCTGTAAAGATAGGGCCGCAACTGCGCATGGCGGCTGTTGCGACTCCGAAGTATTTCGAAGAGCACGGTGTCCCAGAACATCCTTCGGAACTCGATACTCACCATTGTCTGGCGCTACGCTTCAACGTCCGTGCGCCACCATATGACTGGGAGTTCGAAAAGGACGGTGTGGAGATCGTCAAGAAGATCTCCGGACCGTTCATATTCAGCGAAAGCGACATATGCATCGAGGCAGCGAAGGAAAGCCATGGCATCGCCTTCGTCACTGAACCCGAAGTGCTTGACGCGATCAAGGAGGGCAGCCTCCGCCGCGTTCTTGCGGATTGGTGTCCTCCGTTTGATGGCTTCCATCTATTCTATTCTGGCCGAAGGCAAGTCAGCTCAGCGTTGCGTATAGTTATTGATCGATTGAGGTATCGCGACTGAAAGATGCCGGGTTGGGTGATGCCCGGATGGCCGGATTTGGCCCCCCACTGCAGCGAACGCGCCAGCTTCATGATCGGCGCGTCGCGAGGTCGTCAAGCTCGACCGGTCGAGGTGCTGAGCTACTAGCGCGCAACCTTCGAACCCGTTGCGCTGGGGATTTTGTACCGAAGAGCTTCCAGTATCACGGTCATTGCCGGAGACATCTGCCGCCTGCTTGGATAATACAAATGGTAGCCAGAAAAGGGTGCACTCCAGTCGCCGAGAAGCAGCGATAGCCGTCCCGCAGCGACATGATCGCGGACCAGATCTTCGGGAAGGAACGCGATGCCGTAGTCATTTAGGGCTGCCTCGATTATGGCAAAAGACGTGTTGAAGGTCAGTTGCCCTTCGACGCGGACCCGTAACTCACGACCGTCCTTCTCGAATTCCCAGACGGCGAGGCCCCCGGCAGTCGCTTGCCGCTGATTGATGCAATCATACTCGACGAGGTCTTGCGGAGTCACCGGAATCGATCGCTGCGCGAGGTATTGCGGCGATGCAACCGCAACCATCCGCCAGTCCGCGCCTATGCGCACGGCAATCATGTCCTTGTCGATGCTCTCGCCAAGCCGCACGCCGGCATCGTACCTCTCCTCCACGATGTTTCGCATGCCATTGTCGCTATAAAGTTCGACCCGGATATCGGGATAGTTCTTCAAAACCGGACATAATCTTGGCCAGACCGTAGTCTGAAGCGCATGGTCGGAAAGCGTCAGGCGGACAGTTCCCGAAGGTGTGTCTCGATATGCCGTTAGGTTCGCAAGATCGGCATCAATCTCCTCAATGCGTGGCGCGAGAGAGCGGAACAAACGCTCACCTGCCTCGGTAGGCGCTACGCTGCGCGTGGTGCGCGCGAGTAACCTCACCCCCAGCCGTGCCTCCAACTCCTTGATGGTGAGGCTGAGCGTTGATTGCGAGGTGCCGAGCTTGGCCGCCGCCTTGGTAAAGCTCTGCTCTCTGGCGACCTCCAGGAACCAGAGCAAGTCCTTCATGTCCTCACGCTGCAAGGGCACCTCCGTCGACAATTCATATCACAGACCGATAACTTCATGCAGATTTCACGGATTGTCCAACAAGCAGCGCTACATATCTTCCAGTCACGACGGCCGATCGGTGAAGGGCGTCATCCCGCCTGCCCAAGGATAGGCTATGGACGTGACCTATAACAGTGGATTGACGAATTCTCGCTCCGCCTGGAGCGCCGTGATTTCCATGGCGCTTTGTGTCGGGGTGCTGATCGCCTCCGAGTTCATGCCGGTTAGCCTGTTGTCGCCGATCGCCTTCGACCTAGGGATTACCGCYGGCCAGACGGGCCAGGCGATTTCGATCTCGGGCGCCCTCGCGGTCGTGACCAGCCTCCTCATCGCAGGTCTCACCCGCCGTATCGATCGACGAGTCGTGGTCCTGGCATTCACGGGGCTGCTTGTCGTCTCCGGCCTCGCCGTCACATTCGCGCCGAACTACGCTTTCCTGATGGTCGGCCGGGCGCTGATCGGGATCGCGATCGGCGGCTTCTGGTCGATGTCCACGGCAATCGTGATGCGTCTCCTGCCGGCCGATCTGGTGCCCAAGGGCCTTGCGACGCTGAACGCTGGCAATGCCATCGCAGCAACGATTGCGGCCCCGCTCGGAAGCTTCCTTGGCGCCTATATCGGCTGGCGGGGAGCCTTCTTTATGGTCGTCCCACTCGGCCTGCTGGCGCTGGTCTGGCAGTGGATCAGCCTTCCTGCATTGGCGCCGCGGCGCGACCGGGGTTTGGCCAATGTCTTCACGCTGCTTGGGCGCCCTCCGGTCGCGTTGGGCATGGCCTCCATCCTGTTCTTCTTCATGGGCCAGTTCGCGCTCTTTACCTATTTGCGTCCGTTCCTCGAACAGGTTACCCAGCTCGACATCGCGGATCTGTCCGCAATACTGTTGGTGATGGGGCTGGCCGGCGTCGCCGGAACCTGGTGCATCGGTCACCTGCTGAACAAGCGGCTCTTCAGCATCCTGGTAGTCATTCCGATTATCATGGCGATGTTGGCAGCTGGGTTGGTCTTATTCGGTGCTGCGCCGGTTATCGTATCCTTGCTGCTTACTGCCTGGGGCTTCTTCGGCACCGCTGCACCCGTAGGCTGGGGCACTTGGTTGACCCGTGCCATGCCCGACGATGCCGAGGCTGGAGGCGGCCTGCAGGTGGCAGTGATCCAGCTTGCAATCACGGCCGGCGCGGCAACCGGCGGTTTTCTATTCGACGCTGTCGGCTGGTGGAGCACTTTCGCGCTTAGCGCCGGCCTGTTGTGCGGTTCATCACTCCTTGCGGTGGCGGCTTGGCGTGTCACCCGCGGCATTCAGTCAGCGACGATACATGACCAACTTTCACCGACGGCATCCCACAACACGTCCAAATTGTCAGGAAAACATAATGACCGATAACATCGCAGGTAAAATCATAGTCATCACCGGAGCCTCAAGCGGGATAGGCGCGGCAGCTGCGCGTCATCTTGCCGCCGAGGGCGCCAGCATCGTCGTTGCGGCGCGGCGGGTCGATAGAATCGAAACTCTCGTGGCCGACATTACCAAATCCGGTGGCAATGCCGTGGCAGTCGCCACTGACGTAACCCAGTTAAGTGACATGCAGCGGCTAGTTGACACCGCCGTCCAGACCTTCGGCCGCATCGACGTGCTCATCAACAATGCCGGCGTAATGCCGCTCTCGCCGCTCGAGCGGTTGAAGGTCGATGAGTGGAACCAGATGATCGACGTTAACCTGCGGGGGGTGCTGCACGGCATCGCCGCTGCGTTGCCGTACATGAAAGAACAGAAATCCGGCCACATCATCATCACGGCGTCGGTCGCCGCTTACAAGGTTTTCCCGGGTTCAGCTGTTTACTCGGCGACAAAGTTCGCTCTTCGCGGCTTGTCCGAGGGCCTACGGCAGGAAATGAAGCCCTATAACATCCGCAACACGCTGATTTCTCCGGGTGCGGTGAAAACGGAGCTTCTCGACCATATCAGCGAAGAGGACGTCCAGTCGGCGAACCAGGATTATGTGGGGAAGGTCGGCATCCCTGCGGAGAGCTATGCCCGCATGGTCGCTTTCGCCGTGAGCCAGCCCGAGGATGTCGACATCAACGAGATCACCTTCCGGCCAACTGCCCAGGAACTGTAGCCAGTCGCGCGTCGACGCAATGAGCCCAATCTCACTTAAGGAACAGACCTATGTCGAAGCATTTCACACGTCAGGAATCTGCACTCGGCAGCTTCAATCCCAATCGGCGCACCGTCATGAAAGCGGCAGGCGCGGCCAGCGCGGCGGTTGCTGTGATGGGCGTTATGTCCGCCGCCTCGGCAACGTTGGAACCTGCCCAGTCTACCACTGCCTGGGACAAAACCTTCCCCCAGAGCGACCGCGTCGATCACCGAAAGGTGTCCTACGCCAACCGCCTGGGGATCACGTTGGTTGCCGACCTGTACACCCCAAAAGACATCGATCGTTCGCGCCGTCATCCCGCGCTCGTGGTGGGTCATCCGTTTGGCGGGGTCAAGGAGCAGACCTCCGGCCTCTATGCCCAGACGATGGCGGAGCGTGGCTTCATCACCCTGGCACATGACGCCTCCTACAATGGCGAGAGCGGCGGTCAGCTGCATTTCATCTCTTCCCCCGACGTGTTCATTGAGGACTTCAGTGCGGGCGTCGATTTCCTGGGTGTCGATCCTCTTGTGGATCGCGACCGCATCGGCGTGATCGGCGTCTGCGCGAGCGGCGGCTTCGCTCTTGCGGCCGCGCAAATCGACCCGCGCATCAAGGCCGTCGCTACCGTCAGCATGTACGACATGGGCGGTGCTAAATGGGCCTGGGCCGGCGAACCGATGCGCCCCGAGGCACGCCAAGCCGCGCTTGCCGCCATGACTGAACAGCGTTGGGTGGAATTCGCCGGAGGCGAGAAGCGGTACGGCGAACTGCCTCACGTTCTTACTGACAACACCGACGCGATCACGCGGGAATTCTTCGAATACTACCGGATGCCGCGTGGCGCGCATCCCCGCTCGACGTCGGCGATATCGGTCACCAGCGACCCTTCCTACTTCCACTTCCGGCCTTTCGAACATCTGGATGCGATCTCTCCGCGTCCTGTCCTGCTCGTCGCCGGCGAGAATGCGCATTCGCTTTTCTTCAGCCAACAGGCCTTGGCCAAGGCGGCCGAGCCGCGGGAACTGCATATCGTTGCCGGCGCCGGTCACGTCGATCTGTATGATAAGGTTGAACTTATCCCTTGGGACAAGCTGCAATCCTTCTTCGACGAGCACCTCACCGCCTGACGCCAACCGGCAGGCGTCCCGCCGCGAAAGCTGGGACGCGTGCGGGCCTTGCAACAATGACACGGACGGGTATCGCAATGCGCAACATCATTCTCAGTGCAATCGCCTCAATGCTGTTTACGGGAACCGCCATGGCACAGGAAAAGATTGTGATCTCATCACCCTGGGGGAAACTTACTGCCGAACTGGTCGACAATGAAGCTACAAAAGCCTTGCTTGGGATGCTTCCGGTCACGTTGGACATGAGCGATCATCTTCGGCAGGAGAAGACGGGCAATCTGCCTTCCTCGCTGCCGCAGTCCGGACGCCAGCTTGATTTCGACAACGGCACGCTCGGATTGTGGGGATCGACCGACTTCGTGATCTATTACCGCAAGGGAAGCGTGCCGCGGCCGGGGATTACCGTTCTTGGCCGCGTTGATGGCGATGCGTCCATTTTCGACCGCCCCGGCCCGATCACTGTTGAGATCGACCGCGCCAAATAGGGCTCGGCCTCAACGATTTACGGTCCATCACCTCATCCCGCCGCACCGAGCGAGAGGACGTAGACACCATGAAAAATAGAATCCTGCCCTATGGTTTGGCGTCGGTCTGTGGAGCACTGGCTCTTGTCGCAAGCTACCTGACCTTGCCGCAAGAGGCCGGCCCGTCTCCGGCATATGCCGAAGCTAATGCTGTGACATTTCCGCCTCTTGAGCAGCTTGAGCACTACACAACCGTGCGTCGCGGCATCACGCGGGAACATATGCTGACAAGCTCGGCCGCACTCGCAGCCTTGAGGGCTGGACAGCCGGTCCCGGTGGGGACCCAGATGGTGCTTGTCGATTACCAAAGCGATGTGCTGACCCGGTATCTGGTCAGCCAGAAAATCGGTGCCGGCGACGACGAGTGGCAATATCAATGGTTCTGGCCGGATCAGTCGATCAAGGCTGATGAGAACGTAGCGCAGTGCTACGCCTGCCACCGGTCGCGCCAAAGTCAACAGTTCATGTTTACTCACGACGGAGCGATTTCCGATGACGATCCGCTATAGGGTGACAGGGGGCTCCATGTCGGCAAAGAGAGCCGCACACCGGCTTTTGGTCCCGGTCGGCATGGCTGCTTTGCTGCTCTTGTCACTTGCCTACTGGTGGCTCGATAACATTCCGCATGAAATCTTCGGTACGGCTATTTTTGTGTTGGTCGCCTGGCACATCGCCATAAACAGGTCATGGTTTCGGAATCTGTTTCGCGGCCGCTACGATGGCCGCCGCGTCTTCACGGTGCTGCTGCATGTGTTCCTGATCGTCAATATGGCGGCTCTTCTGGCGACGAGTGTCGTCATCTCGAGATCGGTGCTGGCTTTCCTGCCGCTTCCAAACATCATTTACCTTCGCGAGATCCATTGGCTCTCCGCCTACTGGGTGATGATCGTTGTCGGCATCCATCTTGGCCTACACTGGGTTCGCGTCATGGCAGTGCTGCGCTCGATGTTGGGTCTGTCCCGCGGAAGCGTCCTCAGGGCATGGACGCTTCGCGCGGCGGCGTTGGCCAGTGCCGGATTCGGCTTGTGGAGCTTTTGGGTGCTCGGCGTGTGGGGCAAGCTGACATTCACCTATAGCTTGGATTTCTGGGATTTCACGGCGTCCGTGACGCCGTTCTTCGGGCATTGGGCCGGGGTCCTCGCCCTCCCTGCCATTGTGACGCACTACGTCATGGCCGAATGGGTCTCTGCCGCTTCACATAGTGGTCGATTGGCCGGGCTACGCAAACCGACGCAGCGACCAATCCAGTCCGTATGGTGATCTGCAGAGCCTTTCGGCCGCTCAGCCAGAATGCCTGAATTTTCGAATATGCTGGGAACCGGATGAGCATCCGCCGAGAGGCTTTCCTTGCCGCATCTTTGACCGAGACCCATGAGGGCGGCATGGTGTGGTTGCACTAAGCGATGGTAAAGCCCTGTGATGGCCGGGCGGGCAGAGCGTCATAGGCTCACGCCCGCCGCCCGATGGGCATTGGGATGGCCTACATCCGCAGCAGGGCCTTGATCGCGCGGCGTTCGTCCATCGCCTTGTAGCCACAAAATCCTCGAGCGGTATTTCGAGATCGAATACTTTGCCCGGATTGATCTTGCGGGTCATCACGAGGTCGAGGAGATGGGGAAGGTATTTCCGTACCGGTGCCAGCCCGCCTAAAAGGCTTATCTCTGCGAAAAACAGGTTCCTGCCGTCAAGCTGCGCGTCGTGCGGAACACACACGAACCCGATCTAGCCGCCCGGTCGGGCGCAATGGATCGCCTGGGACATCGATTCCTGGGTGCCGACGCACTCGTGAACTGACTCGGCGCTGTGCCGTTCGCGAGTTCCTTAACCTGCGCGACGCCATCGTCGCCGCGCTCGGTGACGATGTCGGTAGGTCCGAATTTCAAGTGCCACCTTTTTAGCGGGCGTTATGACGGCTTACGCGATTATGCGCCCCGCGCCCCTCCCGATTGGCGGCGAGCATGCCATTAGGCCCACCGCGCCGTCAGGTAGCGTAAAGCGACCTGTTTGCCGAAAGGCTGGGCCGTATCAATTCATACCGGGGGCCAATAAGCCCTAGCAGAATATAGCTTATAATCGGGGCAATGAAGCCATCCTATCTAAAGCTCAGAAGACCCTGACGATCGGTTGGGTTCCTTCTGGTTCAAGCCAACGAGCCGCGGCGGGCGAAGCCCGCTAAGCGGCAGCCAAACAAAGATAGGAGTACTAAACATGAAAACTATTGTTCTTACTGCCGCCGCCTTTCTGGCCATTTCCAGCAGCGCTTTCGCTGGCAGCGACAACTATGGGTCGAACAGGCACAACCAGCCTGCCGTAAGCGTCGACAATCAGAGCACCGGCTCTATTTCGGACGGAGCTTCGACGGTCCGCAAGCTGCTCAACCCGTCGGACGAGGCACAAAAGCCTGCCACGTTTGGCAGTGACCGCAACCTCTTCGGCAGATAACAGCCGAAGTCTGCAGTGGATTTATACGCAAAGCGGTGGGTCTGGCCCACCGCTTTTTGTGTTGTAGACCGAGGCCCAGCGATAATCGTGTCGCCTACCTCGTCCAGGGCCTTGCCCTTTACGGCAGCAGCCAGACGCCCAAGAGCCTCACTCGCGGCGACAAGAACGGGCAACTTCTGCAAGCCCGGATACTGGACAGCTGGTAAGCGCCCAACATTACCGCCTACGCCACAAGGCTCGGTGCTTGGTCATACGACGACATCGTGCAATACTTGAACCGGCGCAAACCGTTTCGAGATCGTCTCGGGCCGATGGCCGAATGTTCGAAAAATCATCGCAGCATTGGACGGACCCGGACCTCAAGGCCTTCGCCACCTATCTGCTTACGGTCTACGGCATCGAGTCAACCGTGGCGGCGCCGGCGCTCGCCGATAACAAGAGCATGGTGGTTGGACGTGCGATCTACCCCGATCGCCGTGCTGCCTGTCATGTCGGTTCCGGAGAAGCCGTCGCGCCAAGCCGTTTTCGCCGCGCCGACAGCACCGACAATTCCATCCTATGGCTGGAACCTGAGCGATGAGGACGTGGCGAATGATCTGACCTCCGGCGCCTACTGTAGGAGTTCGGGCAGCTCACCTGCTTCATCACCAAATCCGTAAACGGATTTGGTCTCGAGGTATTCCTCCAGCCCGTAAACGCCCATCGACCGTCCAATGCCAGACTGCTTGTATCCACCCATCGGCGTCAAGGAATTCGTTGCCGCGCCGTTGAAACAAATCCGGCCCGCCCGCAGCTTGCTGGCAACCTTATAGCCTTTCTCGCGGTCAGTGGTGAACACGTAACCGCCGAGTCCAAAGATCGAGTCATTCGCGATTTCGATCGCCTCGTCATCGTTGGAATACGGTATCACCGACAGCACAGGGCCAAAGATTTCTTCTCTGGCAATCACCATGTCGGGTCGAACATCCGCAAAGACAGTGGGCTGGACAAAGAAGCCCAGATTCATACCGTAGGGACGCCCAAGGCCGCCGCATACAAGGCGAGCACCCTCGTTGATGCCAATCTGGATATATCGTTGGACGGTGTCGAATTGCCCTTGGTTTACCGCGGGTCCCATCGTGGTTTCCGGGTCTCGCGGGTCGCCAATTCGGAACCTGGCGGCCTCATCGACCAGATAGGGCAGGACCTCCTCGATCTGGCTTTCGTGCACGATCATCCGGCTTGGCGCATGGCAGGACTGGCCAGTGTTGAAAAAGCCGCGTTGGATATTCCATCGCGCCGCCTTTTCCAGGTCGGCATCCCGCAGAACCACATTTGCCGATTTGCCACCAAGTTCCAGACACGTACGTTTGACCGTGCCGGCTGCGGCTTCCCCAACCAGCACACCGGCGCTCGTTGAGCCGGTGAATGAGATCATGTCCACATCCGGGTGTCTGGCCATCGCCTCGCCGACCACACGGCCCCTGCCGATTACAAGATTGAACACGCCTGCGGGCACGCCGGCCTTTTCCAGTACCTGCGCCAGCATTATGGCGCTGAGAGGTGATGCATCGCTGGGCTTCAAGATCGCCGTACATCCGGCAGCCAAAGCGTAGATCAATTTGATTACGGAGGTCTGGATCGGCCAGTTCCATGGTGAGATCAGGGCACAGACGCCAATCGGTTCGCGACGGATGATCGTGTCGCCAATCCGCGATTCAAAGTGGTAGGAGCTCAGCAAATCGCGCGCGACCTTCATGTGGCCTATCGGCCCGGTCACCTGGGCCTGCGCGCTGGTGGGAACACCCACTTCGCCCGCGATCACCTCTGCGAATTCGTCGATGCGCTTCTCGTATTCGGCGATGATGCGGTCGATCAGGGCAATCCGGTCCTGAAGCGATGTATTTGAGTATGTCTTGAACGCACGGCGCGCGGCTGCAACGGCCTTTTCCACATCCTCGACACCGCCCTGAACGACCGAGGCAAAAATCTCTTCGGTGGAAGGATCGACAATTTCACGCGCGGCGGAGGTCGAAGGATTTACCCATTCGCCGTCGATATATAGATGCTGGTAGTGCTTCATGTCGCCTCCTTGTGGTGCATGGCGATGACGATCATTAGGGCAATTATGGAGGCCAACACGCTGGCCGCAAACACCCAGTGCAATCCCGCGGAGTCGGCTATAAGGCCTAGGACAGGGCTGGACAGGGCTAGGCTCAGGTCCAAAAAGGCGGAATAAAAGGCAACTGCTGTGCCGCTGCGCGATGATGGCAGACCGCGAACTGCCTGACGCCCTAATGCCGGGTAGATGAACGCGTAGCCGAAACCCGCAATGAAACTCGCCAGAATGCAGATCGCTTCATTTCCAGCAAGCGTTACACCGGCGAGACCCACGATTTGAACCGACATAAAGATCATCGATGTCCGCGTACCTCCAAGGCGATCTGCCAAGCCTCCGAAAGCTATGCGGGCCAAGATCAGCGCCACCGCAAAAGCGGAGAATGGCGCCCATGACGGCCGCCACCCATGCTCAACAAAAAGGAGGACCGAAAAGAATGCCATGGAACTGTAGCCAAAACCGGCGAAACTCATGGCCAGTCCGGGGCGAAGAATGGCGGAAATTACAGATCCGCCAGGCGTCCCTGTCTTGGYCGGTGCCGACGTCGATTTCAATGGCAAGACAAAGCCCAAAGTGAAAAGCGGAATGACCGCGGTCACCACTGCAATGCCAGCAAATCCCAAACGCTCGAAGAGCAATCCTCCCATCGGACCGCCTGCCGCCAGCCCGATATAAAGTGCGGTTCCAGCCCAACCAATGACCGTGGCCGCACGCTGTGGCCCTGCCAAGGTCAGCCCCCAGGATTGACCGGCTGTTATGATGAAGCTTTCGCCGCCGCCCAGCAGAGCCCGCCCCACAAACAGCGTTGCAAGGGCGAGGATTGGCTGCGACGCCAAAGCGGAAGAGCACAGATAGGAAAACCCGGCCAATGCCGCCATGCAAAGGCCAACGACCATGGTTGCCTTTGGGCCGTGGCGATCTGAGTGTCGACCAGCCCACAGGCGCGATAACAGTGCGCTTGCAAACTGTGCCCCGGCCACCGCCCCGACGACATCCGCGCCGTATCCCAACTGTTGATGGACATAGAGCGGCAAGGTGGCAAGCGAGGCACCGGTCACAAGAAAGACCACGCCGACGGCGGCGAGAATTGGCGTCAGCGCGGTTGCGAGGATTCGCGTGTGGGTCACGAAAAGACTCTTACAAGTTTCGACTTGGTGGGGTCTGCCGGCGAGACTGGGTTCGCATGTCACAGCAGCCGCGTATATGGCAAACGCTGGCCTGACAACGGCTGATCCAGTTTCCAACAAGCCGCTTTGGCAGACTGAGGGGACGTGACCTGTCCGTCTCCCGAACGGAGAAATACGGTCCAAATTGACGTAATCAGACAGAAACGGCCCGTTGCGGCTCATCTGCGAGCCGCAAACTGGCAAATTCATCCCAAATTGCCTCTCATTCCAAAGATGTGTTTGATGGCCGAACCCAGCCAGATTTGCGTCTGGTGCAAAGCTCTTTTGCGCGCCGGTTGCCGGGTTTCTTTGCTACTCGGTCGGTGGGTGAATTATTTTTGGTGGCATGGCACGCCGGATTCCGAGCGCCAATCCGCAACGCGAGCTGCAGACTTCAATGGAAACGTACGACTATGTCATCGTCGGAGCAGGCTCATCGGGCTGTCCGGTTGCCCGCGCCTTGACGGACGATCCGAATGTGAGCGTGCTGCTGATCGAAGCGGGTCCACATTCGGACCGGTTCTGGATCAACACGCCAGCCGGGATGGCCAAGCTCTATTTCCATAAGACTCTGAACTGGAACTACCACACCGAGCCGATGCCGAAGTTGCAGGGGCGGCAGATGTACTGGCCACGCGGCAAGACGCTGGGGGGATCGAGTTCAATCAATGGCATGGTTTTCATCCGCGGCCACCAAGCCGATTTTGACGATTGGCGAGATCTGGGAAACCCGGGTTGGGGCTACGACGATGTGCTGCCCTATTTCAAGGCGATGGAGCATTTCGAGCGCGGTGCCGATGGATGGCGGGGGCAGGGCGGGCCGCTTTGGGTCAGCGATCCAGTGGTGAAGGAGGAAAGCAGCCACGACTTCATCGAAGCCGCGGCGCGTCTTGGCCACCACAGGACCGAGGACATGAACGGGGCCTACCATGATGGTGTTGGTTTCATGCAGCACACGATTAAGAATGGACGGCGCCAGTCGGCCTACACCGCCTTTGTAAGGCCGATACTGAAACGTCCGAACTTGACCGTGATGACCGAGGCTCATGTGCAGCGCGTCCTGTTCCATGGCCGCGTGGCGACAGGTGTTGAAATCCTCAGACATGGGCGAGTGCAAAACATCGCCGCCGCTCGCGAAGTCATTCTGTCCGGCGGGGCGATCAACACTCCACAACTCCTGATGCTTTCGGGAGTGGGGCCGGGCGCCGAGATCCAGCGCCATGGCATTCCAATCGTTCTCGACAGTCCTGGCGTCGGCCAGAATTTGCAGGACCATTTCTACATCCACACTGGCTGGCGGGCGACAGCCGGCAGTTCTTACAACGCCAATCTCGCAGGGCTGCGGAAATACTGGGAAGGCTTTAAGTATCTCATGACCCATCGGGGCTACCTGGCACTGGGCTCCTCGCAAGTGGCGGCTATGGTGAAAAGCAGCCCGGACGAGGACCGTGCCGATCTGCAGATCAGCTTCCGGCCGATGACCTTCGAGTATCTCCCGAACGGCACGGTCGCCGTCGAAAAGCAGCCCGGTATGGGGGTTTCGGTCTATCAGCTGCGGCCCAGGACCGTGGGCTCGGTGACCCTTCGTTCGGCCAAGGCCTCGGACAAGGCGGTCAGCACGCCGCATTTCCTGACCGATTCTTATGATATTGGCGCGATGATCAGCGGGATCAGGCAAATCCGGGAGATTATGAACACCCGGCCGATCGCAAGCCGAGTGGTATCAGAAGAGGTGCCTGGACCAGATGTTGAAACGGACGACCATATCCTCCGGTTCATGATCGAGACCGGCAACTCCGCGCACCACCAAGGCGGCACGTGCAAGATGGGAACTGATCGGATGGGGGTTGTCGATGAACGGCTGCGTGTACGCGGATTGGAGCGGTTGCGTGTGGTCGATGCGTCGGTCATGCCGCGCCTGACCTCGGGCAACACCAATGCCCCGACGATCATGATCGGCGTCAAGGGCGGCGACATGATCCGGCAAGATGCCGTAGAGCGCCGCTCCACCGAATTGCCCGACTGAAAATCTTTGGGATGGCGCGGATCTTTATTCCGGGATCATCCGACGGGCTGGGTTCTCTAACCAGTCAGTAATTGCTGGAGCCATGATGTCGTTATCTATGGTGCCTGTCATCACCACAACAACGGCGGCAGAAGTCGGCGGCGCGGGTGTCGTTGCCGTGCCTGTCAACGCCTTGGTCGCTTGCATACGCAGAATGATCAAGACGCTGTAATCAGGTTGAGCGCAGACGTTTTTGCAAATGAGGTGAAAGTCTTTTCCAGCCCGTTGCGTATCGGGCCCGGGAAGCCCCCCGTATAAAGTCGCTTTGGACGAGGGGAGGAGCGGGCCGGGTTTCGGCCCCGAGGGAGTGCGCAATCAAGCAGCGTGTAAGCAGCGTCGGCCCGAAAAGCGGTGGGACATCAAGCTGACTTCGAACAGGACAGCGACGGTTCGCACCCGTGGCGTTTCGTAAACATCGACTAACGGATCAGGCCACACTGTTGGCGTCAAGTCCTTCGGCTGAAGGGAAAGGAAGACAAATGGCTTTGCTTTCGGGCAAGAACGTACTCATCACAGGAGCCTTGGGCACGATTGGACGCGCATTGGTTGCGCGCTATGTTGAGGAAGGGGCCAATGTCATCGCTCTCGACCGACCCGACGCGCCAGGCGCTCAAAAGGTCCTTGATGACATTGCCAAAGGCATCCGCTTCTTTGGCTGCGACCTGGGCAATCTGAGCGAACTCGAAACCAAGGCTTCGGCACTGGCCGACGAAGTGGGTGGCATCGACATCCTGGTTAACAATGCCGCGTTGGTGATCTTCAAGAAGCACGATGAGTTCTCGATTGCAGAATATGAAGACCAGGTGCGCGTTAACTCTTCGGCGGTATTTGTGCTTTCGCGCGTCTGCGCCAAACAGATGAAGACCAAACGCTCCGGGAAAATGGTCAACATTACCTCGCTCACGCTCACCGGTCGTTGGGAGGGATATGTTCCCTATATTGCGTCCAAGGGCGCAATGTACGGTCTGATCAAGGGCTTTGCTCGCGAATTGGGCGAGTATCTGATCAACGTCAATGGAATATCTCCCGGCGCGGTCGTTTCGGAGGCCGAGTTCCGCGATCGAGGCGATAAGCGTGAAGAATATCATCAGTGGATTTTGGAAAACCAGAGCATGAAGCGCCGCATCGAAGCGGTGGACATCGCAAACCTGGCGATTTTCCTGTCGTCATCTCAGTCTGATCTGATCACCGGCCAGAATATCCAGGTTGACGGCGGTTGGTAGCTGCACGGGAGGGCTAAGAGGAATGCGCGAACACAAGGCCACACGGCTGATAGAAGATTTCGTGTTTCTTGAAGGCCCGAAATGGCGTGACGGCAAACTGTGGGTCTCGGACGTTTTCGATCACAAGGTCTATCGGTTAGGGCTGGACGGATCGCGAGAAACCGTATGTGAAGTGCCGCATCGTCCGTCTGGCCTTGGGTTTCTTCCCGATGGCACGCCAATCGTCGTGTCCTCGAAGGATTTCCGGCTCTACCGGATCGAGGACACAGAGATCGTCGAGTATGCCGACCTGACGGACCATGCCACGGGTCATGTGAACGATTTTGCCGTGGATGCGCAGGGGCGCATCTATGTCGGTAACTTCGGCTACGACTATGATGCCGGAGAGCCGCGCAAGACTACCAATCTGCATCGCGTCGATCCTGACGGCACGATTTGTGTCGTCGCCTCTGATGTCGACTTTCCCAACGGCATGACCATCATCAATCGCGGCAAGACGCTGGTCGTTGCCGAAACTTGGGCAGGCAGACTCACGGCATTTGATCTGAGCCATGGGGGTGAACTCGGCAACCGGCGCGTCTTTGCCGACTTGGGCGAACGCCAGCCGGACGGGATTTGTGCAGACGCTCAAGGCGCGGTCTGGGCTGGTTGCTTCAATACCGGGGAATTCATTCGGGTCCTGGACGGCGGAGAGATTACCGACCGGATCACTTTTGACGGCCGCGGCGTCTCCTGCGTGATCGGCGGTCCAGATGACCACACCCTGTTCTGCACCGTCTACTGCGGCCCGATCGAAGATCTGGTGGCCGGCAAACGCAAGGCGGCCGTGTTTACACTCAAGGTCGACGTCCCGTCAGCCTGACGGGCGCGAAGTCTTCCTGCCCGTCGACGGCATGAGCTGTGGTGATGTCTATCTGATCGGAAGACGCAAAGATTCTCGCCATTCCGTGGCGATACCCGCCCGACGCAGTTTCGGGCTAAGGCATGATAAGAAAGAGCGAGGTCCCGGATGCTTCTGAGTTTTGCCGATGCGCGCAAGCTTGCTGTCGACGTGCTGAAAAGCCACGGGATGCCGCAGGACCATGCCGCCATCGTGGCGGATCATCTGGTAGACGCAGCCGGAGCGGGCCATGCTTTTGCGGGTCTTCCTCGGGTGATCGCGCTGGTGCAGCATCTGAAGGATCATCCTGCGGGTAATCCAATCACCGTCACCGAAACGAGCTCCAATTCGGCGATCGTCGACGGAGCGGGTAACAATGGCTACGTTACCTCGCTCATCGGCATCGACAAGGCGGTTGAACTGGCCCGAAAGTCGGGCGTAGGAATTGTCGGGATCCGCGATACCTGGTTCAGCGGCCGACTGGCCTATTATGTCGAACGGGCTGCCCGCGCGGGTTTCATCGCCTTCCACACGGCCAGTACCCAGGCACGGGTGGCGCCGGCGGGTGGTATAGATCGGATATTCGGAACCAACCCTGTCGCTTTTGCTTTTCCCGGCGAGCCGGAACCGCTGGTCATCGACTTTGGCACCGGCATGACAACCTGGGGCGACGTGGTGTTGCGCCAAAAACTGGGGCAGGCGCTCGACCCGGGCTCCGCAGTCGACGCCCAAGGCATTCCCACCACCGATCCTACGGCGGCGCTGGTCGGAGCGTTCTTGCCGTGGGGTGGCCATCGCGGCTATGGGCTGGCGCTGGTCGTTCAGGTTCTAGCTATCCTGGCCGGTGGCAAGATGGTGGCCGAAGAAGTGACCGATAGCGGGTTCTTCTTTCTGGTGATCGACCCGGCGCTTCTGGGTGCTGCGTCCGATTTCCGCCGCGAGGTCGGCGCGTTGGTGGCGCATATCGAAGGATCGCGGCCTGCACCCGGAATGCAAAAGGTACGGGTGCCGGGTCGCGGCAGTTTGGCCAAGCGCGCCCGTGCGCAGTCGCTGGGAAAAATCGAGGTCGATCAAGCCGTCTATGAGACCTTGATGGCTATGCAAGACGGTCCGGTTTCCGGTCACCAATCAGCCAATACACGCGAATGAGCCGGTTGCTGACCGGGGGACAAAACATCGAAGGACACAACATGAGACTCAAGGACAAGGTAGCAATCATTACCGGTGGTGCCTCGGGCATCGGCAAGGCAGCTGCCGAAAGGTTCGGGCAGGAGGGGGCGATCCTCGTGATTGCTGACATGAACCCTGAAGCGATCGAGCGCACCTTGGACCAACTCATCGCCGAGGGCTACCGAGCCATCGGACAGGTCTGCAACGTTGCCGACCGTGAACAGACGCAGGAACTGGCACGTGAGGTCGTGCGTCAAACAGGCCGGATCGACATCCTTGTGAACAACGCGGGTATCTCGCGCTACAGGCCATTTGCGGAGGCGACCAGCGAGGATTGGAATGCGGTGCTGGATGTCGACCTGAAGGGGGTCTTTTTCTGTTCGCAATCCGTTGCACCGCAAATGACCGCTCAGAAATACGGCCGGATCGTGAACATCTCATCAGCCCTCGGCACCGGGGCCGCGCCGCATAACACGGCCGGATCTCCAGGAGGCAGCGCCGCTTATGCGTCGGCCAAAGCGGGCGTGATCATGCTGACCAAGACACTGGCCCGCGAACTCGGTCCGCATGGTGTGACGGTGAACTGCATCGCACCGGGTACCTTCCTTACCCCGATCTCGTCCTCTACCCGCACCTCGCAACAGGTGGAGGAACATTTGGAATACCGAAAGAAGACGACGGTGTTGGGGCGTGTCGGCACACTGGAGGAGCTGTCGAACACCATCCTGTTCTTTGCCTCGGACGAATCCAGTTATGTCACCGGCCATACACTGCATGTCGATGGCGGTCGCTCAGACCGCATGTGATGCGGTGATCAGAACCAAGGAGTTCCAATGCTTTTTTCCGTCTATTGTGAAGATGCTGAAAACACCGCCGCTCTTCGGGAAAAACACCTGAAGGTCCACCGCGAATATCTAGACACTTGGCGTGAAGCAATCTTCTTTTCAGGTCCGCTGCAATCCGACGATGCTTCTGCCGCACTGGGCAGCCTGTTTATACTGAACGTTGAAAGCCGGACCGAAGCCGAGAAGTTCATCCACAACGAAACCTTCTACGGTGCCGGGATCTTTGCCAAGGTTACGATCCGCAGGATGCGCAAGGGCCGCTACAACGCGGCATTGTTAGAAGGATTGTGATGCGTCAGAGGGCCTCTCCTTCCCCAGGATACATACATACCAGCGGGGACGCGGGATGACGAAGATCGGCTATCTTGGCCTTGGGGCCATGGGCGGCGCACTTTCGGCACATTTGGCCAAGGGGCATGATCTTGTCGTGACCGACCGCAATCCCGCTGCGGTACAAGCATTGGTGTCCCAAGGTGCCAGCGCTGCCCGGAGTGCGGCCGAACTTGCCCGTGCCTGCGATATCATTCTGCTGTGCCTGCCCCGGACTTCGGACGTTCGCGACGCGCTGTTCTCGGCCGGCGGACTTGCCGAGKGTCTGGCCGCCGGCAAGATCGTCATCGACCAGACAAGCGGAAACCCCGGCCAGACCGCGGCCATCGCGGCCGATCTTGCGGCCGAGGGTATCTTAATGTTGGACGCGCCCGTCAGTGGCGGAATTCCAGCGGCGCAGGCCGGCAAGGTGACCATTATCGCGTCCGGCCCTGACGAAGCGTGGGTCCGGGCCGAGCCAATCTTGAACGCGATGAGCGACAAGGTTTTCCGGTGCAGCAAAAGGGTTGGCGATGGGCAGGCGTTGAAACTAGTCAACAACGCCATTGGGGCGGCCTACCGTATGGCGACGTTGGAACTTGTGGCGCTCGGTCGCAAGGCGGGACTTGGCCTTGCGCCGATGGTCGCGGCGCTGAATGCCGGGCCAGGCGCGAATTTCACGACAAGAAATATGCTGGTGGGGTTGGTTGAGGGGCGGTCGACCACCAATTTTGCATTGTCGCTGATGGTGAAGGATCTCAACGAGGCGCTCGCCATGGGCGCTGCCACCTCGTCGGCCATGCCCATGTCGGCGGGTGCTCGCAGCCTGATGCAGATGGGCCTTCATCTGATCGGCAAGAATGCCAAACTGGACGACGTCATCCAATTGACCGAAAGGTTGTCAGGCACGGCGCTGGTCGGCGAGCAGACGGAGGCGGCTGAGGGTCTGTTCTCGCAGATCGAACTGGGCGTTGTCGCTTGCAACACAATCGCCGTCAGTGAATGCCTAGCAATGGGCAAGAAGTTCGGTCTTACAGGCCCTGAAATGGCGCGCATACTGAACGTCGGCTCGGCCTGGAGCGCTGTGTCGGAGGATATTCTTCCCGCCTTGGCCAGGGACGACGCTCCTCCATTGCGCTGGACGCTTCGCGATGCTGAGACAGCGCTTGTCGCCTTGTCGGTTGAAGCGGCGGTGCATGGCGTGTCCCTGTCAATGCCACATATCGCCCTTGCCTTTGTTCAGGACGCAATTTGCCGCCTTGGCTGGGAAGCTTCGCTAGGTCGGCTGACTTTCGGCTACAACCAGCCCTGACGGGCCCCCCTCATCGCGTTGAATTGGTCTAAAGCGAGGCTGAGGGCGGGGTCACTTGACCCCTGGATAAACCGCGTCTCCGTAGGCTGCCCGAACATCAGCCAGAAGCTTGCCGCGCGGAGGGGCATAGGCCAAACGTTTGCTGGTGAACATGCCTGTCAGGGCGCGCATCTGAACCGCCATTTCGCCGGTCTTAACCAAGGCCGTGATTCCGTTGAGCACCGGGGCGCCATCAACTTCGGCAAGGCGTTCCTGGATTAGCACTGCCATAAGGCTACCCCCCGCGGGGATGAGCACTTCGGCCCCTTTGTCCAACGCCGCCCGCGCGGTGGTAGTGAACTGGTCCACAATTGTCTTTCGTACCGCGGGGTCCGAAAAGGCAGTGTCGAAGACGCCTGGACGCTCGACCGTCATCATCTCGACGGAAACCATCCGACCCCCGAGACCCTGCAGCTGGATGCCGTCAACGATCCGGCGGTTGAACTTGGGGTTGACATTGATAAGCGAGAAGGTCGGCCCCATCAGGCAGGCCATCTGCACCGCGCTTTCTGCCAATCCCAGAATGGGGATATTTAAAAGCTCGCGCAGTTCATGCAGCCCTGGCTGGAAGAAGTTGCCGATAAGAAAGGCATCATATCCCTCCCGTTCGGCACGCAGGCCGTTCTCAAGAACTTCGCACGTGTCCTGAAATTCCAGATAGCGGTACTGGTCAGCCACGGCACGGTGCGGACTGAGACCAAAGATTTCGATGGTGGTACCGGGAGCCGCCGCCTCTGAAATCAGCTTCCGCAGGAACTGGCCATAGTGCCCCGATTTGGAGCCGCGCGACATGCCAAGTGTCTGGTAGAACAACCGCATGTTCCCCCCATTTCTGACTGCAGTTCTCTCTTCGTGCCACGCTCGCCCTGCGTCAAGGGTCCTGCCCGGGTACTGGCATCGCCTAAACGAGGAGACGCAACACACTACAATGCACAGGCCAACGTGCATCCTTGGGCAAGTATATGAAAGCATTCCGTTTAAATTGCAGCGTTGCAACCTTGGCGCAAATTGAAAGGCACTTGTGCAGAATCGGCAAAGCCGATTGCCGACCCGGACCCGCGGCCATGCCACTTCCTGGTTATCTTTGCAGCCTGCGGCAAATAGCTTCCCTTCCCGTTGGGTATCTGAACCCGAACGGTCCCCGTATTTTCGTCCGGCACGACGCATTCTGGAGGACTTCGTGTTATGAACGAAATCAGTATCGGGGTAAGGTCTGACGCACAGCTTGTCGTGCAATGGCTGTCGGACTTCGAAGCCGGGCTGGAGGCGGCCTCCGAGGAGGCTTTGCATCGCGTCTTGTGGACCGAGGTCCACTGGCGTGACCTTATGGCCTTCACCTGGACAATTACGCCGCATGACAGCTTGGACCATGCGGTTGCCGAATTCCTGACGGCTCAGCCGCATATCAGATCCAGAAATTTCCGTCTGGCCGAACAGCGGACCGCGCCGCGGCGTGTCCGCCGTCACGGAGTCGACTCCATCGAGGCCTTCTTCACCTTCGAGACCGACTTCGCGCGGTGCAGTGGCCTTGTGCGTCTGGTTGCCGACCATCCCGAACGGGCCTGGGTTCTGGCGACGGCGCTGGATGAGCTGAAAGGACACGAAGAGCCTATCAATTCGCGCCGCCCCGCTGGTTCCGCCTATTCTCGCAACTTCGGTGGAGACAACTGGAGCGACATCCGCGCCAGGAAAGCTGCGTTCGCCGACGTTGAACCGGCGGTTCTTATCGTCGGGGCCGGTCAGGCCGGCCTTGCCATTGCCGCGCGTCTTGGGCTTCTGGGTGTGGATACGCTTCTGGTCGACAAGCGTGAACGTGTGGGCGACATATGGCGGGAGCGCTATCACTCACTTGCCCTGCACAACCAGGTCAAGCTGAACCACATGCCCTATCTGCCCTGGCCGCCGAACTGGCCGAAATACCTGCCGAAAGACATGATAGCGGGCTGGCTGGAAACCTACGCCTGGGCGATGGAATGCAACGTCTGGAACAGTACCGAATTCCTAGGAGCTGAATACGACGAGGCTAAAGGGGAATGGGCGGTACGGGTGTGCCACACCGACGGAACCGAACGCGTTCTGCGTCCACGCCATCTGATCATGGCCAATGGCATCGCGGGCCGGCCGCTGGTTGCGAAATTGCCCGAACTGGACCTCTTCAAAGGTGAGGTCATCCACACGCACGATTACCGAGAGGGCGCGAAGTGGAACGGCAAGAAGGTTCTCGTCGTGGGTGCTGGCACCAGCGGCCACGACGTTGCGCAGGACCTGCACGGTCATGGCGCTCATGTTAAGATGATCCAGCGCGGTCCGGCCACGGTCACCAGCGTTAAGGCCGCCGGACTGGTCCATTCGGTTTATTACGACGAGGATCTTCCGCTGGAAGACTGCGACATGATCGCCGCAGCCAGCAGTTATCCCTTGCTCGTCCGGGGCTATCAGGCTGCCGTTGAGAAGATCAAGGTCGTTGACAAGGAGCTTCTTGATGGCCTGGCTGCAGTCGGTTTCAAGCTCGACTGGGGCGAGGACAACACTGGCCATCAAATGAAATTCCGCCGTCGCCATGGAGGCTATTACCTGAACTGCGGCTGCTCGGAATTGATCGCCAACGGCGAAGTCGGTCTGTTGCAGCATGAGGACACCGATCGCTTTGCCGAAAACGGCCTGCTGATGAAGGATGGGACCGTAGAGGAGGCCGACCTGATCGTGACCGCGACGGGCTATCAGAGCCAGGAGTCCGTGGTGCGTGAGATGCTTGGCGACGAGATCGCCGACAAGGTCGGTCAGATCTGGGGCATTGCTCCCAACGGCGAGATCGCGAACATGTTCGTGGCCACGCCCCAGCCAGGTCTATGGTTCAGCGGCGGGGGCTTCGCCCATTGCCGTATCTACTCGCAATATATTGCAATGGGCATCAAGGTTCGCGAACTCGGACTTGTGAAATAGCGCCCACGACTTTGTCCGGGTTGCAGGCGGCTCGTCCCGGGTCATCATTCATTCCGTCAAGGATTCGGACCGACACGATGTTGAATTTCACCGGGAAGGTGGCTCTCGTGACCGGCGCGGGCTCGGTTGGCGAAGGGTGGGGCAACGGCAAAGCCACGGCAGTGCTTCTGGCACGACAGGGCGCGCAGGTCTCAGGCCTCGATCTGAATGCCGATGCCTTGGCGGCCACGACTGAGATCATGCAGGCTGAGGGCATGGCCGATCGCTGGCTGCCGCAGACCTGCAACATGCTGGACAGCGCCGAGATCGTGACCGTTGTCGCTAAATGTGTTGCGCGTTTCGGTCGCATCGACATCCTGGTGAACAACGTGGGCGGCAGTGCGCCGGGTGATCCTGTCTCGATGCCGGAGGATGTCTGGAAGCAGCAGCTCGATTTCAACCTGACAACGGCTTTCCTGGGCTGCAAACATGTCCTGCCGGTGATGGAGCATCAGTTCGCTGCAACCGGCAGGGGCGGAGCCATCGTCAATATCGGTAGCGTCGGTGCGATGACATTCCAGTTGGGCGGTCGGGTGAGCGCTGGCTATGCCGCGTCGAAGGCGGGGCTGGTCGCCTTTGGCAGGTCTACCGCAATTGCCTATGTCCGCAAGGGCATCCGGGTCAATACGGTGATCCCCGGATCCATGCACACCCCGCTTGTGGAACACCGACTTGCCAAGCAGTTGGGGACGGATGACGCGGCGAAGCTGATCGCCAATCGTCATGCTGCGGTGCCGATGGGCCGGATGGGCGATGCCTGGGATGTGGCCAATGCCGTCGTATTTCTGGCCAGTGACGAGGCAAACTACATCACAGCCACGCAACTTGTCGTCGACGGCGGCATGACCGCCGCCCGATCAGGCTGAACTTCCTCTTGCGCAGGATCACATAATGACCCGCCCCGTCATCATCAGCTGTGCCGTCACCGGCTCCGGAGACACGACGGGTTCAAGCCGCTTTGTTCCCGTAACGCCAAAGCAGATCGCCGCTGAAGCGCTCGCCGCCCATGACGCAGGGGCTGCCGTGGTCCATATCCATGTACGCAATCCCGAAACCGGAGCACCCAGCAGCGATATCGCCCTTTACCGCGAGGTCGTCGAACGTATTCGCGCGGCGGACACCTCGGTCATCCTGAATCTGACCACCGGTATCGGCGCGCGATTTTCGCCGGACGAAGCCGATCCAAACCGGAACGCTGCGCCGGGTATGGCGCTGCCGGAGGACCGCATAAGCCATGTCCTCGAATTGAACCCAGAAATTTGCAGCCTGGACGTGGCGACCATGAATTTCGGCAACCACGCCTTCGTCAACACGCCAGACCACATCACCCGCATTGCCGAAGCCGTGCGCGCCGCTGGCGTGAAGCCTGAACTCGAAGTGTTCGATCTGGGGCACATCGCCTTGGCGAAGAACCTCTACTCGAAAGGGTCGTTTGCCGATCCACCCTATTTCCAGCTGTGTCTCGGCGTTCCCTGGGGGGCGCCAGCGACACCTGAAGCTATGCTTGCAATGAAGGCCATGCTGCCAGCCAACGCAAATTGGAGCGCCTTTGGCGTCGGCGCCCGGCATTTCGCGACCATCGCCATGGCGGTGGTGAGCGGCGGCCACGTCCGCGTAGGGCTGGAGGACAATCTCTACATGTCCAGGGGGACTTTGGCTGAGGGCAATGCACCCATGGTGGCCCGGGCGGCCCGCATCGTGCGCGAGATAGGCGCCGAGGTTGCCCAGCCAGCCGAGGCGCGAAAGATCCTGGGCTTGGCATAGAACGAGGGATCAACCATGGCGCGCCTTTCCATGCCCGACCCGCGGGACCTGACGCCGGAACAGGCCGAAGTGGTTGCCGAAKTGGTTTCGGGCAAGCGCGGCAAGGTGCCCGCGCCCATGATCGCGTGGCTACGCAATGCCGAACTTGCGCGGCGCGGACAGCAACTGGGGGAGTTGTTACGATTCGACACTACGCTGGAGCCAGTGCTGCGCGAATTGGCCATCATCATCTGCGGTCGGCATTGGACATCACATCACGAATGGACCGCGCACAAGAAGCTGGCGCTGGAGGCAGGATTGGACCCGGCCACGATTGCCGACATCGCAGCGGGACGGCCCGATCCTTACTTGCGAAATTTGCGCGAGGAGACGGTGTTTAAGGTCGGGACAACACTCCTTTCACAAGGAAAGATCGATGCGGACCTCTATCGGCAAGGAATAGCCACCCTGGGCAAGACGGGGATGGTCGAATTGGTGGCGGTCCTTGGCTATTATTGCCTTGTTGCCCTCACCCTGAACACCTTCGAAATCGGCCTCCCCGATAGCTTCGCGAAAGAACTGGTGCAGGGCCATGCCCCGGATGGGCAATGACAGACAGGTTAGCCCAGCTTCCCGTCCGAGAGGACTGGCTTGCAACCCATGACGAGGTGGTGGTCGATCCCAATCGTGCGATCATCGACGCACATCACCATCTTTTCGACCGCCCGGGCAACCGATACCTCTTCCCCGAATTTGCGGCCGATCTGGGATCGGGGCATCGTGTCCTGGCGACTGTCTTTGTACAGGCACGAGCCTCCTATCGTCCAACCGGGCCGGAGCTCTTGCGTCCGGTGGGCGAGACGGAATTCGCCTTAGGAGTGGCACGGCAGACGGCCTTCGATGGCGGCCCGCGTCTCTGCGCGGCCATTGTAGGCCACGCTGACCTGATGCAAGCCGCAGCGGTGCGCCCGCTGCTAGAAGCGCATATCGAGGCGGGAGAGGGCCATTTTCGTGGCGTGCGCCACATCTTGGCATGGGACCCGGATGAACGGCTTCTGAACCCAGCCTATCCGACCTTCGAGAACATGACCGAAAGCCCCTCCTTCCGCGACGGTTTTGCCGAGCTGGCGCAATTGGGACTGAGCTTTGACGCCTGGCTGCACTTTCACCAGATCCCCCGCTTGACTGCACTGGCGCGGCGCTTTCCCGACGTGCCCATCGCCTTGGACCATTGCGGCGGTATCATGGGAAGTGGTGCCTATGCAGCGCGGCGTGACGAGGTGTTCCGCCAATGGCGACAGTCCCTCACCGAACTGGCAACCTGTCCGAACGTGATGGTCAAGATCGGAGGGCTGGGGATGGCACTTTCGGGGTTCGGTTTCGAAACCCGCGAAAAGGCGCCTTCTTCGGAGGACCTGGCCGAGGCATGGCGACCTTGGGTCCATAGCTGCATCGAAGCGTTCGGGTCGGATCGCGCGATGTTCGAAAGCAATTTCCCGGTCGACAAGGGCAGCTACAGCTATCGGGTGGGCTGGAACGCGTTCAAGCGCCTGGTCGCCGAGGCAAGCTCGGACGAGGCGCACGCGCTGATGTATGGGACGGCGGCCACGTTCTACCGCATCAAGGCCGGAGCCGACGTAATGAGGCAGCCCAAGACAACGTGAAAGTGAAAGACGCATGGAGCGCAAGATGACTGCTGATCGCACCGTTACCTACCCAAGGATTGGCCTCTTGATTGACGGGGAATGGATCTATGACCGTGCGCCCCTCTGCGAGGTCGAGAACCCCAGCGATGAGTCGATCTTGGGGACCGTCCCCAAAGCGACCGCCGAAGATCTGAACAAGGCTTTGGCCGCCTCGGCTCGCGGCTTTGAGACCTGGCGAAAGACGCCGCCCACAGCCCGCGCCGCGCTTCTACGCCGCACGGCCGCGCTGGTGCGTGCCCGCGCCGCCGAGATCGCGCCGATCTTCACCATGGAACAGGGGAAAACGGTGGCAGAGGCGCTCGCAGAAATCGAACGATCGGCAACTTTTCTGGATTGGGACGCCGAAGAGATTGTTCGCTTGTATGGGCGCATCGTGCCCACCGATCCGCCCATCCAGCAATTTGTTGTCCGTGAGCCGATCGGTCCAGTCGCCGCTTTCACACCGTGGAACGTGCCTATGAGCGCACCGTCCCGCAAGATCAGCGCCTCCTTGGCGACGGGTTGTTCAATAATAGTGAAACCGTCCCAGGAGACACCCGCCACAGCCTGCCTGTTTGCCCAATGTTTCCTGGATGCGGGCCTGCCCAAGGGCGTTCTGAACGTAGTCTTCGGCGACTCGGATGAAGTTTCGCGGATATTAGTCCTGTCGCCCATCACAAGGCTGGTTACCCTGACCGGCTCGATTCATGTGGGCAAACACCTGGCTCGGCTGGCGGCGGAAACGATGAAGCCCCTGTTGATGGAGCTGGGCGGGCATGCCCCCGTTCTGATCGATCAGGACGTGGATCCGGTCGCAGTGGCGCGGCTGGCGGCGCACTGGAAGTTTCGTATGGCGGGCCAGTTCTGTTCGGCCGCGTCGCGGTTCCTTGTTCACCGGCGTATTTATGGGGATTTCGTAGCGGCCCTGGCCGAAGAGGCGGACAAACTGAAGGTCGGTGACGGCTTTATAGAGGGAGTTGAGATGGGCCCGCTGGCCAACCGCCGGCGTCTTGCCGCGATGGAGGGCTTTGTCGAAGACGCCGTGGCGCGTGGCGCGCGCGTGGCAGCAGGAGGCGCCCGTCTTGGCAACCAAGGCTGGTTTTTCGCGCCGACCGTGCTGGCCGACGTGCCGCTTGAGGCCAGGATTATGTATGAGGAGACCTTCGGGCCCATCGCCCCCTGCATGGCAGTGGACTCGATGGATCAGGCGCTGGAGATTGGCAACAGCCTGGAGATGGGCCTGGCCGCCTTTGTCTTCACCAATGCCATGGAAACTGCCGATCACCTGACGCGCGAGTTGCGTGTCGGTTCGGTGGCGCTGAACGTCTTTACCAGTCCGGGAGCGGACGCGCCCTTCGGTGGCTACCGCGAGAGCGGCATCGGTCGCGAAGGCGGGCCGGAAATGCATCAAAGCTATACCGTAGCCAAGACCATCGCCGAGCGCCGCGTGCGCGTTTGACAAACCGCACGATCCCTTGCCCGTCAGGATTATCGCGCAACCCTGACCTTACCGGAATGCGTGAAGGTCTTTGACCAGCGGTTCGCTTCCCAAGCCATTGCAGGCTTCATAGGATTTCGCTCGGCTGCGTGCCGATCAGGACACTGCAGTCAAAAGGTAGGTGCAAGATGTTTCCGGTAAAAGCCTATGGCACCCTAGCTGCCGATCAGCCCATCGCGCCTTTGATGATCAAACGGCGCGACCCAGGCCCGCACGACGTCCAGATCGATATTGAATATTGCGGAATCTGCCATTCCGACATTCATCAGGCACGCGGCGAATGGGCTGGAACGCTGTACCCATGCGTGCCGGGTCACGAAATAGTCGGTCAAGTCAGAGCCGTCGGCTCTGCGGTAACGCGATTCAAGCCGGGCGATACTGTAGGAGTCGGTTGCATGGTCGACAGCTGCCAAAAGTGCCCGGCCTGTACAGAGGCACTTGAGCAATACTGCGAAGAGATGTTCACCGGCACCTACAATTTCCCGACCAAGGACGAACCAGGTCATACGCTGGGGGGGTATGCCAGCCAGATCGTTGTGAGCGAAAAGTTCGTGCTGCGCATCACCCACCCTGCACACCAGTTGGCCGCCGTTGCGCCATTGCTTTGCGCGGGAATCACTACCTATTCGCCGTTACGTCACTGGAAAGTTGGGCCGGGGATGAAGGTGGGGATCGTCGGAGTGGGCGGGCTCGGTCACATGGGAATCAAGCTTGCTCATGCCATGGGAGCACATACCATTGCCTTCACCACTTCCGAAGGCAAGCGCGCCGATGCCCTCAAACTTGGTGCTGACGAGGTAGTGGTCTCGCGTAACGTGGATGAAATGGCGGCACATCGGTTGAGCTTTGACTTCATCCTCAACACGGTCTCGGCAAGTCATGCATTGGACGACTACGTCGAACTTCTCAAGCGTGACGCAACAATGACAGTCGTTGGTGCGCCCGCGCATCGCCACCCGGCACCGGATGTCAGCCTGCTTGTGTTGAAGCGGCGGTCAATCGCGGGTTCCGTGATTGGAGGAATTGCCGAGACCCAGGAGATGCTGGACTTCTGCGCCGCGCACGAAATTGTCTCCGATATTGAGCTGGCTGCTGCGGGCCAGATTGAACATTGCTACGAGCGCATTCTGCGAGGCGATGTAAAATATCGGTTCGTCGTCGAAATCGCAACGATCTAGCGGTTTCTTCTGGYACGCCGAAGGGCTCAGCGTCAGTGATGGCTACCGTGTCCCCGTGGAGGAAGGCAAGAGGCCGAGATGGGAGAACTGTTCGCCACCAGCTTCCGGGCCAGTCGCACGGATCAAGGCTGTGCCGTCTGGAATGCGGGCAGGCGTCACCGTGCGATCACGATTTCCCTCATCGTCGGTCGCAGAGCGGCTTCCGGATCCGGAAACTGCCCGGCCATTACGTCCGCGCTGAAATGCATGTCGGGTGTCTAATGGGTCGCCCTGCTGCCAGCCGTAGCTCGTACTGTTCGGGATTGCGCCATACCCCTGCGGTCTTGGCGTGGTCACACGAGATATTGGCGCGGTAGGCCGGGGAGATCGTTGTATGAGACCGTCGGAGTCGCTTTGGCAACCTTCTCGAGAGCGTATCGCGTTAGCGTTGCTGACGACGTTCACAAATCTCGCCTCAGTACGCGCCGGGCGGACGTTTTCCTCCTATGTCGAAATTCACCGCTGGTCGGTCGAGGACCGCGAGGGCTTCTGGAGCCTGGTCTGGGATTTCTGCGGCATCGTGGGCGACAAGGGCGAGCGCGTCTTGGTCGATGGTGACAAGATGCCGGGCGCATCGTTCTTCCCCGAGGCGATGCTGAATTTCGCCGAGAACCTGCTGAAAAAGACCGGTTCTGGTGACGCGATCGTGTTTCGCGGCGAGGACAAGATCGAGCGGCGGCTGTCGTGGAACGAACTGCACCAACTGACCTCGCGCTTCCAGCAGCTTTTCCTGGCGCTCAAGGTGAAAAAGGGCGACCGCATCGCCGCGATGATGCCCAACATGCCGGAGACGGTTGCCGCCATGCTGGCCGCCGCCTCGATCGGCGCGGTCTGGTCGTCCTGCTCTCCGGATTTCGGCGAACAGGGCGTGCTCGACCGTTTCGGCCAGATCGAACCCGTCGTCTTCATCGCGCCGGACGGCTACTGGTACAATGGCAAGGCGATCGAAGTCGCCGACAAGATTGCTGCCGTTGCCACGAAGCTCGAAACCGTCCGCAAGGTTCTGGTCGTCGATTACCTCGGCTCCTCAAGGGATGTCGCTGCTGTCATCGACAAGGCCGAGGCGCTGGAAGAGGCATTGTCTCCGTTCGCCGCAAAGTCGGTCACGTTCGAGCGCCTGCCGTTTGCGCATCCGCTCTACATCCTGTTTTCGTCGGGAACGACCGGCATTCCCAAATGCATCGTCCACTCGGCCGGCGGCACGCTGATCCAGCATGTCAAGGAACACCGGCTGCATGCCGGGCTGATCGACGGCGACCGCTTCTTCTACTTCACCACCTGCGGCTGGATGATGTGGAACTGGCTGGTGTCTGGGCTGGCCTCGGGCGCGACGCTGCTGCTCTATGACGGCTCGCCCTTCTACCCCGACGGCAATGTCCTGTTCAGCTTTGCCGATGCCGAGAGGATGACCTTTTTCGGCACCTCGGCCAAGTTCATCGATTCCGTGCGCAAGGCCGGTCTCAAGCCGATCCGGACGCACGATCTGTCGAGCGTACGCAGCATCTCGTCGACCGGCTCGCCGCTGTCGCCGGAGGATTTTCGCTTTGTCTATGACGGCATCAAGAGCGACGTCCATCTGGCCTCGGTCTCCGGCGGCACCGACATCGTCTCCTGCTTCGTGCTCGGCGTGCCGACGCAAGCTGTCTGGACCGGCGAGATCCAGGGGCCTGGCCTCGGCCTTGCCGTCGATGTCTGGGATGATGACGGCAAGCCGGTCCGCCAGGAAAAGGGCGAACTGGTCTGCACAAAAGCGTTTCCGTCGATGCCGATCGGCTTCTGGAACGACCCTGAAGGCAAGAAATACCAGGCAGCCTATTTCGAGCGCTTCGACAATGTCTGGTGCCATGGCGACTTCGCCGAATGGACGGCGCATGGCGGCATGGTCATCCACGGCCGCTCCGATGCGACGCTCAATCCGGGCGGCGTGCGCATTGGCACGGCGGAGATCTACAACCAGGTTGAGCAGATGCCGGAAATCCTCGAAGCGCTGTGCATCGGCCAGGATTTCGACAATGACGTGCGCGTCGTGCTGTTCGTGCGGCTGGCCGCAGGCTCCACACTGGACGAGGATCTGGAAAAGCGCATCCGGGCGAAAATCCGCACCGGCGCCAGCCCGCGCCACGTGCCGGCAAAAATCGTTGCCGTCTCAGACATCCCGCGCACCAAATCGGGCAAGATCACCGAGCTTGCGGTGCGCGACGTCGTGCATGGCCGCGCCATCAAGAACAAGGAAGCGCTCGCCAATCCCGAAGCGCTGGAGCTCTATCGCGATCTTGAGACGCTAAAGACTTAGGACCCGGTTTGTTGATCCGAACATCCAGAACTGGAGGCGAAGGGGTCATCGGCGCATCGAGGTGAGACTGGGCACGTGTGGTTTTGCATCGACTGACAGTCCGAGTTGGCCGCAGTTGCTCGACCTGTTCGACATATTGCGCCTGCGGATACGCGATTGCGTCGGCGCCAATCTTCATCGGGCCTTCGCAGCTGGTCTCACAGAACGCTGGGCAATCGAAGGCTCTCGCACATCGCTGATCCATCTCGCCGCGCAGGCAGCGCAGCAGGGTGACGTTCTCTTATTTCTGCGGCAAAGGCGGCTCCCGTTCGGGCGCCCACCTTTGCAAAGGACGACAAGATGTTTCGCTGGCTGAATCGTATTTGCACAGCCCCAGTCACGTTAGAGTTCATTTTTTGAAAGCCAGCCGTAGCTGAGACTCTTACGCGTGCTGGACAACGGAGGAAGCCGGTAGCCGAAGGGCCAAGGCTGACTGTTCTGATAGACGCGACGGGAGGCGCGTTGATCTTCGGCTCGCAACACGGTTAAGCGGTCAGAGCCAGCGGCGCCCATTTCGTCGCAGCGAGGTGCTTTGATCTTGCAGCAGTTTTTGGGCAAGGCGCGTCGAAGGCTACCCTCTGAAAATCAACATGGTCGATCCAGCAGCCCGCGAAGCAAGCATCGTCTTCAACTCGCGAGCTGTCTTTCCTGGGAAGACAGGGTGCAGCCATGTGGGTCTGGCGGGAAACATAAATGACACCCACCCGCAGTTCAAAGCGCGAGGTTGGTGTGCAATAGCGGGAGCAGGACTGGGTCATGGATGACGCCGTGCCGTTGATGCAGCTGAGAAATCTCAGGAAGACGTTCGGCACTCAAATCGTGGCGCTGCGCGGTGTGGACCTGGATATCCGAAGAGGCCGTGTCCACGGCTTGATCGGAGCCAACGGCGCGGGCAAATCGACGTTGATCAAGATTCTGTCCGGCGCCTTCTCTGCCACCGATGGCAAGATCATTTGGAAAGGAGCCGAGGTCCATTGGACCAGCCCGAAACAGGCCAACGAAATGGGCGTGGCGACAATCCACCAGCACATCCCACTGGTTCCAACGCTTTCTGTTATCGAGAACGTCTTCATGGGATCCACCGGACTGTGGCGGGTCGATCGATCCATGTACCGTCGTTTTGGCGAGTTGTGCGAGCGGGTCGGATATCATCTGGAACCCGACATGTTGGTCAGCGATCTGTCGATCGGCGCTCGGCAGATGGTGGCCATCTTTCAGGCACTGGCCACGGGCGCTGACTTGATCGTAATGGACGAACCCACTGCCTCGCTCGCGATCGAAGAACGGGAAATTGTCTATGCAACGGTCCGCAAACTGTCCAAGGCGGAAAACAAGGCGATTCTGTTTGTTTCACACTTCCTGGATGAGATCCTTGCCTTGACTGACGAAGTTACTGTCCTGCGTGATGGGCAGGCGGTCATGCGGGCAGAAACAAAGGGGTTGAACGAAGGGCAGATCGCCGAGGCGATCGTCGGCAAACAGGTTGTTGCCCTTGAAAAGGCAACGCTCGAACGATCCCGAAAATTTGCGGCTTCAAACCACGGCAAGCCCATATTGGAGGTGAACAGGCTGTCGTCTCCGGGTCGCCTTGCACCAATTTCGCTCGAACTGCGTCGTGGCGAAGTTCTTGGTGTTGCTGGTTTATTGGGGTCGGGGCGAAGCGAGCTGCTTCACGCCATATTCGGGGCGGACCCACATGCCAAAGGCGAAGTCCGTCTTGAAGGCGAAATCCTGAAGAGATCGACCGGAGCGGCAGTGAAGGCCGGCCTGGCCCTTGTGCCGGAAGACCGATTCAAACAGGGGCTCGTTCCGGATTTCGAGATTTGGCGCAACACAACCCTGCCGGCGCTGGAAAGGGTCAGCAAGTTCCGCTTCCTGCTTGACCGAAACAAGGAAGTCGAGATCGGCGAGACCAGCATCAGGCGCCTCGCGATCAAGGCTCCTGATGCCCAGTCGGTGGTCACCGAACTCAGCGGCGGTAATGCGCAAAAGGTGACCATCGCCAAATGGCTCTTCAGCGACGTAAAAGTCTTTCTGCTGGACGAACCCACGGCCGGTATCGACATCGGCGCAAAGACAGAAATCCTCCTACTGGTGCGCCAGCTGGCAGAGGAAGGGAAGTCGGTCATTATCGTCTCCTCAGAGTTTGAAGAGTTGATGGCGGCCTGCGACAGGATCATCGTTTTGCGCGACGGTCATCAGGTGTCTGCGAAAGCCGCGCATGAGACCAACGAGCACGAACTTGTGATGCTTGCCGGGGGCAAGCACCGCGCTGAACCCAGCGACAGATAGCGCCGTGAGAGCGGACAATCGGAGCATGAAGAAGATATGGCCAATACAGATCACATGACCGAAACGTCCCCGGCGGCGGAAATCCGGCAGCCAGGGTCATTCGGCCAACGCGTCGCGAGGGTCGACTGGCGTCGATCCTTCGGTCTCAGGGAAATGGGTGTCTACTATGCGTTGCTGCTGCTGGTGGTCTCACTCGCGCTCATGACCGCCTATCTGGGCAAGGCGAACTACCTGAGCGTACAGAACCTGAGCAACGTTCTTTACCAAACCTCGCTGACTGCCATGATGGCTGCGGCGATGACGGTCATCCTGGTGACGGGCAACTTCGACCTTTCTGTCGCCTCCGTGGCCGCGCTGTCGGGCGCGGTTATGGTTGGCACGGTTGAAACTATGGGGTTGGTGCCTTCGATCGGGTTGGCAATGGGCGTCGCGATCCTTTGCGGCCTTCTAAATGGAACCATCGTGATGGCGCTAGGGATCAACGCATTCATCGTGACCCTGGGCACGCTCACGGCGATCCGAGGACTGGTGCTGATCTATACCGGCGGGCGGTCTCTGCAGGTGAACGATCTCGACACCGTTATGCAACTGAAAGCTTTCGAGGGGAGAACCTTCGATGTGGGTTGGCTTCTGCTTCTTGGGGGCATCGCAATGCTGGTGGTCGCTGTCCTGCATTTCATGCGCTGTCGGCGCGTTTTGCCACTGCATATCGGTCTGCTCATGGGTGGGCTGGCGCTTGCCGGGATCAGTTGGGCGAACGGAATGTCCCTCGTTCTTAGGGCCCCGGTAATCATCACAGCCGTCTTCGTCACAATTGTCTGGTTCGTGCTCGGCTTCACGACCGTCGGTCGGCGCATCTACGCCGTGGGCGGCAATCCCGAAGCCGCGCGCTTGTCTGGCGTGAATGTCTTCGCCTACCGCCTCGGAGCGTTCGTCCTCTGCAGCGCGACCGCAGGCTTTGCGGGCATCCTGTTCGGGGCTCGACTACGATCGATGGCCCCCACTGCCTTGGAAGGAATGGAACTCACGGTTATCGCTTCCGCCATTCTTGGCGGGACGTCGCTGTTCGGCGGGGCGGGGAGTGTGGTCAAGACCGTGGCGGGCGCGCTTCTGTTGTTCTCGCTAACCAACGGCTTCAACATGCTGAACCTCGGAGCCAACTATCAGGGCCTGATTGAAGGCATCGTCGTGGTGGCTGCCGCAGCAATCTATACGGTGGGGGGTGGAAGCAAGAAGTCAAGGACCGGCTGACCGCCCGGACCTTCCATCCTTGGCTTCGCCGGGCTCGCGATCTTCGCGGGTCCGGTTTCCGTTAACGGAAGCCTGCGTCGAACAAACGGCAAGAGACGGCCGGCCTTAAGTCATGTTGCGTCCGTCAGGCCTATCAGAATTCCTTGAAAAGGCGGACCAAAAAGTCAATGAAGGCCCGGGCCTTTGGCGAGGTTTGCTTGCTGCCAGGATAGACGGCGAACAGCGCCGTGTCAGCGTCCGTCGAACTGACCTGATAGTCAGGAAAAACGTTGATCAGTTCACCTGCGATGATGGACGAGCGCACCATGGATTCTTGCAGAACGACGAGCCCAAGCCCATTTATCGCACTGGTTATCAGGACGGCGGAACTGTCGGATTCCAAATTTCCCGAGACCGGCACTGCCCGGGTCTGCCCGTCTCTGACGAACCGCCATGAGCTGTCATAGCTCTTGGCTTTGTAGACGATGCAATTGTGATGCTGAAGGTCTTGTGGCGTTTCCGGGAGACCGTGCTCAGCTGCATAGGCGGGACTGCAACACACCATCCTGCGGCCTGAGCCTAGACGCCTGGCGATCAGACCCGAATCCTCGAGTGATCCAAGCCAGACGGCGACATCAATGCCCTGTGCCACGAGATCTTCGCGCACATCAGTCAGGGTAACTTCCAATTTTATGTTCGGATGCTGTTTCAAAAAGGTGGGCAGAGAGGGGACAATCACCTGGTTTCCGACCGAGTGTCTCAGATGAACCCGCAAGAGCCCCTTCACGTCCTTCTGATAGGACGAAATCTCGCGCTTGACGGAGTCAAGTTGCCGCAGCAGTTCGCGGATCCGATCACAATATAGCCTTCCGGCCTCGGTCAGCGACAGCGTTCGAGTTGTTCGGTGAAGGAGGTGGACGCCCAGTCTGGCCTCCAGGCTGTTGATCTGACGCGCAACCGTGGCCACCGAGACACCAAGCTCCAACGAGGCGGCAGAAAAGCTGCCACTCTCGACGACCTGGAGAAAGGCTCGATTGGTGAGCATTTCATCCATTCTGGTTGGTTCCCTTCTCGTGCTTCCACTTTTTCGAGCCAGACATGTAGTTGCTTTTGTAGTCGGCGGTAAGCTGAAATGTGGATCGGACAGGTGACCGTGCGACCAGCTTTCTGTTTTTCGATTCTGTCTCGTGATCGTTACGCCCAGACGGATTTCCGCCAGTTTACGAAAAAGTCCTTGCCACACAATGGGCTAGGAGACCGTCGACGACTTGATATTCTGATCCCAGACGATTGGTTCTCAGCTGTGCGAGGGGGGCGACGGGAGGCACTCACACAAAGACATGGCCGCGGACCAAGCCGCCCTTGTCGCAAAGGCAAGCTTACAAGTGTCAGAGCTGCCGGCGACTTGCATTCATTTCAGACAAAGTCGCTCAGGGAGCAATGCTGCGACCTTGGGACGAAATCGAACTGCCGCGACACGATCTGCGCAACAACTAAGAATCAAAAGGGAGGACTAGAAATGGAAAAAAGAATGTGGCTTGCAGCCGGTGTGGTTTCCACGTTGGCTTTCACAGCAGGCGGTGGCTCGGCAAAAGACCTGGTCTTCGGGATCAACCCCAACAACATGGCCTATCCCTACGACGTGGCTCTTGTCGATGGCTTCAAGGAAGCCGCAGACGCGGCAGGCGTGAAGGTGGTGGTCATGGACCCGAAGTCCAGTGTCGAAACGCAGGCCAACCAATTCGACGACATGGTGACTCAAGGCGTGAACGCGATCGGCTTCATGCCGAACGACTCGGTGACGGCCCAGACCCTGGTGGACAAGATTTCCGAAAAGGGCATCGCGATCGCTGCCGCCGCCGTGCCGGTCGGTGATCCGGCTACGCATCCAGTAGACTATGTGTATCCGAACCTGACCTCCTTGGTCACCACCAATGACGTCATCGCAGGCCACGTCGCCGGCGAGATGGCGGCCAAGATGTTGCCCAAGGATCGGGAAGTGAAGATCGCGGTGGTCGAAGGGGCGCCTGGCTACGCTGTGGTCAAGCAGCGTCAGGACGGCTTCGAGGCTGCGCTGAAGGAAGCTGGGATCAAATTCAAGGTTGTGGCTTCGCAGCCAACTGACTGGACGCCGGAGAAGGGCGAAGCGGTCTGCCAGAACATGCTGACCGCAAACCCCGACATTGACCTGATCTTCAGTCATGCCGATCCCATGGCAGTAGGCTGTGCCCGCGCAGTCGATGCGGCAGGCTCCAAGGCCATCCTGATCGCCACCGGTGGCGGCTCGACCGACGGGAACAACGCGATTGCCGCTGGCGAGCTGGACGGGTCGGTCTGCACAAAGCCCAAGCTAATCGGCGAACTCACGTTCAAGGCGCTCTACGAAGCCGTTCAGCATCCGGATCAGGCCAAGAAGGGTCAATACGTCACCTATGACCTGATGCCGGTCACCAAGGACAATCTCAAAGACTGCCCTGCGGCAGGTTGGTGATTACTGCTGTAGTAGGCGCGCTTTAGCTAGGACAAAAATAGGCGGCGCGCTTTCGGGCGCCGCCCACCACCCCGAATACTCTTCGTGCGGCCGAGGACGATTCAGGCCAAGGCCGCTAGGCCGCGACTGCCCCATTGGCGCGCGGCGCAATCACTGCCGTTCCCGGCGGCATCAGGAATTGGATAACGTCCCGGCGATTCCAAAGTGACGTGAGCCGCCGACGAAACCCTTCATGGCTAGGCTTGAGATTGTTCACGGTTTCCTGGAACAAGCGCGAATGAAGCGCAGTTGCAGGCTTAGCCATGGCGGCTGTCGAATGGGGTGTGGAGGTCAGCGTATGAAAGAGCCAGCTTCGTTCGTCTGGGAAGATCCTTTCCTGATCGAGAACCAGCTTTCAGAAGACGAGCGCATGGTGCGCGACGGCGCCGCTGCCTTTGCCGCCGACAGACTGGCGCCGAAAATCGAGGAAGCCTATCTCGAGGAAAAGACCGACGCCGGCATCTTTCGCGAGATGGGCGAGGCCGGCCTGCTCGGCATCACCATCCCCGAGGAATATGGCGGGCTCGGCGCTAACTACGTGACATACGGTCTGGTGGCGCGCGAGGTTGAGCGCGTCGATTCCGGCTATCGCTCGATGATGTCGGTGCAGTCGTCGCTGGTCATGTATCCGATCCATGCCTACGGCTCCGAGGCGCAGCGCAAGAAATACCTGCCGAAGCTGGCCTCGGGCGAATGGATCGGCTGCTTCGGCTTGACCGAGCCGGATGCCGGTTCCGATCCGGGCGGCATGAAGACCCGAGCCGAAAAAACGGCGAATGGCTACAAGATCTCCGGCTCGAAAATGTGGATCTCCAACGCGCCGATCGCCAATGTCTTCGTCGTCTGGGCCAAGCTCAAGGGTGAGAACGGCAAGGACGAGATCCGCGGTTTCGTGCTCGAAAAGGGCATGAAGGGGCTGTCGGCGCCGAAGATCGGCGGCAAGCTGTCGCTGCGCGCCTCGATCACCGGCGAGGTTGTGATGGAAGGCGTCGAGGTCGGCGAAGATGCACTGCTGCCCAATGCCAAAGGCCTCGGCGGCCCGTTCGGCTGCCTCAACCGCGCCCGCTACGGCATTTCCTGGGGCGCGATGGGCGCGGCCGAGGATTGCTGGCGCCGGGCGCGGCAATACGGCCTCGACCGCAAGCAGTTCGGCAAGCCGCTGGCCGGCACGCAACTGTTCCAGAAGAAGCTGGCAGACATGCAGACGGAGATTGCGCTCGGCCTGCAGGGTTCTCTGCGCGTCGGGCGGCTGATGGACGAGGGCAAGATGGCGCCGGAGATGATCTCGATCGTCAAGCGCAACAATTGCGGCAAGGCGCTCGACATCGCCCGCCAGGCCCGCGACATGCATGGCGGCAACGGCATCCAGAT